>CAWIVY010000001.1:0-459539 GCA_963839615.1 uncultured Solirubrobacteraceae bacterium
TTTCGAGCAGGGCGAGATGCATTACCAGGTCTGGAAATGGATCGACTCGGTGCAATGTCGAGTTTCCGCCTGCACGCGGTCTCCAGGACGGCGGTACACAGGCCCATGGCTGTTGCGAACCGGCTTCCGGTTGCTCGGCTGCAGCGCCCAACCAGCTGCGCTTCTACCGCCAGATCTGCCGGAGAGCCCGCCGCTGGACTGAGGCCACGCTCGAAGCTCGCCGAGCGGCAGAGACGGCCTGATCCGTGACGCGCTCGCGCCGGCGACGCCCCGCGCCCATTCGCTAGGGCCAGCCTCGCGCCGTACTAGGTGGACTTCAAACGATCGGGGGCCGGACATGGCGCAGAAGTGCTCGACAATCGACGGGTGGTCATCCATCCGCCAGCCGAAGGCCGGGACGTCATGACGCGACAAGGACCTGGGCGTGAGCAGGTTCTTGCTCGCTGCCGTCGTGTCGTTCCTGCTTCTCGATCGCGCTCTGGGCCACCGACAATCAGGACGAGGGCCTGTTCGTCGGTTTGTGGCTCCCGCGGATCCTCGCGGCCGGCGGCTTCTGGATGGCCGCGGTGCGAACGCGATGACCGAATTTGACGTCCTGCTCGCCGTCGAAGGGCTCGCGGTGACGGTCCTCGTCGTGGCCGGGATGATCCTCATTACGCCGCAGGGCGCGGTCTATGCAATTGACGACGTGACCGACCCGCAGGGCGCAGAGCTGGCAGCTGCAGCAGCTGATGCGATCGACCTCTCCCACACGGCCGCGGACCGCCGGTGACTGGATAAGCTGAAAGAGCGGCGCTGAGGGACGCAGCTGGCGTCGCGGACAGCGTGGCTGGCCCGCGAGAGTCCCGGTCGTCCAGGTCGCCGAACGCGACCCACAGCGGCGCGTTGGGCAACTGGACGACCGGGAACCTCGCGGGCCAGCCACGCTGTCCGCGACGCCAGCTGTCCCTCAGCGTCGCTCTGGCGCTCATCCGGTCGACCCCGTCACCGGCGGTCCGCGGCCGTGTGGGAGCGGTCGATCGCATCGGCTCGGCTCAGCTCTGCGCCCTGCGGGTCGGTCACGTCGTCGAGAGCATCGACCGCGCCCTGCGGCGTAATGAGGATCATCCCGGCCACGACGAGGACCGTCACCGCGAGCCCTGCGACGGCGAGCAGGACGTCGAGATCGGTCATCGCGTTCGACCGCAGCCATCCAGAAGCCGCCGGCCGCGAGGATCGACGGCACCCACAGCCCGACGAACAGGCCCTCGTCCCGATTGTCGGTGAACCAGAGCGCGATCGAGAGCAGGAACGACACGACGGCAGCGAGCAAGAACAACCTCACGCCCAGGTCCTGTCGCGTCATGACGTCCCGGCCTTCGGCTGGCGGATGGATGACCACCCGTCGATTGTGCGCACTCTCGCCATGTCCGGCCCCCAGATCGTTTGAAGTCCACCTAGTACGGCGCAGACTGGCCCAGGATCACGACGCGGGGCGTCGCCGGCGCGAGCGCGTCACGGATCAGGCCGTCTCTGCCGCTCGGCGAGCTTCGAGCGTGGCCTCCGTCAGTCGGCGGACTCTCCGGCAGATCTGGCGGTAGAAGCGCAGCTGGTTCGTGCGGCCGAGCAACCGGAAGCCGGTTCGCAGCAGCCATGGGCCTGTGTCCGCCGTCTTGGAGACGGCGTGCAGGCGGAACTCGACATCGCCCGAGTCGATCCATTTCCAGACCTGGTAATGCATCTCGCCCTGCTCGAAATGGCCGTCCAGCGTCTGATAGGCCCAGCCGGTCACGTGTGCGCGGGACCCGTCGACCACACGCTCGTCCTCATAGACCTCGCTGACCCGTACGCCGACGGCGAACCGGACCGACAGGAAACGGATCTGGAGGAGCATGTCGCGACCTTTCAGCGGTGCCGCCGGGTCGTAGACCGCGCGGACCGTGCCCGGATTGGCGAGTTGGTAATCGACCATGAGCCGGCGGGCCAGCTCCCAGGTACCGTCATGCTCGGGGGGTCCGGGAGCCTCGTGTGGCAGCGGTTGGACCAGATCGTCGACGTGCCAGCCGGTCGAGCTCGTGTAGTCCGCGGTCCTCGAGGCATCGAAGTTCACGCCGCGTTGCGAGAGCGCGGCCAGTCGGTGGCGCGCCCGCCGGCTCGCGGTGCTCGCCACGCCGTCCTCGCGTCGACCGCCGGCCTCGACCCGGCGGGTGGTGATGACGACCCCGCCTTCCATCGTGCCTCGTGCGAGCTTGATCACGCGCTCGAGCACAGAGGTCCACATGTGCAGCTGGACCTCCTTGGCCAGCCGCAGGTGCGAGTACATGAGGTCTGACAACCAGTCGCCGCTGCGAGCCCACGATTCGATCGTGAACTCGAGGCCGCGACGATCGGTGCGCGCACGGAACTCGATCTGGCCGGCCTCGAGATGGCCGGTCAGCGTCGCAAGGCGGAAGCCGCCGGGCCAGCGGCCCACCACCCGCACCGGCCCGTCCCAGGGCCCGGGCATCCGCACGACGTACTCATCGCCGACCGCGAGCGGTCCGTCGCCGCCGAGCTTCTGGAACGTGGCGAACTCGGACGGCGCGATGGCATCGAGATCTGCGGCGATCCGGTCCATGAGGTCGTCCGGTCCGAGCTCACCTCCAACGATCCGTGTGCGGTAGATGCGGTGCAGGAGCGGCCCGGTTCCGTCGCCGGTCTCCTGCACATCGTCGCGATCGACGTCCGCAGGAAGGTCTGGCGCCGCGTCCTCTGAGGGGGAGCCGATCATCTCCCACCGGTGGACCGCGGTGGTGCGCCAGAAGTAGCTCCAAGCCGTGAGGGCCATACCACCCGGCCAGCGGGCGGCGGTCCTGAAGCGCAATGGGAAGGATTGCCTCCGCGGCACGCCTGGATGCTTACCCATCGGGACGTTCACCATGCGCTTGCGTCAAGCTGCCTGGTCCTATGACGCCGAACCTCCCGGAATCCGTGCCGCTTCGCAGCGAGCATCTCTACGCCACTTCACTCGCTTCGATCGCGCTGTGCATCACGCTCTGGATCCGCGCCAAGACCATCGGTGAGGATGAGCGTGGCAACGCTGAACGGCGTGCGATCTTCGTCGGGCTCTGGCCCCCGATGTTCTGGCTCATCGGCGACACCGTCCGCCGCCGGCAGGAGCGACTCGCCCGCGCGAGCGGGCTCCTGCGAGCGTTCCGCAGGTAGGGCCGGAGTTCGCTATCGCGTATGCCGAGCGCTCGGGCCGAAAGTACTCCTCTCGCCTCGAGGGAGCACTCAGGCGAGAGCGCTCGGTCCCTGCAAGCGGTCGCGACAGCACGCGAGCGTAAGACGCTCGCACCGGACGACTAATGGGAGCCTTCGCGCACGCTGAGTGCGCTCTCGCTATCCGCGCATTGCAGCACTCGGCGACTGGGTGCGCTTCCCATCAGCGCACGCGGTCCGCCATCAACGCGTGCGCGTCCTCCAGCGCGCCAGCGGCGTCCTCCCAGTCGGTGTCAGGCAGGTCGAGGCGCAGACCGACCCAGCCCCGATGGCCGACGTACGGCGGCACGAACCAGCGGACCGGGTCGCCGGCCACGACGCCCTCCTGCATGCCCTCTGGCGCGGCGAGCCACAAGCACAGGCGCCCCTCGCCCCACTCGCGCTCGTCGTGCAGCGACGCGAACGTCCGGGCAGTGCGTCCCTCGCCGACGAAGAACGTCGGCGATCCGTGCGAGAGCTTCTCGAACGCGCCGGGCAGAGCCTCGATTACCGGGCGGATCCGGTCGAGCGCCGCCTGCAGCCGCGGTGTGCTGATCACGTCGTGCGCCATGCCGCGGAGACTCGCACAGCCGGTCGGGCGATGACGGAGGAGCGCGATCCAATCCCACGGGCAAACGGGAGAAATCCCAACCAGGTCCTTCGCCGCCTCTTACCGCTTCGCGCGCAAACCGGCAGTCGCGACCGGGCCGGTCAGACCACTGCCTCGGATGAACCTGAGCGGCATGACCGTGGTGTCGACGCGCCACGCCGAGACCGCGGGCCAGCGGCACCGCGCCCGAGCGCGCGATCCCTTTGCCGGCGGTCCTGGTCATTATTGGCACACGCGCGAGGTGGTGCGACCGCCAGAAAATGGTGCGTGCCTGCGTTCTCGCGTGCATGAGACTTCTCGCACGAACTTGGGTCTTCGCGCTGGTGGCGGGCGTCGTCGCCCTGCCGGGGATCGCCGGCGCCCATGAGCTCTTCGATCACGCTCCGCCGTCGCTGACGCCGCCGCCCGCGCCGGTGAAGCAGGCCCAGTATGGAGGCCCGGGCGCGCAGTGGGAGTTCGTCGACAGCATCGTGACGGGCAATCCGCACAGCGATCTGGACTTTTTCAGAAGCGGCGGCGAGACGTTCCTGTCGGCCGGCACGCTTGGCGTCGCGCCGAACGGCGGCGGGCAGACGCTCGTACGGCTGACCGATGGCGAGCGGATCGATCCGGAGATCGTCGCGCAGGCGCCGACCGCGTCGTGCGTCGCCAACGAGGCGGCCGCGCTCGGCCTGCAGCACGACGTCGAGGCATCGCCGAAGGGCGGGACCATTCTGAACGCGACGAACCGGTCGGCCGCGCGGGGCGACGCGCAGATCGTCGTCGACGCGACCGACGCACAGGGCCGCTGCCACGACAGCCAGTTCTTCGGCGGCGTGTCGCAGGCCGGCGTGAGCGACAAGCGTGGCGGGCTTGAGATCATCGACGTCACCGACCCGGAGAACCCGGTCGAGATCGGCCTGACCTCGCACATCGGCGAGGCGCACACGGTCAACATCGACCCGAAGCGGCCGCACATCGCCTACGCCGTCACCTCCGACAGCGTCAGCGTGTCGTCCGACGGCAAGCGCTCCAACGAGACCGGCGGCTTCGCGCTCGACGGCTTCGAGGTGGTCGACATGTCCTCGTGCATGAACTTCCCGGCGGGCACGACGACCGCGCAGAAGCGCGCGAGCTGCCGGCCGGAGGTCTTCCGCTACCGCTATCCGGACGTCACGATGGCGCAGGGCCACACCAATAAGAGCAGCATCTACGGCTGCCACGAGCTCGAGATCTACGCCGACGATCGCCTGACCTGCGGCAGCGGCGGCGCGCTGATCGTGCTCGACGTAAGCGGCGCGTTCGACGACGACGGTACGCCGCGCGACTTCAGCGACGACCGCCCGTTCGGGACGCCGCTGCCCTGCACGGTCCGTGACAGCGCCTCGACGGCCTTCCCGACCGGCGCCAAGGTGACCGACTGCGTCGACGGCTCCGGCCTCGGTAGCGACGACCTGATCGTCTCGAAGTGGCTCCAGAGCGGCGCACCGTCGCTGCAGGGCGTCAACTACCTCGGATCGGTGTTCCACATGGGCCGCGAGTCGGCGACCGGTGCCGTCACGCCGGACTACGACTCGACCCAGGACATCGACTTCGACCACGAGGCCGAGTACTCGGAGTCGCGCAGGCTGCTGATCGCGACCGACGAGCGCGGCGGCGGCGTGCTCCCACCGGGCGCCTCATGCTCCTCGGTCGCGGACAACAAGACCGGCAACGGCGGCGTGCACTTCTACAAGGCCGACGCACTGCGGCAGGCGACCCCGTCCACCGCCGGAGAGGCGCACACCGCGTACGCCCGGACGCCCGACGGCGAGAAGGCGATCTACCGCGCGCCGATCCGAACTGGCGGCCAGGCGACGGTCTGCACCGCCCACGTGTTCCAGCAGATCCCCGGCCAGAACCGGATCTTCATGGGCTGGTACTCGCAGGGCACGCAGGTGATCGACTTCACCGAGAATCGCGACGGCACGGTGACACTCAAGGAGGCCGGCTACTTCATCCCGGCCAACGCCAACGAGTGGACATCGCACGTCTTCAAGACCCGCAAGAACAGGGACGGCACCTGGACATACTGGGGCGCCGCCGCCGACTTCAACCTCGGCGAACGCGGCCGCAACGCGATCGACATCTGGAAGGTCACGCTGCCGGCCCCGCCGACGCCGCGCGCGCGCTGACACCGCGCCCGGGTGAGGGCGCGCCACGCGCGCGCTCTCACCCGGCTTCCGCGCGGAGCACGGCGAGAACGCGCGAACCATCCTGCCGCAGCAGAGCAAGTACATATCGACACTGCACGCTGCTGCTCGTCGCGCATTGCAGCACTCGTTGGGAGGTGCTCCGAGCGTAATTGCTTCCTCCTCATCGGGTCGCATGGGAATATCGCCGCAGTGACCGCGGAGGGGCAGCCCGGGCAGAAGCGCGGGACGGCGGGCGTCATCGCGCCTCCGCCGGTCATCTACCTGGCATTTCTAGGGCTCGGGTTTGCGTTCGAGTGGCTGATGCCGGGAGCCGAGCTTCGGGGGTGGGTCCAGTGGATTGGAGCCGTCGTGATCGTCGCCGGCGTCGCGCTGATGATCTCGTTCGAGTCCGCGTTCAAGCGGGTCGGCACCGATGCCAATCCGTATAGGCCCTCGACGGCGCTCGCTACGGATGGGCCGTACCGGTTCAGCCGCAATCCCGCCTATCTCGGCATGGCGATCACCTACATCGGAATCACGCTTGCGGCGGCGGCGCCGTGGGCGCTCTTGATGCTCGCGCCGGCGATGCTGGTGGTCCAGTACGGAGTGATCGCGCGCGAGGAGCGGTACCTCGAGCGGCTCTTCGGCGAGGACTACCTGGCCTACAAGCGGACCACTCGGCGCTGGATCTGACGTGATCGCTCTCTACTCGCTCGTGTACCGGACGCTGACCTGATTGATTTCGCCTGGGGCTGCTCGACACAACCGTCCCGAAGCTGAACGCTTCGTCCGATGAGACATCGACGCTGACCGTCGGCGCCGGCTCCTCGTGTGAGGCATTTCCGATAGTGCCCGGTACCACGCGCCGGCTATCGGAAGTCGCGCCAAGCAGCACTCGTCGGCTTGCCGCCCGTGCTCTTGCCTGCAGCGAACAGCACCTACTTACTTCTAACGTGGCCCAAACGCGGCCCAGCGCGTTTCACCGACACCGCGTCAACAGCCCAGACGCAAAGAAAAACCCGCCGTTTCCAGCGGGTTTCTCGAAGCCCTCTGACGGACTCGAACCGTCGACCCCTTCCTTACCATGGAAGTGCTCTACCAACTGAGCTAAGAGGGCGCAAAGACCTGCAAATCCGCACCTTCATCAAACCAACAGACGGGATTCAACCCGCCCGCCCTGCGCACCATACTGCGGAGGGCGAACAGCGATGCGGCTCGCTGGACCGTATGTTGCGTCCAGTTTAGGGCGTCGCGAAGTACGAGCGCCCGCTCACAGCTCGCGGGGATCGGCGGTCAGCGCCCCTCCGGCGTCGCCCGTGTTGATCGTGCCCTTCGGCTCGATCAGCAGGACATGCGTCTCCTCGTCGGCCTCCGGACAGTGCTCGACGCCACGAGGAACGACGAACAGCTCGCCTGCTCGCAGGTCGACGTCGCGGTCGCGAAGGTGGATTGTCAATCTGCCGCGCATCACGAGGAAGAAGTCATCGGTCTCGTCGTGCTTGTGCCACACGAAGCGGCCGGTGACCTTGACGATCTGCAACTTGTAGTCGTTGAGATAGCCGACGATGCCGGGTTCGTACGGGCGCTCCAGCAGAGCGAACTTCTCGGCAAGGTTGATCTTGTCGTCCACTCGCCTCAGCCTCCTCGTTAGAACTCCGGAGCATGATCACACGGCTGTGGCGGGGCTGGACGGCGATCGAGGACGCCGACGCGTATGAGCAGTTCCTCCTGGGCGAGCTGTTTCCGTCGATGCGCAGCATCGCGGGCTTCCGGGGCGCGGATGTGCTGCGCCGCCCCGAGCGCGACGAGGTCGCGTTCGTCACCCTGACGCGATTCGACTCACTCGATGACATCCGCAAGTTCGCCGGGGACGACTACGAGGGGCCGGTTCTCGAGCCGCAAGCGCTCGCCCTGCTGTCGCGCTACGAGGAGCGAGCTCTCCACTTCGATACCCCGTCGTTCACCGTCTGACGCTCGCGCGTGGGGCGATCAGGTGACGCGGTAGATCTCGTACTCGAGCTCCGTCGTTCCGAGGATGTGCCCTCGGGCGACGAACAGGTGCTTGTTCAACCACGTGTACTTCTCTGCGCCGGTGTCGAACGTCACCGCGAAGCGCATGTATTGATCGTCCCACTCGGTTGGCTCGTCGTTCGCCGCGGCGCTGACGAACTTGTCGGTCTGCTCGACCAACCCGGTGTAGCTCATCAGGATGAGCGCGCCGTCGTCCGTCACCAGCTGACGCGCACGTCGGGACGGCCGAAGCCATCGGAGGAAGCCGTGTACCAGTCGCCTCCCGGCATCGCGATCGACGCCCTCACGCCTTCGCCCTCGAGCGTTCCGCTGGTCATCTCCCAGTACTGCCGGGTCCCGTGCGGGGACCCTTCCGTGCTCTCGAGCGGTCCACGAATCGAGAAGCGGTAGGTCAGGACGCGCTCGAGTTCCATCTGACGATCTCCGGTGCCGTCGGCAGGGTAGCGTTCGCGGATGCCCGAGGCCACGCTCTACGCCGCGCAGTGGGCCGGGATGGTGGCCCAGGTGAGACTGTTCGGAGAGCACGGGCCGCGCGCGACGCTGGTCGAGGAGCACGGGATGGTCGCGTCGGTGATGCCGGCGGTGCCGACGTCGTCGCTGATGAACGTCGCGATCGCCGTCGATCCGGTCACCACGCCCGCGGGCCTGGACAAACTCGCGCACAGGTTCCGGCAAGCGGGCGCCCACAAGTGGGGGCTGTGGACCGATCCGCAGGACGACCGCGCCGCAGAACGCGCGCTCGAACAGGGCATGTTCCTCGACAGCCGCCCCGCCGCGATGGTCGCGCACCTCGACGAGCTCCCGTTCGACGACGCGCCCGCGAACCAGCAGCCGGACCTCGTGACGGTGGGCCGCGTCAACGACCTCGCGTACGGCTCGACCGAGCCGAAGCTCGCCCCCGCCATCGCGGGGCTTCCCGGCAGCGTCCTCACCTACGGCGCGCAGCACGACGACGAGATCGCGTCCGTCGCGATGGCGTTCGACGTCGGCAGCGACACCGCCGTGTGGCTCGTCGCCACCCTCCCGCACGCGCGGCGAAAAGGCCTCAGCCGGCAGACCCTCCAGCGCCTCCTGCTCGACGCGCGCGCACGCGGACAGCAGACCGCCAGCCTCCAGGCGAGCGCCGCCGGCCGGCCCGTGTACGAGCGACTCGGCTTCGCCTCGGTCGGCTCCGTGCACCTCTACGAGGAGCGGTTCTCCTGACCGAGCTCAATCCCGCGCTGCGCGAGGCCCGCTTCTGCCCGCGCTGCGCGCAGCCGGCCGACGTCGACTACCCGCGCTCGATCGCCTGCCCGCACTGCGGCTACGGCGCCTACTACAACCCCAAGCCGGTCGCCGCCGCGATCCCGGTCACCGCGAACGGCGAGATCGTCCTTCTCCGCCGCGCCTTCGATCCGGGCAAGGACCTGTGGACGTTCCCCGGCGGCTTCGTCGACCTCGGCGAGTCCGTCGAGGAAGCCGCGCACCGCGAGACCCGCGAGGAGCTCGACATCGCGATCGAGCTCGGCGCGCTCGTCGGCGTCTACAGCCGCGCGGAGGAGCGCGTCGTGCTGATCGTCTACGCGGCGCGCACGACGGACCGCCCGCGCACGACGGAGGAGGCCACCGAGGTGCGGGCGTTCGAACCGCGACAGCCTGCCCTGGGACGAGCTCGCGTTCTGGTCGACGCGCGACGCGCTGCGCGACTTCCTCGCCGCTCGCTGACACCATGGAGACATGGCGAGCACGCTGCGCGAGAGCACGGCACCCGCCGCGCCCGCCCGCCACGGCCGCCCGTGGCGCGTCGCCGCGCGCGCGCTGACGATCACCGCGGTGGTCGCCGCGGCGCTCGCTGGCGGCTATCTCGCGTTCGTCTCCTACAGCCAGGTCCGCACGCTGTCCGTCGGCGAGGTCCGGCTGTCGGTCTCCCCCGGCCACAAGGGCGCGCTCGACGTCTACGTGCCGCTCGTCGACTGGGGCGCGCGCTTCGAGGCGATCCGGCTGCCGGTGCGCCTGCGCGTCGACGTGCGCACCGTCGACCGCGCCTCGCTGCAGCGGCTCGCGGACGGCGCCGAGCTCGACGTCGGCGACGTGCGCGGGGAGGCGCGCGACGCGATCGCCTCCTACCTGCGCATGCTCGTGCTCGTCGTCTCGCTCTGCGCGCTCGCGCTCGGCCTGCTGGCGGCGTTCGCGGTCCGCCACCGCGTCGGGCCGCGGCTGCGCTACACGGTCGCGGCGGCTGCGATCACCGCGCTCGGCCTGGCCGTCGCGCTCGTCGTGCTGCTGCCGCCGCGCGGGCAGATCGACACGCCCCAGTACTACGCCTACGGCGCCGACATCCCGCGCGCGCTCGACGCGGTCTCGTCCGTGCGCCGCTCGGGCCGCGCGCTCGACCAGGAGCTCGACGCGCAGCTCGTCGGCCTCGCCCGGCTGGTCACCGAGCCGGCCAACCGCACGCCGGTCGAGGGCGCACCGCGGATCACGATCGCGTCGGACCTGCACAACAACGTCATCTCGCTGCCGATCCTCGAGCGCGCGGCCGGGGACGGGCCAGTCTTCTTCGCCGGCGACCTGTCCGACCGCGGCTCGCCGCTCGAGACTGCGCTCGTGGCACAGGTCGCGGAGATCGGCAAGCCGTTCGTGTTCGTCACCGGCAACCACGACTCCGACCGCTCGGCGCAGGAGCTGGCCGACGACGGCGCGATCGTGCTGACCGAGTTCGGCCGGCTCAAGCGCGGCGGCGGCTACGGCCCCGTGATCAACGAGATCGCCGGCCTGCGCGTCGCCGGCTACGCCGACCCGTTCCAGCGCCGCGCTTCGGAGGACTACCGCGACCGCTTCGAGGCGGAGCCCTCGGCAGGCGCAACTGGACTCGTTCGCGAAGTGGATGCGGCCGCTCGTCGGCAAGGTCGACGTCGTGCTCGTGCACGAGCCCGCCCTGATCGCGAAGACGCTCGAGGAGCTCGACCTCGTGCCGCCCGAGCAGCCGCTCGTGTTCGTCGTCGGCCACACGCACAAGCCGGCGCTGACGCGCCAGGGCCCGGTCACCGTCGTCAACGGCGGCTCGATCGGCGGCGGCGGTACGGGCAACCTTTCGGACGAGGCGACCGACGTCGGGCTCGCGCGGCTGAGCTACACCGTCAGCGGCGGCTTCAAGCCGCTCGCAGCCGACCTCGTCGGCATCGATCCAGGCAGCGGCGCGGCGACGGCACGGCGAGATCGGCTCGACAAACCGGAGGGCGAGTAGCCTCGTTGGGATGGAATCGCCGCGATTCGTCACCGACGAGGTGATCCCGCGCCTGCGCGGGCTGCTGCACGTGCACGCGGCCTGGGTCGCCGTCGGTGCTTCGGCGGTGCTCTTCGCGCTCGCCCCCAATGGCAGCGCGCGCGTCGCGACGCTGATCTACGGGGCCGGGCTGATCGCGCTCTTCTCGGCGAGCGGGCTGTATCACCGCTGGCGCGGCGACCCGCGCTGGAAGCCGTGGCTGCGGCGGCTCGACCACTCGACGATCTTCGTCTTCATCGCCGCCTCCTACACGCCCGTCGCGCTGCTCGTCCTCGAGGGGACGGCACAGACCGTCGTGCTCGTGAGCGCCTGGGGCGGCGCCGTGGCCGGCGTCGTGCTGAGCCTCGCCTGGATAAACGCGCCGCGCTGGCTGCAGGCCATCTGCTACCTCTCGCTCGGGTGGGTCGCGGTGATCGCGCTACCGCAGCTGGCAGACAGCCTCGGCGTCGCGCCGCTCGTGCTGCTCGCCGTCGGCGGCGGGCTGTACTCGATCGGCGCCGCCGTCTATGCGATCCAGTGGCCGAACCTGTGGCCGCGCACGTACGGCTTCCACGAGGTCTTCCACTCGCTCGTGATCGCCGCCGCCGTGGTGCACTTCATCGCGATGGCGGGCTGGGTCGTCCCGAGCGCAGGGAGCTGAGCACCGCCGCGAGGTCCGGCGGCTCGAGCGGCGCGACCTCGCCGAGATCGGTCACCCAGGCGCAGTCGACCAATTCTGGCGTGCGCTCGAGCGTCACCTGCGGCCGGCGCGCCCAGCGCGCGAGGAAGAAGGCGTCGTCGGTGACGATCCGCCGGCCCGCCCAGCGGTAGTCGCGCGCGACGGTCAGCGGGCCCGACAGCTCGCCGGCCTCGAGCCCCGCCTCCTCGCGCAGCTCACGCCGGGCGGCCGCCTCGAACGACTCGCCGGGCTCGACGCCGCCACCCGGCGGCTCCCAGACCTCGAAGCCCTCGACCGGATCGCGCCAGCGCAGCAGCAACAGCTCGTCGCCGGCCAGGCAGAGCACGCGCGCCGCGGGGCGGGAGACGGGCAGCGCTAGTGCCTTGGTTCGGAATTTCGGCGGCATCGCGGCGGATGCCGGGTCGTGTCCTGCCGGTGCACGGCATCCGCGAGCATGCTGGTGGCACGTGACGGATGCCGGGTGCCGGCAGGCGCGGGCCGGCGCCGCCGACTGCCGTCGAAATTGCGAACCAAGGCGCTAGACGCTGGCGGCGAGTGCGCGCCGCAGCCGTGCGGGAACGCGCAGGCGGTGCAGGCGCGGCTCCGGTGCCGGGACCGCGGGCGACAGGCGCTCCTGCTCGACCACCGCCCGGGCGGCACGCACCGCGTTCGGGTCCAGCCGCACGCCGGCGGCGCCGTCGAGCAGCGCGAGCGCCTCGACGTGGCCGAGCCGCGGGCTGCCGTTAGCGGTCAGCGCCGCCCACGTGCGCGCGACGGCGGCGATCCGGGCCGACTGAGGGATGATCGTGCCGGGCAGCCCGGCCGGCCCGCCCGCGCCGTTCCACCACTCGGTCACGTGCCCTGCGGCACACGAGACCTCGCTCCAGTCGACGACGGTGTAGCCCAGGTGCTGGCCCGGGTCTCCGTTGACCGCGCGCGCGTGCGCGAGCCGGATCACCGCTCCGAGCTCGCGCCGCTCGGCGCGGCCTAGGCGCAGGTGCACGGCCATCGCGTCCGCATAGCGGCAGGTGGCGGTGAGCGGGTCCAGGAGCGCCACGGGACGCGTGCGGGCGACGAACGTGAGCGCGCTCTGCGGCAGCACGGCGACGAGCGCGAAGAGCGCGAGCGCGAGCAGGCCGAACGAGCCCGAGAGCACGACCGTCAGCGCTCCGAGCGCGGCCATCGCGGCCCCTGCGAGCAGCGCGTCGCGCAGCATCTCGACGAGCGCGCGCAGCGGGTGGCCGAGCCAGAGCGTGCCGTAGACGGCCGGGCCGACGGCCCAGTTGACGAGCAATTGCAGCAGCCCGGCCACGAACAGCCAGGCGAAGGCCTGCGGCGCGGTCGGGTCGGGGGCCACGGCTTGCAGCAGCAGCGCTCCGGCCAGCGTGTACCAGCCGTAGGCGGCGAGGTTCGCGAGGTTGCCGGCGCGCATCAGCCGCTCGCGACCGCACAGCGCGTTGACGGCGATCGGCGGGAAGATCACGGCGAGCGCCGGCAAGGGGCCGGTGAGCGCGACCGCGATCAGCGCGAGCGAGGCTGTCGCGTCGAAGGAGATGCCGCTCGGCAGCGGGACGTCGTGGCGAACGGCCACGATCGCGAGCGCGAGCAGCACCGCGAGCAGCAGCGGCCGGCTCCAGTCCGACGGCGGTGCGAGGAAGACATACGCAGGGATGAGCGCGAGCGCGGCGAGCGCGTGCACGGTCAGGCCGGCGTTTTCACGCGCGGTCAGACCATGGCGTGTGAAGGCCGGCACGGCTGTGTTCATATCAGGTGCTGTCTCGGCGCGCCGCGGCAATCGCTTGACGGCGACGTCGGGATACGGACTAGCAGCGGAAGCCGCTCATTGACTCTCCCTCGTCGGCCGGCCCCGTGCCGGCTGTTCATCCGACGCTCGCACGGTACTCCAGCGAGGCGCACCGTAGGCTCACGCCGATGAAACTCTATGTCTGCTGGGGCACGTTCCCCACCCCGCGGCCGGGCGGCCACCCGTGCCAGAACGCCTACAAGGCACTGCGCGCGGCGGGTCACGACCCGGAGGTCGTGCGGTCCTACGGGTGGTCGGTGCTGCCGGACGCGATCGCGAACCGCACCTCGGGCCGCGAGGCCGCGCGCCGGCTCACGGGCAAGTCGACCGTCCCGGTGCTCGAGCTCGACGATGGGACGGCGATCGCCGACTCGAAGCGGATCGCCGAGTGGGCGCGGGCGAACCCGGTCGCCGCTCAGCCGGCCGCAACGCCCTGAGCGCCGGCCGGGAAGGAGACGCTGAAGCACGCGCCGCCGCCCGGCGCGTCCGCTGCGTGCAGGCGCCCGTGGTGCGCCTCGACGATGCCGGCCACGATCGCGAGCCCGAGACCGGCGCCCGCCTTGCCGCGCTCGCGGCCGCCCTCCGAACGCCAGAAGCGATCGAACAGGACCTGCGGGTCGCCGTTCGGTAGGCCGGGCCCGTGGTCGCGCACGTCGATCTGCACGTCGGCGCCCGCGCGCTTGACGTCGATCTCGACCGGCGTGCCCGCCGGCGTGTGCACGAGCGCGTTGCCGAGCAGGTTGGCGAGCACCTGCCGGACCTGGTGCGAGTCGGCGAGCACCGTCGCATCCGGACCGGCGCGGAGCGTTATCGCCCGGTCGGGCGCCGTCGCGCGCGCGTCCTCGACCGCATCGCCCGCGACGGCCGCGAGGTCGACGGGCTCGCGCACCGTGTCGCGCAGCTCGTCGAGCCGCGCCAGCGTGAGCAGGTCCTCGACCAGCACGCCCATCCGCGCCGCCTCCTCCTCGACGCGGCGCATCGCCCGGCCGGTGTCGGCGGGATCGCCGGCGGCGCCCATCCGGAAGAGCTCGGCGTACCCGCGGATCGAGGCGAGCGGCGTGCGCAGCTCATGCGAGGCGTCCGCGAGGAAGCGCCGCAGCCTGTCCTCGCTCTCCGCGCGCTTCGCGAATGCGTCCTCGAGCCGGTCGAGCATCGCGTTCAGCGCCAGCCCGAGGCGGCCGACCTCGGTCTTCGGGGTCGCCGGGCTCACGCGGTGCGACAGCTCGCCGCCCGCGATCGCCCCGGCGGTGGCGCCCATGCGATCGAGGGGTCGCAGGCCGAGCCGCACGAGCAGCGACGCGACGATCCCGAGCAGGATCAGCACGCCTGCGATGACGAGCGCCTCGACGCGCAGGAGCCGGTCCAGCGTCTCGTCGACCTCGGCCAGCGGGACGGCGGCCACGATCGTGCCGCCGCCGGGCTCGGGCGCCGCCCGCACGCGATAGCGGAGATCGTCGTCGCCACGCGCGGCGACCGTGAACACCTCCTCGCGCGGCACGCTCTCCGGCAGGTCGGGTGGGGCGAGCGCGGACTCGCCGTAGCTGATCACGAGCGGGTCGCCGCTGCGCTGCCCGCTCGCGTCGCGCCGCTCTCCGTACGTCCCCGGCGGCAGCCGCACATCGCCCGGGCGCGGTCGCCCGCCTCGCCCGGGTCCTGCCCCGCCGTCGAAGCCCGGCCCCCCGAAGGCATCGGGGCGGCCGGCGTCTTCGGCGAGCTGGTGCTCCATCGCCGGCAGCGCGCTCTGCAGCTGCTCGTCGATGCGGCCGTACTGGAACGAGCGCTGCTCGGTGTAGGTGACCACGGCCAGCACCAGCAGTCCCGCGGCCGCGACGACCAGCAGCACCGCGATCAGGCGCGACCGCAGCGAGGCCATCAGGCCCGCGGCGCCCGCAGTGCGTAGCCGACGCCGCGCACCGTGTGGATGAGCGGGGGTCCGTGCGCGTCGAGCTTCTTGCGCAGATAGCTGACGTAGGTCTCGAGCACCCGCGCGTCGCCCGCGAAGTCGTAGTCCCATACGTGGTTGAGGATCTGCTCGCGCGTGAGCACGCGGCGCGGGTTGCCCATCAGGTAGCGCAGCAACCTGTACTCCGTGGCGGTGAGGTCGATCGGCGCGCCGCCGCGCGCAACCTCGCGCGTGTCGTCGTCGAGCTCGATGTCCTCGAACGCGAGCCGGCTCGTCTCCGCCTCCGATCGACCCGTCCGGCGCAGCACGGTGCGGATCCGGGCGATCAGCTCCTCGAGGCTGAACGGCTTGGTGACGTAGTCGTCGCCACCCAGGGTGAGCCCGCGGATCTTGTCGGCTGTGGCGTCGCGCGCGGTGAGGAAGATGATCGGGATCTCCGCCCGCCGGGCGCCGAGGCGGCGCGCGACGTCGAAGCCCTCGATGTCGGGGAGCATCACGTCGAGCACCATCAGCTGCGGCTTGAACGAGCTCGCCGCGGCGAGCGCCTGCTCGCCGGTCGCAGCCGTCTCGACCTCGAACCCGTGGAAGCGCAGAGCCATCGAGAGGACGTCGAGGATGTTCGGCTCGTCGTCGACGACGAGCACGCGGTGGGCTTCGGGAAGCGCGGGCATCTCCTCCATTCTCGCGCGCAACCTGGGAATCGCCTGGGAATCGCCCGCGGCGACTCTCAGGGAATTGCCAGGCTGATCCCACGCTGCGCTCACAGAGCGCCGCCACCTTGAGTGGATCGCATCCACCCCAAGGAGGACCGGAGATGTCTCGCAGGATCAAGCAGACCGTAGCCGCGATCGCAGCGCTCGCCGCGCTGGCGCTCGGCGGCGCCGCGCTGGCCGGGGCCGCCGGCGACTCGAGCGGCGACGACCGCCGTGCCGGCGCGCGCTCGGACGAGCAGGCGCTGACGGGGAGCACCGCGACCAAGGTCAAGGAAGCGGTCCTCGCCGAGGTTCCCGGCGCCACCGTGCTGCGCGTGGAGACCGACTCCGGCGGCGCCTACGAGGCGCACGTGCGCAAGTCCGACGGCACGCCGGTCGAGGTCAAGGTGAACAAGCAGTTCGAGGTCACGGCGGTCGAGGAGCATCGCGGCCCCGGGCCGGGCGGCCCGTGCGGGCCCGGCGGCCCGGACGGCCCCGGCGGCGACATGAACGAGGAGGCGCTGACCGGCGCGACCGCCACGAAGGTCAAGGAGGCGGCGCTGGCCAAGGTCCCGGGCGGCACGGTGCTGCGGCTCGAGACGGACTCCGGCGGCGCCTACGAGGCGCACGTGCGCAAGTCCGACGGCACGCCGGTCGAGGTCAAGGTGAACAAGCAGTTCGAGGTCACGGCGGTCGAGGAGTTCCGCCACCCGTGAGCCTGGGCCGGGAGCCCGCCGTTCGGCGGGCTCCCGCCTTGGCGCGGGACTACACTGGTGGGCGATGGGAACCGCGACGATCACCTTCCACGTCAGCGACGCCGAACGGCACGAGCTGAGCGCCCGCGCAGAGCGCGACAAGGTCAGCCTCTCCGACTACATCCGCGTGCGGCTCGGGCTGCGCGGCCAGGGGTCCGAGGGCGACGACGACATCCAGATCGAGACCCAGGCCCAGTCCGACGACGTGCGCGATCAGCTGGTCGACCACGACCAGCGCCTGCACGCCCTCGAGGACGACTACACCCGCAGGCAGTCCGGCGCCTGAGCGAGCAGGTCCGCGAGCGGCGCGGGCCGGCCGAGGTGATAGCCCTGCCCGAGGTGGACGCCGTGGCGGAGCAGCAGCGCGATCGTCGCGTCATCCGGGACGAACTCCGCGACCGTCTGCCTGCCCAGCCCGTTCGCGATGCCGCTCACGGCGCTGATGACCAGCCGGTCGGTCTCGTTCGCCGTCGCGTTCTTGACGAACTCGCCGTCGATCTTGAGCACGTCGAACGGGAGGTGCTTGAGGTAGTAGAAGGACCCGAAGCCGGCCCCGAAGTCGTCGAGGGCGAAGCGGCAGCCGATCGCGCGCAGAGCGTCGGCGAAGCGCCGCGCGCGCGGGATGTCCGCGACAGCGGCCGTCTCGGTCAGCTCGAGCGTCAGCGCGGTCGGGCACACGCCGCCCGCGTCGAGCTCGCGCTGGATCGCCGCGAGTAGCGCCGGATCGCCGATCGAGAGCCCGGACACGTTGACCGCGAGCGGGAGCGTGCCGCCCACCGCCTTGCGCGCGGCCATCGCCCGGACCGCGCGGGTGATGACCCACTGGTCGATCTCCACGATCAGCCCGAAGCGCTCTGCGATGTGGAGGAACTCGCCGGGCGGGATCAGCTCGCCGTCCTTCCCGAGCATCCGGACGAGGACCTCGTGCTGGACCGTCTCGCGCGTCCGCAAGTCGACGATCGGCTGCGCGTGCAGCACGAATCGATCCTCCGCGAGCGCCGATCGGATGCGGTCGAGCCAGGTCGTCTGCGCCCTGATCCGCGGCACCCGTTGATCCGGGCCGCCGGCCATCGCGAAGCGGTCCTTGCCCGCGTCCTTTGCGTCGTACATCGCGAGGTCCGCATCGACGAGCGTCTCGTCCGGGGTCTTGGTCGGGTCGTCGAACAGCGCGACGCCGATCGAGACCGTCACCACGCCCGGCAGGCCGCCGGAGAGCCCGGCGGCCAGCTCGCGCACGGCGTCCACCACCGCCTGGGCGACGGCTCGTGCCTCGGCCGGCGTCTCCTCGGGCAGGATCACGGCGAACTCGTCGCCGCCGAGGCGGGCGATGATGTCGGTCTCCCGCAGCCGGTCGCGCAGCGCCGCCGAGCAGGTGGTGATGAGCTCGTCGCCGACCGCATGGCCGAGGCTGTCGTTGACGAACTTGACGCCGTCGAGATCGAGCATCAGGAGGGCGCCGCGGGGACCGTACCGGCGCACGCGCGCGAGTTGCGCCTCGAGCGCCGACTCGAACCCGCGCCGGTTCAACAGTCCGGTCAGGGGATCGTGGTCGGCAATGTGCTGGAGCCGGTTCTCGAAGTCCAGCCGCGCGGAGATGTCCTGGACCTGGGTCAGCACGTGGACGGGCTCGCCGTCGTCGGTCCGGATCAGCGCGGCCTGCACGCCCACCGACAGCCCTTGCCCGCCGGCGTGCAGCGCACGCAGCTCCATCTCGATGCCGTCGGCGCCGTTCTCGAACTCCGCGAAGCGCCGCCGCACGTTGTCGGCGTCGTCCTGGTGCACGTAGCTGTAGGCCTTCTTGCCGACGAGTTCGTGCGCGCCGTAGCCGAGCATCTCGCAGAGCGCGCCGTTGACGCGCTCGAAGCGCCGGTCGGCGCCGATGATCGCCATGCCGATGGGCGCGCGCTCGAACGCGACCTCGAAGCTCTCCTCGGCCCGATCGCGAGCCGCCTCTGCGTGCCGCTGCGCGGTGACGTCCTGGCAATGCACGAGCGCGCCGCCGATGCTCCCGTCCTCGAGCCGGTAGGGGGCGTAGCTCAACGTCACCTGGCGCGAGTTGTCCGGGTAGACGAGCAGCGACGTCGATGACTCGCCGGCGAGGGCGGCATCGATCCCGGGGGCGATCTGCGCGCAGAACTCGGGCGGCGTGTACTCGGACAGCCGGCGCCCCAGCATCGAGCTGACGTCGTGGCCGTCGAAGAGCGGGCCCTCGCAGAACTGCAGCCGCATCTCATGGTCGTAGAGCACGACCGCGGAGCCGGGAAGGTTGTCGATCACGAGCTGCAGCCGCTCCTGCGCCTCGCGCACGATCGTCTCGTCGAGCACGACGCCGTCCCAGACGGTCGAGCCGTCCGCGGCGCGGTGCGGGCGCGAGACCCCATGCAGCCATCTCACGGATCCGTCCGCGCGCAACTCGCGCCAGTGCCGATCCCACGGCGTGAGCTGTTCGGCGGACTCGAGGATCGAGCGCGACTGCTCGTCGGCATCGCGGGGATGGACGTTGCGCGTCGCCAGGCTCGCGTCGGCGACCATCTCCTCCGGCTCGACGCCGTAGACGTCGCGGCAGCCTTCGCTGGCGTAGAGCATGGAGCGCTCGCCGCTCGGCGAGACCGCCAGGCGATAGACCATCCCGGGCACGTTGGCGGCCATCACCTGGTGGCGCTGCTCGCTCTCGTGCAGCGCGTCGTGGGCCGCGCGGCGAGCGGTGACGTCGGTGACGGTGCCGAGATAGCCGGTGAGCTCACCGGCGCGATCGAAGCTCCCCGCGCCGCGGCCGACGACCCAGCTCACCGAGCCGTCGGGGCGCTCGAGGCGGTACTCGAGCTCGAAGTCGCGTTGCTCTTCCGTCGCACGCGACCACTCGGCGAACACGCGCTCGCGATCATCGGCGTGCAGCGCGCCGGCCCAGCCCGCGCCCATCGCCTCTTCCTCGGACAGACCGGAGAGGCGGCACCATTCATGGTTGACGTATTCGCACGAGCCCGCGCGGTCCGTGCGGAAGACGCCCACCGGGATCGAAGCGGCGAGCTCCTGCCATCCGTTGTCCGACGATTCGCGCATCGTTGTCCCGCTATTCGGCAAGTGCGGCGTCAACCTGAGGCCGACATTTGACATATGCCGATATAGGCATACGATTCTCCCCATGGCACGAGCAGCGACCACGGCCGATGCGTTCAACGCGGTGGCCGAGCCGCGGCGACGGGAGATCCTCGATCTCCTCGCGCGCGGCGAGCGCCCCGTGAACGACCTGGTCGACACGCTCGGGCTGGCGCAGCCCCAGGTGTCCAAGCACCTCCGGGTGCTCCGGGAGGTGGGCGCGGTCGACGTGCGCGACGTAGGACGGCAGCGGCTCTACCGGCTGAACGGACCAGCGCTCAAGCCCATCCACGACTGGGTGAAGAGCTACGAGCGCTCGTGGTCGGAGCGGTTCGAGGAGCTGGATGTCGTGTTGGATGATCTCAAGCAGAAGGAGCAAGGAGATGGCAGCAGTGACGAGTAGCGGCACGGCGACGGTGACGCTCCCCACGGACGAGCAGATCCTGATCACGCGCGAGTTCGACGCGCCCAAGCACCTCGTCTACAAGGCGTGGACCACGCCCGAGCTGGTCAAGCGCTGGTGGAGCGGCCGCCGCGGCCAGATGACGATCGCCGACATCGACCTGCGCGTGGGCGGCTCCTGGCGCTACGTGATGGTGGCCAACGGCGGATTCGAGGTCGCCTTCCACGGCGAGTACCGCGAGATCGTCCCGGACGAGCGGATCGTCACGACCGAGGTCTACGAGATGCCCGGCGCGGAACCGCTCGCCGCGGCGGACGAGCCGCTGAACATCATCGACTTCGCCGAGCGCGACGGCCGCACGACGCTCACGGTCCTCGTGCAGTGCTCGAGCAAGGAGCTCCGCGACACGATCGTCGAGTCCGGTATGGAGACCGGCATGCAGGAGGGGATGGACCTGCTCGAGGAGGTCGCCGTCTCGCTACGCCCCTGACGGCGGCTCCATGCTGATCCGCGGGTCGAGCCGCAACAGTGCGAAGTCCATCACGAGGCTGATCGTGACGACGAACACGGAGGCCCAGATCGAGATCCCGATGAGCATCTCCCAGTCGATCGCCGCGTTCTTGTGGAAGCTGTCCGTGTGGCCCGACGCCCGCCAGGTGTGGATGAAGAAGCCCGGCACGTTGAAGACCCGCTCGACCAGGATCAGGTTGGTCACCACGATCGGCGCGCTCACGGCGACCAGCGACGCGGTCGCCGTGCGCGCGTACGGGCTCGCATGGCGGCGGATCACCCGCCGGTGCGGCACGCCGATCGCGATCGCGGTCCGTACGTGATCGGCGTGCATCTGATCGCGCAACATCGCGACGACGAGTCGCAGGCACATGGCGCCAAGCGGCGCCGCCGTGATGAGGCATGGCACGAGCAGCGTGCGGAACCAGTCCCACGGCTCGGAGAACGGCGACGCCCAGACCGGTGCGGCGTCGACGAAGTAGGGCACGTGGATGAAGCCGAACGTCGCGTGGAACATCAGCAGGAACCCGAACCCGAGCGCATACACCGGCGCGCAGTAGAGGAGCGCGGCCGAGCGTTCGATGAACCGCGCGCGGCGCGACCCTGATCGCGACGCGCACCACACGCCGGCGGCGAACCCGCCGCCGACCCCGAACGCGATCGTGCCGAACAGCAGCGACACGTCGGCGACATATCCGCGCGACCACATGTCGCGCACCTTCGGGCAGCCGGCCCAGTTGCACGCGACGCCGAAGTCGAAGTGCAGGAACGCCCGCCCCATCGCATGCCAGGCGCCGGCCAAGCCGGCCTCCCCGACGTAGAGGTCAGGGCGCGCCCAGCGCGGGATGTAGAGCGCGACGAAGGCCACGATCACCACCACGCCGATCGCGAGCAACATGCGCCGCAGCAGCGTCCTCAGCAGCCGCACACCTCTAATCCCCCTCCGCGGAGGTCCACAGCGGCTGCGTCGGGGCTGACACGAGCGCGCGGCGCAGCAGCCGCAGGAGCTCATGCCGCTCCTCGAGCGTGAGCCCGGAGAGGACTTCGTCCTCTGTGTCGCCGATCATCCGCCGGCAGCGCTCCAGGAGCCGTCGTCCCTTGGGGGTGATCTCGATCACGCGGGCCCGGCGGTCCTTGGCGGAGGGAGTGCGCTTGGCCAGCCCCGCGCTCTCCAGTTGATCGACGAGCGAGACCATCGTGCTGCGGTCGATGCCCATCGCGACGCCGAGCTCCTGCTGGATCGCGTCCTTGCGGGTCCCGATCACGTTCAGCAGACCGAAGAGCGCCGGCGTCAGGCCGACCGACCCGAGGACGTCCGCCGCGCGCACGTGCGCTGCGCGCCAGAGCCGGAAGAACAGCTGCCCGGCGAACTCGGTCACGGGCGGCTCGGCAGAGGTGGGCGTTGCCATTTCACGACTCAGTGTTGCACGGATCGTCAGTTGGGTATATAGTCAGTGATACGGATCATCAGCTAACCGACGCAATCCACGTCACACCCAAGGAGCTCTCATGACCGTCATCGAGTCCGTCACCCTCGACGTGCCCGACCCCGCCCTCGCCCGCGCCTTCTACACCGACGCCTTCGGCGTGGGCGGCCAGGTGGGCCTGCGGACCGCCGACGCGGCGATCACCGGGTTCCGCGGATTCACGCTGTCGCTCAAGGTGGCCCAGCCGGCCACCGTCAAGGGGCTCATCGCCGCCGCCGTCGACGCCGGCGCCACGGCGCTGAAGCCGGCCGAGAAGTCGCTGTGGGGCTTCGGAGGCGTCGTCCAGGCTCCGGACGGGACGATCTGGCAGGTCGTGAGCTCGGCAAAGAAGGACACCGGCCCGGCCACCCGGGAGATCGACGACATCGTGCTGCTACTGGGCGCCGCGGATGTGAGCGCCAGCAAGCGGTTCTACGTCGAGCGCGGCCTCGTCGTGGCGAAGAGCTTCGGCCGCAAGTACGTCGAGTTCGACACCGCCTCGAGCCCGATCAAGCTGGCGCTCTACGGACGCCGCGCTCTCGCCAAGCTCGCCGGCGTCCCCGCCGACGACACCGGATCGCCCGGCTTCGCCATCCGCAGCGACGTCGGGCCCTTCACCGACCCGGACGGGTTCTCGTGGGAGCCCGCTAGCGTCTCTGGCCGGCCACGGGACGCGGCGATCGCCTGACCGACGAGGACACGATCACCATGACCACGAGGATCGACACACCCGACAGCCACAAGCAGCGAGTGCCTGGTGGGGTGGTGCACAAGTTGCCCGCAGACCTGCGCGACGCGCTGATCGCCAACGGCACGGCCCTCGTTGCCTGGAAGGACATCACACCCTTGGCGCGCAACGAGTTCATCTGCTGGGTCGAGGAGGCCAAGCAGGACAAGACCCGGGAGCGCCGCATCCGCCGGACCCAGGAGGAGCTGGAGGAAGGCCAGCGCCGGCCCTGCTGCTGGCCGGGATGCAAGCACCGCGAACGCACCGGTAAGTAACGGCCGGCGCTCCTGCCGGCACCTCACGGTGCGCGGCGCGACGCAAGTTATTCGCACCGGGCGCGTTTAGAGGATCCATGCGCCGCTTCCTGTGCCTGCTGATTCTCTCCGTTGCCGTGCTGTTCGCCGCGCCCGCGGTGGCCACGTCCGCCGGGGTCGCCTACCCCGACGCCGACTGGTCCGAAGCCTGGATCCCGTCCTCGGACGGCGTCACGCTCCACGCTGACGTCCTGCGTCCCAAGGGGGCGACCAACGCGACCAAGACGCCGGTCATCCTCTCGATCGGCCCGTACTTCAACCACTCCGGTCAGACGGGGCCGGCAGGGCCCGCCGAGGGCACCCATTACGACCCGGTCGGGCCGAACGCCGGCCCGTCGGAGCGCTTCCAGGACTTCGTCGAGGGCTCGGGCCTGCTGAAGAAGGGCTACAGCTTCGTGATGGTGGACCTGCGCGGCTTCGGCGGATCGAACGGTTGTCTGGACTGGTCGGGCCCTGGCGAGCGGGCCGACGTGGTCCATGCCGTGAAGTGGGCGGCGAGCCGACCGTGGTCCAACGGACGGGTTGGGACGTACGGCAAGTCCTACGACGGGCTGACCGGGCTGATCGGGGTCAACCTGCGTCCGGCGGGCCTGGCCGCCGTGGTCTCCCAGGAACCGGTCTACGACCCCTACCGCTACCTCTACGGAGACGGTATGCGGCGGCTGAACTCGGTCGCGACGCCGGCGCTCTATGACGGCATTGCCGCCACTCCCGGGCCGCTGAGCGACACCCCGGGCTACAACCTCAGCAGCCTCAACGATCCCGCCTGCCTCGCCTTGAACTTCGGCGCGCAGGCCGCCAACGACGACCACGGGTCGGCGTTCTGGAGGCAGCGCAACCTGATCCCGGGCGCCGCAGGTTCCCGCGTGCCACTCCTGCTCACCCAGGGCCTGACCGAGAACAACACGGTCGCCGACGGCCTGCAGCAGTATCTCGACAATCACACCGGCTACGAGCGCGCGTGGCTCGGGCCATGGGACCACGTGCGCGGGAACGAGACCGACCCGGACACCGGCCGGCTCAAGATGGGCCGGGCAGGGTGGTTCGGCGAGGTCATGCGGTTCTATGACCGCTTCCTCAAGGGCCGGCCGCCGACCGTCGGCGACCCGCCGGTCGCCGTGCAGACGAACGACGGCAAGTGGCGCTCGGAGGCCAGGTGGCCGCCGGCCGACCGCCTGGACTACACGACCGCCCTTCGCGCCGGCAGCTACAACGACACCGCCCAGTCCTACTCGACGGGCTCCGTCGACGACCCGACCTCGAACTCCGGAGTCTGGACCGTTTCCAAGCCGCTGCCGTACGCGCTGCACCTCGCAGGCTCGGGCACGATGGTGGTGAACGTCACGACGAGACTGCCGAACGCCAACCTGGCGGTCGACGTGTACGACCTCGACGCCGGCGGCACCGGCCCGCTCATCACCCGTCAGGGCCATCTCGTCCGCAGAGCGGGCGACTCCTCGATCCGGCTCGGGTTGTGGTCGGCCGACTGGAAGCTCGCCGCCGGTCACCGTCTCGGCGTGCGCGTCACCGACAACAACCAGGACTGGTGGATGCTGGCGACCCCGACAGCGCAGACGGTCACGGTCAAGGGCGGGAAGGTGACGCTGCCCTTCCTGCGCTATCGGCGCACGCAGACCATCCAGGGCGCCCGTGGAATCCAACTCGACGGCTATCTGAGCGACACCGTCACGGTCCCCCCCGACACCCTCGCGAGCTCGCAGGTGGCGTTCACCCTGCCGCCAGCGCTCCAGACCGCCCCGGCGGGATCGGTCTACACCGGCGGCTATAGGGAGCCGGTCGGGAGCTGACGCGATGGTGGGAGCAGGTTCGACTCGCCACGTCTCCCTGCAAACCACCAGCTCTGAGATCGGGCTTCCCCCGAACCGCCCCCGAGTTGTCTCGCAACGCGCGGACGATTTCCCCTAACCCGCCGAGCGTCCCCGCGAGACATCGAGGCGGCGACGCCCCACGCAGATCGCAGGGGTCAAGCGCTGCCGGCTTGACCTTGCCCTATGGGGCAAGGTTTACATTGGCGGCATGCAGATCGGGACCTTGGCGGTGCGCACGGGGGCGAGCCAGAAGGCGTTGCGCTACTACGAGCAGCTCGGCGTGCTGGCGCCCGCACGAGGCGAGAACGGCTACCGCGAGTACCGGGAAGCCGACGTCCGCGTCGTCGAGGTCGTGCGGTCGCTGGGGCGTTTAGGCATCCCGGTCGAGCAGACCCGCCCTTTCCTGGACTGCTTGGGCGCCGGTCATGAGCACCCGGACGACTGCGTCGCGTCGATGGCCGCCTACCGGATGGCGATCGCGCAACTGAGCGAGCGCATCGACGCCCTGACGTCGATGCGCGAGGAGCTCGTCGCGCGCTTGGAGCACGCCGCAGCCCGCGCCAACGACGGACGAACCGACGAGAGGCAGGACATCGTGAGCGACTACATGAGCCTTCCGAGCGAACTGCCGGCACCCGAGGACGACGGCGCGGCCGATCACCTCGTCGGGCTGGAGGTGCCGGCCATCACGCTTACGGGAACGGGCGGGGGCCAGGTCGCGCTCGACGATCTCGGCCCGGGGCGGACGGTGCTCTACGTGTATCCGCTCAGCGGCAAGCCGGGGATCGACCTGCCGGACGGTTGGGACGCGATCCCGGGCGCGCGCGGCTGCACGCCTGAGGCGTGCGGGTTCCGTGACCACCACGCAGAGCTTCGCGCTGCCGGAGCCGCGGCGGTGTTCGGGCTGTCCTCGCAGAGCACCGATTATCAGGCCGAGCTCGCTCAGCGCCTGCAGCTGCCGTTCGAGATCCTTTCCGATCCCGACCTCGCGCTCGCCGAGGCGCTGCGACTGCCGACGTTCACCGCAGACGCTCGTCGGCTCTACGCGCGCCTGACGCTCGTCGTGACCGACGGCCGGATCGAGCACGCGTTCTACCCGATCTTCCCGCCCGACCAGCACGCCGCTCAGGTCCTGGCCTGGCTGCGCGAGAACGCCGGCGGTCGCGCATGACCTCCGAGTCACAGCCGCACCCCGACACGGTGGCGATCGCCGCCGGGCGCCCCGCTCGCATCCCCGGCGGCCCGTTCAACGAGCCGATCACGCTCGCGTCGGCGCTGCACGCCGGCGCGCCGACGGGCTACGCACGCGACGGGATGGCAAGCTGGGCGGCGCTCGAGGCCGCGGTGGGCGCGCTCGACGGCGGTCACGCGGTCGCGTTCGCGTCCGGGCTCGCGGCGTGCTCCGCGGTGCTCGCTCAGATCCGCATCGGCGGGATCGTGGTGGCGGCGCACACGATCTACATGGGCGCCCGCCAGATACTCGAGGAAGCCGACGAGAGTGGCCGCCTCACCGTGCGCTGGATGGACCTCACCGACACCGACGCGGCGGCCGAGGTGATCCCGGGCGCCGACCTCTTGTGGATCGAAGCCCCGCAGAACCCGCTGATGGCGCTCGCCGACGTTCCCGCGCTCACTACCCGCGCCGGTGCCGCCGGCGTCCCTGTCGCGGTCGATGCCACGCTGGCGAGCCCGATCCTTCTGCGGCCGCTCGAGCACGGCGCGACTTGGACGATCCACAGCGCCACCAAGTACCTCGGCGGCCACGCCGACCTGCTGCTCGGCGTCGTCGTCGCCAAGGATCGGGCGAGCGCGGAGCCGCTCGATCACCACCGCCATCTGCACGGCGCGACGCCCGGCGCCCTCGAGACGTACCTCACCCTCCGCGGCATCCGCACGCTGCCGCTCCGCATCCAACGCGCCCAGGAGAACGCGCTCGAGCTCGCCGGGCGCCTGGCTGCGCACCCGGACATCGAGCGCGTGCGCTACTGCGGCCTGCCCGATGACTCCGGCCACCAGCGGATGCGCGCCTTCATGGACGGCCCCGGAGGAGTGCTCGCTCTCGAGCCCACTGGCGGCGCGGAACGCGCCGAAGCACTCTGCCGTGCCACCGAGCTGTTCACCCACGCCACCAGCTTCGGCGGGGTCGAAAGCACGCTCGAGCGGCGCAAACGCTGGTCGGAGGAGAGCGACGAGGTCCCCGAGAGCCTGGTGCGCGTCAACGTCGGCTGCGAGCACGTCGAGGATCTCTGGGACGACCTCGAGAACGCGCTCGAACAATCCAGCACTTGAATCGGGTCCGGCCTCAAACCGGCGCCGACAGCGCCCGACTCTTCATGGTGGGAGCAGGTTCGACTCACCAGTTCGCCATGGAACTAGTGATCGTTCTCGGATGGCCACCCCCGATCTTCCCCCGACGCGTCCTCGATCAGGTTGACGTGTTCCCCCTAACCGTCCGCCGCTAGCTTCTCCGGCGGCCTGATCACCCGCTCGAGCACCGTGCCCACGTGATCGTCGAGCAGCGTGGGACTGGCGCGCCGGCCGCCTGTCACGCGCAGGATCGTGATCGGGTTGGTCGTCGCATCGCCGTTGCGGTCGATCTGGAAGGAGCCGAGGATCCCGTCGCGGACGCTGACGCCGAAGAGCTCCTTCGACACCGATGGCCGCGTCCCGTCGGAGCGCGCGATGGCGTCGAGCAGGAGCTCCGCGGCCTGTCCGGCGTAGGCGGCGGTGTATGAAGGGACGACGCCTCCCGGCTGCGTGGCCGCGAAGTCGGCGATGAAGCGCTTGCCGGCCGGGCCGAGCGCCGAGTTCGTCGCCCCGTCCACGCTGACGTACATTCCCCTCGCGGCCGCCCCTGCCTCCTCGACCAGGAAGGGGATGACGGAGAAGCCGTCCGGCGCAAGCAGCTCGACATCCCGGCCCAGGGCGGCTCGCAGCGCGCGGACGAGGGCTCCTCCATTGTCGAAGACGATCCCGCTCAGGAACACGGCGTCGGGCCGCGCGCGGGCGACGCGAGCCGCGAGCGACCGGTAGCTCGCGGTCTCGGGATCCCATGACGCGACGCCGGCGATCCGGATGCCCGCCGCCGGCGCCGCGCGCCGGAACCCGGCGCTCAGCATGGTGGTGTAGCCGCCGCCGTTGCTGTCCTCGAGCACGAACACCCGCCTGGCCTGAAGGCGGTCCGCGAACATCGCCAGCGCGGCCGACTGGTAGTCGTCGGTCGGGTACACGCGCGCGTAGTTGCGCACGCCCGTGGGGTAGAGGCCCTCCAGCTCGCCAGGCTCCACACCAGTGATCCGCCGCGTCAAGCCGGGATAGGAGTTGGACGGCGAGATCAGCGCGAGCGGGCCGCCGGCCGCCTGGTTGAGGATGGGGATCGTCTCGCTCGCGCAGCCCGAGCCGTATGGACCGATGACGCCAATCACCTTGCGGTTGGCGGCGAGCGCCTTGGCGTTGCCGATGCACTTCGCCGGATCCTCCCCGGCGACCTGGTCAGTCGAGTCGTCGCAGGACTGGTAGCCGACCGTGTGCCGCCCGGCCCGGAAGTGGCGCCGGGCGAGCACGAACTCGACCGCGTGCGCCATCGGGAGCGTCGACCCGCGGGGTCCGCTGCGGAGCGGCAGGTCCGACGCGATCAGCAGGTCAGGGCTGCCGTCGCCCCCGTAGGAGACCTGACCGCAGATCGAGGCGGGCAAGGCTCCCGCGATCCTCGTGCGCGGCGCGCCCGACACCGCGCGCTGGGTGCCGGTATCGCCGCCGACGGCCACGGTGACCCACACGCGGCCATGGCCGACCGCGATCTCGCGCGGCGCGCCGCCGACCGGGATGCGGGCGACGACGCGGTTCGTCTCCGGGTCGACGCGCAGGACGGTCTCGTCGAGCGTGTTGACCACCCATACGGACCCCTCGCCGTAGGCGACGGCGAAGGCACCCGCGCCGACGGGGATCGTCTGGGTGAGCACGTCGGATGCCGGATCGATCCGCCACAGCGTGCCCGCGGTCGGGTCGGTCACCCACACTGCTCCCGCGCCTGCCGCGATGCCCCCCAGCGAGAACGTGGTGAGCTTCACTCGCTGGGAGACCTTCGTCCGCTCGGCCGTCATCCGCAGGACCGTGTCGTCACCGGTCGCGACCCAGACGCCCTCACGGTCGGCCGCGAGCGACGCGGCCGACAAGCTTCGCGCCCTGTGGGCGAGCCGGTTCGTCGCCACGTCAAAGCGCGAGATCGTGCCGTTCCCGTCGATCGCCCACACGTCCTCGGCGGTGGCAGCGATCTGGTGCTGGCCGGGCAGCCTGCGACCGAGCGCTCCGGGACCCGGGCCGTGGCGCGGGAGCGCCAGGCGCGCCGCGATGACACCGGAGTCGGGATCCAGCCGTGCCAGGCCATCGGGCGCGAAGGTCCCGTGGACCTGCGAGGCAGCCACCTCGCGGCCGCTTCCGACCCAGACCGCGCCCCCGCCGGCGGCGAGGTCGGTCGGCACCGGCTGTGACGCCACGGTTCTCTCGACGCGGAGCCTTCGCGCGTCGATCTTGGAGATCGTGCGGTCGTCCGCGTTGAGCACCCACACGCCGCCCTCGCCGACGGCGACGCTCGTCGGCGTGGCGCCGACCGGAATGTCGGCCACGATCCGGTCGGTCGCGGGGTCGATCACGGCGACGGAGTTCGGCACGATAGTCGTGAGCCCGGCGGTGTCGTCGCCCCCGGAGATCGCAAGCGCCACAGTGACGATCGCCACGAGCAGAAGCGCACCTCCGGCGGCGACGAGCAGCGGCCCGCGCCGCCGCCGCGGCGCGCGGACGCGTCGCACCGGCGGCCGCGCCGGCTCGAGGTCCGGATCCTGTCGCAGGATCGCGGCCTGCAGAGTCTTGAGCGCGGGTCCGGGCTCCAGTCCGACCTCCTCGACCAGGAGGTGGCGGCCCGTTCGGTAGGCCTCGAGCGCGTCGGCCTGGCGACCGCAGCGGTACAGCGCCAGCATGAGCTGCCCGCGCAGCCGCTCTCGCAGCGGATGCTCACGGACGAGGACCTCGAGCTCCGGGACGAGCGCGCTGTGGCGCCCTCGCTCCAGGTCGGCGTCGATCCGCTCCTCGTCCGCCGTGAGCCGGAGCTCCTCGAGCCGCCTGATCTCGTCCTGGGCGAACCGCTCATAGGTGAAGTCGGCGAGGGCCGGTCCGCGCCACAGCGCGAGGCCCTCGCGCAGCACCCGTGCGGCGCCGTCCGCATCGCCACGGGCGAGATGCTCGCGGCCGTCCGTGATCGCCTGCTCGAACCGTTGCACGTCGAGCTGGCCGGGTTCCACGTCCAGCGCGTAGCCGTGCCCGCGCGTCGCGAGCCGCGCGCCGAGCAGCTTGCGCAGCTGCGAGACGTAGACGTGCACGCTGTTGACGGCGCTGGCCGGCGCTTCCTCTTCCCACAGCGCGTCGATCAAGCGCTCCATCGGCACGACGGAGCCCGCTTCGAGGAGCAGGACGGCAAGCAGCGCGCGCTGCTTGCCGGCGCCGATCTCGAGCGGCACGCCGCTGCTATGGACCTCCAGCGGCCCGAGTATTCGGAAGTCCAACCGGCTCCTCTCTCGCCGCGACCGTACAGCCCGGCGGGCCGCGGCTCAACCGCCGGTAAAGCGAGATCAAGCGCCACTCAAGCCCAGCGGCGGACGCTGCGCAGGTGCATCTCCGCCGAGACTTCAGAACGTCGGTCGCTCTGGGACTGCTCCTCTGCGGTCTCGCGATGGCCCCGCGCCTCGCCGACGGTCAGACCAGCGATGAGCCTCGAGCCAACGCCGGCGCGCGCCCGGTGGTGGTGCGGGTCAGCGACGGCGGCTTCGACTGGGCCGACGCCGCGATCGGCGCAGCGGCGGCGCTCGCGGCCGTGCTTGTCGCCTACGGCCTCGTCCTGACCGCTCGGATCCCACGACAGAGGGAGCTCCTCGATGACCGTCAACCGTAGACCTGCGCTGATCGGCGGTGTCGTCGCGCTCGTCCTCGCCGCCGGTGCCGGCTCCGCGCAGGCGGCGTTCCACGGCGCCAACGGCGCGATCGCCTTCGACAGCGATCGCGATGCGCCCGGCGAGCAGCTCGACGTCTTCAAGATGCGCGCGAACGGCCGCGGCCCGGTCAACCTCACCGACGACCCCGCGATGGACCAGCAGCCGAGCTGGTCGCCCGACGGGCGCAGGATCGCGTTCGCCAGCGATCGCGACGGCGACTTCGAGATCTTCGTGATGAACGCCGACGGCTCGCGCCCGACGCAAGTGACGTTCAACGCGACACATGACTTCGATCCGAGCTGGTCCCCGGACGGCCGTCAGCTGGCGTTCGTGCCGATCCGCGACGGCAACGCCGAGGTCTACACCATGCGCGCCGACGGCTCGCATCAGGTGAACCGCACGCGCAACGCCGCCGACGACTTCGAGCCGGACTGGTCACCGGCCGGATCCGCGATCGCCTTCCAGAGCGACCGGTCCGGCGACATGGAGGTCTACACCGTGACGGGCGACGGCTCGCACCTGCGGCGGCTCACCTACGCGGACGGCTTCGACGGCGAGCCGAACTGGTCCCCCAGCGGCGAGCTGATCGCCTTCGACAGCGAGCGCGACGGCAATGCGGAGATCTACCGGATGCGCGCCGACGGGACCGCGCAGACCCGCCTGACCGACGACCCGGCGGTCGACATCCGCCCCGCGTGGTCGCCCGACGGCCGCAGGATCGCGTTCTGCAGCGATCGCGCGGACGGCGAGTTCGACGTCTTCCGGATGCAGGCGGACGGAGGCACGCCCCGCGATCTCACGAACAACCCGGCCTTCGACTTCGCGCCCGACTGGCAGGCCGGCGCGCGCGGCGACGAGCGCGACGAGGAGGACGAAGGATCATGAAGAGCGCGCGTCGCAAGAGTGCCGCAGTCGCCACAGCCTCGAGCCTGATCGTGCTCGGGGTCGCCGCCGGCCCGGCAGCCGCGGCGCAGGATCTGTTGCCGCCGACGAGCTTCCTTCCGGGCGCGGGCGCGAACGCGGTCGCGATCGGTGACCTCAACGGCGACGGCAGACGGGACCTCGCGGTCGCCAACTCGGGCGGGCTCGTCGGCGCCCCCTTCGGCGTCTACGTGCTGATCGCCGACGGCGCGGGAGGCTTCGCCGCCCCGGCCGGCTTCGCCCCCGGCGGCTTTCCCGGCGCGATCGCCATCGGTGACCTGAACGCCGACGGCAAGCCCGATCTCGCGGTCACGAACTCGAGCCTGGCCAAGGTGTCGGTGCTCACCGGCAACGGGACCGGCAGCTTCTCTTCACCGGCTGACATCCCCGTCGACGTGAACCCCGCGTCGGTCGCGATCGGCGACCTCACCGGCGACGGGAAGCCGGATCTCGCGGTCGCCCACTCATCGGGCATCCCGTCCGTGTCGGTGCTCGTGGCGGACGGCGCCGGAGGGTTCGCCGCGCCGGTCAAGCTCACCGCCGGGGGCGGCTCGCACTCGATCGCGATCGGCGATGTCAACCGCGACGCCAAGCCGGACCTGGTGGTCGCCAATAGCGCGCCCGACGACGTCTCCGTGCTCATCGGCGACGGCCTCGGTGGCTTCGGTCCCGCGGCCAGCTTCACCGCGGGCGATGACCCGCGGTCGGTCGCGATCGGCGACCTCAACGGCGATGCCAAGCCGGACCTGGCCGTCGCCAACAACGCGTCCGACGACGTCTCGGTGCTGAAGGGCAACGGCGCCGGTGGGTTCTCCTCGGCGCTCAACCTCGCCACGGGCCCAAAACCGTGGAGCGTGTCGATCGGCGACCTCAACGACGACGGCGCTGCGGACCTGGCGGTCGTCAACAGCGGGCTCCGTGGGGCAGGGAGCTCGAACGTCCCGGGGAGCGTCGCACTGATCAAGGGCAGCGGCACGGGAGGCTTCGCGGTCCCGGACCTCTATGCCGCGGGCAACGTTCCGGTGTCGGCCGCGATCGGCGACCTCAACGGTGACGCCAAACCCGACCTGGCCGTCGCCAACCAAGGCAGCGGTAGTTCGCAGCCGGGAAGCGTCTCCGTGTTCCGGTATCGCTTCCGCCGCGTGGACGGCCTGCCCGCCGCAATGGTCTACGGCAGCCAGGCGCTCGGCACCATCGGACCGGCACAGACGGCCACGGTGACCAACGGCGGCACTGCCGACCTGGTCCTCGCCCGGGCGGACGTTGCCGGCGTGGACCTCGATGACTTCCTCCTCACGCGCGACACCTGCACGGGAGCCACGCTCGCACCAGGCCAGTCGTGCTCGATGGGCATCCGCTTCGCCCCCAGCCAGATGGGCGCGCGGACGGCGACCCTGCGACTCACCAGCGACACGGCGGGCAGTCCGGACGACGTGGCGCTGTCCGGCACCGGCACGCCGGCCCCCGGCGGCACCGGCACCCCCGGCCCGATCGGTCCCGCCGGCCCGATCGGTCCCGCCGGCCCGATCGGTCCTGCAGGTCCGATCGGTCCTGCAGGTCCGCAGGGCAACGCAGGCGCCCAGGGCCCCACAGGGTCCACCGGCGCGCGCGGCCCCGCCGGTCCCCAGGGACCGCCCGGCATCGTCAGGTGCCGCAACACCGCGGCCGCGCTCCTGATGTGCCAGCTGATGTTCCCGCCCGGCAGTTTCGCGACCGCCTCGGCCGCCGCGGTGGCGTCCTACCGCCTGTCGCGCAACAGCGTCACCTACGCGATCGCCCGCAGGCCGGCCGCCCGTAAGGCCAAGCGGCTCAGGCTCCACCAGCTGAGGCGCATGCGGCCGGGCAGGTACCGCCTCACGGTGACGCTCATCGATCGCCACGAACGACTAACGGTCCTGCGCCGCACCGTGCAGGTCCGACATGAGAGGAAGCCATGAAGAACCGCACCGCGTTGACCGTGATCGTCCTGACGTCAATGGCGTCGCTCGTCGCGGGGGTGGCGCTGGCAACGCCGCCGGTGGGCTTGACGTCCGAACTGCTCGCCCGCGGCGCGGGCGGCGAGTTCCGGATTCACGACAAGAGCATGGACCTGCAGCTGGACGCCAGAAGGGCCACCGACGTAGCGGTCGTCCGTGCGACGCTCGCGCCGGGCGGCTCCACCGGCTGGCACGGCCATCCCGGCCCATCGATCGTCGTCGTCAAGACCGGAACCCTGACGATGTACGAGCCGCGCGGCGACCGCCACGGCGACGACTACGACGCGCACGGGAGCCACCACGCCGTGCGGTGCTCGGTGCAAGCGTTCGGGCCGGGCAAGGCGTTCGTGCACCCGGAGGACGTGCACAACTTCGTCAACCACACGGCCGAGCCGGCGGAGTTCTACGTCGTCTACCTAGTCCCCGCGGGAGCCGCGCCGCTGCTCAACGACGTGCCCACGCCTCCGAAGGGATGCTCATGAGGCTCACGCGATTCCTGGCGATCGGCGTCCTGGCGGGCGGCCTGGTCGCCTGCGGCGCTGACCAGGACCAGGAGTCCTCGAGCGTTCAGCAGCGGCCTTCGCCGACTGCGACGCCGAGCGTGGCGATCGTCGCCGAAGGGGAGCTCGGCCGTCCCGCGACCGTACCGGCGGAGGCGAACATCTTCGGCGCCGGACACCGGGAGCCGCCCGCTCCGGGCGGTGGCGGCCCGGGCTTGCTCCCGACGCGCTGGCGGCTGCCGGAGGCCGCCGACCGGATCGTGACCTTCCCGAAGGCGATCGGCCGGGTCACTCCGATCGTCGACAGGGCCGGGGAGAACGGCCCACGCGGAGACGGGGCAGGGCCGACCGACGTGACGTCGTACGGCGGGATCTCCGGCATCGTCCACCGGCGCAACGGCATGTTCCTGGTCGGCGTGTTCCTTACCGACGAGCCCGCCCCGAGGCCCCCGCCGCGTCGACTCGACTTCACGAGGCGCGAGCGGTTCCATACTCTCGCCCCGCGCATCGCCCAGACGTTTCTCGTGGGCGATGGACAAGGGCGTTCCTATCGCGTCCCCGCGCGTGCGACGCGCCTGTTCCTCGGCTTCGCCGACGGCTACCTCTACAAGGGCTATCCCGGCTGGTACGGGAACAACGACGGCGAGCTCTCCGTCACGGTGGACATGGCGAGCGGCTGACACGGCCTCCGTCGGACGATCCCCGAACCGCCCGAGGACCGTCGCGAAGCGCCGGACTCTTCATGGTGGGAGCAGGTTCGACTCACCACTTCGCCCTCGAAACAGTCGTCTTTCTGGGGTAGCTGCCCCCGATCTTCCCCCGAGGTGCTCCTCGATCAAACGGCGTGTTCCCCCTACGGGTTCGCGGGGCAGATCCAACAGCCCCCGTGATCGACGGAGCGCGGAACGTTCAAGCGCGCGTGGTGCGGCCGGTGGGCGAACGAGAGCCGGCCGCGCGAGTGGCAGAAACTCGTCGCATCGTGGGACATGCGGTTCTCCGACAGCCAGGCGCAGACCACGAGCTACGTCGTCGGGCAGCGAGCGGGCGCAGCGGCGTACTAGACGAGATGGCGCTGAGCGATGTGATCGCCCAGGATCTCGAGCGCGGAACGGAAGTCTCCCGACGGGCGGCCTGATTCGTAAGGCCGTAGCCCGATCTCGTTCTCGATCTCGGGGTGAGCGGTGACGTACGCGGCGAGTTTCTGTTCGGCTTCGGCCCACGTCTGGTACGTAGCCACTACGTCGCCGTTCTCTGCATAGACCATCGCACAGATCATGTTCTCGCCATCCAGCCTAATCAGGCTCATCACGCCGCGAGATGGTCGCAACCGATGCCAGGAGATCATCCGGGTCGCCCCAGACGGTGTAGTGGCCTTCAATATCGGCATACGTGCGCGCTAGGCAAAGTCTTCTGTCTTCCGCGAGTACCACGGCCGCGATGAGCTTCGGCCAGTAGATGGCATTTTCGGCCGCAAGTTCCTCCGAGGAATAGACGGACGCGCCTTGGTAGTCGGCGAAGTCCTCGTCAGGGGCTCGCGGGCGTCCTCTTTCGCGCTTGGATTGGAAGTCCCGGATCTTTCCGCGCGAGCTGCCGACCGTTCGTCCGGAGCGTGAGCCTGCCAGGAGCCGCTGTGGACGCCCGCATCCGTTCACGAGCGGGCGTGTCCCGAGCGGCATCCTCGACCTGTCGGACAAGGACCGTCGTCGCGCAGCTTCCCACGCGACGGTGCCTAGTCTTTCCTGATCGGCGGTTTGCCGGTCGCTCGTCTACCGGGATCGGATCGAGGTGAACCACTACAGTTCGCGACTCCGCGTCGTCCTGCTGCGGCTCGACGGCCCCGTCAACATGCGATCCGGTTGCGGATCCGTTGCGGGCGGTGGGGTATCTTGCGGTGCATCCGGCGCGCACGGCGCCGGCCGACCTTAAGGAGCCGAGCCATGGCCGGTCGTATCCCTGCGAAGAAGGCTCGTCTCGTACGCCGGTTGGCGCTCGCGACGGTGCTCGCGGCAGTGGGCGCGAGCGCGGTCGCGACCTCCGGCTTTGGCCAGTTGGGGAACGAGCCGATCACGGCGAATCGGTTCGTGGTCACGATTGACGGCTACGAGATCGCCTCGTTCCAGGAGCTCGCCGGCATCACCGCGGAGGTAGAGCCGTCGGATTACTGGTCGACGTCCGGCGCTTCCGTCTCGCTCAACAAACTCGCGGGCAAGATCAAGCCGCCCGCCGTCACGCTCAGGCGCGGGATGACCAACAGCCAGGAGCTGTGGTCGTGGTTCGACGCGGTCAGGCTGGGGAACATGGCGGAGGCGCGGAAGAGCGCGAGCCTCACGGCGTTCAACGCCGAGGGCCAGCCGGTCGCGAAGTGGTGGCTGGAGAAGGCGTGGCCGTCGAAGCTCGAGGCCGGCGCGCTGAGGGCAGGCAGCACGCAAACCATGACGGAGACCGTCACGCTGACCGCGCAATACGTCCAGCGGGTCGCGCCGTAGCGCCGTCGGGGCCCAACTGCGCGAGCGTCACGCCGGCACGGTCTCGGTGACGTGCGCGAGCGCGGCGTCGAGCCGATCGACGAGCGCAGCGTCCGTCACCAGTCGCCCCCGCGAACGGCGAGCAGGACTCAGTGCCAGCCAAGCGAGAGGCGTTCCATCACACAGGGCGCTGTCCGAGTCAGTGAACGGCGCCGCGTCAGGACGGCGGTCTGCGGCCGACAGGCGCGGCCCGCCAGTCGGTCCCGACGGGCGGTGAGCGACGCGGAACGTGAGCCGCGGCATGCCACGCCGCGCCGCCAGCTTACCGCTGATGCTGGTGCGGCCGGTCTCATCGATCATCCGCGCGCCTTCGTCGAGCAGTACCTCGCACGACGAATACCGCAGCCGGTTGATGCCGGAGTCGGGAATCAGATTGTGGGCGACGCCGACCTGGTGCCGACGTGGCTGGTTGGCAGGCGAGCTCATTTGGTCGAGTGTCGAGGACGTGCCGGACGGGCGTGCGAGCCCCCGCCGCCAAAGTGGGCGGTAGTAGGTCCGGCGTCCGCGCGACACAGCGTTAGCGAGGGCGCTGCCGCTTCTGCCTTGCAGGAGCACTGCCGACCGCGCTGGAACAGCCTCCTGCGCAGAGGAACGACGACGTACGACCGGCTGAAGGCGAGATCGGTCGATGATCCGGCTAGATGTTCGAGGCTCTCGTTTTGTGGTTTGCGCTCGCGGTGCCGTGGGTGCTCGGCTATGCGACCGGCCGGTACTGGTCGGCGCTGCTGCCGGCCGCGATGCTCGGGGCTGCAGTCCTTACCTTGGTGCTCTCTGAGCCGTCAGATGTGTCTGACGAGGTCGACGTGTGGCCGGGCGTGTTGACCGTGCTGTTCGCGGCGTCGGTCCTCATCTGCCTGGCTGGCGTCAGAATGCGCCGGAGAAAGCGCTGAACACGGTCTTGGCCGTCTCGTCGATACGCACGGAGTCGCTGAGTGCTGCGTCGGCCTGGACGGAGCGGCGGGGCGCAAGACTTGGCGCGCGCTGCTCTGTCTGCATCGAAGCAGAGGCGCGTCTATTGTGGCTTCCGCAGTTGCTGTGCCGCTGGCACGCCGCCTGGCGCGGGGCGTCGAGGCTCTCGGACCCCGCCCGTATCGTCGCCATCCAGCGGTGGATCCCAGGGCCGACCGGCACGCACCTCCGCGACCTCGGATCGGCGCGCTCGCCACGCGGTCAAGCGTCGACGAAGCCTCGCCGTCGGTGCACCGGGCCCAGCACGTCGAAGCAAGCGCACATTCAAATCCTACGCGCGGCACTGCCGTTTCCGCCTCCCAGGAGCACCTTGACTTGCGGCACGCGGGGCTGCTCCTTGTGCCTCAACGCAGCACTCGTGATCGTACGGGCGACAGGCCGTTCGCCCGTGTCCGAATTCGCCTAGCTGACGCGAAACGAGAATCGCGCCACGATCTCGGTTCGCGTCGGGAACCCAGCCGGGACATGGCATCTGCCCTGCGGCGGACACGCGAATCCCTCAAAGAACGTCACCATTCCCTTGTACCGCCCTGGGCACCAGCCTTCCGGTCCGCCTTCACCGTGAGCGAGATCGAGCGCGGCCCGCACACGGGTCCCGACAGGAGCGTCAGTAAAGCGCGCGTCGCGCTCGTTCACGCACGCGCTGGCCGGCGTTGCCTTCGCCGTGAGGGAGTATTGGCGAATCGTGTTGCCCGCGACGCCTGTCGCCTCGCGCGTTGTGATTGCGGCAACGAAGCGGTCATGCTTGCCGATGTCAGATCGAGGGACAGCCAGTGTTATCGGCGACGCCGAGGCAGCAGGCTTGTTCGAGCTAGGCGCGGACGCGCTCAGCGACGAATCACCGCCTGCGCACGCGCTGACGCTCAGCCCGCACACAGCCGACACAGCCGACACGGCCCAGGCTGTCGTCGCGTAACGCACGATCACACCCTACGCCTCGGGCGTCTGAACGCTGCTCCATTCGCCTGGATGCGAGCGTCTCCGCAGCCGAGCGCGAAAGCCCGCTCCGGACGATGAGCGAGCGCCTGAGCTCGCAGGCCGACAGCGCCCGCATCTCCTGGGCGAAGCGGGAGTCACCCGCCTGGGCCCGGACACCTGCGCGTCGTGCGACGCGTTCAGCACGAGCTGGCGCATGCTGACCGAACCCCGCGCGGCCAGGTGGCCCATGTTGATCGGGGCGCATCCCATCCCCCTAACGGCCGCCGCGTTTCCCCCGAGATTCCCCCGAACCGCCCTCGAAACCGTCGCGAAGTGCCTGCAAATGGGTTCCGGCGGTGGCCGGACCTGTCCGGCTGCAGCGCAGGAAAATCCCTGCTCTCTCCGGGAATGTCCGGAGCTGACCGCGCCGGACCCCTCATGGTGGGAGCAGGATTCGAACCTGCGAAGGCTGAGCCAACGGGTTTACAGCCCGTCCCCTTTGACCGCTCGGGAATCCCACCTGGGCGGCGCGAAGTGTAGCGGCGCGCAGGCAGCCTCCCCACAGGCGCCGCGCGGTCCGCGGCGCCTTGCAGGGGAGGGCGTCAGCCCGTGTCCCGCAGCCGCTGCGCCTCGGGCAGCGACTCGAGCTTCTTGAGGGTGTGGTTCTCGATCTGGCGGATCCGCTCGCGCGTCACGTTGAACGCGCGGCCGACCTCCTCGAGGGTGAACGGGCGCGCGCCGGTCAGGCCGAAGCGCATCTCGATCACCTCGCGCTCGCGCTGCGGTAGCGCTTCGAGCGCCTTGCGCACGTTCTCGCGGCGGAGGGTGTCCGAGGCCTGGTCGAACGGGGAGACGGCGGTCTCGTCCTCGACGAAGTCGCCGAGCTCGGACTCCTCCTCCTCGCCGATCGGCTTCTCGAGCGAGACCGGCTGCTGCGCCATGCGCTGGATGTCGCGCACCTCGCGCACCGTGCACTCGAGCTCCTTGGCGATCTCGTCGGGGGTCGGCTCGCGGCCGAGCGACTGCACGAGCTGGCGCTCGACGTGAACGACCTTGTTGAGCTTCTCGACCATGTGGACCGGGATGCGGATCGTCCGCCCCTTGTCCGCGATCGCCCGCGTGACGGCCTGGCGGATCCACCAGGTGGCGTACGTGGAGAACTTGTAGCCGCGCCGGTAGTCGAACTTCTCGACCGCGCGGATCAGGCCGAGCGAGCCCTCCTGGATCAGGTCCAGGAACGACAGCCCGCGGCCCAGGTAGCCCTTGGCGATCGAGACGACGAGCCGGAGGTTGGCCTCGACCATCTCCTGCTTGGCGTACAGGTCGCCGCGCTCGATCCGCTTGGCCAGCGCGACCTCGCGGTCGGCGGTGAGCAACTGCACGCGCCCGATCGAGCGCAGGTACAGCCGGAGCGAGTCCAGGCTGGGCTCGACCGTGAGGTCGATCTCCGGCTTGCGCGGCGCGTCGGGGGCCTTCTCGCTCGCCGGCTCGGCGCGCTCGAAGCGGCCACCCTCGCTGATCGCCGGGCGGCCATCCTCGCCGACCACGTCGATCCCCTGCTCCAGCAGATACGCGTGGAGCTCGGAAACCTGCTCCTTCGTGACTTCGATCTCCTCGAGCGAGGAGGCGATCTGCGTGAAGGTGAGGAAACCCTTTTCCTGCCCTTCAGCGATCAGCGGGCGGAACTCGTCGATCTCCGTGATCGAGACATCTTCCGCCAGCAGCACATCCGTTTTGGTGCCCAACGCCCTCAATCCTTGAGCCGAAAAACCAGCCGACCCCTCCGGGGCCGACCCCGCCTGCTGCGTGTACTTCGTGACTTGTAGCACAGGATCTGGCGGACGGAAGAGGCCAAAAGGGTGAACTTTCTGCCCCCGATGGGGCAAATCAGGCAAACCTCTATCTTCAAGGGCATGGCCGTATCGCTCGAGGACGTCCAGAATCAGGTCCCTTCGCTGCACGTATCGCTCTCGCGCGTGGGCGTGACCAACGTCGAGAAGGTCATCCGGATCGAGGCGGGAGCGAGGGAACAGCTCTTCTACGCCAAGCTCGACTGCTTCGTCGATCTCGGCCCGCGCCAGAAGGGCGCGCACATGTCGCGCTTCGAGGAGGTCGTCAACGACGCGATCGGCGAGGTGATCCTCGGCGAGAGCGCGTTCCGGGCCGAGACGCTCGCCCAGCACATCGCCGAGAAGGTGCGCGACCGCCAGGGCGCGCTGCGCGCCGAGGTGCATCTCGAGGCGCGCTTCCCGGAGTACAAGCCGGCGCCGCACAGCGGCATCCGCACGCAGGAGATCTACACGCTGCACGGCGTCGCGGTCGCGGGCCCGAACGGCACGAAGCGGCTCGTCGGCGTCACGGCGCAGGGCATGACCGCCTGCCCGTGCGCGCAGGGACTGGTGAAGGCCGGCTCACGCGAGCGGCTCAAGGCCGACGGCTTCGGCGACGAGCAGATCGAGCAGATCTTCGAGTCCGTGCCGGTCGCGACGCACAACCAGCGCGGGCTCGGCACGCTGCACGTCGGCTGCCCGGAGGACTGCGACACCGACATCGACGCCCAGCGCCTGCTGGCGATCGTCGAGGACTCGATGTCGTCGGAGATCTACGAGCTGATGAAGCGCTCGGACGAGGGTGCGGTGGTCGAGAAGGCACATCGCCGCCCGCGCTTCGTCGAGGACTGCGTGCGCGAGATGATCCGCGGCGTCGTCGACCGGCTGCCCGAGCTGCGCGACGACGCTTTCATCTCGGCGCGCCAGGAGAACCTCGAGACGATCCACCAGCACAACGTCGTCGCCGACCGCTACGGCCTTCTGGGCGAGCTGCGCCACGAGCTCGCCTCAGGCGAGCACTCAGCCCGCCACGTCTCGCTGCGCGACTGGGTCGACGGCGGCGCGCGAGCGCAGTAGCCGGCGCAGGCCGAAGAAGTAGTCCGCGCCCGAGACGACCGTGATCACGACGGTCACGTAGACGATCGCGTCGACCCACAGCGGCGAGTCGTCGACTGCGATCAGGCACATCACCATCGCGATCTGCGCGACGGTCTTGAGCTTGCCCCACAGGCTCGCGGCCATGACGTGACCCTGCTCGATCGCGAGCTGGCGCAGGCCGGTGACCGCCAGCTCGCGCGCAATGATCACCATCGCGACCCAGGCCGAGAGCCGGTCAAGGGAGACGAGCGAGACGAGCGCGCTGGTGACCAGCAGCTTGTCGGCGAGCGGGTCCATCAGCTTGCCGAACGTGCTCTCGATCTTGGCCCGGCGCGCGATCCAGCCGTCGAGCGCGTCCGTGAACGACGCGAACGCGAACACGATCGCCGCCAGCAGGTCGCCCTGCGGACCCTCCGAGAGCAGCGCGGCCACGAGGACCGGGACCAGCAGGATGCGGAGGACGGTCAGGACGTTCGGCACGTTGAGCTCGAACACCGACCGGCACGTTACAGCCGCTCAGCGCGCGCTGAGCCCTGCCGCGCCCGCGCTCGCGACGATCACCATCGCGATCGCGACCAGCTCGCGCGCCCCCAGCGCCTGGCCCAGCACCACGAACCCGGCGAGCGCGGCGACCGCCGGCTCGAGCGACATCAGGACGCCGAACACCGCCGCCGGGATCCGCCGCAGCGCCTCCAGCTCGAGCGAGTACGGCAGCACCGACGAGGCCAGCGCGACGATCAGGGCGCTGCCGAGCAGGTCCGGCTGCGTGAGCGCGGCCCCGCCCTGGACCAGGCCCGCGGGCAGCACGACCAGCGCCCCGACGGCCATCGCCAGCGCCAGCCCGGAGCCGCCGGGGAACGCCGCGCCGGTGCGCTTGGACAGGTAGATGTAGGCGACCCAGCAGGCTGCGGCGGAGAGCGCGAAGAGCACGCCGAGCGCATCGACCGATCCTCCCGTCGGATCGGCGAGCAGCACGATCCCCGCCGCCGCCAGCGCGACCCAGACGCCGTCGAGCGGGCGGCGCGAGCCGACCACCGCGACGAGCAGCGGCCCCGCGAACTCGATCGTGACCGCCACGCCGAGCGGGATCCGCGCCATCGACTCGTAGATCGACCAGTTCATCAGCCCGAGCGCGACGCCGAACGTCGCCGCGAGCCGCAGGTCCCCGGTCAGCCGTGGCCGCCAGATGACCCACAGGACGACCGCGGCGAACGCGAGCCGCAGGAACGCGGCCCCGCCCGGCCCGAGCTCGTCGAACAGCGTGATCGCGAACGCGGCGCCGACCTGGAGCGAACCCGCCGCGGCGAGCACGAGGCCCACCGCGACGGGCCGCTCCCGGCTCATCTGCGGCCCGTCACCCGCTCGCGCGTGTACTCCGGGTCGCTCCTGATCTCGCTCTCCTTGAAGCGCAGCGGCAGCCAGCGCTCCTCCGAGTACAGCCGCGTCTGGTCGGCGAAGTGCTCGGAGTCCGGGTTCTCGGACTGCGAGTAGCGCAGGATCGCCTGGCCGCGCGGGCCGTCGTCGGTCAGCTCGGCGGCCATCACGAACGAGGAGCCGGTGTAGGGCTGGTAGACGCCCTGATCGTTGCGCTTCGTAGTCAGGACGTTGAAGCAGCCCTCGTTGTCGGGGCAGCCGCTCATCGGCAGCCGCTCGTCGTCGCGGACCTCGTACTGCAAGTCGCCGAGCGGCACGTCGAGCGCGATTCCCTTGGCCCGCAGGTCCGCGACCGCGGCGCGGATCGCGGCGGGCACGTCGACCCGGTCGGTGGCGAGCCCGTTCGGCGTCCCCAGCGGATCCGCCTTCGAGAACGGCGTCGCGAACGCCGCCGCGCCGCCCAGCTGCCGCCAGATCTCGCGGAAGAGCACGGCGCCGCGCGATTCGGCATCCGCGCGCAGGTCCCACGCCGCGAGCACGTCGCACGCGGCCGTCAGATCCGCGCCGCCGCCGCGGCAGGCCGCCACGAGCGGGTCGCGCACGAGCTCGCCCGTGAGGTTGCGGTTGGAGAAGAAGACGGCCTGCAGGTTCTCGAGCGTGAAGCCCGGCGCGCCGAGCCCGTCGGTCCCCGCCAGCCGCTGCTCGGCCATCGTCGCCGCGAGCCGCGTGCGCGGCAGGTTGACCTTCTCCTCGCCGATCACGCGCGGGAAGCCCGTCAGCCGCTGGTCGGCGTTCGGCAGCCAGAACGAGTCGTTGGAGTTGAACGTGTAGTCGCGCCGCACGGTCGTCGGCAGGGACTTCGGGCCGAGGATCCCGCGCGCGGCGGCGCCGGGGTCCCGCGGCAGCCGGCAGGCCTTGCGCGAGCCGTCGAGCACGCCGATCCCGGCGGCGCTCAGCAGCAGCGGGCTCTTCGCCGCCCCGCAGTCCTCGAGGAACGACGGCTTGAGGTTCGGGATCGCGCCGTCGTCGCCGTAGTAGGCGTTGCCCTTGTCGTCGGCGACGATCGAGTTGACCCACGGGTTGCCCTGGATCCGCGCGGCCTTGCGGCGCCACTCCGCGACCGACCCGCTGCGGTTCCAGGCCGCCCACTGGTTCGAGATGCGGAGGTCGTGCGCGTTGGGGTCGGCGAGCGCGTAGGCCGTCTCGGCCGTCCAGTCCAGCGTCGCGTCCGGGCGCACGACGACGGGGCCCCAGCGCGTCTCGTAGAACGTGTGCGAGCGGGTGCCCACGCGCACCGTGCGCTTGCGCATCGCGACCTTCCTGCCGCCGACGAGGTAGGACGTCGGATCGCCGGGCGCGAGCTTCAGCTCGTAGGCGGCGAACCGCCGCGCGGTGGAGACGGTGTGCGTCCAGGCGATGTGGCGGTTGAAGCCGACGTTCACGACCGGCACGCCTTGCAGCGCGGCGCCGATCGCGTTGATCTTGCCGGGGATCGTCAGGTGCAGCTCGTACCAGCGCGTGTCCATGCCGGACGGGAAGTGCGTGTTCGAGAGCAGCAGCGCGTTGGCGTCGCGCGCGCCGTCGGCGCCGATCGCGTAACCGTTCGAGCCCAGTCCGACGATGTCGTCGAGCGGCCTGCCGGCGTCGGCCGCCACGGCGGCCCCGGGCGGCGCGGCGTTGACCATCGCCTCGAGCAGCGCGGCGCCGGAGGCGCGCAGCCCGAGCTGGTAGATGCGGCGGTAGAGGTCGATCGGCCGCATCGGCTTGACCCACTTCGCGCCGCGGCAGCGCGGGTCGGGGAGGTTGTCGCGCCCGGTACGGCGCAGGTAGGCGTTCCAGCCGGCCGCGAACCCGCGCACCGACGCCCTGACGTCCTTGCCCGGGCCGTGCGGGTAGCGGCGCTTCGCGAGCCGCTCGACCACGCCCGAGTCCTTGATGCGCTGGAAGAAGAAGTCCGAGGCGAGGTTGTTCGTCTGGCCGCCGAGATCGCCGTAGCTCGCGTCCGGCCCGAAGTAGCGCGAGCGCTGCGCTCTCACCGTCGTGAGGATGTCGGCGAAGCGGCAGACCTGGTCGTCCGCGTACGCGTACGCGTAGCCGAACCCGAGCGAGCCGTAGTCGCGCGCCTTGACGTGCGGCATGCCCCCCTCGGTGCGCCGGATCTCGGCCGCGTAGCGACCGGCCTTCGCCGCCGCGGCGGTTGACGGCGCGAGCATGAGCATGGCGAGCGCGGCCGCCACGAGGGTTCCTCTCATGGACGGGCAATCTACGGGTTTCGCGGCGCGGGTTTAGCCTGGATCCGCCGATCATCGTGGATGCCTCGGCGCCGTGGGGCGAGTCAAAGTCGATCGGCCGCGCATCCATGTGGTGATCCACCTGGTTCGCGGCCGATCGGCTCTGGCGAAGGGCCACGGCGGCGAGGCGCCGCGAGAATCGGTGGATTCAGGTTTAGATCGGGTTGAAGGATCGCTGAGAGGGTTGGCTCCGTGACACGCGTAGCCGTCATCGACCCGCAGCCCGCAGTCCGCGCGGGGCTGGTCATGCTCCTCCGTGCCGAGCCGGGCGTCGTCCCGGTCGGAACGGCGGCAGGGAGCAGCGACGCGCACGACCTGCTCGCACGCGAGCGCCCCGACGTGGTGCTGCTCGAGCATCGCCTGCTCGACGGCGACGGCATCGCGCTGTGCCGGCGGATCAAGGCCGAGAGCGCGGGCACCCGCGTGATCCTCTACACGGCGCTGCCCGACGCCGAGGTCGACCTGGTGGCCCGCGTCGTCGGCGCCGACGGGCTCGTCGACAAGGCGGCGCCCCCTGCCGAGCTGTTCGAGGCGATCCGGATCGTCGCGCGCGGGGAGACCGCGCTGCCGCCGCTCACCCGTGCTCAGCTCGACGCGGCGGCGCACCGCGTCGACCCCGACGACCTCGCGCTGCTCGCGATGCTCGTCGACCGCACGTCGCCCGCCGACGTCGCCGCGACGCTGCACATGGACCGCAGCCGGGTCGCCAAGCGCACCGAGCGGGTGCTCGGGCGCCTGCGCCGCGCCACACCCCGCGCCGCCGCCTGATCTTCCGGCCTGCTATTCCTCTCGGCCATGCCCCTGGTCCCGATGGTGATCGAGCGAACGGCCCGTGGCGAGCGCGAGTTCGACATCTTCTCGCGGCTGCTCAACGAGCGGATCATCTTCCTCGGGTCGGCGATCGACGACATGGTCGCGAACCTGGTCGTGGCGCAGCTGCTGCACCTCGAGTCCCAGGACCCCGACAAGGACATCTCGATCTACATCAACTCCCCCGGCGGCTCGATCTATGCCGGGCTCGCGGTGTACGACACGATGCACTTCATCAAGCCCGACGTGGCGACGATCTGCGTCGGCGTCGCGATGTCGATGGGCTCGCTGCTGCTGACCGGTGGCGCTCCGGGCAAGCGGATGGCGCTGCCCAACTCGCGCCAGCTGATCCACCAGCCGTCGTCGGGGTTCGAGGGCCAGTCGACGGACATCGAGATCCACGCGCGCGAGGTGCTCAAGACGCGCAAGCGCATCGACGAGATCTACGCCAAGCACACCGGGCAGACCGAGGAGCAGGTGCACGCCGACATGGAGCGCGACCGCTTCTTCCGCGCCGATCAGGCCGTCGAGTACGGCTTGATCGACCGCGTCCTCACGCAGCACTAAGCCTGCGGCGCCTCCTGCGCGTCCGCGCGAGGCTTGGCCTCGGCGGTCGGGGCCGACGGGATCAGCAGCGCCGTGAGCGCGGTGGCAAGCATGGTGTTGTGGGTCATCCGTTGCCTCCTCTGGGATCCGTTCAGAGGTTGAAACACCGCCGCGGGCGCGAAGTCACGACGTCAGCGGCTGCGCGGACGCATCTCCGATCCTCGGCGCGTCCGCTCAAGCTGCGGCGCCTCGGGTGCGATCGTGAGCACTCCCGGGGAGAGCGGGTCCGCGCGGCTGCCGATGTATGACTCCAGCGCGGCGAAGGCGCGGGCGTCGAGCCCGCCCGGGACCTCGCGCGCGAGGATCTCCAGCGCCTGCTCGAGCGGCAGTGCCGCGCGGTAGGGCCGCTCGGCCCAGATCCGAGCGGACGCCGGCCGGCAGCCGGAGCTCCTCGGCGATCCGCATCCCGATCATGCAGGAGCGGACCGCGTGGCCGGCGGGCTGGCCCTCGGTGATGTCGAGCGCGTAGGAGAGCGCGCCGATGACGCCCGAAAGCGCGATGTCCCCCTGCACACACCTGTGATCGACAGCGTCTGGCGAACCGCTTAGGCGATCGGGTGCTCGATCACGCCGAGCCCCTCGATCTCGCAGCGGACCACGTCGCCGGACGCGAGGAAGCGCGGCGGGTCCAGCGACATGCCGACCCCGCTCGGGGTCCCGGTCAGGATCAGGTCGCCGGGCTCGAGCGTGATCGCCTCGGCGATGAAGTCGATCAGCGCGCGCGGCCCGAAGATCAGGTCGGAGGTGTGCCCGTCCTGGCGCAGCTCGCCGTTGACGTGGGTGGTCAGCCGCAGGTTCTCCGGGTCTGGCACCTCGTCGGCTGTCGTGATCCAGGGCCCCCAGGGGCAGAACGTGTCGGCCGCCTTGGCGCGCGTCCATTGCGACTCGCGCTTCTGCAGGTCGCGCGCGGAGACGTCGTCGGCGACCGCGTAGCCGGCGATCTCGCCGTCCGCCCCCATCACGACCGTCAGCTCGACCTCGTAGTCGAGTCGCCGCACGACCGCGGGGCAGCGCACGGGCCCGGACGGCGGCGCACTCGAGCTCGGCAGCTTGAGGAACACGAGCGGCGCATCGGGCGTTTCGAAGCCGGTCTCGCGTGCATGCTCGGCGTAGTTGAAGCCGATGCAGAAGATCGCGCGCGGGCGCGGGACCGGGGCGAGCAGGGTGACGTCGGCGAGCGCGAACGACTCGCCGCCGGCGGGCGTGCGGTCGCCATGCGCGAGCCGGTCGAGCACCGTGCCGGCCTCGAACGCGACGACCCGATCGCCGCGGACCTCGCCGGCGCGGGGCTCCTCGCCGCCGGACTGGACGAACGTTGCGAGCCGCATCTGGACGAATGATCCCATGGTTGGGGGTTCAGATTCGTGCTCGACGCGACGACAATACGTTGGATGGACGCAGGTGCGATCAAGGCCGCGGCCGCTGCGTCGGCGGCTTCGTACCGCTCGTTCGCCGATGCCACCCGCTCCGTGCTCGATCTGCTCGAGCGGTTGATGCCGGATTGCGCGCTCTATCTGTCGCACCTCGATCGCGTCCACTCGGTCCACCGGATCGTCGACACGCGCGCCGGGGTGCCGCTCGGGCTGCGCTCCAACCTCGCGACGCCGCTCGACGAGTCCTACGACATCGCGATGGCCGACGAGCGCGCGCCGCGGCTCTGCAACGACATCAGCGCCGACCCGGTGTACGCGAGCATCGGGATGCAGCGCCGCGCCGGCGCCGGCTCGTACCTCGGCGTGCCGCTCGAGCTGTCCGACGGCTCGCGCGTCGGCGCGCTGGCCGCGCTGTCCGAGCAGGCGGCCCGCTTCCGCCCGGACGACGAGCAGCTCTTCACGATGCTCGCGCGCGTGCTCGCCTACGAGCTCGAGCGCGAGTCGAACGAGCGCGACCTGCGGCGGCTCAACGACTCGCTGCGCGACCACGCGCGCGGCATGGGCGCGATCGGGCGCGTCGTGCGCGTGCTCGCCGGGGGCGAGGACGCCCGCCGCGCGGTCTGCCGCGCCGCGTGCGAGATGGCGGGCGCGCCCGTCGCCTTCCTGCTCGAGCCGTCCGGCCGCGAGTTCGTCTCGACGGCGATGAGCGGCGTCGACATGGCCCCCGTCACGATCCTGCCGCGGGCAGAGACCACCGGCCGCGCGTTCACCGCGCGCGAGAGCTACTTCGTGGCCGACGCGCGCACCCACCCCGCGCTCGCCCAGCCGCTCGTCGACGCCACCGAGGCACGGTCGGCGCTGTTCGAGCCGGTGCTGCGCGACGGGCAGATCTCCGGCGTGCTGATCGTCATCTGGCAGCTGCCGGTCGACGCCGTGCCGGAGAGCGCCTACGGGATGCTGCGGCTGCTCGCCGCCCAGGCCGCCGTCGCGATCGAGCACGCCGGCCTGCGCGTGCGCATGGAGACGCTCGCGCTCACCGACGAGCTGACCGGCGTCGCGACGCGGCGCGTGTTCGAGGACGAGCTCCCGCGCGAGCTGGCCCGCGCGCGCCGCGGCGAGCACCCGGTGTCCGTGGCGATGCTCGACATCGACCACCTGGGCGCCTTCAACATGCTGCGCGGCGAGCGCGAGGGCGACCGCCTGATCAAGGAGTCCGCTGCGCTCTGGCGGGGAGAGCTGCGCGAGGTCGACGTGCTGGCGCGGCTCGAGGGGGGCTCGTTCGCGATCGTGCTCCCGGACTGCGGCCTCGGCGAGGCGATCGACGTGATGGACCGCGTGCGCGCGGCGACGCCGCGCGAGCAGACCGCATCCGCGGGCGTCGGGCGCTGGGACGGCGAGGAGCCGGCCGAGCTGCTGCAGGCGCGCTGCGACGACGCGCTCACCGCCGCCAAGCAGGCGGGGCGCAACCTCACCATCGCCGCGGACTAGCCGCGTCTCTCCGCGCTTCCGGGCAATGATGCGCGGCGAACTGCGGCATTGAGGGGGTGGGTCCGGGGTGCCGCGACGGCCCGATCGCACCGAGTGGCGACGTACTCGGCGAGAGGCCGGCTAACTCGCCACTCGGCGCGAGCTCAGCGGTAGACGCGCAGGTCTGCGACCGACCACCACTGCGGCGCGGTCGCGGTCTGGACGACGCGCAGGAAGCGCGTCTTCGTCGCGAGGATGTCGATCGTGGTCAGCTGGCCGCTGCCGGCCCCGGTGGCCACGGGCGAAGCGCTCCAGTGCTCGCCGTCGGCGCTGGTGAAGAGCGCGTAGCCGTGCGGGTAATCGCCGGCATCGACGCCGGTGTCGAGCACGACGCGGCGCACGCTCTGCGAGCGACCAAGGTCGACCTGCAGGTACTGGCCCGGCTGCTGTGCGGCTCCGGTCGTCCAGCGCGTGGTGGCGTCGTCGTCGACCGCGTCGGCGGCTTCGCCGGCCGGCGACGCGGTCGCGGTCGTGCCGTACGCGTCCAGCAGGACGCGACCGTCCTCGAGCGCCGGCGAAGCCGGCCAGGTGAACGTCGCGAGCGCGCCTCCGGGAAGCGTGTAGTCGAATGAGCGGCCGCCCTGCGCGACGGCGAACGAGCGCGGATCGTCGTTCTCGTTGTGGACCACGAGCGCGGTCGAGCCGTCCGGGTTGCGGAAGGCCACATCCATGATCTGGCCGTTCCAGCCGGTCGTGCCGAACGAGGTGCTCGCGATCCGCTCGGCGCCCGGGCGGACGAAGCGGGCGAGGTGGCCGAGCGTGTGGTACTCGGCGTTCTCGGTGACGGTGTTGCCGGGACCGACGGTGACGACGCCGGTGCAGGTGTCGCAGCCGCCCCGGTGCGGGCCGCCGGACGGGTCGAGCGCGAGGTTCCAGTTGACCACCGTCTTGCCCCAGTTGCGCGTCACCCCGAGCACGAGGTTGCGCGCGTGCCACTTGAGCGTGTCGGAGAAGACCTGGGCCGGCGGGTCCGTCGGCCCGTGCGAGCCGGAGCACTCGGTGAACCAGATGCCCTTGTCCGGGAAGGCGTGATGCAGCGCGGTCTGGCTGCTCGGGTCGCCGCTGTAGCAGTGGAATGCGGTGCCGGCGATCCAGCGCGCCGCGCCGGTCGAGAGCAGCTTGGCCGGATAGTCCGTCTCGGGATCCTCGCCCGGCGGCGTCGACGCGATGTCGTCGGGATGCGTCTCCCAGTTGTGGTCGTAGCCGAGGATCTTCGTCTCCAGCCCGGCCGCGCGGAACGCCGGACCGAGCGCCTCGATCAGACGCGCCTCCTGCGCCACCGGCAGGTCCATGCCCGGATAGCCGCTCGGGTTGCGGTTCTGTGGCTCGTTCTGGACGGTGACGGCGTAGACGGGGACGCCGGCGCGCGCGTATGCCTGCACGAACTTGACGAAGTAGCGCGCGTAGGCGGCGTAGATCCGCGGGTCGTCGATCAGCCGGCCGCCGATCAGCGACCCGTTCGTCTTCATCCACGCGGGGGCGCTCCAGGGCGAGCCGATCACCTTCAGCCGCGGGTTGAGCGCGATTGCCTGGCGTAGGAGCGGGATGATCTCCTCGCGGTCGTGCGCAATCGAGAACTTGCTCATGTCGTAGTCGGTGCGTCCGGCCGGGAGGTCGTCGTAGGTGTAGAAGCCGCCCGCGACGAAGTCCGACGCCCCCATCGGCTGGCGCAGGAACGACAGCCCGTTGCCCGCGCTCGGGCTGAACAGGCGCTTCATCGTCGCGCGCCGGGTCCGGCCGTCCAGCCGCGACAGCACGTGCGCGGACGAGTCCGTGATCGAGGCGCCGAAGCCGTCCATCGTCTGGTAGGACCGGCTCGGGTCGACGGTGATCGTGAGGTTCGGCGAGCCGCCGGCCTGGAACTCCACCGACCCGCGGTCGCTCAGCCGCTGCGTGCCGTCGGGCGTGGTGACCCAGACATGCGCCGCCGGCCCCCGCGCGGGCGCCGCCGGGGCGAGCAGCGCGCAGAACGCCGCCGCGAAGAACGCGACGATCCCCGCCAGTCCAAGGCGCCCTCCCATGCGGCGTCGCTACCCCTTCGATCGCGACGGAAACCGGCAACGACCGAGGTGGACCGCGAACTGACCGGCCTAGCGCCTTCGCGCCGCCTCGCGCTCGAGCAGCGCGTTGCCGCGCTCGAGCTGGGCCACCGACGCGGCGGTCACCGAGCCCGCGCCCGTGTCCCGATTCACGCGCGCGTGGATCACCCGGTGCTGCTCGCCGGTCAGCCGCGAGAGCGCGGAGACGAGTGCGCGACGCTCGTCGCGCAGGCGCTCGCGACGCTCGTGCGCGGATTCCTCGGCCGAGCGCGGGGCCGGTGCGGCCGTCGTGAAGGCGGCGAGCGCGGGCGACGGCTGCGGGCCGGCGGCGAACAGCGACAGCATCTCCCCCGGCTCCGTGGTCCGGAGCATCTCGGCCTCGCCGTGCGCGCTCGACGAGAGCGCGCGGAACGCGTCGCCGGGCTCTGACCGGAGGCGCTCGGGCTGCTCGTCGGTCAGCTCCCCCGCGGGCGCGAGCGCGAGCGCATGGCGGCGCTCCTCCTCGACCTGGGCGGCGAGCCGCTTGAGCGTCGGGTCCGCGGGCAGGTAGACGTGGCTCATCTGCTCGCGCGGGACCGGCGTGCGGCGCGTGAAGCGGCCGACGACCTGGCGGAAGAACAGCTCCGTGCGGGCGCTCGTCGCGTAGACCCCGACGCGCAGCCGCGGGATGTCGACGCCCTCGGAGACCATCAGCACCGACACCAGCCAGGTGCCGCTGCCGGCGGCGAAGCGCGCGATGCGCGCCGACGCGTCGGGCGCGTCGCTCGTCACGACCTCGGGCCGCTCGCCGGCGACGTGCGCGAGCCGCTCGGCCAGCGCCTCGGCGTGCTCCTTGTCGGCGGCGACCACGAGCCCGCCGGCGTCGGGATGGGCGCCGGCGCGCACGCGCTCCAGGCGCACGACGGCATCGCGCAGGACGTGCGCGATCCAGTCGCCGGCGGGGTCGAGCGCGGTCCGCAGCCGGCGCGCGGCCTCCGCCGCGGGCAGGCCGACAGTGAAGTCGGCAGCGCGGCGGCGGCCGTCCGACATCCACTCCATGTCGCCGTCGTTGAGGTGGAACGTGACCGGCCGGCAGACGCGATCGAGCAGCGCGTCGGTGTAGCCGTAGGCGAAGTCGGGCGCGGAGAAGCCGTCGGCGTCGTAGCTCACCCAGGGGATCGGCGTGTCGTCGGTGCGGAACGGGGTGCCCGACAGCAGCAGCCGGAAGCGGGCGCGTTCGAAGGCCGCGACCGTGCTGCGGCCCCAGGCGGCGTGCTCGCCCATGTGGTGGGGCTCGTCGGCGATCAGCAGCGTCGGTGCCTCGGCGCAGCGGCGGCGGTGCACCGCCGGCCCGGCGGCGACCGTCTGGTAGGTGACCGCGACGCCCTGGCGGTCGCGCGGCTCCGGCCCTGCCGCGTTCGGCCGGTTGGGCTCTAGGTCGAGCCCGTAGCGCGCGGCATCGGCCGCCCACTGGCGTGCGATGTGCGTGGTCGGCGCGACCACGGCGACGCGCCTGACGCGGCCCTCGGCCAGCATCCGGTGCGCGACGTGCAGGCCGAACGTGGTCTTGCCGGCGGCCGGCGTCGCGGAGGCGAGAAACGCGTCGGAGGGGTGGGAGAAGACGGCGTCGGCCGCGGCCTGCTGCCATTCGCGCAGCGGTCGATCGGCCGGCCATGACGGCAGGGTCAAGCGGGGAGCATCCTTTCGGCGAAACGGGTCCTACGAGCGGCGTCGCAGGCTAGCCGGGCGGGCCGACGGACTACTCGGCGACCGTCAGCGTGGCCGTCATCCCGCGCTCTGCGTGCGTCGGGATCGTGCAGAGCAGCCGCCATTTCCCGGCGTCGAGCGCCAGGGTGCGGCTCTGGACCTCGCCCGGTCCGAGCTCGTCGAACGCGTAGCTCGGGCCGGTGCCGTCCACCCGCTCGGCCAGCAGGTCATGCGGATCGTCGGCGAACGAGTTGTTGAACTCGACCTTGACATCGCCGGGGAGCACAGACGCGCGCGAGAGGATGAGCCGCAGCTGTGACGGCGTGCTGTCGTCGGTCCGTGCCTGGACGGCGCGGCCGCTACCGGACGGCAGCGGCGGCGGGGGCGGCGGCTGCGGATCGGTGCCCGGGGCGGGTCCCGGAGCGACGGGAGGCTGGGGTGGAACCGGCGATCCGGTGCCCGGCAGCCCGCCGAAGAAGACCGGGCCGGCGAGCCCCGCCCGCTTGGCGGTCACGTGGCCGCGCAACGCCTTGCGCGGCTTCTTGCGCGGCCGCGCGTCGGCTGCGCCCGTCACCCCGGCGAGTGCCACGGCGGCCGCCACTGCGAGGGCGAGCCGGCGCATCAGCGGATCAGGGCCAGCGGCGTCGAGAACTTCGCGGCGTCCGGCACGATGCCCGTCGCGTCGACACCGAGCCAGTCCTGCACGACGTGCTTGTAGACATGGCGGAAGTCGACGGTGTGGCGCAGGTTGCCGTCGGGATCGAGCGATCCGAGACCCGGGAACTCGCCGACCATCGTTCCCTTCGCGCGCGCGCCGATCAGCAGCGACATGCCGCCGGCGCCGTGGTCGGTGCCGCCGCCGTTCTCCTCCGCGCGGCGGCCGAACTCGCTCCAGACCTGGGTCAGGACGCGATCGGCGAGGCCGCGGGAGGCGAGATCGGCCTGGAAGGCGGCGATCGAGCGCGCGAACAGGTCGAACTCGCCGGGCAGCGTCCCGTCCTGGCCGTCGTGCGTGTCGTAGCCGCCGTTGGCGTCGAGCGCGACGCAGCGCAGCGGCAGGCCCATCCCGAGCATCTCGGCCAGCACGGCAAGCCTGCGCGGGAACGAGCCCTCCGGGTAGCCGACGGACGGCTCCCAGGCCGGGTTGCGCGTCGAGAGCGGGGCCAGCTGGTCCTGGAGCGCGATCGTCTGGCGCGCCGCGTTGCGCGCCACCGCAAGCTCGCCGTCGCCGGTCGCGAGCCCGCCGAGCGCTCCGAAGCGCTGGTTCAGGCGCGTGTTGAGATCGGTGTGCCAGACGTCGCGCGTCCACAGCCGGTAGCTCTCGGGCGTCGCGACGGCCGCGACCGGAACCGAGCCGGCGGCCAGGCCGGGCGCGAGGTTGTAGTCGAGCGAGAGGCCCTGGAGCGGGTTGTCGGGCGAGCCGACGCGGTCGAGATAGCGGCCCATCCAGCCGACGCGGCCGAGCGGGTTGATCTCGCCGACCTCCCAGTAGTGGCGCGAGGTGAAGTGCGACTGGTTGGGATCGTCGTAGCCGACCGCCGGGATCACGCTCACCATGCCGGCGCGATGCAGATCGCGAATCGGGGCGAGCGCTGGATGCCAGTGCAGCCGGGTGTCCTCGGTGAAGATGTCCTCGGGCACGCCGCTGTCGGGCAGGCCGAGCGTCGGGCGCAGCGCCGCGTAGCTCGCGTCGCCGATCGGCGCCAGCATCGAGAGCGAGTCGACCCCGCCGGACATGAAGATCGAGACGAGCACGGGCTGCGGACCGGCGGCGGCCGCGGCCGCGATGCCCTCCTCCCAGGCTGCGGGACGCAGCGCGCCGCCGCCGAAGACGGCGAGCGCGAGGCCGCCGCTGCGCGCCATGAACGCGCGCCGCGAGAGCCCGGTCCCGGCCGGGGTCGGCATGCCGGACTCGATCGGGCGCAGGCCCGCGCCGGCCTGCGCCATCCCGCTTCGCAGGAGCGCGGAGCGAGAGAAGTCCTTGCAGTGGCAGGCGGTCATCCTCGGCTCCTCAGCAGGTCTGGTAGTCGGGGCTGGCCGCGATCAGCTGGCGCAGCGCGTTCTGGCGCTGCGCGCGCAGGTTCGCGTTCGCGGTCGCGGGTATGGACGTCGCCGCGAAGTCGCGCAGCGAGGCGACCGTCTCGTCGGTCAGCAGCGGATCGAGCCAGAACGCGCGCGCCTTGGCGACCGCTTCGTCGGCGCTCTCGGCGGGGTAGCTGTCCCACGTCTCCCACGTGATGCTCTGACCGCGCAGGGCCTCGTTGACGATCTCCCAGCGCGCGCGCATCGTGTTCGTGTCGAGCCAGCGCTTGTCGTCCCAGCCCGAGACGTCGGGCGGGTAGTAGAGGCGCTGGCCCGCGCCGTCGGTGAGCCAGACCCAGCGCTCGTCGTCGATCGGCAGCTCGCGAGCGCGCAGCATCCCGGCGGTGAACACGGCGGGCGGCTTGATCATGCGCGGACCCTCGTAGAACTCGGGCGAGCAGAGGATCGCCTCGACGATCGGCCGGATCTGGAAGCCCGAGTCGCGATAGGCGGCCTCGAGCTTGGCGGCGACGTCGGCGGACGGCGGCTCGGGGATGAAGTAGCTCCAGAGCTTCGCCACGAAGAACGACGGGTGCAGCGGGTGCGTGACGACGAGGCGGCAGGCGTCCTCCCACGTGAAGCGGCCGGACTGGCCGAAGACGGTCTTGACGCTCGGGTCCCAGCGGTCGAGCTCGTTCCAGCGGAAGTTCGTGAGGCCGGTGTCGTCGACCCAGTCGGCGTCCCAGCCGCTGAGCGACTTGGCCAGCTCGCGCACGTCGGTCTCCGTATAGGCCCCGCGGTCGGCGCCGAGCGTGAACAGCTCCATCAGCTCGCGGCCGTAGTTCTCGTTGATCGCGTAGCGGCGGTTGGAGATCCCGTCGAGGAACACGAGCATCGCCCTGCCGGTGGTGACGGCGCGGACCATGTCGGCGAACGAGCCGAGCCCGTGCGTGCGGAAGACGTTGGTCTGCTCGAGCATGAACTCCGACGAGCCGACGGCGTCGCTCGAGGTCGCCCACCAGTCGTGGAAGACGAGCGCGAGCCGCTCGACGAGCTGGTGGCGGGAGCGCACGAGGCGGTCGAACCAGTACAGCGTGTCGCCGTACCAGGTCTCGAACACGTCGAGCGGCTGGCCGTCGACGGTCGGCCCGGGGCCGTCCAGCGGCGCCACGCCCGACGGCCGCGTGAACTGCATGACGGCGGCCTCGAGGTCGAGCGCGGCGAGCGCCTCGACCTGGCCCGGGCGCGGGCCGCAGCCGGCGCGCCATGCCAGCCGCTCCGCCTGCGCACGGCCGAACGTGCCGGCGTAGACGCCGATCGGCGACGCGATCGTCTTCAGCCGCGAGGGCGGCGGCGACGTCGGCGGCGGTGGCGACGCGCCGGCCGGCGGCGGCGCGACGACTGCCGCGGGCGGGTGCGTGCCGGTCGGAGCGAGGACTGGCTTCTTGCGCCGCCGCGGGCGGCACTTGCGTACCTTGACGACCTTGCGGCGGCCGTTGACGATCCGGGTGCGCTTGACCTTGCGGCAGCGCTTCTTGCGCCGCTTCTTCTTCTTGCGCACCTCGGCCATTCCCCCTGGTGTCGGCAGCTGCGTCGCGGATCTTAGGGCCGTTTGCGGATATCGGTCGGACGGCTAGGTTTCACGCCATGGAGACGGTCGGCGCGGATGCGGTCGTGCCGCCGCGCGCGTCGTGGCGGGCCTGGCGCGCGCGCCGCCGCCCGCGCGTCCAGATCGGCGCCGGGGTGCGGCTGGGCCGCGGCGTCGAGCTGCGCGCCGCGCGCGGGGCGCGTCTGGTGCTGGGCGACGAGGTCGCGATCTGCGACGGCGCGCGGCTCGAGGCGCGCGGCGGCGAGCTGACCGTCGGCGCCGGCTCGGCGCTGGGCGAGCGCTGCGTGCTCGCGGGCGCGGTGACCGTCGGGCGCGAGTGCGTGGTCGGCGACTGGGCGCGCGTGGAGGGAGACGCGCGGCTCGCGGACCGCGCCCGCCTGGCCGCTCACTCCGTCGCCCTGACAGGCGCGCGCGTGGGAACCGGCGCGGTGGTCGGCTCCTACGCGGTCGTCGACGGCACCGTGGAACCGCACGCCGTGATCGCGACCTGAACGGTGCCAGCCCCTCTTTGGGTAAACGGTGCCAGCCCCCGTTCAGGTTCAGACGCGGGCGCCGCGGAGCTCCTCGTAGACCGTCTCGGTCTGGCGCGCCACGTCGGCCCAGTCGAACTGGAGCACGTGCTCGCGTGCCTGCGCCACCAGGCGGTCGCGCAGCGCGTCGTCGGTCAGCAGCTTCTCCGCCATGCGGGCGAGCGACGCCGAGTCGCGGGCACGGAAGCGCAGGCCGACGCGCCGGCCGCCCGGCACGACCTCGCGCAGCCCGCCGGTGTCGGCGACGATGCAGGGGCAGCCGGAGGCCATCGCCTCCAGCGCGACGAGCCCGAACGGCTCGTAGATCGACGGCACGAGGCAGAGATCGGCGATGCGGTAGAGCGAGTGGAGCACGTCGTCGCCGGTCCAGCCGATGAACGTCCCGTGCTCCATCAGGCCGAGCTTGCGCGCCTGCTCCTTGAGCTCGGCCTCGGCGGTCCCCGAGCCGGCGACGAGGAAGCGCACGCCGCCGAGCCGCTCGATCAGCCCCGGCAGCGCATCGAGCGCCAGGTGGAAGCCCTTCTCGTAGACGAGCCGCCCGACCAGCAGCACGAGCTTCTCGCCGGGCGCCGCGAACTGGGCGCGCAGCCGCGGGAGATCCGAGACCGGCTGCAGGTCGGTCGGGTCGATCCCGTTCGGGATCACCGACACCCCGTCCGCGGCGATGCCGAAGGCGCCCGCGACGTGCTCGCGCATGTACGCCGAGCACGTGATCACGCCGTCGGCGGCGCGCACCATCCGCTTCTCGACCGCGTGGATGTGCGATTGCGGGTGCTTCCCCACCCAACCCTGATGGCGGCCGAACTCCGTCGCGTGCACGGTCACGAGCCACGGCAGCTTCCAGCGGCGCGCAAGCCTGCGCGCGGCGGCGGCGACGAGCCAGTCGTGCGAGTGGACGAGGTCGAAGCCGCCGCCCAGCTCCATGCCGGCAGCGCGCATGTCCTCGTTCATGTGCTCGACCCAGGCGATGAACGCGTCGACGTCGCCGCGCGGGAAGTCGGGCTCGCGCACGCGGTGCACGATCACGCCGTGGCGATCCTCTTCGGTGACGTAACGTCGCCGAAGGCGAGCGCGAGGAACGAGCGGCTCGCCTGGCAGGCGAAACCGATCACCGCGCGTGAGCACGTGGACCTCGATGCCGTCGCGCACGAGCTGCTCGGAGAGCTTGCGCACGTGGCGCGCGAGTCCGCCCTCGACGATCGGCGGGTACTCCCAGCTCAGGATCAGGACCCGCAGCGCGCTCACGGCGAGGCCTGACACTACCGGTAGGGTCCGGGCACGTGAGCAGGCAGGCGATCGTCACCGGCGCGGCGAGCGGCATCGGCCGAGCCGTCGCCGCGGCGCTCGTGCAGTCAGGCGCGCAGGTGCTGTCCGTCGACCGCGAGCCCGACCCGGACGGGCCGGGCGAGCCGTTCGAGGCCGACCTGACGACGCGCGCCGGCAACCGGGCCGCCGTGGAGCGCGCCGTGGAGTCCTTCGGCGGGCTCGACACGATCGTCGCCAACGCCGGCTTCCAGCACGTCGCGCCGATCGCGGAGTTCGACGAGGACCGCTGGGACGCGCTGCTCGCGCTGCTGCTGACGAGCCCGTTCCTGCTCGCGCGCTACGCCTGGCCCGCGCTGTCGGCGAGCGGCGACGGGCGCTTCCTCGCGATCGCGTCCGCGCACGGGCTGGTCGCGTCTCCGTTCAAGGCCGGCTACGTGTCCGCGAAGCACGGCGTGCTCGGGCTGGTCAAGACGCTCGCGCTCGAGGGCGCCGAGCACGGGATCAGCGCGACCGCGCTGTGCCCCGGCTTCGTGCGCACGCCGCTCGTCGAGGGCCAGATCGCCGACCAGGCCCGGGCGCACGGCCTCTCCGAGGACGAGGTGCTCCAGCAGGTGATCCTCGCCCCGCACGCCGTCAAGCGGCTGCTCGAGCCCGACGAGATCGCGCAGGCGGTGCTGTTCCTGCTCGGCCCCGGCGGCTCGGCGTTCACCGGCGCCCCGTTCGTGATGGACGCGGGCTGGACCGCGCGCTGACCGGTGGAGCTGCGCCGACTCGAGTACTTCGTCGCCGTCGCCCGGCACGGGCAGTTCACGCGCGCGGCCGACGAGCTCTGGGTCACGCAGTCCGCGCTCTCCCAGCAGGTGCGGCGGCTGGAGGCGGAGCTCGGCGTCGAGCTGCTGCGGCGCACCCCGCGCGGCGCCGAGCTGACGCCCGCGGGCGAGGAGCTCTTGCCGCGCGCCGAGGCGATCCTGGCCGAGGTCTCGCATGCCCGGGCGGCGCTGGACCGGCACGCGGGCGCGACGCGCGGGCGCGTGCGCGTCGCGGCGACGACGATGGACACGCCAGGGCTGCCGGCTGCGCTGGCCGCGTTCCATCGCGCGCATCCCGGGCTCCAGATCGCGCTGCGCCACGCACCGGCGACGGAGATCGCGGCGCTCGTGGCGAGCGGAGCCGCCGACGTCGGCATCGCGAGCCTGAACGGCCCGGCGCCGGCTGGCGTCGAGGCGTCGCCGCTCGCGGAGCATCCGCTGCGCGTGCTGCTGGCGCCCGGGGACGCTCCGGCGGCGGCAGGCGGTGTCGAGATCGGCGAGTTGCGCGGGCGGCCGTTCATCCTCGCCGAGCCGGGAACGGCGCTGCGGGAGACCGTGATGGCCGCGTGCCAGGCGGCCGGCTTCAGCCCGGTGCCGCTGTTCGAGGTCTCCGATCCCGGCACGGTGCGCTTCCTCGCGCACGCCGGGCTCGGCGTCAGCATCGTGCCCGCCTCATGGCTCGAGCAGCCCGGGCCGGAGGTCGTCGCCGCCGCGCTGGCCGAGCCCGCCCCGCGCCACCGCGTCGCGCTACTGGTGCCGGCAGGGCGCGAGACCGCGGCCGGCCGGCTGCTGCGCGACGTGCTGCTGGAGGATCTCGGGCGCTAGCCGAGCAGCTGCGCGAGCTCGCCCTCCAGCCGGCGCTTCGGGCGGGCGCCGACGAGCCGGCCGATCTCCTGCCCGCCGCGGAACACGATGAACGTCGGCATCGAGAGCACGGAGTGCTCCGCCGCGGTCCGCTGGTGCGCGTCGACGTCGAGCTGCACGACCCGCAGGTCGGCGCGCTCGGCGGCCAGCTCGGCCAGGACCGGCTTCATCACGCGGCAGGGCGGGCACCAGGCGGCGGTGAAGTCGACCAGCACCGGCAGGTCGGACTCGAGCACCGCGGCGGCGAAGCCCTCGTCGGTGACGGTGGGGATCGTCTGTGTCTGCGTCATGCGGTCATCCTCCGCCGGCCCCGCCCCGCGACCAAGTCGAATTCGTGATGGCCGTCAGTAGCGGCGCGGGCTAGGATCGCCGCCATGGACGCACCGGCCGCCACCCCCGTCGGCGACGTCACGCTCGAGGAGCTGCAGCTCTCGGCCCGCAACCACGCGATGCCGCTGGAGGCGCTGCGCTATCCCGTGACGCCGGTCGGGCTGCACTACCTGCTGACGCACTACGACATCCCGGCGGTCGATCCCGAGACCTGGCGGCTGGAGATCGGTGGCAGCGTCGAACGGCCGCTCTCGCTCTCACTCGCGCAGCTGCGCGAGCGAGAGGCGCTGACCGTGCCCGTGACGCTCGAGTGCGCGGGCAACGGCCGCGCGCGCCTGGCGCCGCGCCCGGTGAGCCAGCCCTGGCTGACCGAGGCGGTCGGCACGGCCGAGTGGACCGGCGTCGCGCTCGGCCCGCTGCTCGCCGAGGCCGGCCTGCGCGACGACGCGGTCGAGGTGCTCTTCACCGGCTCGGACCGCGGCATCGAGGGCGGCGTCGAGCAGACCTACGAGCGGAGCCTCCCGCGCGCCGAGGCGCTGGGGCCGGACGCGCTGCTGGTCTACGCGGTCAACGGCCGCCCGCTGCCGCCGCAGCACGGGGCGCCGCTGCGGCTCGTGATCGCCGGCTGGTACGGGATGGCGCACGTGAAGTGGCTGGCCGCGATCACGGCGCTGACCGAGCCCTTCGAGGGCTACCAGAACAAGGTCGCCTACCGGATCTACGACGCGGCCGGCGACGAGGGCGTGCCGGTCACGCGCATCCTGCCGCGCTCGCTGACGATCCCGCCCGGGATCCCCGAGTTCCTCTCGCGCGAACGCTTCATCGACGCCGCGCCGTGCCTGCTGGAGGGTCGCGCCTGGTCCGGCTGGGCCCCTGTCGTGCGCGTCGAGGTGAGCGTCGACGGCGGCGCCACGTGGGCGGACGCCGAGCTCGGCGAGCAGGCCGGCGAGCGCGCGTGGCGCGGCTGGTCCTACGCCTGGGAGGCCCCGGCCCCCGGGCGCCATGTGATCTGCTCGCGCGCGACCGATGCCGCCGGCAACGTCCAGCCGGTCGAGCCGCCCTGGAACGTCATGGGATTCGTCAACAACGAGGTCGAGCGGCTGCGCGTGACGGTGCGTTAGCGCTTGAGCCTGAGCCTGGCGGTGTCCTTCGCCGCGGCCCCGGACACGCCCGTGACGGTGAGGGCAAGCTTGTAGCGACCCGGCTTGAGCTTCTTCAGGCGGATCGCGATCGCGTTCTCCCCCGCATCCACCGGTCCCCTCGCGCGCTTGACGCGCTTGGCCCGGCGCAGGATGTCGAGCCGGTACTTCCCGGCTTCGCTCGCCTGGAACTTGAGCCGCAGCTTCTTGCCCTTGTGCAGCTTGTAGGCGGCCTTGCCGAGCGATGCGGTCAGGACGCTCGCGACCGGCTCCGGCCCAGGGAGCGGCAGCGCGGGCTGCGGGGGCACCGGGTTCGGGTTCTGCGGCGTGGCGGGCGGCGGGGCGTAGTTCGTGTCGAGCCGCAGGATCTGCCGGCCGCCGACCCCGAAGATCACGTCGCCGTCGGACGTGATGTCGAGCCCGCGTACCGGGGAGCCGGGGGAGTCGGAGATGCCGGTGCCGCTGGCGTAGATCGTCGAGATGATCCCGTCGGGCCCCACGCGGCGCAGCCGGAACGCCTCGGCGATGACGTAGCCGCCGTCCGGCGTGACCTCGACGTCGCTCGGATCGTTCAGCCACGCGTCGATGGCAGGCCCGCCGTCACCCGGCGCGGGCTGCGTGAACGAGACGCTCGCGGCGCAGAAGCCCTGAGCGTTGGCGATCACGTGGATCGCGCTGTTGGGTGTGTCCTTGCGGATGCGGCAGTCGTCGTCGCCGTCGGTCCCCTGACTCGCGATCAGCTGGCCCGCGCCCGGCCAGGCGTCGATGCCGGTCGGCTCGTCGATGCCGTCCGCGGCGGTGCCGACGTCCCAGTGGTGAGTGAAGTCGTTGAAGCGGACGAGCAGCACGCGGTCGCCGCCGGGATCGGCGACGAAGTAGGCCGTGTTGTCGCTGGTCCGTTCGATGTCCGAGGCGTCGATGTCCGCGACCATCTGACTCTCTTCCAGCGTCACGAAGCCGAGCGTGCTGATCGGGTTGAACCGGGACACCTCGTCCTCGGCGGGGTCGGTGGCCGCGAAGCCCTCGCCGAACCCGACGACGCCCGTCGGCCCCGTGATGTCCGCGTCGCGCACGGTCGAGATCGTGCCGCCGGGGGAGACCTTCCGGATCCGGCCGTCGTCGCGGTCGGCGATCCAGAGCGAGCCGTCGGGGCCCAGGTCGAGGCCTGCGACGAAGCCGAAGCGCGCCTCGGTCGCCGGCCCGTTGTCGCCGTAGCCGCCCTCGCCCTCCTGGCCGTCGCCCGCCACCAGCGTCGCATCGCAACCGGGAAACGTGATCGTGCACTGCGCGGACGCGGCCGGAGCCACGGTGAGGAAGGCGAGAACTGCAACGACCAGGAACCTGAGCATTGCGCGAGCCTAGTCGGGCGCGAGCGGCCCGTGTGTGAAGTTATCCGCGCTCGAGCACGTGGATCTCCGCCCCGGGCAGCAGCTCCGGGTCGAAGACGGCGCGCCAGTCGCCCGGCGGCAGCGAGGGCAGCTCGAAGCCGCCCGCGCGCAGCGGCAGCGCGACCGCGACCTCGTCGCCGCGCAGGAACGCCACCGCGTCCGCGCCCGCGTCGAGCGGCGTGTAAGCGCCGGCGAACGCGCCGGGCCGCCGCGCGCGCAGCGCGAGCAGCGCGCGGATGAGCCACAGCTTGCGCGCGTCGGGCCCGTCCGGCGCGGCTCCGTCGCGCAGCGCGGCGAGCAGCTCGCGCCGGCGCGCCCAGTCGACCGGGCGGCGGTTGTCGGGGTCGACGAGCGAGAGCGCCACGAGCTCGTCGCCCTGGTAGATGTCGGGGATGCCGGGGACGGTCAGCTTGAGCGCGGTCTGGCGCAGCGCGTGCAGCTCGCCCGCCGCGGCGACGCGCGCCGCGAACGGCTCGAAGTCGGCGCGGAACTCAGCGTGGTCGTAGAGCGCGCGGCAGTAGGCGAGCACCCGCTCCTCCCAGCCGGCATCCGGACCGACCCAGCTCGTGTTGCGCTTGGCCTCGCGCAACGCCTTGCACATGTACGCGAAGAGCCGCTCGGGCTCGATCGGCCACGCGCCGGCGAGCGTCTGGAAGATCGTGTACTCCTCGACGGCGTCGGGCGCCCCGGCGAAGCGCAACGGCGCGCACAGCTCGCGCCAGCGCCGCACGGCCGCGGCCCATTCCTCGGCCATGCCGGCGAGCGCGCCGATCCGCGCGCGCACGTCGCCCGAGCGCTTGGTGTCGTGCGTCTGGCTCGACAGCAGGTGACGCGGAAAGCGCGCCGCGCGCTCCGCATTACCGGCGTGGAAGTCCTCGACGCCGATCGAGAAGCGGCTCGGATCGCCGCCGACGTCGCAGAGCGCGAGCAGTCGCGCGTAGCGGTAGAACGCGGTGTCCTCGACCCCCTTCGCCATGATCGGCGGCGTCAGCTGCTGGAAGCGCTGCAGGAACGGCGGCGGCGCCTGCGCGAGCCACTCCGTCAGGCCCGCCTCGGCGAGCACGTGCAGGTCCTCGCGCGCGGGCAGGCCGCGGATGTAGGTGCGATAGACCGGCAGCGCGGCGAGCGCGTCCTCCAGGCCCTCGACGCCGGGCCAGAGCCGCCGCAGCCACTCGACGTCGGGGGCGAAGGTCGTGCGCGCCTGCTCGAGCTTGGCCTCGGCCGCCCACTCGCCGAACGGGCGCGCGTCACCGCACAGCTCCGTCCAGAGTCGCGTGAGCGCGGCCTCGCCGGCGGGGTCGACGAACAGCGCGCAGACGTCGTTGAGGAACTCGTAGCCGACCGTGCCCTCGACCGGCCAGTCGCGCAGCTGCTCGCCGGGATCGAGGATCTTCTCCACCCAGACGTGCTCGACGCCGCCGTCGCGCAGGCGCTCGAGATACCCGGCCGGGTCGGCGAGCCCGTCGGGGTGGTCGACGCGCAGCCCGTCGACGAGCCCTTCGCCGACGAGCCGGAGCGCCAGCCGGTGCGTCTCGGCGAACACCTCCGGGTCCTCCTGGCGCACGCCGGCGAGGTGGTCGATGTCGAAGAAGCGCCGGTGCCGTCCGGTCTCGGCATCGAGGTCGAAGAATTTCGTCCGCCGCTGTTCGTCGGCCCAGTACGGGTTGGCGCCGTCGGTGGCCATGTGGTTCGGGACGATGTCGAGCACGATCCCCAGCCCGGCCGCGCGCGCGGCCGCCGCGAGCGCGCGGAAGCCCTCCTCGCCGCCGAGCGCGTTCGAGATGCGCGTCGGGTCGGTCACGTCGTAGCCGTGCGTCGAGCCTGCGCGGGCGGCGAACGCCGGCGAGAGGTAGAGGTGCGAGATGCCGAGCTCGCTCAGGTACGGGACGAGCTCGGAGGCGGCCGCGAAGTCCAGCTCCCCGCCGAGCTGGAGCCGGTAGGTCGCGCGGAAGCCGGCCACCTCAGTCGACCCGCCGCAGCAGCGCCAGCGAGCGCGCCGCGATCACCAGCTCGCCGCGCGCGTCGACGATCCGCGAGCCGGCGGCCGCGCCGGGATCGAACGTGTCGAAGACCAGCGACCACTGCCTGCCGAAGCGCCGGCTGGGCAGGTTGAACGCGGTGTCATCCGGCGAAGCGTTGAAGAGCAGCAGGAACGAGTCGTCCTCGACGTGCTCGCCGCCGGGACCGGGCTCGGTGATCCCCTCGCCGTTGAGGAACAACCCGATGTGCTGCGCGCGCGCGTTCCAATCGGCCTGCGTCATCCGCCGGCCGTCGGGGCGGAACCACCAGGCGTCGGGCAGGCCCGAGCCGGAGCGGTCCTCGCCGGTCAGGAAATCGCGCCGGTGGAACACCGGGTGCGCGCGGCGCAGCGCGATCAGCCGCTGCGCGAACTCGTGCTGGCGCAGCGCGCGCTCGTCGAGCTCCCAGTCGAACCACGAGATCTCGTTGTCCTGGCACCAGCCGTTGTTGTTGCCACCCTGGGTGCGCGCGATCTCGTCGCCGCCGAGCAGCATCGGAGCGCCCTGGGAGAGCAGCAGCGTCGCGAGGAAGTTGCGCTGCTGGCGCTCGCGCAGCGCGTTGATCTCCGGATCGTCGGTGTCGCCCTCGACGCCGCAGTTCCACGACCGGTTGTCGTCGGTGCCGTCGCGGTTGCCCTCCTGGTTGGCCTCGTTGTGCTTCTCGTTGTAGGAGACGAGATCGCGCAGCGTGAAGCCGTCATGGGCGGTGATGAAGTTGACCGACGCGAACGGCGCGCGGCCGTCGCCCTGGTAGAGGTCGCTGGATCCGGTCAGCCGGCGCGCGAACTCGCTGCCGTTGGCCTCGCCGCGCCAGAAGTCGCGCATCACGTCGCGGTAGATGCCGTTCCACTCCGACCACAGCACGGGGAAGTTGCCGACCTGGTAGCCACCCGGCCCGACGTCCCAGGGCTCGGCGATCAGCTTGACCTGGGAGAGGATCGGGTCCTGGTGGATCACGTCGAAGAAGGCCGACAGCCGGTCGACGTCGTAGAGCTCGCGCGCCAGCGCCGAGGCGAGGTCGAAGCGGAAGCCGTCGACGTGGCACTCGGTCACCCAGTAGCGCAGCGAGTCCATGATCAGCCGCAGGACGCTCGGGTGCACGACGTTGAGCGAGTTGCCGGTGCCCGTGAAGTCCATGTAGAGGCGCGCGTCCTCGGGCATGAGGCGGTAGTAGGACTTGTTGTCCACGCCCTTGAAGCACAGCATCGGGCCGAGGTGGTTGCCCTCCGCGGTGTGGTTGTAGACGACGTCGAGGATCACCTCGATGCCGGCGCGGTGGAGCGACTTGACCATGCCCTTGAACTCGCGCACCTCCTGGCCGCGGTCGCCCGTCGCGGCGTACGCGGAGTGGGGAGCGAAGTAGCCGATCGACGAGTAGCCCCAGTAGTTCGTGAGCCCCTTGTGGTGCAGGAAGTCCTCGTCGGCGATGTGGTGCACCGGCAGCAGCTCGACGGCGGTGATGCCGAGCGACTTGAGGTAGGCGACGGAGTCGTCGGCCGCGAGGCCCGCGTAGGTTCCGCGCAGGTCCTCGCGCACGCCCGCGCGCTGCTTCGTGAAGCCCTTGACGTGGGCCTCGTAGATCACGGTCTGGTTCCACGGCGTGCGCAGCGGCCGGTCGCCCTCCCAGTCGAAGCGCGGATCGATCACGACGCACTTCGGCATCGCCTCGGCGTCGTCCTCGTCGTCGGCCTCGAGGTCGGCGTCCTCGTCGCCGGACGGCACGTAGGGCAGCACGTTGCCGGCGTCGAAGCGGATCGGGCCTTCGATCGACTTGGCGTAGGGGTCGAGCAGCAGCTTGCAGGGGTTGAACCGGTGCCCCTCCGCCGGCGCGTATGGCCCGTGGACGCGGTAGCCGTAGCGCTGGCCCGGGCCGACGAACGGCAGGTAGCCGTGCCAGTTGAACGCGGTCCGCTCCTGGAGCTCGATCTGCTCCTCGGCGCCGTCCGCGTCGAACAGGCAGAGCTGGACGCGCGTGGCGTTCTCGGAGAACAGCGCGAAGTTCGTGCCGCCGCCGTCCCAGGTGGCGCCGAGCGGGAACGGCCGGCCGGGCCAGATCTCCCTCACCGGATCACCGCCCCGGCAAGCGGCGCGAGCGCGCCGTCGCGGACCTCCCCGGCCGTCAGCACCGGCTCACCGTCCAGCGGCCACGGCTCGTCCGAGAAGTTGGCGAGCATCCGCAAGGGGCCTCGGCGCACCGTGAGCCGGCGTCCGTCCGCCTCCGCCTGCGCCTCCTCGCCGGCCAGCTCGGCCCGCAGCGCCAGCGCGGCCGCGTAGAGCTCGCGCAGGCCGTCGGGCTCGCCCTCGCGCGTCAGCTTCGAGCGCTCGAACGTCTGCGGGTCCTGAGGATCGGGCACCTCGCGCTCGAACGACGCGAACGCGGCGAACTCGTGCCGCCTGCCCTCGCGCGTCGCCGTGGCGATCTCCGCGTCGATGTGGTCGCTGAAGAACTGGAACGGCGCGCGCTCGCCGTATTCCTCGCCCTGGAAGAGCATCGGCGTGAACGGTGCCAGACACGTCAGCAGCGCGGCGAGCGGCCGCGTCGCGGCCGCGGGACGGTCGCCGAAGGCGCGGTTGCCGACCTGGTCGTGGTTGGAGGAGAAGACGACGAAGCGCTCGGGCGCGATGTCGTCCGCCGGCGCGCCGAAGCGGCGGGAGCGGAAGCTCGAGTACGTGCCGTCGTGCACGTGCGGGCGGCCGAACGCCTTGACCAGCGTGCCGATGTCGGCGAACTCCGCGTACCAGCCGTCGGTCTCGCCCGTCAGCGCGACGTGGAGCGCGTGATGGAAGTCGTCGGCCCAGGCCGCGTCGCAGCCCCACCCGTCGGGCCGCATCACCTTCGGGTCGTTCATGCCGGACTCGGCGATCACGAGCGCGTGCGGGTTCACCGCGTGCACGCGCCGGGCGATCGCCGCCACGATGTGCTCGGGGTTGGAGTCGCGCAGCGCATGCACCGCGTCCAGCCGCAGGCCGTCGACATGGAAGTCGCGGATCCAGCGCTCGGCCGACTGCAGGATCCACTCCCGCACGGGGTCCGACTGGGCGTCGTCGAGGTTGATCGCCTTGCCCCAGGGAGTCGAGTGCTTCTCGGTCAGATACGGGCCGAAGGCCTCCATCGCCTGCACGCCCGACGCGCCGAGGTGGTTGTGGACGACGTCGAGGATCACCGCGAGCCCCTCGGCGTGGGCGGCGTCGACGAGCCGCTGCAGCGCGAGCGGGCCGCCGTAGGCCGAATGGGCGGCCGAGATGTAGACGCCGTCGTAGCCCCAGCCGTGGCGACCGGGGAACTCGGCGACGGGCATCAGCTCGATCGCGGTGACGCCGAGCTCGCGCAGCCCGCGCAGATGCGGGATCGCCGCCTCGAACGTGCCCTCGGGGGTGAACGTGCCGATATGCAGCTCGTAGAGCACGAGGTCGCGCAGCGACGGCGCCCGGAAGCCTTCGTCGGTCCAGCCGAACAGCCCGGTGTCGAGCACGCGCGAGGGTCCGCGCAGGCCCTCGGGCTGCCAGCGCGAGCACGGGTCGGGCAGCCGCTCGCCGTCGACGAGGTAGGCGTAGTCGCTCCCGGGGGCGGCGGGCAGCTCCGCCGCGAACACGCCGTGCCCGGCGTGCTCGAGCGCGGCTCGGGCGCCCGCGCGATCGAGCGCGAGCTCCGTGGCGCGCGGGGCCCAGACCGCGAAGCGTGTCTGGCCCGCCGGGGTCGGGAAGGCGCCGAGCGGCGCCTCCCAGGGAAGATCCGAGCCGGGGAGCATCGGCCCGGACAGTACCCACACGCCGTTTGCCTACACCTCGGGGACGTCCGCCGCAGCTTCGGGGCGCATGCCGTGTTCGAGGACATGCCATGCGCCTCATACTCATCACGCTCCTCGCACTCTCCCTGCTGCCCGCGACCGCCGCGGCGCAGGAGCCCGCCGTCACCACCGGCCCGGCCGAGCCCGTCGGGCAGACCACCGCGACACTCAACGGCACGGTCGATCCGAACGGCACGGCGAGGACCTGGTTCTTCGAGTACGGCACGACGACGGCGTACGGGCTCAAGACGGCCGACGGGTCGACGGGCGCCGGCGACGAGCCCGTCCCCGTGCAGTCCGCGGTGCAGAACCTGACCGCGTCGACGACCTACCACTTCCGGCTGGTCGCGGACGGCGTCGCCGGTGCGGACCACACGTTCAAGACGACCGCCGCGCCGGCCAACCCGGCGCCGCCGGCGATCTCCGGCCTGCGCGCGAGCGAGGTGACGGCGACGTCCGCGCGCGTGTCGGCCGTGATCGACCCGAACCGCGCCGCGACCACGTGGCACGTCGAATGGGGCGCGTCGACGAACCTCGGCAACCGCACGCCCAACCAGACGCTGCCGGCGGGCGATGCCGGCGTGCCGGTGTCGCTCGTGCTGGAAGGCCTGCCGGCCCGCCGGCGCATCTACTGGCGCGTGGTCGCTTCGAACGCCGCCGGCGTCAGGCGCAGCGCCCGCACGAGCTTCGTCACGGCGCGGGCACCGAGCAGCGTCACGCTCAGCGTTTTCCCGGCGCTGACGACCTGGAGCCGCACGGTCGCGATCAGCGGCCGCGTCTTCGGCGTCGGGGTCGGCGGCATCGTCGTCGCGCTCGAGCAGTCCGCCTTTCCGTACGAGGCCGGGTTCCACCAGGTCGCGACAGCGCGGACGAACGGCACCGGCGAGTTCCGGTTCGCGGCGCTCCCGGTCTTCCTCGCCACCCGCTTCCGCGCCGTCCCCCAGATCGCTCCCGGCGTGGCCAGCCCCGTGCTGGAGACGCGTGTGCGCTCGCGCGTGTCGATCCGGACGAGGCGCCGGACGCGCCGTTCGGTGCGGCTCCGCGGTCGCGTGAACCCGGGCCTGCCGGCCGGCCGCGCGACGCTGCAGCGGCACACGCGCTCCGGTCGCTGGCGGCCGGTCGCCCGGCGCGCGCTGCGCGCGCGGGACGACGTGCGCTCGACCTACAGCTTCAAGGTCCGGCGGGCGAGCCGGGCGCGGCGCTACCGCGTGAGGGTCGCGGCGCACGACGGTGGCGCGCACGCGCGCGGCTACAGCCGCTCGGTGTGGGTCGCCAGGCGCTAGTCTGCGCCGCCTGATGGGAGGCCGGCTGGCGGGGGTGACGGTGATCGTGGCGCTGGCCGCTCTCGCCTTCGTGCCCAGCGCGCAGGCCCAGGAGCCCGGCGGCGCCCCGCAGCTCGACCCCGGCGCTCTGCACCGCTTCTACAACAGCGCGCGCGACCAGCACTGGGTGACGCCGACCGCGGTCTCCGCGGACTACTCGTACGAGTTCACGCTCGGCTTCCTCGTCCCCGGCGGCGGGCCGGGGCGGCACGCGATCTACGGCTGCCTGGACGGCGTCGAGGACCACTTCCTGTCGCTCGACGGCAACTGCGAGGGCCGGATCCAGCTGGGGCGCTACGGCTACGCGTACGACTCGCCGCCCGAGCTGCCGGAGACCGTGGCGGTCTGGCGCTGCCTGCGGCCCGGGATCGGCCACTTCGCCTCCCACTCCGCGTCCTGCGAGGGCCACACGAACGAGGGCCGCCTCGGCTTCCTGCCCACGCGCGGCACCGGGCTGGTGCGCACGTACTCGCCCGGCGCGAACGTGCACTGGGTGAGCGCCGCGCCGATCCCTCCCAGCTACGACTACGAGCAGACGCTCGGCTACCTGCTCGAAGCCGGCGGCGCCGGGCGGACCGCGATCTACTCGTGCCGCGCGGGCAGCTCCGACCAGTTCCTCTCGATCGACCCTGGCTGTGAGGGCCGCGAGCCGCTCGGCCGCGAGGGCTGGGTGTACGCGACGCCGCCGGCCGCCGAGGAGACGAACCCGCTGTATCGCTGCGTGCGCCCCGGGATCGGCCACTTCGCATCGCACGACCCGGCGTGCGAGGGCCAGAAGACCGAAGGCCTGCTCGGCCACCTGCGCCGGCGGCAATCCGCGCTGCATCAGTACGGGAGCCGCGCGTCCGGCACGAACTGGGTCACGACCGGTGCTCCCGGGGCCGGCTTTCGCTACCAGCGCACGCTCGGGTTCCTGGTCGAGAGCGGCGGCTCGAACCTGCACCCGATCTACGGCTGCCGGAGCAACTCGGTCGACCACTACCTGAGCCTGGCCGCGGACTGCGAGGGCTTCATCTCCGAGGGCCGCGAGGGCTTCGCGTTCGACCAGCCGCCCGGCGCGGAGGAGACCGTGGCGCTGTATCGCTGCATCGACCCGGGCAGGACCCACTTCGCCTCCCTGGACCCGAACTGCGAGGGGCAGGTCAGCGAGGGGCGGCTCGGGTACGTGCGCACGGTCGAGCAGGGCCCGCCGCCGCCGCCGGCGTGCGGGCCGTCGGCCGGCGTCGTCGAGATGTCGCTGCGCGGCAAGCGCCGGCGCGTCGTGCGCTTCGGCCGCGGCGAGACGATCACCGGCCGTGTGCTCCGCGCCGGCGGCGTGCCCGCCGCCGGTGCCGACGTGCGGATCCTCGAGCTGGCGGAGCCGCTGCTCGAGATCGGCAGGACGACCGCCGGTCCGGACGGGAGCTTCAGCTTCGCGATCCCGCCGGGCTCGAACCGCTCGCTGGTCGCCGCCTTCCGCTCCGATCCCGCCGACCCGGCGCTCGCCTGCAGCCCGGCGGCCCGCCTCGCGGTGCGCGCGAAGGCGCGGCTGAGGGCGAAGCCGCGCCGGCTGCGCGCCGGCCGCGTCGTCCGCTTCCGCGGCCGCGTCCGCGGGCCGCTGCCGCCGCGCGGCAAGCTGCTCGACCTGCAGGCCTTCGACGGCGGCCACTGGCGCAAGTTCGCGACGGCGCGGACGCGCGCCAGCGGACGCTTCCGCGCCCGCTACCGCTTCAGCCGCCAGGCCCGGCCGCGCACCTACCGCTTCCGCGTGCGCGTGCCGCGCGAGGCAGGCTTCCCCTACATCCGCGGCTACTCGAACAAGGCGAAGGTGCGCGTCCGGCGTTAGTCCGACCCGGCGTCTTCCGACTCGGGCACGAGCCAGATCGCCCCGAGCGGCGGCAGCGTCAGCTCGGCCGAGTGGTACTGGTCCATCCAGGGGACGTCCTCGGCCTCGACGCCGCCGAGGTTGCCCTGGTCCGAGCCGCCGTAGTAGTTGGAGTCCGTGTTGACGAGCTCGGTCCAGCGCCCCGGAACGGGCAGCCCGAGCCGGTAGCCGGTGCGCGCCACCGGGGTCAGGTTCGCCACGAAGACGAGCGGCGTGCGTGCGTCGGCTCCGATCCGCGCGAACGCGAACACGCTCGCCTCGGCGTCGTTGGGCTCGAGCCACCAGAACGCCGTCGGGTCGGTGTCGCGCTCCCACAGCGCCGGCGTCTCGCGGTAGGCGTGGTTGAGGTCGCGCACGAGCGACTGCACGCCGGAGTGGCCCGGGTTCTCGAGCAGGTGCCAGTCGAGCGAGCGCTCCTCGGACCACTCCTGCTCCTGGGCGAGCTCGTTGCCCATGAACAGCAGCTTCTTGCCGGGATGCGCCCACATGAACGCGTACAGCGCGCGCAGGTTCGCGAGCTGCTGCCAGCGGTCGCCCGGCATCTTGGAGAGCATCGAGCCCTTGCCGTGCACGACCTCGTCGTGCGAGAGCGGCAGGATGAAGTTCTCCGTGAACGCGTAGACGAGCGAGAACGTCAGCTCGTGGTGATGCCAGCGGCGATGGATCGGCTCGTGCTCGAAGTACGCGAGCGTGTCGTGCATCCAGCCCATGTTCCACTTGAAGCCGAAGCCGAGCCCCCCGAGGTAGGTCGGGCGCGAGACCCCCGGCCAGGCGGTCGACTCCTCGGCCGCCGAGATCACGCCCGGCTCGTGCGCGTGGACGACCTCGTTGTACTCCTTGAGGAAGCTGACCGCGTCGAGGTCCTCGTTGCCGCCGAACTGGTTCGGCACCCACTGGCCCTCCTCGCGCGAGTAGTCGAGGTAGAGCATCGAGGCGACGGCATCGACGCGGATCCCGTCGACGTGGTACTCGCGCAGCCAGTACAGGGCGTTGGCGATCAGGAAGTTGCGCACCTCGTTGCGGCCGTAGTTGAACACGAGCGTGCCCCAGTCGGGATGCGCGCCGCGACGCGGGTCCTCGTGCTCGTAGAGCGCCGTGCCGTCGAAGCGCGCGAGCGCGAACTCGTCGCGCGGGAAGTGCGCCGGCACCCAGTCGAGGATCACGCCGAGCCCGTTCTGGTGCAGGCGGTCGACGAACTCGCGGAAATCGTCGGGCGAGCCCCAGCGCGGGGTCGGGGCGAAGTAGCCGGTGACCTGGTAGCCCCACGAGCCGCTGAACGGGTGCGCCATCACCGGCATCAGCTCGATGTGCGTGAAGCCCATGTCCTTCGCGTAGGCCGAGAGCTCGTCGGCCAGCTCGAGATAGGTGAGTGGGCGGTTGCCCTCGAGCGGGTTCAGCCGCCACGAGCCGAGGTGGACCTCGTACACCGAGACCGGCGCATCGAGCTGGAGCGTCTGGCGCCGCTCCAGCAGCCACTCGGCGTCGGCCCACTCGTGCGCCGGCTCGTGGACCACCGAGGCCGTCTTCGGCGGCAGCTCGGTCGCGAACGCGAGCGGGTCGGCCTTCAGGCGGATCTCGCCGGCCTGCGTGAGGATCTCGAACTTGTAACACGTGCCCGAGCCGACGCCGGGCAGGAACAGCTCCCAGACCCCGCTCGAGCCGAGCGAGCGCATCGGGTTCAGGCGGCCGTCCCAGGCGTTGAAGTCCCCGACGACCGAGACCGAGCGCGCGCTCGGCGCCCAGACCGCGAAGGCGGTGCCGCGCACGCCCTGGTGCTCGATCACGTGCGCCCCGAGCTTCGCGTAGAGCTCCTCGTGACGGCCCTCGCCCACGAGGTGCAGGTCGATCTCGCCGAGCGTCGGCGTGAAGCGGTAGGGGTCGCCGATCGTGAACGTGCCGTCCTCGCCGTAATCGACCTCGAGCTCGTAGTCGAGCGGAAGCTCGGCGCCGGCCACCGTGCCCTCGAACACGCCGTCCGGGTGCACGGAGGTGAGCTCGGTGCGCGGTCCGTCCGCGGTGACCACCGTCACCGCTCGCGCGGCGGGACGGAACGCGCGGACCACGACGTCGCCGTTGCCTCCCGAATGCGCTCCGAGGAACGAATGTGGATCGGCCGCGCTGCGGGCGGCGAGCTGGTCGGCGTCGGTCACGTAGCGAGTTCTAACCGATCAGCTCCAGATCGAACATGAAGTGCAGTACATCCGTGCCCGCATTGCGCCAGCTGTGCCGCGTGCCGGGCGCGATCACGACCGGCTCGTGACCGCAGCCGAGCGTGCTGCGCTCGCCGTCGACCTCGAGCTCCATCGTGCCGGAGAGCAGCTCGAGCCGCTCCTCCTCGCGCGGATGGGAGTGCGGCGGGCGCGCGGCCGTGCCCGCCGGGACCCAGAGCTCGGCGCGCAGCAGGCGGCCGTCCGTCTGCGCGGCTGTGAGGTGCCAGCGGATCCGGGGCGCGGAAGCCATCGTGCCCTCACTGTGCCCGGCCGGCCGCGTGCCGGCATCGGGGGATCCCCGCGCTCATCCCTGACGAGGCATGAGTCGGACCTGTTCGCGAGAATGCCGGCGGTGGAGCTAGTCCTCGCGACGCAGCAACTCGATGCCCCGGGTGGCGTTCAGACCTACCTGCTGACGATCGCCCCGCAGCTCGAACGGCTGGGCCACGAGGTCACGTTGTACGCCGACGAGCTCGGGATGATGGCCGCCCACGCCCGCGAGCACGGGCTGCGTGTCGCACGGCACGAGGACGAGCTGCCGGCGCGCTGCGACGCCGTCCTGGCCCAGGACGGCGCCACGCTGCTCGCGCTCGCCGACCGGTATCCGGACGCGTTGCGAACGCTCGTCGTCCACGGGGCCGAGTACGACCTCTGCCTCCCTGCCGCCGTGGACGGATTGGTCGCCGTCGCGATCGTCATGAACTCGGTCGTCGAACGGCGCATTCGCGCACTCGCGCACCCGCCGCAGGTGGCACGGCTGCGGCAACCGATCGATACGCAGCGCTTCCGGCCCATCGGGGTCGCGCGGGAACGGCCGGAGCGCGTCCTGCTGCTCGGGAACTACCTCGGCGACCGTGAGCTCGAGGCGATGAGTTCCGCGTGCCAGGAGGCGGGACTGGATTGGCGCCAGGTGGGCCGTCATGGCGATCTCCTCGTCGATCCGCTCACCGCGATCGCCGATGCGGACATCGTGATCGGCCAGGGACGCTCGCTGCTCGAGGCGATGGCCTGCGGCCGGGCGGCCTGGAACCACGGTCCCGCAGCCGGTGACGGTTGGGTCACGCCGGCCAGCTATCCGGCGTTCGAGGACGACGGCTTTCGCGGCCGCGCGACCCCAGAGCTCCACGGTGCGGACGCATTCGTGCAAGCGATCGGCGATTACCACGTCTCGATGGGAGATCAGAACCGCAGGCTGGTGATGCTCCACCACAGCAGCTACACGCACGCGATCGAGCTCGTCGAGCTGATCGCGGGCCGTGTACGGGCAAGGCCGGCGCCGGACGCTCCCTTGCGTGAGATGGCCCGGCTGGTCCGCACCCAGCACGATGCGCAGGCGCGCGTCGCCGAGATGGCCCGCGATCTGCGAGCCATGCATGAAAGGTTCGAGCTGCTGCACGCGAAGCATGACGAGCTCTGGGAGGACCACGGCTCGCTGAACCAGGAGGCAGAGCTGCTCCGGCAGGAGCGCGCGCAGGTCGCGCAGGAGCTCGACGGAGCCAAGCATGCGCTCGAGGCGGCCGAGCGCGAGCGCGACCGGGCCCGGCGCGAGCTCGACGAGTGCCGCGAATGGGCCGCGGCGCTCGAGCTGCGGCACGCGACGCTCTCCGGCAGCCGCCGCTGGCGCGCCGTGACGCTGGCCGCACAGCCGCTGGACCGCCTGCGACAGCTGCTGCGCCGGCGGTGAATTTCGATGACCCGGCAGGCCGGCTGGATCGCCGGCGCGACCGGCGGCACCCTCATCACCACCGATCCACTTGCGATCGCCGCGGGCGACGTCTGCACCGACACGCGCCTGCTTGCGCCCGGCGACGTCTATCTCGCCCTGCCCGGGGAGCAGGTCGAGGGGGGTCGGTTCGTCGGCGACGCGCTGGAGCGCGGAGCGGGGGGCGTGATCGCGGCGCCGGCATTCCTCGAAGGCGTGGACACAGGCACCGCCTTCGCGGTAGCGGTGCAGGATCCGCAAGCCGCGCTCCGCGAGCTGGCCCACGCCTGGCGTGTCGAGCTGGACTGCCGTTTCGCGATCGGGGTGACGGGCGCGGCGGGTAAGACGACGACGAAGGATCTTCTTACCGCGATGCTGCGCCCGCTGATGCCCGTCCACTCGACGCGACACGGCTTCAACACGCACCAGGGGGTGGCCGCGACGCTGGCCGCCGCGCCGGTGGGGACGCGCGCGCTCGTCGTGGAGGTCGCGATGAGACGGCGCGGGGACATCGCGACCAAGGCGGCCATGCTGCGACCGACCGCAGGATTGATCACCAACGTCGGCCCTGAGCACCTGGAGACCGCGGGGACCGTTGCCGACGTCGCGCGCAACAAGGCAGAGCTGCTGGAGGCGCTGCCACCCGGCGCACCCTGCGTGATCCCGGCGGAGGAGCCGCTGCTCGAGCGGCACGTTCGCTCGGATCTGCGCACGGTGCGTCATGGCGACGGTGGCGACGTCTTCCTGAAGTCGTTCCGCGACGGCATCGCGGAGATGGATTGCCGCGGCGAAACGCTCCGGCTACACGCCGGGCTCGATCAGCCGCACAACCTGGAGAACGTCGTCGCGGCCACCGCGATGGCGTGGGCCCTCGGTATCCGGCCGCAGGGGCGCCTGGATGCCTCCTTCACACCCCTTCGCTGGCAGCTCGAGCGCATCGGAGCGGTGGAGGTCATCCTCGACTGCGCCAAGACGAGCCCGCTGGCTCTCAGGCGCGCCCTCGAGACCTTCGCGGCGGAACCAGCGGAAGGGCGCCGCATCGCCGTCCTCGGGGAGTTGCCCGAGCTCGGCGAGCACGCGGCGTTCTACCACGCAGAAGCCGGCCGGCAGCTCCGCCGCGTGGTCGACGTGCTGATCACCGTCGGCGAGCCCGCAAGGGCATTTCTGACCGGCTATGCGGGCGAGCACTACGCGGTCGCGTCCCCTGCGGAGGCCAGGGCGCTGCTGTATGCCATGGGCGCCCAGGGCGACCGCGCGCTCGTCAAGGGCCGCCAACGAGACAAGCTGGAGCGGATCCTCGCATGAGCGGGCCGACTCCCGAGGGGCCGTATCTCGTGCTCGGCTGCGGACGAGCGGGTCTCGCCGCCGCCGAGGCGCTGGCCGGCATCGGCGATCCTCCCGGTGTCACGGTGTGGGACGCATTCGACGGGTCCGCGAACCGCGCGCGCAGCGCCCGGCTGACAGCGGCAGGTGTGAGCGTCGAGCTCGGCGCGTGGCAACCTCGGCTCCTGCAGCGGGTGAGTCCGCGGATCGTGATCAAGAGCCCCGGGGTGCCTGCCGACGCCGTGCCGGTTCGAGACAGCCTGCGACTCGGCATCCCGGTGATCGACGAGCTCGACCTCGGCGGCCGGCTCTCGCGGCGGCAACTGGTCGCGGTCACGGGCACGGACGGCAAGTCGACCGTCTGCTCGCTGCTCGCGTCCGCGCTCGGCAACGGCACGCCCGTCGCGGGCAACACCGAGTTCGGCGTTCCGCTCAGCGCCCTGCCGAGAACCGGCGGACCCGCGGTGGTGGAGGTGTCCAGCTACCAGCTGGAGTTCAGCTTCGAGCCCTTCGCGGCACTGGCCGTCCTGACCAACCTCACGCGCGAGCATCTCCACCGTCACGGGACGATGGACGCGTACGCGGCGATCAAGCGGCGACTGTTCCTCCTCGGTGACCGGAACGTGCCCAGAGCGGTTCTCAACGTCGACTCCGAAGCCGGCCGGTCATTCGCGCGCCGGCTCACGGCCGCCGGCAGCCAGGTCGCCACCTTCGGTGCGGAGCGCGACGCCGATTATCGAATCCTCGAGTCGACCTGGGGCCACACGACGGCGCGCACGCGCGTCGGGACGGCTGACGGCGAGCTCGTGGTCGATTCGCGGCTTCCGGGTCGCCACAACGCCGACAACGTGACCGCGGCGCTCGCGGCATCCGACCTGCTCGGCCTCCCGCGCGCCCCCACGCTCGCGGCGATCGCCGCCGCGGACGGCGTACCGGGTCGCTGGGACCACGTCGAAGCCGGCCAGCCCTTCCGCGTGATCGTCGACTTCGCGCACACCGAGGCCGGCCTCGGGAGCGTGCTGAGAACCGCCCGCAGCGTGGCTGATCGCGAAGGGGGACGCATCCATCTCGTGCTCTCGGCGGGTGGCGGAACCGACCCGTCGAAGCGCGGCATGTTCGGACGGCTCGCAGGCCAGTTCGCCGACCGGGCGGTGATCACCGAGGGAAACGGCCGCGGCGAGCCGAGGGAGACGGTGATCGCCGCGATCATCGGCGGAGCCCGATCGGGTGACACCGACCTCGAGGCGATCCCCGACCGTCGCGAGGCGATCCGCTCAGCGCTCGCAGGCGCATCGCCCGGCGATCTCGTGCTGATCGCGGGCCGGGGCGCCACGCCGCGGCTGCTCACCCACACCTCCGGGGAGGGTCGCGAGTTCGACGACCGCACCGTCGTCCGCGAAGAGCTCTTGGCGCTCGGTTTCGGGGTCTGAGGAGCCCGGCCTACGACTCGGCCGTCTCGTCCTCGTTGAGCAGCCGTTCGATGCCGGCGACCGGGATGCCGATCCAGTCGGGCCGGTTGTTGAGCTCGTAGCGCAGCTCGTAGACGGCCTTCTCGAGCTCGAAGACCGACAGCAGCCTGGCGATGGCGTCCTGGCCGGGCGGGAGCAGGAACGAGTCGACGGTCTCGAAGTAGCCGTCGAGGAAGGCCTCGCGCACGCGCTCCTCCCAGCCCGCCGGCGCGGGCGTCCCGTGCTGCTGCTCGGCCGCCGACGCGGCGTACGCGAACGAGCGCAGCATCCCGGCGACGTCGCGCAGCGGCGAGCGCTTGCGCCGGCGCTCGGGCAGCGGCCGCGCCGGCTCGCCCTCGAAGTCGAGGATCACCCAGCCGCGGTCGGTGAGCATGGTCTGGCCGAGGTGATAGTCGCCGTGCGTGCGGATCAGGCGCCCGCCGGTGCCGATGTGCGACAGCGCCTGGAGCCGCTCGCGCACGTCGAGGCCGCGGCCGGCGAGCGGGCCGAGCGCGGGGTCGTCGGGATCGAGGTCGACGAACATGCGCTCGATCTCCTCGTCGACGGTGGCTGTGAGCAGCGAGAGGTTCTCCGTGCTCGGCTCCTCGGGCGCGAAGTCCGGATCCGCCGGCTCCGAGCCGAGGCACGAGTGCAGCCGGCCGGTCACCGTGCCGAGGTCGCGTGCGCGCGGCACGAACCCCTCGAGGTCGGCCAGGCACAGGCCCCAGCCGTCCTGCGCCCCGTGCAGGTACTCCTGCAGCGTGCCGAGGGTCGCGTCGACGAGCCGGCCGGCGTACTCGTACCAGCCCGCGAGCGGCGCGATGTGCTCGAACCCGCGCGCGGAGAGGAAGCGCAGCAGCTCGAGCTCGGGGTTGACGCCCGGCTCCAGCCGGCGGAAGACCTTGAGGATCAGCTCATCGCCGAAGACGACCGACGAGTTGGACTGCTCGACGCCGACCGGCCGCACGTCGACGGTGCCGCCGAAGCCCGCGGCGGCGCTCTCGGCCCAGCGGAAGCGGACGCTTCCGTGCTCGGCCGCGACCTCGGCGGAGCCGCGGATCCGGTGCAGCAGCTCGCGCCCGTGCGCCGGGTCGGCGAGCGCGTCGTACACCGTCCAGCCCTCGACGTCGGCGATCGCCCGGTCGGCCCAGCGCTCCGCCGCGGGCCGCAGGCCGAGCGGCACCTGGTAGAGCTCGTGCGTGCCGGTCTGGAAGCGCGCCTCGACAAGCGCGAGCACCAGCTGCGGCGACTCCTCGCGCAGCGTGACCGCGTCGAGCACGTTGAGCTGCCCGACCTCGCGCGCCTTCGACGCGAACCAGCGCTGCTCGAGCACCCATTCGTGCAGCCGCTCCTCGGGCAGCGCGGCGACGATGCGGGCGGCTTCACTCATCCTCGGGCGCGTCCTCGACGAGCTGGAACCAATAGAAGCCACGCGGCGCGAGCGTCAGCAGGTACGGCCACTGGCCGACCGCCGGGAAGCGCGAGCGCCCGAATATCTCCTCGGGATGGCGGCCCTCGAACGCCGACAGGTCGAGCTCCACCGCCTGGGCCGAGCGCGCGAGGTTGTGCACGCAGAGCATCACGTCGTCCTCGTAGCGCCGCACGTGGGCGAAGATCCGCGGGTTGCTCGGCTCGAGCGGCTCGAACGTGCCGAAGCCGAACACGGGGTGCTCCTTGCGCAGCGCGATGAAGCGCCGCAGCCAGCGCAACAGGCTGGTCGGCGTGCGCAGCTGCGCCTCGACGTTGACCGCCTGGTAGCCGTACACGGGATCCATCAGCGGCGGTGCGTAGAGCTGCGCGAAGTCGGCGCGCGAGAAGCCGCCGTTGCGGTCGCCCGTCCACTGCATCGGCGTGCGCACCCCGTCGCGGTCGCCGAGGTAGACGTTGTCCCCCATCGCGATCTCGTCGCCGTAGTAGAGCACCGGCGACCCGGGCAGCGAGAACAGGATCGCGTGCATCAGCTCGACCTCGTCGCGGCCGTTGTCGAGCAGCGGGGCGAGGCGGCGGCGGATGCCGACGTTGATCTTCATCCGCGGGTCCTTCGCGTACTCCGTGTACATGTAGTCGCGTTCCTCGTCCGTGACCATCTCGAGCGTCAGCTCGTCGTGGTTGCGCAGGAACAGGCCCCACTGGCAGTTGTCGGGGATCGCGGGCGTCTGGGCGAGGATCTCGTACATCGGCTTGGCCTCCTCCCGGCGCACGCTCATGAACATCCGCGGCATCACGGGGAAGTGGAAGCACATCTGGCACTCGTCGCCGTCGCCGTAGTAGTCGACGACGTCCGTCGGCCACTGGTTGGCCTCAGCCAGCAGCACGCGGTCGGGGTAGTTGGCGTCGATCTCGGCGCGCACGCGCTTGAGGTAGGCGTGCGTCTCGGGCAGGTTCTCGCAGATCGTGCCGTCGCGCTCGAACAGGTACGGGACCGCGTCGAGGCGGACGCCGTCCAGCCCGAGGTCGAGCCAGAACCGCATCACCTCGAGCATCGCGTCCTGGACCTCGGGGTTGTCGAAGTTCAGGTCGGGCTGGTGGGAGAAGAAGCGGTGCCAGAAGTACGCGCCGGCCTGGTCGTCCCAGGTCCAGTTCGACGTCTCGGTGTCGGTGAAGATGATCCGCGCGTCCTCGTACTTGTGCACCGTGTCGGACCACACGTACCAGTCGCGCTTGGGATCGTCGGGGCTCGAGCGCGACTCCTGGAACCACGGGTGCTCGGACGAGGTGTGGTTCAGCACGAGGTCGGCGATCACGCGGATGCCGCGCTGGTGCGCCTGCTCGATGAAGTCGCGCACGTCCTCGACGACGCCGTAGTCGGGATGGATCTGGAAGTAGTCGGAGATGTCGTAGCCGCCGTCGCGCAGCGGCGACTTGTAGAACGGCAGCAGCCAGATGCAGTCGACCCCGAGCCACTGCAGGTAGTCGAGCTTCTCCGTCAGGCCGCGGAAGTCGCCCGACCCGTCGCCGTTGCCGTCGAAGAAGCCGCGCAGGTGGATCTCGTAGAAGACCGCGGTCTTGAACCACAGCGGCTGGGCCTCGAACCAGCGTCCGGGGTCGCTCACGAGTGGTTTCTCCTGTGAGTCATGCCGATCCAAGGACGTCATGGCTTGCAGGAGAGACCACTAGCCCTCGACCCGCAGGATGTGCGCCTGCCTTGCCCACGGATCCAGGCGCACGTAGTTCGGTCCGATGCGCCAGTCGAAGCGCTCGCCCGAGAGCTGGTCCGTGACGGCGAACGCCGGCGGCAGGCCGAGGTGCGCGGGGATCACCGCGGCGCCCTCCTGCGCGTGGTACGGATCGAGGTTGACGACGCAGATCACGGCGTTGCCGTCGTGCTGCTTGACGTACGCCATCAGCTGGTCGTTCTGCGTCTCGAGCCAGGCGACGCCGGTGAGGTACTGCAGGGCGACGTTCGCGCGCCGGATCTCGTTCAAGCGGGAGATGAACGGCAGCATCGGGCCGTCGAGCGCGCGCTGCTTGATCTCGTACTTCTCGGAGTCCAGGTACTCCTCGGAGCCCTCGCGCACGGGCACGTTCTCGTAGTGCTCGTAGCCGGAGTAGATGCCGTAGCTCGGGCTCAGCGTCGCCGCGAGCACGAAGCGGGTGTAGAAGGCGGCCGGCCCGCCGTGCACGAGGTAGCCCTCGAGGATGTCGGGCGTGTTCGTGAAGAAGTTCGGCCTGAAGTACTCCTTCTCCGGCCCCCAGGCGAGCTCGTTCACGTACTCCGTCAGCTCGTGGCGGCTGTTCTTCCAGGTGAAGTACGTGTAGCCCTGCGTGAAGCCGATCTTGGCGAGCTGGCGCATCATCGCCCGCTTCGTGAACGCCTCGGCGAGGAAGATCACCTCGCGGTCGACCTTGTGCACCTCCGCGATCAGCCACTCCCAGAACACGATCGGCTTCGTGTGCGGGTTGTCGACGCGGTACACCTTCACGCCCTGCTCGACCCAGAACAGGAAGATGCGCAGCCACTCCTCCCACAGGCCGCGCCAGTCCTCGCACTCCCAGTTGACGTTGTAGATGTCCTGATAGCGCTTGGGCGGGTTCTCGGCGTACTTGAGCGTCCCGTCGGGCCGGCGGTGGAACCAGTCGGGGTGCTCGGTCAGCCACGGGTGGTCCGCCGACGCGTTGATCGCGAAGTCCATCGCGACGTCCATCCCGTGCTGCGCGGCGGTCGCGCAGAGCGAGCGCACGTCCTCAACCGTCCCGAGGTCCGGGTGGACCGCGTCGTGGCCGCCCTCCGCGGAGCCGACCGCGTAGGGCGAGCCGGGGTCGTCGGGGCCGGCGACGAGCGTGTTGTTGCGGCCCTTGCGGTTCGTCTTCCCGATCGGGTGGATCGGCGTCATGTAGAGCACGTCGAAGCCCAGCTCCGCGATCGCCGGCACCTGCTGCTCGACTCCCTTGATGCCGCCCCATGAGCGCGGGAAGACCTCGTACCAGGCGCCGAAGCGGGCGCGCGGGCGGTCGACCTCGATGCTCAGCGCCGGCTCGAGCTTCGTCAGGCCATGGCGCTCCGCGCTGCGCTCGACCGCGGCGTAGAGCTCGGACCCGAGCGCCGCGTCGTGCTTGGCCGCCTCGAGCACGTCGTCGTCACCGAGCACCCGCAGCGCATGCTCGATCAGCTTGCGATCGCCGCCCTTGGCGCGCGGCGCGACCTCCGCGAGCAGGACGGCGCCCTCGCTCAGCTCGCTCGCGAGCTGGTGCTGGCCGGCCTCGAGCTTGCGCTGCAGCTCGTCGCGCCAGGTGGCGAAGAGATCGGTCCAGGCGTGGATCGAGAACTCCCAGCGGCCCAGCTTGTCGACCTCGAACGATCCGGCCCAGCGGACGCCGTTGTGGTGCGCGTCGAGCGGGTGGAGCTCCGCCTCGACCCACTTGCGGGCGCCGGCGGGGCGGTACGCGGCGACCGCGCGCAGCTTCTCGTGGCCGTCGCGGAAGACGTCGGCAGAGACCTCGACGACGTCGCCCGTCGTGCGCTTCGCCGGATAGCGGCCGGCGTCCACGACCGGCTGGGGGTACTGGATGTGGATCCGCGGCGGCGGCGGGGTGCGCTTCGGAGTCGGCATCTCGGCCAAGCAGTATCCGATAGGCCTGGCGTCAAACGTCGGCTCGTAAGCTGCGCGCCGTGCGGTTGCATCGGAGCGCAGGGGTCCAGCTCCACCCCACCTCGCTGCCCGGAGGTCGCCTCGGCCGGGAGGCCTACGCGTGGGTCGACTGGCTCGCGGACGCCGGTCAGGCGTGGTGGCAGATGCTGCCGCTCGGCCCGCCCGACCGCTACGGCTCGCCCTACAAGTCGTCCTCGGCGTTCGCCGCATGGCCCGGCCTGCTGGCCGAGCCGGCGGCCCCGGTGTCGAAGGACGAGGAGCTCGACTTCCGCGAGCGCGAAGCGAGCTGGATCGAGGACTGGGCGCGCTTCGCGGGCCGCGGCGCGATCGCCGACCAGGTCCGCTTCGAACGCGAGTGGAGCGCGCTGCGCGGCTACGCGAACGAGCGCGGCGTGCGGCTGATCGGCGACGTCCCGATCTACGTCGCGCCAGGCTCGGCCGACCACCGCGCGCATCCCGAGCTGTTCCGCGCCGACGCCGTCGCGGGCACGCCGCCGGACGCGTACACCGACAAGGGCCAGCTCTGGGGCAACCCGCTCTACGACTGGCCCGCGCTGCGCCGGCGCGGCTACCGCTGGTGGATCGCGCGGCTCGCGCGCACGTTCTCGCTGTTCGACCTCGCGCGGATCGATCACTTTCGCGGCTTCGTCTCCCACTGGGCGGTGCCGAAGGGGGCGCGCACGGCGCTCGGCGGGCGCTGGCGGCGCGGTCCGGGGCGCGCCCTGTTCGAGGCCGCGCGCGAGGCGCTGGGCGAGCTGCCGCTGATCGCCGAGGACCTCGGCGTGATCACGCCGGCCGTGCAGCGGCTGCGCGACGGGCTCGGGCTGCCGGGGATGGTCGTGCTGCAGTTCGGCTTCAACGCCGGCGACCCGGCCAACGTCCATGACGTCGCCAACCACGCCGAGCACCGGATCGCCTATACGGGCACGCACGACAACGACACGCTGCGGGGCTGGTACGACGCGCTGCCCACCGACACGCGCGCGCTCGTCGACGCGGCGCGGCCCGGCGCGGAGGCCGACGTCTGGTGGGACCTGATCGCGCTGACGTTCTCCTCCCGCGCCCGCGTCGCGATGGTGCAGGCGCAGGACGTGCTCGGGCTCGGCTCGGAGGCGCGCATGAACCAGCCGGGGCGGGCGACCGGCGCCTGGCGCTGGCGGCTCGATTCGCTGCCTCCGCGTGGCCTTGCGCAGCGGCTGCGCGCGGCCGCCGAGGCGGCGGGCCGCGCGGGCTGACCCCATACACTCCGGCCCTCTCGTGGCCGCGCCTGCCAGCACCGAATCGATCCTCGACGTCAACCGCCGCTACCACGACGTGGCAGCGCTGGAATACGACTCCAAGTGGGGCGTCGACTTCGGCCCGGTCGGCCGGGCCCAGGTGCTCGGCAAGGTCCAGAAGCTGCTCGGGCGCGACCCGGAGCCGTTCGCGCGCTCGCTCGAGATCGGCGCCGGAACGGGCTACTTCACGCTCAACCTGATGCAGGAGGGCGTGATCGCCGCCGGCGTCTGCACCGATGTCTCGCCCGGCATGCTCGACGCGCTGCGCGCCAACGCCGAGCGGCTCGGTCTCGCCGTCGAGACGGTCGCCTGCGACGCCGCCGCGCTGCCCTTCGAGGACGCGAGCTTCGACCTCGTGCTCGGCCACGCGGTGCTGCACCACCTGCCCGAGCTGGAGCGGTCGTTCGCGGAGCTGCTGCGCGTGCTGCGCCCGGGCGGCGTGCTGCTGTTCGCGGGCGAGCCGTCGCGCTACGGCGACCGCATCGCCGCGATCCCGAAGCGCGCGGGGCTCGCCGCGGCTCCGCTCTGGCGCCGTGCGGTGGGCGCGCGCGAGTTCGCGGCGGGCAACGGCGGCCCCCCGGACGACCACGCGCTCGAGTCGCTCGTCGACGTCCATGCCTTCACGCCCGCCGGGCTCGAGCGCCACGCCACCGCCGCGGGCTTCACCGCCGTGCGCGTGCGCGGCGAGGAGCTGCTGGCCAACATGTTCGGCTGGTTCAACCGCACGGTCGAGGCCAGCGCGGTGCACGGCGACATCCCGCACGGCTGGTTCCGCTATGCCTACCGCGGCTACATCCTGCTCCAGAAGCTCGACACCGCCGTGCTCGAGCCGCACCTCCCGGCGGCGGGCTTCTACAACCTGATGCTCACGGCGCGACGGCCGGAGTAGGGCTGTCGCCGGCGAGCTGGGCCTGGAGCCGGAGGAGGCCCGGATCGGCGGGCGCCTCGCGCAGTGACGCCCGGATCACGCGCATCGCATCCGCGTTCCTGCCCTGCCGGGCGAGGTAGCTCGCGAACGTGTGCCCGGCGAGGCCGGGGAGGAAGACGAAGTCCTCGTCGACGTCCATCCCGGCGCGCTTGGCGAGCTGCAGCGCCTCGTCGGTCTCGCCGAGGTCGAAGAGCACGCACGCGACCTGGAACTCGACCGACGCGTCGCCCTCGGCCAGCCGCGCCGCCCGCCGCAGGTGGTGCTTGGCCTGGTCGGGCTGGTCGATCGTCTCGAAAGCCCAGCGGAGCACCGCGTGCGGGTTGTCCGGCCCGAGCGAGAGCGCATAGCGCGCCAGCTTGCGCGCGTCGCGGTGGCGACCCTGCACGGCTGCCTCGTTCGCCTTGGCGAGGGCCTGCTCGACTGCGTCGGGGGGTCGCATCGTCGCGCGGGTTATCGGCGCCCGCGGCCCGGACCGCGACCGGCAGCCTCCTGCAGTGATCCAACCGTCCAGGCGGGGCTGAACCGGTCCGGGTCGAACGGGGACGGGTCGACGAGCGGCGGCTCGCCCGTGTAGAGCTGCGCGACCAGGCGCCCGGTCACCGGGCCGAGCGCGACGCCGGCGCCTTCGTGGCCGGTCGCGAGCCAGAGGCCGGGGACAGCGCGCGACGGGCCGATCGCGGGGAGGTTGTCGGGCAGCCACGGCCGCAGCCCCGCCCAGGCGGCGGCGACCGGGAGCTGCGCCAGCCGTGGGAACAGGCGCGCCGCGCGCGCGACGAGCGCCGCGCCGAGGGCGGGGTCGACGGTCGTGTCGAACCCGCGCCGCTCGCGCGAGGAGCCGACGAGGATGTCCCCCTCCCAGGTGGTCTCGACGACGGTCGAGATCGCGAGGCCGCCGTCCGCGCTCGCGACGGCGTGCAGGTAGGAGCCGTCGACGACCTTGTGGCTGACGAGGCCGGGCCGGGGCGCCGCCAGCCGCACGAGCTGCCCCTTGCGCGGCTCGAGCGGCAGCGCGAGCCCGGCGCTCGCCGCCAGCCCCGCGCTCCACGGGCCCGCGGCGAGGACGATCGCGTCCGCGCCGAGACGCTCGCCGCCTGCCAGCCGCACCGCGCCGCCGGAGATCGCCTCGACCGCGCAGCCCTCGCGGACCGCCGCTCCCGCCTCGCCGGCCTCGCGCGCCAGTGCACGCGCGATCGCCCGCGGGTCGCACTGCAGGTCGCCGGGGAAGAGGCTCGCGCCGTGCAGCTCGCCGGTCAGCTCGGGCTCGCGCTCGCGTGCCTCGGCAGCGCCGAGCAGCCGCGCGCCGGCGATCCCGAGCCGCTCGAGCCGCGCCGGCTCGTCCGCCCAGGTCGCCGCGTCCGGGTGCACGATCAGCGCGCCCTTGCGGCGGATCCGCGCCTCGTCGCCGAGCCGCTCCTCGAGCTCGCCGTAGAGCTCCAGCCCGGCGCGCGCCAGCTCGAGCTCCGGCCCCGCGTCCTTGTCGGAGCAGAGCACGTTGCCCTCGCCGAGCCCGGTCGTTCCGCTCGACACGGCGCCGCGATCGAGCAGCGTCACGGCGACGCCGCGGACGGCCAGCTCGCGCGCGACCGACGCGCCGACGATGCCGGCGCCGATCACGACGACGTCGGTCACAGCGAGAAGCCGGCCGGGAATGGGTCCTCGGCGTCGAGCAGGTACTGGCCCATCGCGGTGATCCACGCCCGGCCGGTGATCTCGGGCACGATCGCGGGCCGGCCGCCGACGGTGGTCTCCTCCGCGACGCGCCCCGTGAAGCGCGTGCCGATCACCGACTCGTTGACGAAGCTGTCGCCGACCGCGAGCTCGCCGCGCGCGTGCAACTGCGCGAGCCGTGCCGAGGTGCCGGTGCCGCACGGCGAGCGGTCCAGCCATCCCGGGTGGATCGAGGTCGCCGCGCGCGCGTCCGCGCCGTCGCGTCCCGGCGCGTGGAAGACGACGTGGCGGCAGCCCGCGATGCGCGCGTCCTCCGGGTGCGTGGGGCGATCGCTCGCGTCGATCGCGGCGATCATCTGCTGCCCGCGGTCGATCAGCAGCTGCGATTGCGCCGGGTCGACCTCGACGCCGGCGTCGGCGGCCGCGACGAGCGCGTAGAAGTTGCCGCCGAACGCCATGTCGTAGCGCACGCTGCCCAGCCCCGGCACGTGGACCGCCGCGTCGCGCGCGTGCAGGAAGCTCGGCACGTTGCGCAGCGTCACCGAGCGCGCCCGGCCGCCGTCGACCGCCACGCGCGCCTCGACCAGGCCGGCCGGCGTGTCGAGCCGCACGACTGTCTCGGGCTCGGTCACCGCCACCATCCCGGTCTCCACCAGCACGGTCGCGACGCCGATCGTGCCGTGCCCGCACATCGGCAGGCAGCCGGAGACCTCGATGAACAGCACGCCCCAGTCGGCGCCGGCGTGCGTCGGCGGCTGCAGGATCGCGCCCGACATCGCGCCGTGCCCGCGCGGCTCGCGCATCAGCAGCAGGCGCAGGTCGTCGAGCTCGGCCTCGAAGTGCAGCTTGCGCTCGAGCATGCTCGAGCCGGGGATCGGGCCGACGCCGCCCGTGATCACGCGCGTCGGCATCCCCTCGGTGTGCGAGTCGACGGCGGCGAAGTAGCGCGCCGCGCGCATCACACCACCGCGGGCGCCCGCAACGCGGCCAGCGCGGCGTCGAGCACCACGCGGTCGTCTGCGTCGAGCTCCAGCCGCGGCTCGCGCACCGGCCCGCCGGCGAAGCCGAGCGCGTCCTGGGCGGCCTTGTAGAACTGCACCAGCTTCGGCGTCATGTCCAGGCGCGCGAGCGGGAGCAGGCGGCCGTAGATCGCGCGGGCGCGTTCGAGCTCGGCCGCCCGGCAGGCGTCGTAGAGCTCGACGCACTCGGCCGGCGCGCAGTCGGCGACGCCGCTGACCCAGCCGGTCGCGCCAGCGCAGAGGCCCTCGAGCGCCCAGTCGTCGCCGCCGACCAGCACCTCGAGCTCGGGCGCGTCGTTCAGCAGCGCGGCGATCCTGCGCGCGTCGCCTGAGCACTCCTTGACCGCGACGACCTGCTCGACCTCCGCCGCGAGCCGCGCGATCAGCGCCGGCGCCATGTCGGTGCCGCTCGCCTCCGGGTTGTTGTAGGCCATCACGGGCAAGCCGGTCGCACCGGCGACGGTGCGGTAGAAGGCGATGATCTCGCGCTCGTCGCCGCGATAGCCCAGCGGCGGCAGCAGCATGATCGCGTCGGCCCCGGCCTGCGCGGCATCGGTCGCGTGCGCGCTCGCGGCGGCCGCGGTGCCCGCGGAGACGCCGGCGATCACCGGCACGCGGCCGTCCGCGGCGCGCGCGGTCGCCATGATCACCGCGCGGCGCTCGGCCGCGTCGAGCGAGCCGGCCTCGCCCATCGTGCCGGTGGCGACGAAGCCGTGCACGCCGGCGTCGAGCAGCGCGGCGAGGTTGCGCTCGAGCGCCTCGGCGTCGATCGCGCCGCGCGCGTCGAACGGGGTGGTGATTGCGGGGATGATGCCGGGGAAGCGCACGTCAGTTCTCCTGGTCCGTGGTCATGTAGCGTCGCACCCGCTCGAGGTGCTGCGTGGCGTAGAAGGAAGCGGCGGCGGCGTCGGCGTCGACGATCGCCTCGTAGATCATGCGGTGCTCGGCCGCGTGGACGCGCGCCCGCCCGGGCCGGGCGATCGAGTCGTCGCGGAGCCGCTGCCACAGCGGTTGGTCCATCAGGGCGGCGATCTCGTCGGCGAGCGCGAGCAGCACCGGGTTGGAGGTGAGCGCGGCGACCTGCCGGTGGAAGCGGCGGTCGCCCTCGTTCCAGCCGCTGCGGTCGCCGTCCGCCGCCGCGGCGTCCATCGCGTCGAGCAGGCGCTCGGTCTCCTCGTCGCGGCGCCCGCGGCGGGCGGCCAGCCCGGCGACGCCGGGCTCGAGCAGCAGCCGCGCCTCGAGCAGGTCGAACGGCCCGGCGTCGTGGGCGCTCAGCTCGGTTCCGGGCGCGAGCCGGCCGAGTGCATCGGCGGCTACGAAGGAGCCCGACCCGGGCCGGGTCTCGAGCACGCCCCGCAGCGCCAGCGCGGCGATCGCCTCGCGCACGGACGCGCGGCCGACCTCGAGCCGCCGCGCGAGCTCGCGCTCGGACGGCAACCGCTCGCCGGGTACGAGCCGCCCGGAGCGCACGTCCGCGGCGAGCCGCTCGGCGATGCGCTCGTAGCGCTGCGGAAACGGTGCCAGCCCCCGTTTAGGTTGCGGGTCATTCGGCGAACCGGTACGGGTGGCAACTGGTTCGATCACAGAACCAGTACCGTAGAGCACATGCCTTCCAGTTTCAATGCCGTCGACCCGACCACCGGCACGCCCGGCGCCGGCTACAACGAGGCGTCCGCCGACGATGTGGCCGCCGCCGTCGCCGCCGCCACGAGCGCGTTCGGCGATCCGTCCCTGCGCGATCGCGACGCCCGCGCGGCGCTCCTGCGCGGCGCCGCCGCCCGGCTGCGCGCCGCGGGCGACGAGATCGTCGCCGTCGCGGGCAGCGAGACCGGGCTGCCCGAGGCGCGCCTGCGCGGCGAGCTCGAGCGGACCGCCGGCCAGCTCGAGGCGTTCGCCGAGGTGCTCGACGCGGGCGACTACGTCGAGGCGATCATCGACACGCCCGACCCCGGCGCCAAGCCGATCCCACGCCCCGACGTGCGGCGCATGCTCGTACCGATCGGGCCCGTGGCGGTGTTCGGCGCGAGCAACTTCCCGCTCGCCTTCTCGACCGCCGGCGGTGATACCGCGTCGGCGCTGGCCGCCGGCTGCCCTGTCGTGGTCAAGGGCCACCCGTCGCACCCCGGCACCGGCGAGCTGGTCGCGCGCGAGCTCGTGGCGGCGGTGGCGGACGCCGGACTGCCCGATGGCACGTTCGCGCACCTGCTCGCCGCCGGCGTCGAGGTCGGCGAGGCGCTCGTCGACGCGCCCGCGATCGCGGCAGTCGGCTTCACCGGGTCGACCGCCGGCGGGCGCGCGATCGCCGACCGCGCCGCGCGGCGGCCGAACCCGATCCCCGTGTATGCGGAGATGGGATCGATCAACCCGATCGTCGTCACCGGTGCGGCGCTCGCCGCGCGCGCGGAAGCGATCGCCGACGGGCTCGTCGCCTCGGTGTCGAACTTCGGCGGCCAGCTCTGCACGAAGCCCGGCGTCGTCTTCGTCCCGGACGGCGACGCCGGAGACGAGTTCGCCGGCACGGTCGCCGCCCGGCTGGACGGCGTGCGCGCCGACCGTGCTGCTGAACGAGCGCCTGCGCGACGCGCTCGCGGCCGCCGTGCGGCGGCTCGCCGAGCGGCCCGAGGTGCGCCCGCTCGGCGCGGCGCCGGCGTTCAGCGGGGAGGGCTACCGCCACCAGCCGGCCGCGTACGAGGCGCCCGCAGCCGCCGTTGCGGACGGTACCGAGCTGCTCGAGGAGCACTTCGGCCCGGTCGTCCTGCTGCTGCGCTACGGCGGGCCCGACGAGCTGCTCGCCGCGATCGAGCAGATCGACGGCCAGCTCACCGGGTCGATCCACGCGCAGCCCGGCGAGGACGGCGAGCTGCTGGGCCGGCTCTCCGAGCTGCTGGCCGCACGCGCCGGGCGCCTCGTCTTCGACGGCTTCCCGACCGGCGTCGCAGTCACCCACGGGATGCACCACGGCGGGCCCTACCCGGCCACCTCGGCCCCGGCGCACACGTCGGTCGGGATGACCGCGATCCGCCGCTTCCTGCGGCCGGTCGCATGGCAGAACGCGCCCGCGAGCGTGCTCCCGGCGGAGCTGCGCGACGAGAACCCGCTCGGGATCTGGCGCCGTGTCGACGGCGAGCTGACGCGCGACCGGCTGGGCGGCTAGAGCGGCTTGGCGAGCTCGGCGGCACTGCGGCGGTTGCCGGGTCGTGTCCTGCCGGTCTGAGGGAACCGGCGTCTACGTCAACTGCGGCATTAGGGAGGCGGGTCCGGGGGAGCGCGGGAAACGTCGCATTCCGGCAGGTCCGGCGGGCCCGTGCGACGTTCTGCACCGCATAGGGGCATAACGTCGCGCGCGACCGCCGGCGACCCCGCGATGCGACGTTATCCGCCCACAAGCCGAAAAACGTCGAAATTCGCCGGATTCGACACGGCCGCTCGACCTTTTACTCGTATAGCCCGCAACACGTCGAGCGTCCGGGCGGATCGGGCGCTCGCTCGACGTTTGCGGCCTCCGGACCACTCCCGCCGCGCTCGCGCGCGAGTGGCGAGTTTTCCGCGCGATCGCCGAGGGAGTCGCCACTCGCTGCAATCGAACCGCCGCGGCACCCCGGGCCCGCCCTCGATGCCGCGGTTGACGTTCCCCGCGCGGCGCGCTCGCGGTGGCGCTTCCGCGGAAGCGCGCAGCATCCGCCGGGTACCACCGAAATTCCGAATCAGGCGGCTAGAGCGGCTTGGCGAGCTCGATCAGGTTCCCGTCAGGGTCGCGCACGTAGATCGACCGCAGCGGGCCCTGCGCGCCCGTCTGCTCCACCGGCCCGAGCTCGACGTCGATCCCCGCGGACTCGAGCAGCCGCTCGACCTCGTCGAGCTCGCCCTCGATCAGGAAGCAGAGGTCGCCGGATCCCGCGACCGCGTTGCTCGCGTTCGGGGCGATCTCCGCACCCGCGCGATGAAGATTGATCTTCTGGTCTCCGAAGTGCAGCGCCTGGCGCCCGTCCTCGAACACCTCGCGCCGCATGCCGAGGCGCTCGTAGAAAGCAAGGGTGGCAACCGGGTCGGCGACGGTGAGAACCAGGTGGTCGAGGCTCGCGATCCGCATCCCGCGAGCCTACGCCAGCCTGCGGAGGGTCATCCGCCCGGCCTGCTTGAGCTGCCGGTAGGCGTAGGTGGCATCGCCGCGCAGCCGGCGCCAGCGGGTCGTCTCGTAGGCGATCAGCGTGTGCGGGCGCACACGCACCTGCATCCCGGCGGCAGCGAGCACGTCCAGTGCGCGCTCGGCGATCGCGATCTGGCCGAACGCGGTCGGATGCACGGCGTCGGGCATGACACGGTTGCGCGCGCCGAAATCGCGCAGGTCCAGCACCAGCGCGCCGTGCGCGGCGGCCGCGCGCTCGATCACGGCGTTCGCCTGCCCGACCGCTGCGCCCGCGCGCGGGCGGCCCAGGTCGAGCGGGATCGTGCACGCGAGCACGCGCGCGCAGCGCTCGCCGAGGAAGCGCAGCGCGGTTCGCAGGTCGCGCTCGTAGGCGGCCGCGTCCCAGTCGAGGCCGCGCACGTCGTTGGCCCCGACGTACACGCAGCCGACGTCGAAGCGCGCGTCCGGATGGGCGAAGTGCTCGCGGAAGCGCGGGATCTGCTCGCCGACGACGTTCGCAACGTCGGCGCCGTCGACCGCGCAACCCGTGTACGGCAGCCCGAGCCCGCGCGCGGTCCACAGCGCCCACGACTGCAGCGCGACGCCCCACTGCAACTCCCCGCCGCCGTTCGTGATCGAGTCGCCGAACGCGAGCACGCCGAGACGCTGGTCCATCGCCAACTCGTACCATCAACGACGGATGCCAGACCCCACCCGCACCGCGATCGGCACCTGGAGCGGCGGCCGCTTCATGCACTTCGGCGAGCCGCTCGACGACGAGCGCCTGATCGCGCTGCTGCGTCCCGACGAGCGCCTGAGCACGGTGATCACCGCGGACGCCTACGGGGCGGGCGAGGCGGACGCCCTGCTCGGCCGCGCGCTGGAGGGGGTCGCGCGCGACTCGTACTGCCTCGTCGGCGCGCTCGGGCACGACTTCTACGAGGGCGAGCGCGAGGGATCGAAGGGCTTCCCGCGCTTCACCGACCCGCGCCTGCGCGGCGAGGACGGCTACGCCGGCTACCTGCGCATGGCGGCGGAGCGCTCGCTCGAGCGCATCGGCGCCGACGCGTTCGACCTGCTGCTGCTGCACAACCCCGACCGGATCGGCTACACGAGCAGCGCGGTCTGGGACGGGATGGCCGCGCTGCGCGATGCCGGCCTCACGCGCCGGCTCGGCATCGCCCCGGGGCCGGCCAACGGCTTCACGCTCGACCTGCTCGACTGCTTCGAGCGCTTCGGCGCGCTGCTCGACTGGGCGATGGTCATCCTGAACCCGCTCGAACCGTGGCCGGGCGAGCTCGTGCTCGAGTCCGCCCGCCACCACGACGTGTCGCTGATCACGCGCGTGGTCGACTACGGCGGCCTGTTCCACGACGACGTGCTGCCGGGCCACGAGTTCCCGCGGTACGACCATCGCGGCTTCCGGCCGGCGGGCTGGGTCGAGGCGGGACGCGCGAAGCTCGAGAGCATGCGCCCGATCGCCGAGCGCCACGGGCTCTCGATGCTCCAGCTGGCGTGCCAGTGGAACCTCGCGCACGCGCCGGTGCGCTGCGTCGCCCCGACGCTGATCCAGGAGCCCGGCGCCGGCGCGAAGCCGGTCGAGGCCAAGCGCGAGGAGCTCGCCGCGCTGCCCGCCGCCGGCCTGCTGTCCGCCGACGACGTCGCCGCGCTGCGCGCGATCGGCGACAACTTCGGCTCGATGACGCTCAAGGGAGCGGCGCCGGACTTCGAGGGCGAGCCGCGCCCGGACCGCTGGGCGCTCACGCCCCAGCTCGCCGCGCTCGCGGCCCGCTGGGGCATCGAGCCCTCGCGCGACCTCCAGGCCGCGTAATGGACTCGCTGCGCGGAAAGCTGCTGCTCGCCGCCCCGGTGCTCAAGGACCCCAACTTCGACCGCGCCGTCGTCTTCATCGCGGAGCACTCCGAGGACGGCGCGATGGGGCTCGTGCTCAACCGGCCCTCCGAGGCGCCGGTCGCCGATGCCATCCCCGACCTCGAGTGGGTCGCCGACACCGGCGCCGAGACCGTCTACGTCGGCGGCCCGGTGGCACCCAACGGGGTGATCGTGCTGGCCGAGTGGGAGGACCCGTCCCACGCGGTCGTGCTGGTGGACGACGACCTCGGCTTCGTCCCCGGCGATGCCGCGGACAGCGACGAGCTTGCCGCCGCTGTGCGGCGCGCGCGGGTCTACGCCGGTCACGCCGGCTGGGGTCCCGGCCAGCTCGAGGACGAGGTCGGCGAGGACGCCTGGATCGTCGAGGCCCCGCTGCGCGAGGAGCTCTTCAGCGACGACGCCGAAGGGCTGTGGGCCGCGGTGCTGCGGCGCAAGGGGCGTGAATTCGCGCTGCTCTCCACGATGCCGCCCGACCCCTCGCTCAACTAGCCGAATCGTAGCTTTGTGACAGATTTCGCCGGGTGAACGCTCGATCGGTCCACAAGAATCGTGGCCCGATGTGCGTCAGGATGCAATCCATGACCAGGGCTGAACGCATCGCGAATATGATCGGGGTGGTAGTCCCGTTCCTCGGGCTGCTCGCCGCAATCCTCCTGCTGTGGCAGAGCTGGGTCGACTGGGTCGACCTCGGCATCATGGTCGGGCTCTACCTCATCTACGGCATGGGCATCACGATCGGCTACCACCGGCTGCTCACGCACCGCGCGTTCAAGACGCACAAGCCGGTCGAATACGGCTTCGCGATGCTCGGCTCGATGGGGCTGCAGGGCGGCGTGCTCGACTGGGTCGCCGACCACCGCAAGCACCACGCGCACACCGATCAGGAGGGCGACCCGCACTCCCCCCACGTCGGCCACGGCGAGGGACTGAGCGGCCTGTGGCACGCCCACACCGGCTGGCTGTTCGAGACGCACGGCCAGGCGGACTGGAAGAAGTACGCCAGGGAGCTCTACGAGGACCGCGGCATGAAGAAGATCAACCGCCTGTTCCCGATGTTCGCGCTGCTCAGCCTGCTCGTGCCGACCGCGCTCGGCTTCGTCCTGCACGGCTTCACCGCCGAGGGCGCGCTGCGCGGCCTCGTCTGGGGTGGCCTCGTGCGCGCGTTCTTCCTGCATCACATCACCTGGTCGATCAACTCCGTCTGCCACTACTTCGGCACCCGCCGGTTCGCCGTCGAGGACCACTCGACCAACGTCGCCTGGCTGGCGATCCCCTCGCTCGGCGAGGCGTGGCACCACAACCATCACGCCTTCCCGCGCTCGGCCAACCACGGCCTGCGCTGGTGGGAGATCGACGTCTCGGGCCTGATCATCGGCGGCATGCAGCGCGTCGGGCTGGCCTGGAACGTCGTGCGCATCTCGCCCGAGCGCCAGGAGGAGAAGGCGCGCGAGCAGAAGAAGACCCCGGTCGCCGTCTGAGCTACCAGGTGCCGGACGCGGCGCGGAACTCGCGCCGCGGCGGCAGCTCGCGCACGACGGGGACGCAGATGGTGCGGCCGGCCGTGCGGGCCGGCTGCCGCGGTGCCGATTCGACCGGTCGCCAGGGTCGCTGAGGATGAGCGGCGAGGCGGCGGGGCTCGGTGATCGTCTGGGGGCTCATCGCGGTCTCCTCTTGTGCTTGGACGACGGTCGCGTGGATCGCATTCCCGTCATCGCAATCTCGCGCTTCGCGCGCGCCTGCACATCGGGGAGACACCCAGAACCGCCCCCTGAGATCGGCCCTGGAGTGGCTCAGCCGTCGTGCTGACCCATAGATAGGGTTGATGCATGCTGGACGTCACCCGGCTGCGCATCATCGACGCCGTCGCGCGCCACGGATCGGTCACCGCGGCGGCGAAGGAGCTGCACTACTCCCAGCCGTCGGTCACCCACCACCTCGCCCGGCTCGAGTCCGAGACCGGCGCGCAGCTGCTGCAGCGGGTCGGCCGCGGGATCCGGCTCACGCCCGCCGGGGAGCTGCTGGCCGGCCGCGCCGCCGAGATCGTCGGACGCATCGATGCCGCCGGCGTGGAGCTGTCCGCCCACGTGGGGCTGACCGCCGGCCGCGTGCGCCTGGCCGGCTTCGCCTCGGCGATCGGATCGCTCGTGCCGCCGGCGGTGGCGGCGCTGGCGGCTAAGCATCCGGGCCTGCAGATCAACCTGATCGACACGCATCCGCCCGAGGCGATCGAGCTGCTGCGCACGGGCAAGGTCGAGGTCGCGATCATCTTCCGCTACGACGAGACCGAGCCCGAGCCGGCCGGGGTCCGCCTGCACCACCTGCTCGACGATTCGGTCTACCTGCTGTCGACGCGGCGCGAGCGCGGGCTGGCCGCGCTGCACGACGCGACGTGGATCGCCGGCTGCGACCGATGCCGCAGCCACCTGCTGACCGTGTGCGCCGACGCCGGGTTCGACCCGCGGATCGGCTACAGCTCCGACGACATGGTCGTGATGCAGGCGTTGGTGGCCGCCGGGCTCGGGGTGGCGACCCAGACCGGTCTGGCCCTGCGCGCCCACCACATCGAGGGCGTGGTCGCGACCGAACTGCCCGACTCGAAGCGGCACATCTACGCCGCGACCTACGGCGAGCCGCCCGACCCGCCCGCCACCGCCGCCCTCGTGGCGGCCCTCGCCGGGGCCGCCACGTCGGCGGTCAGCTAGCCACCCGCACGCGTCAACGTCACGTGCGTCACTCCGCTGGGCGAGGACGTGGACTCGACCGCGTACTTCTCCTCGAGACCCTCCAGTCCGTCCCAGAGCCGCACGCCCCGGCCGAGCAGGATCGGGACCACCGCAGCGTGCATGTGGTCGATGAGGCCGGCAGCGAGGAACTCGCGGATCACGGTGGGACCTCCGCCGATGCGTACGTCCTTGCCGTCCGCCGCCTCGCGGGCCGTCTCGAGCGCCTCGGCAGGCGAGGCATCGATGAAGTGGAACGTCGTGCCGCCCTCCATCTCGATCGACGGGCGCGTGTGATGGGTGAGGACGAAGACCGGTGTGTGGAACGGCGGGTTGGGACCCCACGCGCCCTTCCACTCCGGGTCCTCGTGCCATCCGGGGTGGCCGAACTTCCCGGCACCCATGATCTCGGCGCCGATCCCCGGATCGTGCCGCTGGACGAAGACGTCGTCGACGCCGCCGCTACCGCCGGGCTGCCACCACCGGGTGGCGAACATCCATTGGTGCAGCCGATCCCCGGCGTGACCGAAATGTGCGTCGTGGCTCTGACCCTCACCGGTGCCGAAGCCGTCGAGTGAGATCGCGAAGTTGTGGACGCGGGCGAGTGACATTGGCTGCTGCTCCTTCTGGGGTCGGGGGAGTTGGGTCTTCGATCGAGGTCAGTCGTAGTAGCGACGGGCGCTCGAGCCGAGGCGCGTCACGTCCGTTCCGTAGATGTGGATCGAGATCGCGGTCGTGTCGGCGGTGTTGTGGACGCGGTGGATGTCGCCGGGCGGCGCGAAGCCCTCGACATCACCGACATGGTTGTCGCTGCTGCCGATCACGTTGAGGTCGGCATCGAAGAGATCCTCGTGCTCGACACCCTGGATGACCCCGAACACGCACCACGTCACGTGGTCGTGGATGCGCGTCAGCTGGCCCGGCCGCCAGACCAGGGCGACGATCGAGAACGATCCGTCGGGCTCGACATACAGCGTGTGGCCGCGGTAGTCGTCCGGCGAGCCGAGGCGCTGCCCGGCGCTCAGCACCTCCGGGGTGGGCAGATGCAGGCGCAGCTGGTCGGCGACGAGCTGCGCCGTCTCCGACCAGTCGGCGCGCGTGTCCACGACGGCGCGGACGCCGGCGACGAGCTCGGTCAGCTGGGTGAGTGGGTGTGTCAGGGTTGCGGTCATGGGCGTGAGTTTGCGGACGATCGACTCATGCGTCCAATGCCAACTTTCTTGCTGACTCATAGATAAAGCTGATACGAGTTCGAGGTCCCGGCCTCAGAGCGCCGCCGCGAGCACCTCGCGCGCGACCGGTGCAGCCGACGCCCCGCCCTGCCCGGCGCCCACCAGCATCACCGCCACCGCCAGCTTCGGGGCCGCGGCGGGCGCGAACGCGACGAACCAGGCATCGGTGTTCGCCGGGTCCGATGCACCGTCGGCCGTGGGCACGAGCTCCGCGGTGCCGGTCTTGCCCGCGACGTCGACGCCGGGCAGCGCGGCGGCGACGCCGGTGCCGCCGCGCACGACCGCGAGCATCATCTCGCGCACCTGGTGCGCGACCTTGCGCCGGACGACGCGACGGCGCACGGCCTTCTCGCTGCGCACGAGCCGCGGGCGCGCACGCACGCCGCCGTTGGCGATCGTCGCCCCCACGCTCGCCATGACCAGCGGCGTGGCGAGGTCGCGATCCTGCCCGATCGCGCTCGCCCCGACCGCGAGGTCGTCCGTGAGCTCGCGCGGCGGCGGGATCGAGCTGGGCTTCGCCGCCGGGATCGGCAGCTTCTCGTTGAACCCGAACCGCTCGGCGTAGGCGACGAGCCGCTTCGCACCGAGCCGCGCGCCGAGCGGGCCGAAGACGGAGTTGCACGAGTGCGCGAACGACTCGGTCAGCGTGCCGCCGCACTGCTCGTCGCCCGCGTTGCGCAGCTGCACGCCCTCGAGCGTCGCGGCGGACCGGACGGGGAACGACTCGCCCGGCGTCGTCTCGCGCTCCTGCAGCGCCGCGGCGAGCGTGATGATCTTGAATACGGAGCCCGGAGGCTGTGGCCCGGAGACCGCCAGCCCGGCGAGCGCGAGCACGTCGCCGTTTCGCGGCCGCACGACCGCGACGCCGCCCAGCCGGGCACCGAGCGCGCTCGTCGCAACCGCCTGCAGCGCGGGCCGGATCGTCGTCCTGACGGGGCGGCCGGGGACCATCTCGACGCGTGCGATGCGGCGGCGCCCGTAGCGCAGCTCAGCGCCGGGACGGCCGCCCAGGCGCTCGTCGTAGAGCGCCTCGAGGCCGCTCCCGCGATCGTCGCCGGCCGGCCCCGCGCCGACGAGCGCCGCGGCCGCCGGCTCGCGGCTCAGGCGCCGTCCCTCGGCGTCGAGCACCGCCGCGCGCCCGGGCCGTCGCAGCACCCGCCGGTGCACGCGCTCCCCCGCCCGCAGCCCGGGCAGGCGCAGGGCAGGCACCCACGCGACGCGAGCGGTCCCGCCCCGCCGCTCCACCGGGAACGCGATCGTGCCGCGCAGGTCGCCGAACAGCCGCGTGCGCACCACGACCGGGACCGGCACGCGGCCGTCGTGCGGCTCGCCGGCGCGGCCGACGCGCACCTGCCTCGCCGTCACCTCGCGCGCCGCCTGCCGATAGCTGTCGCGGAAGCCGCCGAACGACTGCTCGGCCCGCGACCTCGCCGTCGTCAGCCGCCAGGCCGCCTCCATGTCCCCGCTCGCCCACGCGTCCGCGAACCGCTGCGCGATCGCGCGCGAGGGGTCGTCGCCGTCGTCGCGCGCGCGCAGGAAGGCGAACGCCGCGCCTGCCAGCGCGAGCAGCGCCAGGACGGCGAGGATCGGCCCGGCGGGCGCGCGCCTGCGGCGGCGCCGCAGGGCCGGCTGCATCCAGAGCGAGCCCGCCGGTCCCGAGACGCGGGACGAGCGGAGCGAGCGGCGGCGACGGCGTCTACGCACGAGTCACACGGTAGGCGCTGCCATCCTGGCCCGGATGCGGCAGAACCGTCTCGGACGCTCCGAGCTCTCCGTCTCCTCGGTGGGCCTCGGCTGCAACAACTTCGGCCGGCGCCTCGATCGCGCGGGCACGCACGCCGTGATCGACGCCGCGCTCGACGCGGGCAGCGACTTCTTCGACACGGCCGACATCTACGGCGGCGACGGCGCCAGCGAGCGCCTCATCGGCGAGGCACTGGAGGGCCGGCGCGACCGCGTCGTGCTGGCGACGAAGTTCGGCATGGCCATGAGCGGCGACGGCGGCGAGCCGCGCGGATCGCGCGCGTACGCGCGGCGCGCGCTCGAGTCGTCGCTCGAGCGGCTGCGCACGGACCGCATCGACCTCTTCTACTACCACGAGCCGGACGGCGTCACCCCGCTGGCCGAGACGCTCGGGGCGCTCGCGGAGCTCGCCGACGAGGGCCGGATCCGCACCTACGGGGTCTCCAACCTCGATGTGGCTCAGCTGCGCGAGGCGGTCGCCGTCGCGGACGACCGGCTGGTCGCGCTGCAGAACGAGTACAGCCTGCTCGAGCGCGACGCCGAGCGCGAGCTGCTGCCGCTGTGCCGCGAGCACGCGATCGGCTTCGTCCCCTACTTCCCGCTCGCGCGCGGCATGCTCACGGGCAAGTTCCGGCGCGGCCAGGCGCCGCCGCCCGGCACGCGCATGGCCGACCGGCCGGAGCTCCTGACCGACGCCTCCTACGACCGGATCGAGGCGCTCGAGGCGTTCGCAGCCGCGCGCGGGCACACGCTGCTGGAGCTCGCATTCGCCGGCCTCGCGTCGCAGCCCGGCGTGGTCTCGGTGATCGCGGGCGCGATGAGCGCCGAGCAGGTCGCGGCGAACGTCGCGGCCGGCTCGTGGGAGCTCGGCCCCGACGACCTCGCCGAGCTCGCGGCACTCTGATCGGAGCGGTCGAGCCGCCACCGCCCCGGCGGCGGCGGCTCGCCTTGCACCCCTGCTACCTCGGGTTGGACACGAGCGCGTAGCTGTACGGCGCGTCGAGGTACTGCAGGTCGCCGTCGGGCAGGTTCGAGATCACGGTCACGATCCCCCTCTTGCCGGCGCACTTCGCGCTGAAGACCGGGGTCGTGATGGCGTCGCCATCGAACCGGTACACGAAGTTGCCCGCGTCATCGGTCGTCTCATTGGCTGTGCTGCCGCCGTTGAGGTCGCACGGCGAGATGATCTGCAGCGACCAGTTGTTGTCCTGGATGCCGTCCGTCCGGATCCAGTCGCCGGTGGTGGCCGGGACCACCGCGGCTCCGTCGATCTCGACGTCGTCGATGAACCAGCCGGTGTCCAGGTACGCCGCGTCCGTCGAGTAGCGGAAGCGCACGTTCGTCGTCCCCTCCGGGAGATCGGCGTTGAGGTGCACGTACTCGGGCTCGTCGACGAAGTACTCGCCGCCGGACGTGCCGGTCAGGCCGTTGCCCTCGGTGTTCGCGCCCTGCGGGTCGTCGTTCGTCGTGACGACGTTCCCGGCGTCGTCGGTCAGCGGCACGGTGACCCAATCGCCGCCGACCTGGGCCTCGACGAAGCCGTAGTCCCAGCCCTCCTCGATGAAGTACCAGGTCCAGAAGCCGAGCGTGTCCCCGCCAGTCCCGGTCTCCAGGATCGAGTCGAACTGGCTCCTGTATCCGGCATAGAACTGGTCCGGCGGCGAATGCGGCACCACCTGCGTCGCGTCGGCGCCGTCGAGTTCCACCCTGAACGTCGAGCCCGGGTTGCGGTACGTCTGGAAGGACGTGCCGAACGGCAGCGCGCTGGTCGCGCCCGTCTTACCGCGCTTGACGCGGTTCTCGTACTTGGCCCGCGGCACCGCGCCCTGGAAGACGTCGCGGCCGCCGAAGAACTCGTCGTTGGCGAGCGCGATCGTCCACTCCGTCGTCGACGGGTCGCCGAAGTCGAACGCGTTGATGTCGAAGCGGCTCGAGTCCTCGTCGTCGAGATAGACCGTCACCGCCCAGTCCTTGAACAACGTCTCGGCGTCGCGCGAGTGCTGCCCTGGCATCGCATTGAACTCGTCGATGGCGGCCTGCAGGCCCTCCATGCCGTCGCCCTCGTTCTCGAAGATCAGCTTGATCAGCAGGTCGCCGGCCGTGCCGGAGTACTCCTGGTCGGGACTGAGATCACCGCCCCCGTTCCCGCCGGCCTGCTCCCATACGTATTGGAAGAACGAGAACGACGCCCCGTAGTTCTCCAGGCCTCCGCCCCAGCGGGTCAGCGACGTCTCGCGGTGGAAGACCTGGTGGTAGGTCGAGTGCGAGCCGCCGGTGGGGTAGCCGTTGAGGAAGATCGCGAAGTCGGCGAGCCCCTCGTCGACCCAGGAGAGCTCGCCCGGGTCGGAGTAGTTGTGCAACAGGTGCTCCAGCTCGTGCGCGATCACGCCCTCGATCGTCAGGTCGGTCGTGTCCGTGTTGCCGACCAGCTCGTCCCAGTTCTCGGTGTCGACGACGATCACGTTCATGCCGTCCTCGTCGATGAACTGCGGCGCGAAGTAGCCCACCGTGTACTGGGTGGCATCGCAGTTGTAGTAGGCGCCGTCGACGATGTTGTAGGCGAGCACGACGAGCGCGTCGCTGTCGGGGTCGGCCGGGTCGGCGAGCCCGATGTCGCCGTAGTGCTCCGTGTCGACCTGGACGATGCCCGGATCGGTCGCGTTGCCGACCAGCTCCCCGCCGAGCCCGTCGATCTGGGCCTCGCTGATCTGGAAGTCCGTCGCCGAGTTCGTCTCGCAGGGCTCGAACTCGTCGGTCGGGTCGCGATCGATCTGCGGGTCCGCGCCGGCCACCCCGGTCGGGTTGGCGTTGTCGACCGCGCCCTCAGGCGCATAGATGTAGACCGGTGTGCCGTTCTCCGTCGTGCCGCTGTAGTGCAGCACGAACTCGATCGCGGTCTGGCCGCCGGCGACGTCGTCGCCCACGTTGACGGTCATGGTCGGGTCGCCCGGCGACTGCGCGGCGGCCCCTGCCACCGACAGCGAGAGCGAGAGCGCCAGAGCCGCCCCAAGGGCGAGCAGCAGGCGTGCGAAACGTATGGACAAGGGGCCTCCTGCCTTGCCTCGAGATTTACGAACGGCGTACCAAACACATGGTTCGCGGCGATGTCAACCGTTATGTCGGACTACATACCGGCGATCTGTTGCGTCGGCTCAGGAGGAGGCCGCGGCCGCCTGGTCGACGCGGTACGTGCACGTGAGCACGGCCTTGCGACCGACCCGGTCCGTGATCGTCTTGCTCGCGGTGAACGTTCCGGCACGTGACGTGTCGAGCCTGATGGCGCCCTGGGGCTTGTTGGCCAGCCCCGAGAGGTTGTCGGTCGCCGTCCAGTTCGCGAACGCCGCGCTGCCCACCGGCACGGGCGCAGGGCAGGCGAGCGACCCGGTCGGCGGCGACTTGTCGATCGAGATCGCGCCCGACGACGCCGTCGCGGTATGGCCGACGCGGTCGGTGCAGTCACCGGAGCGCAGCTGGTTCGCGCCCTCGGTCTTCACGACCACCGGGAGCGGCGCCGCGGCGGCGAGGCCCGCGCCCTCATCCGAGCAGGCGAACGTCACGCGGACGTCTGCCGCCGTCCACGAGCCGGCGGCGTACGGCAGCGCCGCCGCGCCCTTGGTCACGGTCGCGCTCGCCGGCGGCGCAGTGGCGTCGACCCGGTAGGTCCCGGAGGCCGTGGGCGACGTGTTGCCCGCACGGTCGCGCACCGAGCCGCTCACCGTCGTCGCCCCGGTGGCCGTGATCAGCTGCGGCGCCGGCACCGACGTGGGATTCAGCCCCGAGCCCGGGCTTCCGTCCGGGAGCACCGCGTCCCCGCCGTCGGCGAAGCGCACCTGGACCCCGTCGCGGTACCAGTCGCCCCACGCGGGTGCACGGTCGGCGGTGAGGACCGGTGCGTTCGGGTTCACGCGGTCGACGACGACCACGCCGTTGCCGCCGGTGTAGGTCCGGTAAGCACCGGCGGAGGTCGGGTCGGCCGCGCGGAGGCGGTAGCGCCATGTCCCCTCCTGCTCGATGTAGCCGCCCGCCGCGAACCTGTAGTCGATGCCGCGGATGCCGGTCGCGACCGGGCTCCACGCGGCGTCGTCGGCGTCGCGGTGCTCGAGCCGGTACGTGAGCGGGTCGCCCTCGAAGTCCAGCGCCGGTTCCCAGCTCACGAGGTAGGTGCCGCGGTCGTGCTTGACGCCGGTGCGCATAGTCCCCGGCGCCGACGGCGGCTGGCCGACAGGGAACGCGGGACGGAGCTCCTGCTGCAGCGCCGCCCACGCCGGCTTCTCGGCGTAGTTCGAGTCCAGCGCGACGGCCATCTCCGCCGCCCCGCGCCACGACCAGGCGTCCGAGACGCCCCACGTCGTCACGCGCGTGCACGCGGGCACGGCCTGGCACGCGGAAGCGATCGTCTGGAACGCCTGACCCTGCTTGGCGAGCTTCTCCTCGAGCGTCCCCGCGATCGGCGAGGTCTTGTCGTCGAGCTCGGAGATGTGCGCGGTCAGGCCGAGCGCGCCGATCCGGCGCAGCACCTCCTCCGTCAGGTACTGGAACGGCTCGCGGCCGTAGAGGTGGTACTGCAGGCCGATGCCGTCGAGCGGCACGCCGCGCGCCTTGAAGTCGCGCGCCAGCGCCTCCGTCGCGTCGAAGCGGGCGCCTGGCGTGTCGGCGCCGAACTCGTTCAGGTAGAGCTTCGCGGTCGCGTCCGCGGCTCTTGCGGCGCGGAACGCCTGCTCGACCCAGTCCGGGCCGATCACGCGCCGCCAGATGCAGTCGCGCATCGAGCCGTCGGCCTCGATCGCCTCGTTGACGACGTCCCAGCTCGCGATCTGACCCTCCCAGTGGCGCATCACCGTTCGGATGTGGTCTTGCATCACGGCCAGCAGCGTCGCGCGCGTCCAGGTCCCCTGCACGACCCACGCGGGCGTCCACTGGTCCGCGCACCAGACCAGGTTGTGACCGTGGACCTGCTTGCCGTTCGCCCGCGCCCACGAGACCATGGCGTCCGCGGGGGCGAAGTTGTAGCTGCCGCGCGACGGCTGCAGCTCGAGCATCTTCATCGCGCTCTCGGCGGTGAAGGCGTCGTGGCGCAGCAGCGCGTCGCGATAAGCCTGGCCGCCGCGGGCGAAGCCGTCGTTGTTGATCGCGGTCCCGATCTCGATCGTGCGCGCAGCGGCCGCCGGCGTGCCGGCGAAGAGCAAGGTCAGGAGCACCGGCAGGAGCCGCATCGGACTGCAAGGTAGTGCGGCGCCTCGCGGCGTCGGGTCAGGTTGGCGTCACGGGCTTCTGATCGGCAAGATCGGAACTTCTCCGCTCCTGGAGCGTCGACTCTCGGTGTCACGGATGACGTTGCTCGCACTGCTGATGGCGGTCCTCGCCGCCGCTCCCGCGCGCGCGGCGGCGCGATCCCCGATCGGCATCGGCGAGCAGAAGGCGAGCATGTTCGCCGACCCCCGCTGGCAGCGTCTGGGACTCGACAGGGTGCGCTACATCGCTCCCTGGGACGCGCTGGACGATCCACGCCAGCTCGAGCTGCTCGACACCTGGATGGCGGCCGCGCGGGACGCCCATGCGCAGGTGCTGCTGGGCTTCGCTCACTCGCTGCGGTCCCGGAGGCTCGCGCGCACGCTGCCGAGCCCGGCCCGCTTCGAGCACGCGTTCGTCCGCTTCCGGGCGCGCTATCCGGACGTGCACGAGTGGATCGTCTGGAACGAGGCCAACCATCCGCTGTCGCTCACCGCGGCCCGCCCGCGCCGAGCGGCGCGCTACTTCGACGCCGTCGCGCGCAACTGCGCGCGCTGCCGCGTCGTCGCCGCCGACGTGCTCGACATCCACGGGATGACGGAATGGGTCGCCAGGTTCAAGCGGCACGCGCACTCCCCTCCGCGCCTCTGGGGTCTGCACAACTACGGCGACGCGAACGGCTTCGGCTCCGGCGGCACGCGCGCGCTGCTCGCGGTGACCGGGCGCGGCAAGGTCTGGTTCACCGAGACCGGCGGCCTGGTGCTGCGGCGCGAGTTCCGCGGCAAGCGCGTGACGGGCGAGTTCGGCTACGGGTTGCGGCACGCCGCGCGGGCGACGCTCCACGCGCTCGCGCTCGCGCGACTGAGCCGGCGCATCGAGCGCGTCTACCTCTACCACTGGCAGGCGCCCCTGACGGTCACGAACTGGGACTCCGCCTTCATCGGTCCGCGCGGCAAGGCGCGACGCGCTTACCACGCGCTCGTGCGCAAGCTGGCCCGGATGCGACGCTAACCCGCCGGCAGCCCGGCGTCGAAGCGCTCGATGGTGCCGTCGATCTCGTAGTAGTCCGCATGGTCGCGCGTGTAGATGTGCGCGACCGTCTTCAACCCCGTCGGCTGGTCGAGCGTCCCTGCCGCGATCGAGATCGTGGCGCGACCGTGCGCCCGCCAGAACAGGCTGGCGCCGCACTCGCCGCAGAACCCGCGCGCGCGTTCGTCGGCGTCGTACCAGCGCAGCCCCGAGTCTTGCGCGATCACGAGGTCGGACCGCGCGCAGGCGGCATACGCGGCGGCGTGCCCATGCGTGCGCGCGCAGCGGCTGCAATGGCAGACCACGACGTCGCGGAGCGGTCCGTGCACCTCGTAGCGGACGGCCCCGCAGAGGCAGCCGCCGGTTGCTCGAGCGTCTCCGGTCATCGGGCTCAAGGCTAGTGTGCGACGCGTGCACTATCTCGAGTTCCTGGACGCGCTCCATGCCCGGCTCGAGCCGCCGACCTACCTGGAGATCGGGATCCGGCACGGCGACAGCCTCGCCCTGGCGCGCTGCCCCGCGGTCGGTATCGACCCCGCGTTCGACCTGCAGGCCGAGCTGCGCGCGGACGTCGCGCTGTTCCGCGAGACGAGCGACGAGTACTTCGACCGCGACGACCCGTTGGCGCCGTTCGCCGGTGAGCCGATCGCGTTCTCGTTCATCGACGGGATGCACCTCGCCGAGTTCGTCGTGCGCGACTTCGCCAACGTCGAGCGCAACGCGGAGTGGAGCAGCGTCGTCGTGTTCGACGACATCCTCCCGCGCCGCGCCGAGGAGGCGGCGCGCGGCCGGCGCACGCTCGCCTGGACGGGCGACGTGTACAAGGTGCTCGAGGTGCTGGCGCGCCACCGGCCCGACCTGACCTGCCTCACGGTGGACACCGAGCCGACCGGGCTCGGCATCGTGCTCGGGCTCGACCCGCTGTGCAACGAGTTGCGCGATCGGTACGACGCGATCACCCGCGCGGCGGTGGTGCCCGACCCGCAGCGGGTTCCGGACGGCGTGCTCGAGCGCGCGGGTGCGCTCGATCCGGAGACGGTCCTGGCCTCGGACGTATGGCCGCTGCTGCGCGCGGCGCGCGGGCGCGGCGTCACGCGCCGCCGCGGGATCCACGGGCTGCGGCGCGCGGTCAAGCGCGACCTCGGCGTCAGGGTGCCGCGCGCGCGGCTCGTGGACCTCGTGTCCGCCTGACGAAGCGACCGACGCGCTGCCGCGGCGTCGGTGGTGGCGGCGGCTCCGGCACCGAGCCCGAGCGATACGCGCGCCCGGACGGCGTGACCGTGATGCCGAACGTGCCCTGTCCGCGGCGCGTGAGCGAGTGTGCGGAGAAGCCGGCGATCCAGATCACGGCGCGCAGCTCGTACTCGCCGGGCTCGAGCGGCCGGCCGGCCGCTCCGATCGTCGGCGAGATCCGTGCCGTCGCGACGACGGCGGGCCGCACCGGCACGCCGTCCGGCGCGTCGGGCAGCTCGAGCCGGACCGCGGCCGGAACGAGCCAGTCGGCATCCTCGCCCGCGCGCTTGAGCAGCAGCTGCATGCGCCCGCCGCCGAGCTCGTCGACGACGTCGAGATCCGCCTCCGCGAGCGGCGCACGCAGCGGCTCGGGCGCGAGCCAGTGGATGCGTCCGTCGCGGCGGACGACGGACAGCGGCTCGTGGTCCTCGTCACGCAGCCAGCACTCCAGCTCGACCCGCATCCAGGTCCCGTCGCCGCCGTACCCGCGCACGCGCGCGCTCGCCTTGATGTCGCGCTCGAACTCGGCCAGCGCCACGAGCGAGTCGTAGTCGCGCCGCCGCGCGAGTGCCGCACGGAGCTTGAAGTTGTAGACGAGCGGAGCGTCGAGGCGTGGCGGGAAGCGCTCCTCGATCAGCGTCGCGACCTGGTCCAGCACGCGCCGCCGGTGCTCCTCCGGGCGCCCGACGAACGCGTTGCGGCCGAGCCGCCCGAGCAGCTTGCCGCGGTACCAGCGCCCGTAGAGCGTGTCGCGGAACTCGCCGGGCTCGGTGTGCTCGTCGACGATGTCGAGCACCTCGCGCACGTCGGCGAAGTAGTCGGCCGGGTCTGCCGGCGCGTAGGAGGCGTTGGCGCCTTCGGTCCAGTTGACCCAGTGGTAACAGGGGTAGTCGGCGAGGATCGCCATCCGCTTCGCCTTGAAGTAGGCCGGCACGACCATCATGTGGTCCTCGAGCCGGCGCCTGCCCTCCGGGAACCGGATGCCGTGCTCGTCGAGCAGCGCGCGCCGGAACAGCTTGTGCGGCGTGAGCAGGTTGAACGGCGCGGCGCGCAGGCCGAGGTCGTGGACGTTCTCGCGGAAGAGGCTGCGCGGAACCGCCTTGTTGTGGCCGACGACCTTTCCGATCACGATGTCGGCCTCGTCGGTGATCGCGGTCGCGTAGAGACGCTCGAGCGCCTCCTGCCCGATCCAGTCGTCGTGGTCGACGAAGTAGACGAACTCCCCCCGCGCCGTGTCGATGCCGATGTTGCGCGGGCGGCCGGGCCAGCCCGAGTTCGGGATCCGCACCGTCGTGACGTGCGCGTGCTCCGCCGCGAGCGCCACGAGGCGCTCGCCCGTCCCGTCGGTCGAGCCGTCGTCGACGAAGACGACCTCGTATTCGCCGGCCGGCATCGACTGGCCGAACAGCGACTCGATGCAGCGGTCGATGCGCTCGCCCGGATTGAACACGGGCACGATCACGGAGACCTTGACCATCGCGCGGGCCAACGATAGAGGCCCGGATCGCGGGCGGCGCTTCCGCGGAAGCGACCCGCGCGGCGAACGTCGCTGAGTGGCCCCTATGAGGGGTACTGAGCAACGTTCGGCGCGCGAATGGATCGAAATGCATCACATAGGTGCTTTTCGATCCAACTGCACCCGGAATGGGGGCGCCGCCGGCATCCGGCGCTCACTCAATGGCGCAGTTCGCCACGCATCGTCACCGGGAGTACGCTGCCGCGGGATGACCCATAGCGCGACCAGCGCCGGGCTCAAGCGCAGCCCGTTCCCGCCGATCGCCGATTACGGCTTCCTGTCGGACTGCGAGACGACCGCGCTGGTGGCACCCGACGGCAACGTCGAGTGGCTCTGCCTGCCGCGGATGGACTCGCCGAGCGTGTTCGGCGCGATGCTCGATCGCAACGCGGGGCACTTCCGCCTCGCGCCGACGGGCGTCAGCGTGCCGTCCGGCCGCCGCTACCTCCCGGGCACGATGGTGCTCGAGACGAGCTGGGGCACGCGCGGCGGCTGGGTGATCGTGCGCGACGTGCTGCTGATCGGGCCGTGGCACCACACCGCGGACCGCTCGCGCACGCATCGCCGGACGCCGACCGACTACGACGCCGACCACGTCCTGCTGCGCACCGTGCGCTGCGTCAACGGCGAGGTCCAGATCGGGCTCGCGTGCGAGCCGGCGTTCGACTACGGCGCGCTGCGCGCGCGCTGGGAGTACGACGACGAGGGCTATCAGCAGGCGATCGCGCACGCCGAGGGCTCGGACCTCCAACTGCGCATCACGACCGACCTCAACCTCGGCATCGAGGGCCCGCGCGTCACCGCGCGGCACCTGATCAAGGAGGGCGAGGCGGTCTTCTGCGCGCTCTCGTGGAGCGATCATCCGGCGCCCGCGAGCCACTCGGAGGCGTACGAGCGGCTCGTGTGGACCGCGCACCACTGGCAGCACTGGCTCGACCGCGGCGAGTTCCCCGACCACCCGTGGCGCCCCGACCTGCAGCGGTCGGCGCTCACGCTGAAGGGACTCACGTACGCCCCGACCGGCGCGATCGCGGCGGCCGCGACGACGTCGCTGCCCGAGACGCCCGGCGGCGAGCGCAACTGGGACTACCGCTACTCGTGGATCCGCGACTCGACGTTCGCGCTCTGGGGCCTGTACACGCTCGGCTTCGACTGGGAGGCGAACGACTTCTTCTACTTCGTCGCCGACGTCGCGGAGGCCGAGCAGGGGACGCTGCAGATCATGTACGGCGTCGACGGCCGCGCCGACCTGCCCGAGCGGACGCTCGAGCATCTCACCGGCTACGAGAGCGCGAGCCCCGTGCGCGTCGGCAACGCGGCGCACTCGCAGGCCCAGCACGACGTCTGGGGCGCGGTGCTCGACTCCGTCTACCTGCACACGAAATCGCGCGACCACCTGCCCGAGCGCGTCTGGCCGATCCTCGTCGAGCAGGTCGAGGCCGCGATGGCGAACTGGCGCGACCCCGACCGCGGCATGTGGGAGGTGCGCGGGGAACCGCAGCACTTCACGTCGTCGAAGCTGATGTGCTGGGTCGCGCTCGACCGCGGCGCGCGGCTCGCCGAGATGCGCGAGGAGCACGAGAGCGTGGCGCGCTGGCGCGCCGTCGCCGACGAGATCCACGCCGACATCTGCGAGCACGCGCTCGACGCCCGCGGCGTGTTCACGCAGCACTACGGCACGGAGGCGCTCGACGCGTCCGTGCTGCTGATGCCGCTGGTGCGGTTCCTGCCCGTCGGCGACGAGCGCATCCGCGCGACCGTGCTGGCGATCGCCGACGAGCTGACCGAGGACGGGCTCGTGCTGCGCTATCGCACCGAGCAGACCGACGACGGGCTCCACGGCGAGGAGGGCACGTTCACGATCTGCTCGTTCTGGCTCGTCTCGGCGCTCTCCGAGATCGGCGAGATCGAGCGCGCGCGAGCGCTGTGCGAGAAGCTGCTGGCCTACGCGAGCGACCTCGGGCTCTACGCCGAGGAGATCGACACGCGCACGGGCCGCCACCTCGGCAACTTCCCGCAGGCGTTCACGCACCTCGCGCTGATCAACGCGGTCATGCACGTGATCCGCGCCGAGGAGGCGCTCGAGGCGGGACTCGCGGACTGAACGCCCCGTCGGGCCTCGAGCGCGCCCCGGCGCAATTCGCGACGCGCTCCATTGACAACCGTCCGCCGCCGCGAAAGGGTGCGGCGGATGTCTGCGAGCGAGAGCGCCGACTGGGCGGTCAGGGACCGCCACGTCTGGCATCAGATGAGCGGGCGGCCGGCGGAGGGTGCCAAGGGGCCGCTGATCCTTGCCGAGGGCGACGGGGCGTGGGTCACCGACGTCGAGGGCAACCGCTACCTCGACGGCCTGAGCGGCCAGTGGTGCGTGAACGTCGGCTACGGCCGCGCGCGGCTCGCCGACGCGGCGGCCGAGCAGCTCAAGCGGCTCGCCTTCCATCCGCTCACGCGCGGCCACCTGCCCGCGATCGAGCTGGGCGAGCGGCTCGACGGGCTGCTCGGGGGCGACCGCGCGACGTTCTACTCGAACTCCGGCTCGGAGGCGAACGAGCTCGCGTTCAAGCTCGTGCGCCAGTACCACCAGCTGCGCGGGCAGCACCAGCGCTTCAAGATCATCGCCCGCTATCGCGCCTACCACGGCTCCACGCTCGGCGCCCTGTCCGCCACCGGGCAGGGGATGCGCCGGGTCGGCTACGAGCCGCTCGCGCCCGGCTTCCTCCACGTCGCGCCGCCCGACCCGTTCCGCGAGGGCATCGCCGACGAGGACCTCGACGCCTACGGGCAGCGCTGCGCAGCGGAGCTCGAGCGCACGATCGAGTTCGAGCTGCCAGAGACGGTCGCCGCGGTGATCATGGAGCCGATCATCACCGGCGGCGGGATCCTGATCCCCCCGGACTCCTACCTGCCCGCCGTCAAGCAGCTGTGCGAGCGCCACGGGGTGCTGCTGATCGTCGACGAGGTGATCTGCGGGTTCGGGCGCGTCGGCAGCTGGTTCGGCCATGACGGCAGCGGGGTCCGCCCGGACATCGTCACGATGGCGAAGGGGATCACCGGCGCGTACTTCCCGCTCGCGGCGACGGTCGTCGACGACGAGATCTTCGCCGCCTTCCCGAGCGACCCGTCCGACCCTGGGCGGCTGCGCCACATCAACACGTTCGCGGGCCATCCCGCGGGCTGCGCGGTGGCGCTGGAGACGCTCGCGATCATGGAGGAGGAAGGGCTGGTCGAGCGCTCGGCGACCCTCGGCTCCTCGCTGCTCGGCCGGCTGCGCGACGCGCTCGGCGACCATCCGCTGGTCGGCGAGGTGCGTGGCCGCGGGTTGCTGATCGGCATCGAGCTGGTCGCGGACCGCGCGACGCGCGCGCCGGTCGAGCGCGCGGTCTCCGCCGGCCTCGTGGCGGCGGCGCAGAAGCACGGGCTGCTGGTCGGTCGCAACGTCGACACGGCCGCCGGCCTGGACAACGTGATCGCGCTGGCGCCGCCGTTGTCGATGACCGACGCGGACGCCGACCACATCGTCGAGACGCTGGGCAAGTGCTTCGCCGAGCATCCACAGGAGGTTCCCGCATGAGCGAGAAGGTCTTCGCGGGCGGCACCGTCGTGACCGCCGAGGGCTCGTTCCGCGCCGACGTCGGCGTGAGCGGCGAGACGATCACCGCCGTCGGCGTCGACCTGCCACGCGACGGCGCCGAGGTGATCGACGTCTCCGGCGCGCGGCTGATGCCCGGCTTCATCGACGGCCACACGCACATGGACATGCCGTTCGGCGGCACGATGACCGCCGACGACTGGGACACCGGCACGGCGGCCGCGCTCGCGGGCGGGACGACGTGCCTGGTCGACTTCTCGCTGCAGGACGTCGAGGGCACGCTCGCCGGCGCGGTCGAGACGTGGCAGGGCAAGGCCGAGAAGGCGCGGATCGATTACGGCCTGCACGTCGCGATCACCAACCTGACCGAGGAGGTCAAGCGGGAGCTGCCGTCGCTGCCGTCGCTCGGCGTCGCGACCGTGAAGATCTTCATGGCCTACAAGGGCACGCCCCTCTACACCGCCGACGAGGACCTGTTCGAGGCGATGCAGATCGCGCGCGGCTGCGGCCTGCTCGTGCTGGTGCACGCCGAGAACGGCGACGCGATCGCGAAGCTCCAGGCGCAGGCGCTCGCGCGCGGGGACACCGAGCCGCGCTGGCACGGGCTCACGCGCCCGGAGGCAGTCGAGGCGGAGGCGACGAACCGCGCGATCCGGCTGGCCGAGATCGCGGACTGCCCGCTGCTGGTCGTGCACGTCTCGTGCGCCGCGTCGCTCGAGGAGATCAAGCGCGCGCACGCGCGCGGGCGCCCGGTCTACGCCGAGACGTGCCCGCAGTACCTCGTGTTCTCCGACGCCGACCTCGCGCGTCCGGGCTTCGAGGGCGCCAAGTACGTGCTCTCGCCGCCGCTGCGCGACCCGTCCAACCGGCCCGCGCTGTGGCAGGGACTGCAGCGCCAGGACCTGCACATCTTCGGCTCGGACCACTGCTCGTTCAACTACGCCGGCCAGAAGGAGCTCGGCCGCGACGACTTCACGCTGATCCCGAACGGCGCCCCCGGCGCCGAGGAGCGGCCGGCGGTGCTGTGGACGCACGGCGTGCTCGAGGGACGGATAACGGAGAACCTGTTCGTCGCGGTGCTGGCCACGAACCAGGCGAAGGTGCACGGGATGGCCGGCCGCAAGGGCGCGCTCGCCCCCGGCGCCGATGCGGACATCGTCGTCTGGGATCCCGACCTGACGATCACGGCGACGCAGGCCAACCGGCACGGCAACGTCGACTACACGCCGTACGAGGGCATGACGTTCACCGGCTCGCCGGCGTCCGTCTACGTGCGCGGCGAACTGGCGTACCGCGACGGCGAGGTGCTCGCCGAGCCCGGCACGGGCCGCTACGTGCACCGCACGTTCGCGCAGCCCGCGCCCGGCCCGGCGGTGCGCTGATGGCCGCCGCCGACGCCGCGCGCGCGGTCGCCGGACTGCAGGAGCTGCGCCGGCTGACCGGCGACGAGGACGGCGCGCAGCGGATCGCCTGGACCGACACGTGGATCGCGGCGCGCGAGTGGCTGCGGCGCGAGCTGGACGGGATCGAGGGCGTCACGGTCGAGACCGACCAGGCCGGCAACACGTGGGCGAGCGCGCCGGGCGACCACGAGCGCTTCGTGATCGTCGGCGGCCACCTCGACTCGGTACCGAACGGCGGCTGGCTCGACGGCGCGCTCAACGTGCTCGCCGGGCTCGAGGTGCTGCGTGCGCGCGCGCACGAGGACCGGCCGGTAGGGCTCAAGCTGGTCGATTGGGCCGACGAGGAGGGCGCGCGCTTCGGCCGCAGCCTGCTCGGCTCGAGCGCCTGCGCGGGCACGCTCGACCCCGAGGCCGTGCGCGGCCTGACCGACCGTGACGGCTGGGCGCTGCCCGACGCGCTCGCCGCGCACGGCGTGACGCTCGAGCGGATGGGCGAGTCGGGCGCCCGGCTGCAGGGCGCGGCCGCATATCTCGAGCTGCACATCGAGCAGGGCCCCGTGCTCGAGCGCATGGACCTCCCGCTCGGGGTCGTGCTCGGCACGTTCGGCGTGCAGCGCCACATGGTGCGCTTCACCGGCGCGCATGCGCACGCCGGAGCGACGCCGATGGACCTGCGCCGCGACGCCTTCCTCGCGGCGGCGCGCAGCGCGCTGGCCTGGCGCGACGACGCGGCGCGGCGCGACGACGTGCGCGCGACGGCGGGCGTCGTGAAGGTGTCCCCCGGGATCGTGACCGCGTTCAACGGCACCTGCGAGGTGTCGCTCGACCAGCGCGCGCTCGACGCCGCCGTGCTGGCCGAGATGCTCACCGCCGCGAAGGAGGCATCCGAGCGGATCGCCGCGGAGGAGAGCTGCGAGGTCGCCTGGGAGCAGGTCTGGGAGATCGAGCCGATCCCCTTCGACGACGCGCTGATCGAGCTCGCCGACGAGTCGATCCGGCAGGTCACCGAGACCAGCCACAGGCTGGCAAGCGGACCGCTGCACGACGCCGCCGAGATGGCGCGCGTGATGCCGACCGTGATGCTCTTCGTCAAGAGCCTCGGCGGCGTCAGCCATACCAAGGACGAGGACACGCCGATCGCGGACCTGGAGCTGTCCGTCCGCGCGCTCGACGAGCTCACGCGGCGCACGCTCGCGTGGGCCGGGGAGGCCTGAACATGACCAGCATCGCCGAGTCGCACCTGAGCAATGACGACCTTGCGCCGACGGGCCCCGAGCGGCGCACGTGGGGCACGTACAACATGGCCGCGCTCTGGGTCGGCCTGTCGATCGTGATCACGACATACACGCTCGCCTCCGGGCTGATCGCGGCCGGGATGACGTGGTGGCAGGGGCTGCTGACCGTCTCGCTCGGCAATCTCCTCGTGCTGATCCCGATCCTGCTCAACTCGCACCCAGGGACGAAGTACGGGATCCCGTTCCCCGTGCTCGTGCGCTCGAGCTTCGGCATCCGCGGCGCGAACGTGGCGGCAATGGCACGCGCGCTCGTCGCCTGCGGGTGGTTCGGTATCCAGACGTGGATCGGGGCGCTCGCCCTCGACACGCTGATGACCACGCTGACATCCGGCTGGGCCGACGTCAGCGGCCACAAGGCGATCATGTTCGGCATCTTCTGGCTCGTCCAGGTGGCGATCATCCTGCGCGGGATCGAGGGCATCCGCTTCCTCGAGAGCTACGCCGCGCCGCTGCTGCTCGGCTCGAGCGTCGCGCTGCTGATCTGGGGCTTCAACGCAGGCGGCGGGATCGGCAACGTCTTCTCGGCCTCGTCGAACCTGATCAGCGACGACCAGAGCTTCTGGTCGCTGTTCGGCCCAGGCCTCGCGGCCAACGTCGGCTACTGGATCACGCTGTCGATGAACATCCCGGACTTCACGCGCTACGCGAAGAACCAGCGCTCGCAGATCGTCGGCCAGAGCATCGCGATGCCGCTGACGATGACCGGCTTCTCCTTCATCGGCATCGCGGTGACCGCGGCGACGATCATCGAGTACGGCGAGCCGATCTGGGACCCGGTGACGCTGGTCGCGAGGCTGCTCGCCGACCTGCCGGTGCTGCTGGTCGTGGCGATGGTGATCGTCGTGATCGCGCAGATCTCGACGAACATGGCGGCCAACGTCGTCTCGCCGTCGAACGACTTCTCCAACCTGTCGCCGCGTCAGATCTCGTTCCGGATGGGCGGCATGATCACCGCCGTGATCGGGATCATCTCGTTCCCCTGGAAGCTCTACGAGGACGTCGGCGCGTACATCTTCACCTGGCTGGTCGGCTACGGCAGCCTGCTCGCGTCGTTCCTCGCGGTGATGCTGGTCGACTACTGGCTGCTGCGCAAGGCGGTGCTCGACGTCGCCGACCTCTACCGCGCCGAGGGCCAGTACTGGTTCTCGAACGGCTACAACGTGCGCGCGCTGGCGGCGGTCGCGGCCGGCGTGATCCCGGTGCTGCCCGGCTTCCTGCACGCCGCGACGACCGAGGGCGGCGTGGTCGCGGACCCGGACTTCCTCGACCAGCTCTACCGCTACGGCGTCTTCGTAGCGTTCGGGATCTCGGCGCTCACCTACGTCGGCCTGTCGATGGCCGGCGGCCGCGAGCGGGAGCCCGCGACGGCGATGGCGGACTGAGGCGACGATGGACTTCGGCGTCACCTTCCAGACGGACCCGCCCGCGAGCCGCGTGGTCGAGCTCACTCAGCGGGCGGAGAAGGCCGGCTTCACGCACGCGTGGACGTTCGACTCGCACATCCTCTGGCAGGAGCCGTACGTCATCTACGCGCAGATGCTGGCCGCGACGGAGCGGATCATGGTCGGGCCGTTCGTGACCAACCCGGCGACGCGCGACCCGACCGTCACCGCATCGCTGTTCGCCACGCTCAACGACGGCTTCGGCAACCGCACGATCTGCGGCATCGGGCGCGGGGACTCCGCTCGCCGCGTGCTCGGCAAGCCCCCGACGACGCTCGCCGAGACCGAAGCGGCGATGCACGTGATCAAGGAGCTGGCCGAGGGCCGCGCGATCGAAACGCCGGCCGGCGAGGTGCGGATCCCGTGGGTGCGCGACGGCAGGCTGGACGTCTGGATGGCCGGCTACGGCCCGAAGGCGCTCGCGCTCGTGGGACGCAAGGCCGACGGCTTCATCCTCCAGCTCGCCGACACCGTGATCCTGCGCTGGACGGTCGAGCGCGTGCGCGCCGCGGCGGAGGAGGCGGGCCGCGACCCGGCGGAGATCGCGATCTGCGTCGCGGCGCCCGCCTACCTCGGCGACGATCTCGCGCACGCGCGCGACCAGTGCCGCTGGTTCGGCGGCATGGTCGGCAACCACGTCGCCGATCTCGTGCGCCGCTACGGCGAGGGCGGCGACATCCCGACGGCGCTGACCGACTACATCAAGGCGCGCGAGGGCTACGACTACTCCCACCACGGGCGCGCCGGCAATCCCGACACCGAGTTCGTGCCCGACGAGATCGTCGACCGCTTCTGCCTGCTCGGCACCGTCGACGACCACCTGGCGAAGCTGCGCGAGCTGGAGGCGCTAGGCGTCGACCAGTTCAACGTCTACCTGATGCACGACGCCCAGGAGGCGACGCTCGACGGCTACGGGGAGCACGTCATCCCCGAGCTGCACGCCCGCTGAGCGGCGGTTCGGTTCTTCTACGGCGCGCGCTCGAGCTCGAGCGTGGTTCCGAAGATCCTCATCTTCCCGTTGACCGCATTGACGGCCATGCGGATGTCGACCTGGACGAAGTCGGTCGGGTCTGTGAGCGTGAACTCCTCGGGCAGCTCGTAACGCCGGCAGGCGCTGTCGTTGTGATCGGTCGGATCCTGGAAGCTCGCGAGCGGCGGCTCGGCTGCGAGCGCGCCACGGAAGAGGTTGATGAAAACGTGATCGAACCGCGCGCCCGGGTTCGTGGCGTCGACGCACAGTTGCACGGCCCGCAGTCGCTGCGGCTTGCCCGCGACGCTCGACGGCAAGGTCGGGTGCAGCTGCACGTGCTCGGTGCCGGACGATTGCAGCGCGATCAGCTCCAGGAACTTCGCGGACAGCTGGAACTTCCTGGCGACCGGGTTCTGCTGCGGGTCGAGCTCCCAGTTCGACGGGCCGACCGTGAACGTCGTGATCCCGGCGGCGGGCAGGAACTTCGCGTCGGCGTCGGTCTTCGTATAGCCGTCGGGTGTACCGGGGTCGCCCTTGGCGCCGGCGGGTCCGGCGGGCCCGGCTGGCCCCGCGGGTCCTGGCGGAAGCTTGCCCTTGAGCCGGTTCAACTTCACCGACTTCTTCTTGATGTCCTTCCCTGTCAGCGAGCGGTTGACGACGTTCTTCCCGGTGACCCTGATGGCCGCATAGGACGCGCCGCCGAGTGCGATGAAGACCGCGATCGTGGCCATGATGTTGGCGTAGCTGAGGTGGCGGCGCATCGTCCGACACTAACCGGCGCGGACGCTGCCCACAACGGGCTCGTCTTTTCTGATGACCGCTACGCCCGGGCGGGGCGGCGGGCACGCAGGTGGCGCACCAGCTCGACCAGCAGCGCGACCGTCAGCGCGAGGCCGAGGCCGAGAGCGAGCCCCTTGAACGGGTCCTCCTCGAAAGCGGCGCCGCCGATGTAGCCGATGAGCGCCGAGTAGGCGCCCCATGAGAGCGCGGCGATGCCGTCGAAGAACGAGAACGAGCGCAGCGGATAGCGCACGGCGCCCGCCGTCAGCGTGATCGCGGTGCGCGCGCCGGGGATGTAGCGGCAGACGACCAGGATCGTGCCGCCGCGGTCGGCGAGGAGCCTGCCGCCGCGCTCGAATGCAGCGGCCTTGCGGCTGCCGGGCTTCGCGCGCTGGAGCACGCGTGTACCGGCCGTGCGCCCGAACATGTAGGAGACGTGGTCGCCGGCGAAAGCGCCGAGCGCGGCGACGACGATGACCCCGGCCAGGTTCGGCTCGCCGGTTGCGGCGAAGACGCCGGCGGTCACGACGAGGCTCTCGCTGGGCACGATCGGGAAGAAGGCGTCGATCGCCGCGAACGCGCAGAGCGCGACGTAGACCCACGGGGATCCCATCGCTCCTTCGACGAGTTCTGTGATCGCGTCGGCCATGCCCGTGAAGCCTCGCCGCTCGGCGCCCGCGCCGCAAGGGGAGCACCCCACGGCGCCGGGTGCGGCGATCCGCACCCCTGGCGCGAGACGATGTGCCGTCGTGGAACTGTGGTCGGCGGCTCACCTCGCCGCAATCGCGGTCACCGTGCTCGCCGCCGCGCTGCTCGCCGGCGGCGCGCGCCGGTGGGGCGAAGCCTTCGCGGCTCCGGCCGGGCGCGCGCTGGCGCTGGTGCTGCTCGCCGGATTCGCGGGCGAGCAGCTCGTCTACGCGTTGCGCGGCGACTGGACGGTCGAGCTCAACCTGCCGCTCCAGCTGACCGACGCCGTGACGCTCGTCGCGGCCGTCGCGCTCTGGCGCCCCGAGCCGCTGCTCGTCGAGCTCACCTACTTCTGGGCGCTGAGCGCCTCGTTGCAGGCCGTGATCACCCCCGACCTCGCGCAGGATTTCCCCGACGTCCTCTACTTCACGTACTTCGCGGCCCACTCGGGCGCGATCGCCGCCGCGTGCCTGCTGGTCCTGGGCTCGCGCCGGGCGCCGCGTCCAGGCGCGATCTGGCGCGTCTACGCGATCACGGCCGCGTTCGCCGGCTGTGCGGCGATCGCGACCGTTGCCACGGGCGGCAACTACATGTTCCTGCGCCGCAAGCCCGCGCGCGGGTCGCTGCTGGACGTGATGGGCCCGTGGCCGCTGTACATCGTCACCGCGGCTGTGCTCGCGCTCCTGCTCTTCGGCGTGCTCGCCGCGCTGGCGCGAGCCGCTTTGCGTGATCGGAGACCGGTCTAGACTCCGCGGATGGAAGCGACGCCGCGGGAGCCGGCCAGCGGTCGCGAGCGGGTCCTTGCGACGGCCTACGACCTCTTCAGCCGGCACGGCACGCGGGCGGTCGGCGTGGACCGGATCATCGCCGAGTCCGGCGTGGCGAAGATGACGCTCTACCGCAACTTCGCCTCGAAGGACGAGCTGATCGTGGCGTTCCTCGAGCGGCGCGAGCAGCTGTGGACGCAGGGCTGGCTGCAGGCGGCGGTCGAGGAGCGCGCGCAGACTCCCGGCGGCAGGCTGCTGGCGATCTTCGACACGTTCGGCGAGTGGTTCGCGCTCGAGGGGTTCGAGGGCTGCTCGTTCATCAACGTGATGCTCGAGCTGCCCGAGGCCGGCCACCCCGTCCGCGAGGCCTGTGTGCAGCACCTGGCGGCCATCCGCGAGTTCCTCTCCGGCCTGGCCGAGGAGGCGGGCGTCGAGGATCCCGACGCGTTCGCGCGCCAGTGGCACATCCTGATGAAGGGCAGCATCGTCGCCGCAGCGGAGGGCGACACGGAGGCCGCCGCGCGAGCGCGCGAGCTCGGCGCGCTGCTGCTCGAGCGCCACGGCGTCGCGACCTAGCGCATGCACCTCTCCCGCCGCGACTTCCTCGAGGCGACCGCGGCGGGGACCCTGGCGCTCGCGCTGCCGCTAGAGGCGCAGGCGCGGCTGCCGCGCGCGCAGCTGCGCGAGCTGCGCGCGGAGGTGCGCGGCCGCGTGCTCGCACCGGGCGACCACGGCTACGACGGCGCGCGGCTCGTCTTCAACCGGCGCTTCGACGCGGTCCGGCCGCCGGCTGTCGTGCGCGTGCGCGACACGGCCGACGTGCAGGCCACGGTGCGCTGGGCCGGCCGGCACGACGTGCCGCTGGTCGTGCGCTCGGGCGGCAACGCGTACAACGGCGCCTCGACGAGCGGGGCGGCGGTGGTCGTCGACGTCGGCCGCCTCGACCGCTTCGGGAGCGGCGGCGAGGTCGTCACCGCCGGCCCCGGGCTGCGCAACTTCGAGCTCTACCGGCGGCTGGCGCGGCGCGGGCTCGCGATCCCGTCCGGGTCGTGCCCGAACGTCGCGCTCGGCGGGCTCGCGACCGGCGGCGGCATGGGGCTCGCCGGCCGCGCGCTCGGCCTGACGCTCGACCGCGTCACCGCGCTCGACGTCGTGACGGCGAGCGGCGAGCGCCTGCGCGTGAGCGCCGAGGACGACCTCTTCTGGGCCCTGCGCGGTGGCGGCGGGAGCTTCGCGATCGTCACCGCCGTGCACCTGCGCGCGCGCCGGCTGCGGCGCGCCGCGTGGTTCTTCGCCTCGTATCCCGCGAGCGCGCGCGCCGAGGTGCTCGCGACCTGGGACGACCTCGCGCCCGGCGCGCCGGACCGGCTCACCTCGATCTGCACGTTGACGGGAGCGCGCGCGAGCGCGTTCGGCCAGTACCTGGGCTCGGAGGCCTCCCTGCGGCGCCTGGTCGCCCCGCTCGCGCGGATCGGCGACGTGCACTTCAGCGCCGGCACGAGCGACTTCCCCGCCCTCCAGCGCCGCTGGGCGGGCTGCGCGGACGGCGGCTGCGGCGCGGTGCCGCGCGCGAGCTTCGACGCCTCGTCGGTGTACGTCGACCGCAGGTTGTCCGCGGCCGGCCGGCGTGCCTTCGTCGCGGCGGCCGACGCCGGCGCGACGCTCGTGCTCGACGCGTACGGCGGCGCGATCAACCGGGTACCCGCGGACGCGACGGCCTTCGTGCACCGCGACGTGCGCTTCAGCGTGCAGATCCTCTCCTACAGCCCGATCGGCACCGCCCGCCGGCGCGTGCGCCGGGCCCGGTCGTTGATCGCGCCGTTCGGGAACGGGGCCGCGTACCAGAACTACGCCGATCTCCGCCTGCGCTCGCCGCGCCGCGCGTATTACGGGTCCAATCTCGACCGGCTCCGGTCGATCAAGGCCGCGGTCGACCCCGACGGCCGGTTCGTCCCCGCGCAGGGGATCCGGTAAGGCGGGCGCGCTGCCCGAAGAGCTGCCCGGGAGGTGCGTTGACCCGCCGTTCGCGCGCAACTAGCCTCACCTCGTGGGCGCGGAACCAGAGCACGTCGAGTCTGCGCCGGTCGAGCAGGCGCTCACGCCCGAGGTGACACCCGCGGCGGCCCCGGGTTTCGCGCGTTCGGGCGGCGGCTCCTCCGTGGGCGCGATGCTCGCGCTCCAGCAATCGGCGGGCAACGCCGCGGTCGCGCGCGCGGTGCGTGACGGCAGGTTGACGCCCCAGGGCATGCTTCAGCGGCAGCCCGCTCCGCCTCCCACCGCCGCCCCGCCGGCCTTCAATCCGATCGTGAACGGTCCCGGCGGCGCCGCCCCGCAGGCAGTGCCCGCGGTCGGGCCGTCGACGGGCGACCCGGCCCGGGACCTCGCCGCGGCGGATGCGTTCCACTCGGGCCCGACACGCGGCCCGCAGGCGATCCAGTCCTCGTCGGGCATCGGCGGCTTCAGCGCGACCTACGCACCGGCGAGCGACACGCTGACGATCACGATCAAGGGCTCGGTCGTGTTCGAGGACGGCATCAAGGCGCAGGGCGGCGGGTTCGTCCCCGGCGATCCCGGGCTGGCCGGCGCGGTCGCTCGGATCCCGCCGCCGGGTCCCCGCCGCACCGCGTTCCTCGCCGCGTTCCAGTGGACCGCCGCGGAGGAGGCGCCGTTCCTGACCGGGCTGGCGACCGTCGTGCGGACCGCGTGGAGCGGTCAGCACGAGTTCCACGTCAACCGTCCGCAGTGGCAGTGGATCGGCGCCCGGGTGGTCGTCGACATCCAGGTGCGCAAGCAGGAAGCCGCGGGCCGCGCCGCCGACGACCACTTCTCGATCAAGTCCGTCAAGACCCCGCCCGCGGGCACCGGACCGAACGAGCTGCACGGCCGCGAAGGGGTCAACTCCCAGGTGGCGGGCGACAACAACCGCACGAACGCGTTCGATCAGAACATGACGCTGGGCTCGCAGGACATCCTGCCGTCCCAGCGCGCGCTGCTGCGCACCGTGCCGGTGTTCTTCGGCCACGACGAGTTCAACATCCGGCCCGCCGAGCGCACGAAGATCCGCAACTTCGCGAGCAAGTGGCAGGGCGCCGCCCCGGGGACCGCGGGCAGCCGCCCGGCGAGCGTCGAGCTCAAGGCGATGACGACCGCCTCGGGCAGCGACGTCTACAACCAGGGACTCGCGCAGCGGCGCGCCGATGCGGTCAAGGCCGAGCTCGGGGCGGCCGGGTTCAACAACGTCAACACTCGCGTGGCCGCTACGCCGCTGGGCGAGACGCCCGCAGCCGGGTCGGAGGATGCGAACTTCCGCCGCGTCGACATGATCCCGGACGGCGGCCAGCCCCAGACCGTCGCGGTGCACGAGTTCGGCCACGCCTTCGGCCTCGACGACGAGTACGGAGCGGAGTTCGGCGCCGGCCGGCCGGCGCCCGGGACGGCGGTCGGGCACGACGCGGCGACGAAGAAGATGACGGATTCGACCGGCGCCAACCTCCCGGGCGCGGTCGTGGAGAACAACAACAACATCATGTCGGTGGGCGGCGCGGTCCAGCCACAGCACTACTCGACCTTCCACGAGGCGCTGCGCGCGATCTCGGGGATCGAGGAGTGGGCGCTCGGGCCGAAGCAGGCCCGCCCGGGCGGCCCCGGAGGGCCGCCGGCGCCGGCGCCCACGCCCGCGCCCGCGCCGGGAGGGCCGTGAGGTCGCCGGCCGCGCCTGGCTGCTCGCCGTGCTCGCACTCACTGCGTGCGGCGACGCCGCGCGGGAGCGCCCCGTGAGCGAGCTCGACGCGTTGCCGCTGCTCGAGCTGCGGATCGAGTCCGCGCGCGACGGCGGCTCCGAGCTGCGCGTGCGCCCCGACGGACCTTTCGAGATCCGCACGGCCGAGCAGGACTGGAGCCTGGTCAGCGAGTACTCCCCGGCGGACCTTGAAGAGCTGCGGCGCGAGATGGTCCGCGCCGACGATCCACCGCTGCCGGACGTGATCCCGGCGCCCGGCGCGGGCGGCTCGAACCCGACGCGGATGACGTGGCGCCTGCGGCTCGCCGACGAGCTGCGCAAGGTCGTCGTCGAGGAGTGGCACGACGGTGTGTCACCACCGCTCGAGCGCCTCTACGAGCAGCTGTTCACGATCGCGGGCGGCCCCGCGGTGGAGTCGACCTGGCGCGTGCGCGTCGACGGCGAGGTGGTCGAGCGGCGCGTGGTCGGCGAGGCCGCCGGGGTGCCGGCGCTCGCGCCGATGATCGCCGCGCTCTACGACCGGCCGGACGCGTTCGAGCCGGCGGGAGCCGGCGAGCCGCCCGGCGAGCTGCTGGTCGACGTGCGCCACATCGTCGACGGCGCGCCGGGCGACCGCCTGGCGATCGCGCCAGACGGTCGCGCGTACCTCACCGAGGGCGACAAGACCAGCGAGATCACGCGCTTGGACGACGAGCAGCTGACGACACTCCGCGCCGCGATCGCGCAGACCGGCTGGCAGGCGCTGCCGGATCCGATCGTGGGCGACACGTCGCCGTAACGAGCGGCGGGCGCGACGGGCGCGCGGCACTTCGGCGGGAGCCCCGTCTTCGTCGCAGTTGGACGCAAATTCAGCTATGCGATGAATTTCGATCCACGTGGACGGAAAAGCACGGCATGCGTGCATTTCAATCCACGTGCAAGGCGCGACTAGGCCGCTCGCGGAAGGTCCTGCTCGATGACGGGCGCGGTACAGCGCACCTCGGCGCCTCCCACGAGCCGGAGCTCCTCGCCGAAGTGCCGGATCAGGATCATCGTGCCCTCGAGCAGGCGATAGGTCGTGCCGGCATGCGTCATGTCGACCTCGATCACCTGGCCGCGCACCTGGACGCGGAAGCGCAGGCGATCCCAGCCGTCCGGGAGCCGCGGCTGGAAGCGCACTTCCCCGTCGGAGTCGCGCAGGCCGCCGAAGCCGGCCACGAGCGCGAGCCAGGTCCCGCCGCAGGAGGCGACGTGGATGCCGTCCGCGGTGTTGCCGTGCGTGTTGAGCAGGTCGACCACGAGGGCGTCCATGAAGTACTCGAGCGCCTGGTCGGCGTAGCCGACCTCGGAGGCGATGACGCTCTGCACGCACGCTGACAGCGTCGAGTCACCCGTCGTGAGCGGGTCGTAGTAGTCGAACGTGCGCCGCTTCTCCTCGACGCTGAACTGATCGCCCGCGAGGTAGGTCGCGAGCACCACGTCGGTCTGCTTGATCACCTGGTGGCGGTAGAGCTCGAGCGGGTGGTAGTGCAGCAGCAGCGGATGCTTCTCCGGCGGCGTGCGCGCGAAGTCCCAGTGCTTGCGCTCGAGGAAGTGCTCGTCCTGGAGCACGATGCCCATCCCCTCGTGGCAGGGGATGTACATCAGCTCGGCCGCCTTGCGCCAGCCGTCGATCTCCTGCGCCGTCAGCCCGGTCGCACCCACCAGCGCGGCGTGTGCCTCGGCGTCGGCTGCCTGGAGCCACTCGGTCACGCGGATCGCGATCTCGAGGTTCTCCCTGGCCATCAGGTTCGTGTAGGCGTTGTTGTCGACGACCGTCGTGTACTCGTCGGGCCCGGTGACGCTGTTGATCGAGAAGCGCCCGCCGCGGTGCTCGGAGAAGAAGCCGAGATGCATCCAGAGCCGCGCGGTCTCGACGAGCACCTCGGCGCCCTGGCCGAGCAGGAAGTCGAGGTCGCCCGTCACGCGGTTGTACTGGTGCATCGCGTAGGCGATGCCCGCGCTGATGTGGTACTGGGCCGTGCCGGCCGCGTACCAGGCCGACGCCTCCTGGCCGTTGATCGTCCGCCACGGGTAGGCGGCGCCGGCGCCGTGACCGATCTCCCGCGCACGCTCGCGCGCGGCGTCGAGCATCCTGACGCGGAGCTGGAGCGCCTGCTTGGCCCACTGCGGGGTCGTGTGCGCGAGGAACGGCATGACGTAGATCTCGGTGTCCCAGAAGTAGTGGCCCTCGTAGCCGCGGCCGGTCACGCCCTTGGCGGGCACGCCGAGGCCCTCGCCGCGCGCGGCCGCCTGCATCAGCTGGAAGAGGTTGAAGCGCACGGCCAGCTGCACGTCGGGCGCGCCCTCGAGCTCGACGTCCGAGCGCCGCCAGAAGTCCGCGACATGGCCGCGATGGTCGGCCTCGATCGCGTCGTAGCCGTTCGCGCCGGCACGGTCGAGCGTGCGCTCGACCCGCCCGAGGAGATCGTCGTGGGAGCTCTTCGAGCCCCAGTGGTACGCGATGAACTTCGACAGTCGCAGCGACTCGCCGGCGGCGAGCTCGGCGAGCACGACGACCTGCGCGCCGTCGCCCGCGGCGGCCGCGGAGACGGTCGCGTCGGACGCGGCCTCGACCCGGTGCGCCATGCCGCAGGCCAGCTCGAGCCCGCTGTTGCGCGTGGCCAGCCGCAGCACGGCCCGGGCGCCCTGAGCGCTCGCCGCGAGCGGCACGAGCACCTTCTCGGCGAAACCCTTGCCGCGGCGCGGGTCGTCGGCGCTCTGCTCGGGGGCGTGGGTCACGAGCTCGGAGGAGATGGCGATCCGCACGTCGGCGTCGAGTGCGACGACCTCGTAGTCCATCGCCACGAGGTGGCGGTCGGCCAGCGACGCGAGCCGGCGCGAGCGCACCAGCACGCGGCGCCCGCGCGCGGTCTCCCATTCGACCTCGCGGGTGAGCACGCCGGCCCGCATGTCGAGCACGCGCTCGAAGCGGACGATGCGCGAGGCGGCGAGATCGAACGGCTCGTCGTCGACGTACAGGCGGATGATCGAGCCGTCGGTCGGGTCGACGATCGTCTGGCCGGTGCGCGCGAGGCCGTACGCGTCCTCGGGGTACTCGATCGGCCACGTCTCGTGCAGGCCGTTCAGGATCACGCCGGCGTCGTGCGCCGGAGCGCCCTCCTCCGGGCCGCCGCGCACGCCGACATAGCCGTTGCCGACGGCGAACACGGACTCGCGCGCGGCGCTCTGCTCGGGCTCCTGGCGGCGCTCGGCGACACACCACTCGCAATCGGGGTCGATCAGCTCGCGCAGGCGCGCCGTCGAGGCGTGACGGGCGGTCATGCGGCCATCTCCGCGAGGTCGTCGACGACGATGTCGGCGCCGGCGGCGAGCAGGTCCGAGGGCGCGGCGCTGCGCGCGACGCCGAGCACGAGACCGAACCCGCCGGCCCGGCCCGCCGCGACTCCGGCGAGGGCGTCCTCGACGACGATGGCGCGGGCGGGCGGCACGGCGAGACGGGCGGCGGCCTCGAGGAAGCCGTCGGGCGCCGGCTTCCCGCGCAGCCCGAGCCGCGCGACGTCGCGGCCGTCGACGACCTCGTCGAACAGCTCGTCGATGCCCGCCGAGCGGAGCACCGCGCGTGAGTTCGTGCTCGACGACACCACGGCGGTCCGCACGCCGGCGTCGCGGAGATCGCGCACCCAGCGGACCGAGCCGGGGAAGGCCTCGACGCCGCGGGAGCGCAGCGCCTGCTCGACCAGCGCCTGCTTGCGCTCACCGATGCTCCGCACCTGTGACTCCGCGACGTCGATCCCGCGCGCGGCGAGGAAGTCGCGCACGCCGTCCTCGCGCGGCTTGCCGTCGACGTGCGCGAGGTAGTCGCGCTCGGCGTCGAAGGGAGCCTGCGAACGCTTCGCGAGCACCTCGTCGAACGTCTGCTTCCAGCTCGCCGCGTGCAGCTTGCTCGTGGCGGTGAGCACGCCGTCGAGGTCGAACAGCACAGCGTCGAAGTCCGGTCGGGTGAGCATGAGCCGAGCTTGGACGACGCGGTCCCGGCGCGCACAGGTGCTCCCTCCCGAATCGGCACGCCGATCCCCGCACATTTTCGACACGGCTCCCCTCCGCGGCGGGTGCGGCTGCCCCCACGCGGGTGTTCGGGGAGCCCGAACGTCGGCGGGGAGGTCTCCCATAGCGCTCGTGTGGACGTCCCCATAGGCCGCACCGGCGCGCGGATTTACCTTGCGTAAACAATCACCGAGTGTCCGACGATGCCGCCAGCAACCGCACCCGACAGCCTTTCCCTCCGCCCCGCCGCGCCTGCGCGCCCGGCCAGGAGCCGCCGGCCCGCAGCTCTCACGGTCGTCGGGCGCGAGGTCGAGCTGATCGTCAACGGGCGTGCGAGCGGCAGCGCCGGTCGCGACGTGCTCGCCGACGCGACCGCTGCGCTGCGCGACGCCGGCGCGCGAGTGCGCTCGCACGTCACGGACGACGAGGCTGAGCTCGCCACGGTCGTGCGTGGAGCGGAGGACCGTCGCATCGTGGTCGTCGGCGGCGACGGAACGGTGCACGCGCTCGCCAACGTCGACCTGCCCGCGCTGCCGCCGGCGGCGCTGCTGCCCGCCGGGCGCGCGAACAACATCGCACGGGCGCTGGGCATCCCGGTCGACTGGGCCGCCGCGGCGCGACTCGCCGTCCGCGGGCGTCCCGCGGCGGTCGACGCGCTGCACGTGGTGACCCCCGAGCGGAGCCTGTTCGCGGTCGAGGGCGTCAGCGCCGGCTTCCACGCGGCCGCCCGCCATCGCTACGACGGCACGAACTCCGCCGACCTCGCCGCCGGGCTGCGCGCACTGGCCGCGGAGCTCCGCGCGTTCCGCCCGAGCCCTGTCGGGCTCCGCGTCGACGGCGCGCAGAGGTTCGCGGGCCCGGCCGCGCAGGTCTTCCTCTCCAACCTGCCCTTCTTCGGCTTCGGGTTCCGCGTCGATCCGATCGCGGATCCGTCCGACGGCCGCCTCGAGGCGATCGTCATGGAGACGGCCACGCGCCGCGGCATCGTGGGACTGCTCGCCGCCGCACGCGACGGGCGCCATCTCGAGCGCACGGGCGTCACGTGGAGCCGGGGGACGCGCGCGCATCTGGACCAGCCGGTCGCGCTCGTCGCGGACGCGCAGCCGCTCGGTGTCACGACCGCCGCCGTGACCGTCGCGCCCGGGCACCTGCGTCTCGTCGCCCCGGAGCCGCGGCCATGAGCGACATGACGCTCTCGCTCCGGCGCCAGGCGCCGGGCGCCATGGTCTCGGCGCTGTGGGCCTTCGCGGCCGTGGCGGTCGCGCTCGGCGCCGCACGCGCGATCACGACGACCTACGTGCCCGTCCTGCTCGAGCGCATCGCCGACCGGCCGGGCCTGATCGGAGCCGTGATGCTCGTCAACGCCGCGGCCGGGTTCGCGGTCCCGCTCGCGACCGGCCTCTGGAGCGATCGCCGCGGTACGCGTGGCCCGTTCATCATCGGCGGGGCCGTCGTCGCGGCGGGCGGACTGGTCGCGGTCGCGCTCGGCACGACGAGCTCCTACGTCGTCCTCGGACTGGCCGCCGCAACGGTGTACGTCGGCCTGAACGCCGCCAGCACGGCCCACCGGGCGCTGGTCGCCGAGCGCTTCGCGGCCGACCGGCGCGCCGCCGCCACCAGCGCCCAGGAGGGCGCGATGCTCGCCGGCGCGCTTGCGGGCACCGTCGTCGGCGGCGCGCTGATCGACGGCTCCGCGACAGCCCTGTTCGTCCTCTGGGCGCTCGCGCTGCCGCTGCTGGCGCTGCCCACGCTGGCGTGGCAGCGTTCGGCCGCGCCGCTCCAGGCCGCGGCCGCAGACTCGACGCACGGGTCGCCGTTGCGCCTCTTCGCCGAGGTGCTGCGCCGCGACGGCGCACGCCAGGTCCTGATCGCGCAGGTCCTCTGGGTCGGCTCGTACGCGGCGCTGGCCCCGTTCATGGTCCTCTACGCGGAGGACGTGCTCGGCCTGTCGACGGCCGCCGCCGGGGCGATGCTCGCCGGCTTCGGCCTCCTCACCGGCGCCGGCATGCTCGCCGGCGCGCGCATCGCCGCCGCGCGGATGCGAGAGACGCTGCTGACGGGTGTCGCGCTGCTCGGCGGTGGGCTGCTGGCAGGCGTCGCGGCCTCCAACCTGGCGCAGGGCGCGGTCCCGTTCGCGGCCGCGGCGGTCGGGGCCGGGCTCGTGAGCGCCGTCGGCTTCCCCTACTTCACCCGCTTCGTGCCCGACGGTCAGGCGGGCCGCTACGCCGGCGCGTTCTTCTCGGCACGCGCGATCGCCTCCACCGCCGCCCTCCCGGCCGCCGGCCTGCTGATCGCCGCCACCGGCTCCTACCGCGCGCTGCTCGGCATGGGCGTGCTCGGCCTCGTCGCACTCGTCCCGCTCGCGCGCGCCGAGCGGCGGAGCGCAGGCGCGCACACCGCCTTCCTGGAGATCGCCGCGCCTGCGCGCCCGGCGATCCGGCGGCTGAGCGCGGTGATCCCCGTGTACCGCTCCGACGAGGTCGTGGCTGTGACGACGGAGACGCTGCGTCACGTCGACGACCTGGTGCTCGTGGACGATGGCGCGCCGCCGCGGATCGCGGCGCTGCTCGCGGAGTCCGCTCGCGACCCCCGCGTCCAGGTCGTTCGCATGGGCGAGAACCACGGCAAGGGGTCGGCGGTCGCCGCCGGGGTCGCGGCCGCGCTCGAGCGCGCACCGGACGCCGTCGTCGTGCTCGACTCCGACGGGCAGCATCCGCCGGCGCTGATCCCCGAGTTCGTCGCCGCTGCCGGCCGGGCCGACGTCGTGATCGGCGATCGCCCGCGCGCCGACGCGATGCCGCGCGCGCGCCGGATCGCGAACGCGGTCTCGAGCCTTGCGCTCAGCGTCGTCGTCCGCCGGCGCCTGCGCGACAGCCAGAACGGGATGCGGCTCTTCCGCGCCGACGCGCTGCGCGACATCGCGCCCCCGCCGGGCCGCTACGAGGCCGAGACCCGGCACCTCAAGGCGCTCATCCGCAGCGGGCACGACGTCGGCTGGGTCGCGATGCCGGCGATCTACGGCGGCGAGCCGAGCTCGTTCCGCGCCTTCGCCGACGGGCTCCGCGTGATGCGCGCGATCTTCGCGCGGTCCGCGCCACGCCCGGCCCGGCGCCGGCGCAGGCGGCCTCGTCCTCGCTCACCGAAGTCGCGCGCGAGTGGGCGCCGCGGATCGGGGTCGGCATGCTCTTCGCCTGGGCGGTCGCCGCGGCGCTGCCGCTGTTGGCTCCGCTCGACGAGGGGCTCTTCCTCGCGGTCAACGGGCTCGGCGACGGCCCGGAATGGCTCTACCAGGCGCTCGACCCGCACAGCCGCAACTACCTGCTGCTGGCGGCAGCGGCGACGCTTGCGGTGCTAGCGGGAACGCGCAGCCTGCGGTTCGCCGGCGGCGCCCTGCTGGCGATGGCCTTCGCGGGCGTCTTCGCCGACCTCGTGCTGGAGGTCGTGCAGCTCGGCGTCGACCGCCCCCGGCCCGAGGAGGCGCTCGGCGGCGAGGTACTGCGCAGCCACGGTCGCCACTGGAGCCACATCCCGTCGTTCCCGTCCGGCCACCTGATCGTCACGACCGCGCTCGTCGTGGCGGCCACCACGATGGCGCCCCGCCTGCGACCGGCGCTGCTCGTCTATCTCGCCGGGGTCGCCGTGACGCGGATCGTGTTCGGCGCGCACTTCCCGCTCGACGTCGCCGTCGGCACGATCCTCGGCTGGCAGGTCGGCGTCTTCTCCGTCGCGCTAGTCCGCGCGGCACGCCTCCTCCCCGCCGCCCGGGCGCCGCAGCCCACTCAGCCCGCCGGGGCCATCCCGGCGGTCGAGCCCGCGCGCGCGTAGCGCGCAGCGCAGCTGCGGACCGACCACGCCACCGACAACCCGATCGCGACGCCGAGCGCCGTGCCGACCAGGACGTCGAGCCAGAAGTGGACGCCCAGGTACACGCGCGAGAAGCCGATCACCGCGGCGAGCCCGAGCATCGGCCAGCGCAGGCGCGGAGCCAGCAGCGCGATGGCAGCCGCGACGGCGAAGGCCGTCATCGCGTGCCCGGACGGGAACGAAGCCGACCCCGGCAGGCCGACGAGCGCCTCGAGATCCATCGCGTCCGGCGGCCGGCTGCGGTCGACGAGCGGCTTCACAAGCGCATTCAGCGCCGCGGCGAGGAAGAAGCTGAGCGTGGCCGCCAGCGCCACGAGCGGGAACAGGCGGCGGCTGCGCAGGTCGGCGCACCAACCCGCGGCGACGAGCAGCGGCCCCTTGACCCACCAGGCCGACGCGACCGTGAGGACCGCGGTCGCCGGTTCCCAGCGCAGCTCGCTGGTCGCGCGGATCGCGTCCTGGTCGAGGTTCAACAGCAGCTGCAGCGCGTCGCTCATGAGATGCGGCCGCGCCCCCGCGCGGCGACCTAGAGGCTAGCGCGCGGTCGCCGGGACGAGGACCGGTTTGACGTCCAGGATCGGCGTCCCGTCGACCGCCTCGAGCGCGCGCACGCGGACGCGCAGGCCGTCGATCGACACGATCTCCACCTCATGCAGCCCGATCGGGTTCGGGCGGTCGGCGGAGCGGGTGCTGAACACGCCTCGCTGCGGGTTGGCGACGTCGTCGCGCGGATGCACGCGCAAGACGTCCCGCCGGGCCCGGTCGAGCCACGTGAGGACGAGAATCCGGTCGCCGGCGCGAACGCCGTCGAGCGCATCGATGACGCCGGGGTCGAACGCGAGCGTCGCCTCCGGCGCTCCCTCGTCAGCCTGCTTGGGCGCGCCTGCAGGATCGGTCAGCGCCGACTCGACGACGCCGACCGATCGCAGCTCGAACCGGCTCACCTGATCGAGACCGCTAGTTCGTCCGCCGCAGGATCCAGAGGCCGGAGTTCATGTCGCTCGCGTAGATCAGGTTCGTCACCGGATCGTGGGCGACTCCCCACACCTGCGCCGCGTTGGTGAGCGTGCCGCGCTGGGACGGCTTGACCGGGTTGTTCTCCGACGGCGGGACGAAGTGGGCCGTCTCGCGCGGGCTGGACGGGTTCGCGACGTCGATGATCCGGATCCCGTCGGTGTACCACGAGGCGAAGATCTCGCTTCCCACCAGCAGCGGGTTGTGGATCGTGTAGTCGCCGGCGTTCTTGTCCTGGGTGCCTGAGCTGTTCGGCGTCTTGTAGGAGCCGATCTGCCGCGGCGCGCCGCCCGACCAGTCCCACACGCGCAGGTAGCCGAAGCCCTTCTCGGTGGCGGACCCGCAGGCCTTGCCGAAGTCCTCGTCGGCGCTGAACAGCAGCTTGCGCCCCTCGTCGTAGTTGCTCGAGTGGCCGTCGCCGTCCGCGCTGGGCCCGTACGCCGCGCGCTTGACGTAGACCGGCTTCGCCGGGTTGGTCACGTTGAGCTCGATGAAGCCGGAGTCCCACCACGAGAAGAACGCCCGGCGTCCGTCGGCCGAGGGCTCGACGGAATGGCCGTACTCCGCGTCGGGGTCGCAGCCCAGGCCCGCGGCGGGCGGCCCGCCGAGGTCGGCCCAGACACCCCAGTCCGAGACCGCCTTCGGGGCGGCCGGGTCCGTGATGTCGATCAGCCGGAAGTCGCCGCGGCCAGCGCGGTCGCGGCGTCCGCTGGGCGAGTCCGCGTCCGCGTACTCGGAGGTCGGGACGCTCGCGTAGACGAACGTCTTGCCCAGGTCGGGCCGGTGCTGGACCTCGAGCTCGTGGAGCCCGCGCGTGCAGCACCCGGTGCTCAGCTTCGCCAGCTTCACCGGTTTCGCGGGATTGGACACGTCCCAGACCTGGAGGCCGCGGAAGAAGCTCGTGTCGGTCCTTTCACCGCCGCACACCTGGATCCCCGCGACCGCGATGTCGTGCCCGGCCAGCGCGCCGTAGCGGGCGGTGTAGACGACGACGTCCTCCGCCGAGGTGCCGGACGGATTGCGCAGCCGCGCGACCTCGCTCGGGACGGACGGGTTGCGGGCGTCGATCACCGAGACGCCGTTGAGCGCATCCGCGGGGCAGAAGCGCTGATCGCCGCCGGTGTTCCAGTCCGAGAAGCCCCACGAGCCGACGTAGGCGTACCGCTCGTGCACCCAGACGTCGGCGTTGTAGCCGCGCCCGCCGATCGAGTTGCGGCCCACGACCGCCAGCCCCGAGGCGGATCCGGCCGCGTCCGTGCCGCTGAGTGTCTCCACGGGCGTCTTGGAGGTACCGCCGAACGCGCCCGTGGCGCGCAGGTGCGCGTCCGCCGGCGCCACGGCCACCACCGCCAGCAGGCCGATCGCGGCCAGCACTCTCCGTACCTTCATGAGCTCCCCCTCCACGCAAGACCCGTCGGGCGCTCGCGATCATCCCACATCGCTTCGGCTCCGGCCGAACGGTTTGTCGCGTAGCGTGGACCGGGTGACCGACGTCACCGCGATCCGCCCCGAGCCCGCCCCGCCACGGGCGCCGGACGAGCCGCTCGCCCTCGCCGCGGCGTTCGTGACCGTCGTGCTCTGGGCATCGGCGTTCGTCGGCATCCGCGCCGCCGGCGAGGACATCTCCCCCGGTCCGCTGACGCTCGGGCGCCTGCTCGTCGCGGCCGCGGTGCTGGGACTGCTCGTCGCCCCGCGCCGCGACCCGCTGCCGCCGCGCAGCGACCTCGGCCGGCTGCTCGCATGCGGGCTGCTCTGGCTCGCGGCCTACAACGTGCTGCTCAACGCGGCGGAGCAGCGGATCGATGCAGGCACCGCGTCGATGCTCGTCAACGTCGGGCCGGTGCTGATCGCGCTGCTCGCCGGCGTGCTGCTGCACGAGGGCTTCCCGCGCTCGCTCCTGACCGGCTGCGCGATCGCGTTCGCCGGCGCGATCGTGATCGGCCTCGCGAGCGCCGACCGCGGCGTCGGCGCGGGCTGGGGCGCCGTGCTGTGCATCGCCGCGGCCGCTGCCTACGCCGGCGGCGTGATCGCCCAGAAGCCGCTGCTCGAACGCACGTCCGCACTCCAGATCACGTTCCTCGCATGCGTGATCGGCGCCGCCGCCTGCCTGCCGTTCGCGGGCACGCTCGTCGACGAGGCCGGCGCGGCGCCCGCGTCCTCGATCGCCTGGATCGTCTACCTGGGCGTGTTCCCGACCGCGATCGGCTTCACGACCTGGGCGTACGCGCTGAAGCGCACGAGCGCGGGAAAGATGGGCGCGACGACGTATCTCGTCCCGCCCGTGGCGGTGCTGATGGCCTGGGCGCTGCTCGGTGAGACACCGCCCGTGCTGGCGCTGCTCGGCGGGCTCCTCTGCCTCGCCGGCGTCTTCGTGACACGCCGCTAGGCGAGCGTCTCCGCCCGCATCGACTCCAAGCGGTCGGCGAGCTCCCGGGGGCGGCTGAGCGCGACGCAGTGACCGCCGCCGATCTCGTCCGCGACGATCCCGAGGCGTTCCCGCACGACCCCGCGGATCCATTCGGCCGGGAGGTGGCGATCGTCGCGGCACAGCAGGTATCGCGTCGGGGTGCTCGGCCATTCCTCGAGCGGCCACGGCTCGTGCATCTCGCTCCCGGTGGGGACCCGCGAGCGCTCGATCGCCTCTGCCGCCAGCTCAGGCGGGACATCGTGCAGGTAGGTGGCGATCTCGTCATCGTCCGATCCACCCTGCTCGCGCTGCGCCTCCGCGTAACCGGTGTTCGCCCACCAGTCCATCGGCGGCTCGCCGGGCGACGGAACCATCCCCGCGAGCAGCACCAGCAGGTCCACCGGCAGCCTGTGGCAGACGAGCGGCGCCGTGAAGGCGCCGAACGAGTGGGCCACGACGACCAGGCCGGTGCGGTCGCCGATGGCGTCGACGACCGCGCCGGCGTGATCCCAGAGCTTGGCCGACGGGTCCTCGATCGGCAGGTCGACCGCCACGACGTCGTTGCCACGCTCGCGCAGCTCTGCGGTTACGAGGTGCCACTCCCAGGCGCTGCCCCCGCCGCCGTGAATCAGTACGTAGGTCGTCATCGAACCTAGACGGGCCGGCGCCGCGGAACTCATCGGCAGGCGGGCGGCGGCTACGTCAACGGCGGCATCGAGGGAGAGGGTCCGGACGGCCCGGCGACCCGGGGAGCGCCTGCAACTGCGCGTCCGCGGCCGCGCAGGTGGACACCCCCAGGGCCCACGTCGAGTGGCGACTTCGCCGCCGTGAGACCGTGTAATTCGCCACTCGGCGGGAAGACCCGGCCCGCGGACGCGCCGCCCGCGATCCGCGCCCTCCCTCAATGCCGCCGTTGACGTAGCTGACGCCATGCGATGAGTCCGGCGTCCTCCCGCGGTCACACCCTCTGAGCCAGCAAAGGAGAGAGCGATGAGTCTGCCCGACGTCGTATCACGAGAGAGGTGGCGCGCGGCCCGCATCGAGCTGCTCGCCGAGGAGAAGGCGATGACCCGCGCGCGTGACGCGCCCTGAACGCCAGGCGGCGCAAGCCTTCCCCTGGTACTCGTCCCACGGCAGCGACTTCAACTACGACTTCCACGTCACGCTCGACGAGTCGGTCGCCCCAATCGAGTACAACTTCCGCAGCCGGGCCGAGCACGAGCAGGCAGGCACGTCGTTCTACGTGGAGGGCGAGCAGCCGGTAGAGATGCCGGGCTCCAGCTTCTTCCTGCGCGACGGCGACCGCGTCTTCCACACGAACTCGGTCTACGCCCGCGGCGCCGAGATGACGGGCGGCTCGTACTACTTCCTCGACCTGACGGCGCTCGGACGGCAGGAGGACTGGGAGGAGCCGAAGGGCCGCGCGGACAGCTCGCACAGCGCGACCCCGAACTTCGAGGACTGACGGCCGCTACGCCGCGGGAAGCGCGTCGGGCAGTCCGAAGCGCCGGAAGGCGTCCGGGGTCATCACGCCGGGGAGGTCGCCGAAGCGCCGGAACACCCACGGGGCGAGGAAGCCGGTGACGCCGGCGATCCCCGTCTCGTCGAGCGTGAGCACGTCGATCACGGCCGCGACGTAGCTCGCGCGCTCCGGATCCCACATGTAGCAACCGACCGCCACCTGCCCGTTGGCGCTGGTCGGCACGTGCCGCCAGCGCTCGCGGAGCGGGTACTCGGCGAGGAACGCCGCGATCGCCTCGCCGCCGCGGTACCAGCGCGGCATCGGCGGCATCGACCAGGTCGCCTCCTCGGACAGCATCGCGACGAGGCCCTCGACGTCGCCACGCTCGAGCGCCTGCATGTAGCTCTCGACGAGCGTCCGGATGCGTTCGTCCCCGAGCGCGCGCAGCGTCGCCTGCTGGCTCTGGTCCGGGAGCCGCTCGTCGACGGTCTTGCGGGCACGCTGGAGCGCGCTGTTGACCGCGGCGACCGTCGTGTCGAGGACCTCGGCGACCTCCGCGGCGGAGAAGCCGAGCACCTCGCGCAGGATCAGCACCGCGCGCTGGTTCGCCGGCAGGTGCTGGAGCGCCGCGACGAACGCCAGCTCGACGCTCTCGCGCTGCTCGTAGGTCGCACCGGGCGCGGCCAACCCGTCCGCCAGGCCCGTGTCCGGATATGGCTCGACCCAGGTCGACTCCACGAGCGGCTCGCCCGGCGAGTCGTGCGGCGCGGCGGCCGGACCGAAGTCGATCGGCAGCGCGCGCTTCGGACGCCGCGCGAGCTCGTCCAGGCACGTGTTCGTCGAGATCTTGTAGAGCCACGAGCGCAGCGAGCTGCGCTCCGCGAAGCGCGGCAGGGCGCGCCAGGCCCGCAGCAGCGCCTCCTGCAGCGAGTCCTCGGCGTCGTGGACCGAGCCGAGCATCCGGTAGCAGTGGGCGTGCAACTCCGCGCGCCGCGGCTCCACGAGGCGGCGGTAGGCATCCTCGTCGCCCGCGCGAGCCGCCTCGATCAGCTCGCGCTCTTGTGAGGTCATGGTCGTGGGAGCGATGAGTTCTGTGCCTTCCGCCGGTCTCTACATGCAGAAACGTAATGAAACCGGAGGCAATCATGACGGAGCAGATGACCGACAGGAACCGCTGGATCGCTCTCTACGTGCTCTGCGTAGGGATGCTGATGATCGTGCTCGACGTCACCGTGGTGAACGTCGCGCTCCCCTCGATCCAGGACGACCTGGGCTTCTCCCAGTCGAGCCTGGCGTGGGTCGTGAACGCCTACCTGATCGCCTTCGGCGGCCTCCTGCTGCTCGCCGGCCGCTTCGGTGACATCATCGGGCGCAAGAGCGTCTTCCTCGCGGGGCTCGGCGTCTTCACGTTCGCTTCAGTGCTGTGCGGCGTGGCCCAGAGCCAGGAGCTGCTCGTCGCGGCGCGCTTCGTCCAGGGCGTCGGCGGCGCGATGACGTCCGCCGTGATCCTCGGCATGATCGTGACGATGTTCCCCGAGCCGCGCGAGCAGGCGAAGGCGATCGGCGTCTACGCGTTCGTCGCGTCCGCCGGCGGGTCGATCGGCCTGCTCGCGGGCGGCGTGCTGACCGAGTCGATCAACTGGCACTGGATCTTCTTCGTCAACATCCCGATCGGGATCGTCACGGCGTTCCTCGCCGTGCGCCTGCTCGAGAAGGACGAGGGCATCGGCTTCGGCTCGGGATCCGACGTCCCCGGCGCGGTGCTGGTCACGAGCTCGCTGATGCTGCTCGTCTACACGATCGTCAAGCCCGCGGCCGACGACGGCTGGGGCTCGGCCGGCGCACTCGGGCTCGGAGCGCTCGCGCTCGCGCTGCTCGCCGCCTTCGTCGTGCGCGAGGCGCGCTGCGAGAATCCGCTGATGCCGTTGCGGATCTTCCGCTCGCGCAACGTGTCGGGCGCCAACGTGATCCAGGCACTCGTCGTCGCCGGGATGTTCGGGACGTTCTTCATGGGCTCGCTGTACCTGCAGCGCGTGCTCGGCTACGACGCGCTGGAGATCGGACTGGCGTTCCTGCCCACGACGATCGTCATGGGCGCGCTGTCGGTGCGCTACTCCGAGCCGCTGATCACGCGCTTCGGCGCCAGGACGACGCTGCTGCCCGGTCTCGTGCTCACGGCCGCGTCGCTCGCCCTGTTCACGCGCGCGCCGGTCGACGGCAGCTACACCGAGCACGTCCTGCCCGTGATGATCCTGCTCGGCCTCGGCGCCGGCCTCGCGTTCCCCGCGCTGATGACGCTGGCGATGTCCGGCGCCACGCCGGCCGACGCGGGACTGGCCTCGGGCCTCGTCAACACGTCCGCGCAGGTCGGCGGCGCGCTCGGGCTCGCGGTGCTCGCGACCCTGTCAGGCAGCCGTAGCGAGAGCCTGGCCGAGGGCGGGTCGAGCGCGGCGGCGGCGCTGACGGGCGGCTACCACCTCGCGTTCGTGATCGGTGCCGCGCTCGTCGCGGCGGCGGTCGTGATCGCCGTGAGCCTGCTCGAGCCGGAGAAGCAGGCCGAGGAGCATGCGGCGCGCACGGCGGCCAAGCCCGCCCGTCCCGCCCAGGTCTGCTCCGAGGCCGCGTAGCCGATGTCGAGCGCATGACCCCGGCACGCGTCCGCGCGGTTGTTCTCGCCGCGCTGGCGGCCGGTGCCGGGGTCGTCGCGCTCGTGCTCGCGAGCGAGCACCAGGACGCCAGGATGGTCTGGGCGATCTTCGGCCCGGCGGTCGGGTGGAGCTTCGTCGGCACCGGCCTGTACGCCTGGCGGAAGCGGCCGGAGAGCCGGATCGGCGTGCTGATGATCCTGCTCGGCTTCGCGTGGTTCCTCTCCACGCTGCCGGCCGCGAACTCGCCGCTGCTCTACACCGCGGGACTCGTCGTCGGAGGGCTGTGGGGCGGCGTGTTCCTGCACCTCGGCGTGACGTTTCCCTCGGGCCGCATCGCGAACGGGCTCGACCGCGGGCTGGTGATCGCGGGCTACCTGATCTTCCCGCTCGCGTTCGTGCCCTCGCTGCTGTTCGACGGCCCCTCGGAGGGCGGCTGCGAGTGCCCCGCCAACCTGCTGCTGATCCGCAGCGACGAGACGCTCGCGAACATCGGGCGCGGCTTCGGCGCGCTGCTGTACGGCGGCCTGTTCATCCTCGTGCTCGCCCGGTCGCTGCGCCACTGGCGCCAGTCCAGGCCGCTCGAGCGGCTGCAGCTCACGCCCGTCTACATCTGCGCGCTGCTCACCTTCCTGCTCGTGACGACCGCCCAGGCCGGCGCCGGCGACGCCGCCTGGTGGGCCGCCTTCATCTCGTCCGCATTGCTCCCCTTCGCCTTCCTGGGAGGGCTGCTCCGCAGCCACGTCTCCCAGCTCGACGCCGAGCTGCGCGATCGCCTCGAGGAGCTGCAGGCGTCGCGCGTGCGGCTCGTGACGGCGGGCGACGCCGAGCGCCGGCGGCTCGAGCGCGACCTGCACGACGGCGCCCAGTCCAGGCTCGTCAGCCTGGCGCTGCTGCTGCGCTCAGCGCGGGCGCGGGCGGGCGACGACGGCGAGCTCGCGACCATGCTCGACCGCGCGCAGGACGAGTTGCGGACGAGCCTCGCCGAGCTGCGCGAGCTCGCGCGCGGCATCCATCCGGCGTTGCTGACCGAGCGCGGGCTCGAGCCGGCGCTGGAGTCGCTCGTCACGCGCGCGCCGGTGCCCGCGACGCTGGAGGCCGACGGCGGCGAGCGGCTCCCTGCCCCGGTCGAGAGCGCCGCCTACTTCGTCGTCTCGGAGGCGCTCGCGAACGTCGCGAAGTACGCCCAGGCGACGCACGCCACGGTGGTGGTGCGGCGCCCGCGCGGGCGCGTGATCGTCGAGGTCACGGACGACGGCGTCGGCGGCGCCGACGCGGCCCGGGGCTCGGGCCTGCGCGGGCTCGCCGACCGTGTCGCGGCGCTCGACGGCACGCTCGCGGTGGAGAGCCCCGCGGGTCGCGGAACGCGCCTGCACGCGGAGATGCCGTGCGCGCCGGGCTAGGACGTCGACTTGACGACGCCGACGACGTGGCCCTCCGGGTCGGTGAAGAGGCCGATCTCGATCCCTTCCGCCATCTTCTCCGGTCCCATGACGCGCGAGCCGCCGAGGCCTTCGGCCTTCGCGAGCGCGGCTTCGACGTCAGGGACCTCGACGTAGAACGTGACGTGGCCGTCGTAGCCCTCGGGTCCCTGTCCGACACCGCCGCCGATCCCGATGCCGTCGGCTGAGACGTTCCCCTCGCGCGGGACGGATCCGTACTTCATCGGGTTGTTGCTGTCGATCTCCCAGCCGAAGAGGCCGGAGTAGTAGCGCTGGAGCGACTCCCCGTCCTTCCCGATGACCTCGAAGTGGACTACGGGCTGTCCCATGCTCGCTCCATTCAGCTGACGACGACGTCCGGAGCGGCAGTATCCCGCGCCGCGGGCTAGGAGCCGCAGCAGTCGTCGTCGCAGGCGTCGTCCGCGAAGCCGACACCGTCGAGCGGCGAGGTGACGCAGCAGCCCTCGCCGCGCCAGGACTCCACGCCCTCCCTCACCGCGACAGCGGCGATCAGCAGTCCGACCGCGGGATCCAGCCACCAGGCGCCGGCGAGCGCGTTGCCGAGCAATCCGATCAGCAGCGCGCCTGCAAGGTAGGCGCAGAGCATGTTCTGCCGTCCCTCGCCCCGCGTGGCGACCGACCCGAGCTGGTCGGCCAGGCGCTGCTTGGCGATGCCGAGCAGCGGCATCAGGATCACCGACCCGATCGCCAGCCCGATCCCGACCCACGAGACGTCCGCGTGCTCACCGCCGGCCAGTGCCCGGATCGACTCGAAGCCGACGTAGGGGGCGAGCAGGAAGAACTGCGCGGCGACCAGCTTCTGCGCGCGCTGCTCGGCCGCATGCGAGAAGACGCGCGCGCCGGTGAAGCGCCAGATGATGATCACCGATGCGAGGCCCTCGATCCCGGAGTCCAGGCCGAACCCGATCAGCGCGATCGAGCCGGCGACGATCCCGGCACTGATCGCGACGACGCCCTCGATCGTCATCCACGCCAGCGAGAGCCACGACAGCAGCTTCACGCGGCCGGCGAGCCGCGCGTAGCGCTCGCGCGTGATCGTCGCGGCCGCTGTTCGCGAGCCCGGCTGGAGGGTGGGAAGCTCGACCGGTGCGCTCATGGGCTCGCTCCATGCTAGGCCGCCATTTGCATCCGCCCGCCCTGGGCCCGCCGCCGCGCGGCGGGCCCAGGCGCCGGCGACTACGGACGCGCGGGGTGCTCGCGCGCGTCGAGGACCTTGAAGCCCTTGCTCACGAGCACCTCGAGCTCGTTGCCCGCGCTCGTCTTGATGTGCGCCTCGTACGGCGCGCTCGAGTCGCCGTTGGTCTCGGTGCGAACGATCGTCGCCCCGGAGTACTCGGCGAGGACGGCCGCCTCGACCTTGTCCTTGGTGGCTCCGGTCAGCGCGGTCTCAGGCCCGTGCGCGCCCGGTCCCCCGTGGCCGTCCATGCCGCGGCGGCCGCGGTCGGACTGGACCGCGGTGGCGTCGAACGAGGAGTCCACGAGCACGACCTTGGACGTGCCGGCGGCCGTCCTGATGTGGACGTGGTAGGGCGAGCCGTACGGTCCGCCGGCCTCGGTGCGCAGCACGGTCGCACCGGGCACCTCCTCGAGGGCGGCGGCCTTGACCTTGGCGGCGACGTCGCTCGAGAGCGCCTCGCGCTGCGGGCGCACCTGGGTCTGCGACGGAGTCGCCTCGTCGGCGGCGCCGGCGATGGCGGAACCGCCGAGAGCGAGGGCGCCGAGCGCGGCGACGATCGCTGCGGACTTGCGGATGGTGCTGAGCATGGTGGTTGCCTCCGGTTGTCGATGGTGTGCACGCATGCTCGGCACTGCGTGCGTGAAACGACCTCGAGTCAGCTGAGATTTCGCTGAGAGCGCGGGGCCCTCGCGGGTCAACCGCCCGCGGGGGCGGCGGCCGCGAGCATCTCGCGGTGCTGCGCCTCGGGGACGCCGAGCGGCAACACCAGGTCGACCGTGTCGGCCCCCGCGTCGAGCCAGCGCCGGACGGCGGCCGGCGCTTCCTCGTAGGTGCCCATCACCGTGACCTCGAGAGCGAGCCGCTCCGCCGCCGCGGGCAGCCGTGGCGCTCCGCCGTCGCGGTTGGCGTCGAGCAGCGCATCGACCTCGCGCGCGAACCCGAATTGATCGCGGAGCATCCGCGGATACAAGGGACCCATGCGCGTGAGATACGCGACCAGCCAACCGGCCGCGATCCGCCGGGCCGTCTCCTCGTCCTCGGCGATCGCGAGCGGGACGCTGGCGGCGACGGCTGTCGCGGTCGAGCCCTCGCCGGCGGCCTCGCCCTCGGCGAGCAGGTTCCGGCCGTCGGGGATCCGCGAGCGGGCCCAGAGGAAGGGGAGCCACTCGTCCGCGAGCTCACCCGCCAGTCGGACCGAGGCCGGGGCGAGCGCCGCGAGGAGGATCGGGACGGGTCGTTCGGGCGGGGCCCCCAGCCGGAGCGCCCTGACGTGCTCGCGGTCGTGCGGCAGGCGAGCGCCGTCGAGCAGGGCCCTCACGGCGACGAGCGTGGTGCGCATCCGATCGACGGGCTGCTGCCAGGTGAGTCCGTGCAATCCCTCGACGAGCGGAGGGCTGCTGGCGCCAAGGCCGAGGGCGAAGCGGCCGCCGGACGCCCATTGAAGGCTCGCAGCGGCCATGGCGATCGCCGCCGGCGTGCGGCTCCAGACCGGGAGCACCGTCGTGGCGAGGCCGATTCGCGACGTGACGCCGGCGATCTGCGCCAGCAGCACGACAGCGTCGTGGGTCCACCCCTCGGCGGATCCGAAGCGGGCGTAGCCGAGCTCCTCGGCGGCCACGGCGAGCCGGATCGTCGCGTCGGCGTCGGTCTGAAAGGGCGTCACGCCGGCGCCGACTCTCGAATCGGCTTCGCGCGTCCTGCCGGTCGTCTGAGTCTGCGTCATGTCGGCGCCCATCAGCCCGTTCCGCTGCCTCGCGGTGATGGTAATCGGACGTGCGACCTAGGATCTCTCCGGATGACGGTGCCGGAACTGCTCCTGCTGGCGGCCGCGGGCGTGGTCGCCGGTGCGGCGAGCGCGATGGCCGGCGGCGCGTCGCTGCTGACCTTCCCCGTGCTCCTCGCCCTCGGGCTGCCGCCGCTGGACGCCAACGTCACCAACACGACCGGGCTGGTCCCGACGGCGATCGGTGCGGCGCTGGCCTCGCGCGAGGAGCTCGAGGGTCAACGCGACCTGATGATCTTCCTCTGCCCGCCGATGATCGCCGGCTCGCTCGCCGGGGCCGCGATCCTGCTGCTGGCGCCGCCCGGCGTGTTCGGAGCCGTCGTGCCGTTCCTGATCGCCGCCTCGGCGCTGTTGCTGCTCGCCCAGCCGTGGATCATCGCCCGGGCCGGGCAGCGGTTGCGTGACGGCAACCGCCGCGGCGCCTGGATCGCCGCGGGGTGCGTGGCCGTCTATGCCGGCTACTTCGGCGCTGCTGCAGCGGTCCTCTTCATGGCTCTCGTCGGCCTGTTCACGACCGTGTCGGTGCACCGCCTCAACGCGCTCAAGAACGTCCTGCTCGGCATCTGCAATGCCTTCGCCGCCCTGCTCTTCGCGCTCGTCGCCCCGGTGCACTGGCCCGCCGCCTGCGCGCTCGCCCTCGGCGGCATGGCCGGCGGCGCGGGCGGCATGCGGCTCGTCCGCCACATCCCGCCCCGCCCGCTTCAGATCGGCGTCGGCGTCATCGGCCTCGCCATCGCCGCCTGGCTGGCGGCCACCGGCGCGTGAACCACCGCCGGACGGTGACGTCCGGCGTTCGGCGAATCGCTAGCGGACATCGGTCGTCCTGCCGGGCAAGCCGGCGAGCAGGAGCACGGCCAGCTCGGCGACGATCATCGCCAGTCGCATCGTGACCGCCGCGGCTACGAGCTCGGCGTACGGCAGGGTGCCTGAGAGCAGGCTGAGGTAGACCACTTCGCGGACGCCCAGGCCGCTCGGTGCGATGATCACGACGAGTCCGGCCGCCCATGCCACCGAGGCGGCGCCCGCGACCGCCAGGGCGTCGGCGGACCCCGAGACCGCGATCTGCACGAGCACCGCGCCCAGCGCGTAGGCCAGGAACGCAAGCAGGTAGTTGACGGTCGCGCGTGCCGTCCGCGCCCGCGTCAACGGCGTGCCGTCCGGCAGGTAGCGGACCGCCACGAGCGGGACGGCGACGGCCGCGACGAGCCCGATCCAGGGCACGCGCCCGGACGCCGCCAGCGCGGCGCCTCCGACGGTCAGGGCCGCGCACAGCGAGAGCAGGTTCTCGCCGCCGACCGTCGACACCTTGTCGAGCGCCCCGCCGCGTACCACCGCCAGGCGCGAGGCCGGGGCCCAGACGCCGCCCGGCAGGTAGCGGAGCGTCTGCGTCCGGGCCCACACGCTGATGTCGCGGCGACTGGTGCGCCCCGCGACGAGCAGGGCCCAGCCGCGCGCCAGCAGCAGCCACCAGGTCATCGCCGCGGCGAGCACGAAGGGAAGCGGCCACCACGCGATGTCCTGCGGACGCACTTCGCGGGCGGCCCGGACCCCGATGTAGACCACGATCCCGACGGCGGCGATGAAGCCGACGACGCGAAGCGCCGGCAACAGCGGCGCGACACGGGCCTGCCCGGCCGCGATCCAGCTCCAGGGGGCGCGGGTGGCTGCGCGCCGGTCCCCGTCCTCGGGAGCGAGGTCGCCCTCAGCCACCGGCCTACGCGGCGTCGGCGGAGTCCGCGTGCCCAACCGGGCCCCCCGAGCGGCGCTCGCGCCACCACGTCCGGATGATGGCGCGCCCGTAGCGCAATCCGTAGAGCGCGTTGTGTCCCTTCTTGCTCTTGCCGGCCTGGCGCCTGCGCATGACGACCGGTCGCTCGGTGACCCGATATCCCTGGAATATCGCGCCGATCAGAAGCTCCGAGCTCTGATACTGAGCCTGCTCCAGGCGTACGGACACGCCCACCTCGGCTGTCATCGCTCGCAACCCGCTCGACGTGTCGGTGATGCCGACGCCGGTGAGCAGGCGCACCAGCACCGCGAAGACCCGGACGCCCGCCTGCCGGACGCGGTCGCCGCCCTCGGCCTCGCCGAGCACGCGCGAGCCGAGCACGAGGTCCGCTTCGCCGTCGACCACTGGCCCGAGCACACCCGGGATGTCGGCCGGATCCCACTGACCGTCCGCGTCTAGCGTGACGAGGAAGCGAGCGCCGTGCTCCGATGCCAGCCGGTAGCCGATGCGGAACGCAGCGCCCTGGCCGCCGTTGCGCTCGCGCCGGGCGACGTACGCGCCGTGCTCCCGCGCGATCTCGCCGGTCCGGTCGCGGCTGCCGTCGTCGACGACGATCGTTTCGACCGCGAGGCCGCATGCGCTCGCCGGGATGCTCGCGAGCACGCCGCCGATGCTCGCGGCCTCGTCGAGCGCCGGGATCACGATCGCCACGGGCGCCAAGCTCAGCTCCGGGTGATCCGCGCGGAAGCGGCGGATCGCCTCGTCGCCCACCTGATCCGCCGCCGCGCCGGCGGGCTCGGAACCGCGGGTCCTCAAGCTTGCTCCATCGCGGGCCAGGATAGTCACGACTGCCGTCCTCGCCCCTCCGCGCCAATACCATGCCTTCGCGTGCGGACGCTCATCACCGGCGGGTGCGGCTTCGTCGGCGCGAACCTCGTCCCCATGCTGCTCGAGCGCGGCTGCGAGCTCCGCATCCTCGACAACTTCTCGCTCGGTGATCGGGGCCGCGTCGACGCGCCGGGGGTCGAGATCCTGGAAGGCGACGTCCGCGACGCCGACGCCGTCGCGCGGGCGGTCGAGGGCATCGAGGCGGTGATCCATCTCGCCGCGTTCGGCAACGTCGCCGACTCGGTCGCCAACCCGCGCGAGAACTTCGACGTGAACGCGCGCGGGACCTTGGTCACGTTGGAGGAGGCAGCCCGGGCCGGCGTCCGGCGGTTCGTCTTCGCGTCCACCGGCGGCGCGCTGATCGGGGACGCGCCCACACCCGTCGACGAGTCGAGCCTGCCCCGCCCGATCAGCCCGTACGGCGCGAGCAAGCTCTGCGGCGAGGGTTACTGCCACGCGTTCCGCGGCTCGTACGGGCTCGAGACCGTGGCGCTCCGGTTCGCCAACGCCTATGGACCGCGGTCCGAGCACAAGAAGGGCGTCGTGACGACCTTCGTCAAGCGCGCGCTGCGAGCGGAGCCGCTGGTGATCTACGGCGATGGCAGCGCGACGCGGGACTTCATCTACGTCGACGACCTCTGCGCCGGCATCGCCGGCGCGCTCGCCTCGCCCGCCGCCGAGGGCGTCATCCATCTCGCCTCCGAGCGCGAGACCGCGGTGAGCGAGCTCGCACGACTCGTCATCGACATCACCGGCGCCGAGGTGGCGGTCGAGTGCGTGCCTCGGCGGCGCGGGGAAGTGGAGCGGAACTTCGCGCTCGCCCGGCGGGCGGAGCAGTTGTTCGGCTTCCGCGCCGCCGTTAGCCTCGAGCACGGCCTGGCCAGGACGGTCGAGTGGTTCTCGGATGTCGCACGACGTCCGACTTCCGCGACGGGATTGCGGGAATGACGCTGGATACCGCGACTGAGGAGCGCTTTTGAGAGTCTTGGTGCTAGGGGGTGACGGTTTCTGCGGCTGGCCTACTTCGCTGCATCTGTCGGCGTGCGGGCATGACGTGGTCATCGTCGACAACTTCGCGCGCCGCAACGCCGACAACGAGCTCGAGGCCGAGTCGCTGACGCCGATCGCGCCGCTGGGTGTGCGACGGAACGCGTGGCACGAGCTGACGGGACTCGAGCTCGGGTTCGCCCGACTCGATGTCGCCCAGGAATACGAGGAGCTGCGGGATCTGATCGCGCGGCTGCGTCCGGAAGCGATCGTGCACTTCGCCGAGCAGCGCGCCGCGCCCTACTCGATGAAGAGCCCGCGGCACAAGCGCTACACCGTCGACAACAACGTCAACGCGACGCACAACCTCGTCACCGCCCTGGTCGAGACCGGGGTCGACGCGCACATCGTGCACCTCGGCACGATGGGCGTGTACGGATATGGCGGCGGGCGGACGATCCCCGAGGGCTACCTGCGCGTCCGGGTGGAAGATGCCGACGGCGCGGACGGAGTGCGCGAGATCCTGCATCCCACCGATCCGGGCAGCGTCTATCACCTGACGAAGTCGATCGACCAGCTGATCTTCGCGTACTTCAACAAGAACGACGCGCTCCGCGTGACCGATCTGCATCAGGGGATCGTCTGGGGAACTCAGACGGAGCACACGCGGCGCGACGATCGGCTCATCAACCGGTTCGACTACGACGGCGATTACGGCACGGTCCTCAACCGGTTCCTCATGCAGGCGGCGATCGGCTATCCGCTGACGGTGCACGGCACGGGCGGGCAGACCCGCGCGTTCATCCACCTCCAGGACACGGTGCGCTGCATCGAGCTCGCGATCGAGCACCCGCCAGAGGTCGGCGAGCGGGTGCGGATCTTCAACCAGATGACGGAGATCCACCGCGTCATCGATCTCGCCGAGATCGTCGCGCGCGTGACCGGAGCGGAGATCGATCTCGTCGACAACCCGCGCAACGAGGCGCTGGAGAACCAGCTCGCGGTGGAGAACAGCAGCCTGCTCGACCTCGGGCTGGACCCGATCCGGCTCGAGGACGACCTGATGCGCGAGGTCACTGAGATCGCGCTGCGCTACCGGCATCGGTGCGACGTCGACAAGATCCCCTGCCGCTCGCGCTGGGTACAGCAGCCGGAGCCGGCGATCGACCAGATCGCGGGCGAGCTAGCGCGTTGACGCCGGGCGGATGTTGCGACCCTCGCGACAGCTCGCCAGGACGTTCCAGTGGTCCGTCGCGAACACCTGAGCGGGAACCGGTGCGTCCGCGCCAGGCACGCGATACATGAACTTGATCTGCGGACCGGGGCGATCGTGCCCGATGACTTCGGGAAGGTCGACCCCGAGCTCCCAGGCGAGCACCGTCTTCTCGAACCACGTGGTGACAGGGGCGCCACAGGCGAGCACGGCTTCCGCACCGCCGGCGAGCTCGACCGCGGCCGCAAGGTCCCGGTCGCGCTCAGCCTGACTCGCGACCGCGCGCGAGTCTGCGCGCAGCAGCCGGAACTCGCTCACGCTGAGCAGCGCCGCCGCCGCGACGGCGATCGCTACGGCTCCCGCGAGCCGCAGCGACCTGGGTCGTGAGCCGGCGACGAGCTCGATCGCCCGCGCCATGCCGATCCCGGCCAGGATCGCGACGAAGGCGGCGGGCATGAACAGGTAGCGCGGTATGACCGTGAACCCGCGCTCGACCATGATCGACAGGATCGTCACCCACACGGCGGCCGCGGCGGCCGCGAGTGCGACCGGTGCGAGCGTCGACGACCGCGGCTTGAGCGACAGCACGAGCCCGAGGACGGCCAGCAGGATCACGGCGAGCGGCAGCATCCCGGCGAAGTCGGTGAATGCGCGCAGGCCATGGTGCTGGGTCTGGGCGCCCGGGGTCGGACGGCCGGGGGTCAGCACGACGTGCTGGGCCTGAAGCGCATCACCCGAGCCCCACAGCGCGCCGCCGAACCAGAAGAGCGGGATCATCGCGATCGCCGCCACGACGACGACACGGCTGCGTCGGTCGGTGAACCAGAGGTAGATGGCGTAGACGCCCAGGAACGGCCAGATCTCGGGACGCACGAGCCCGCCCACCGCTCCGAGTGCGAACGCCTGACGGCCGTGCCCGTCGAGATGGCGCTCGACCGCGAGCAGCCCGAGCCCGACCATCAACGGCTCGACGTTGCCCACGGCGGAGCGGCGCAGGTACTCGTGGACCAGCAGCAGTCCCACTGCCGCGGTCAACCCCGCCAGCCACCGCAGCCGGCAGTCGCACCAGCGTGCCGCGAGCCGTCCCGCCATCACGACCGCCAACAGGGCGCCCGCGCGACTGACCACCAGCCAGAGCTCCGGCGCGGCCTCCCCGGCGAACGAGAAGACCGTCGTGAACACGACCGGCAGCGGCTTCCACGAGGGCGCCGTGCCCACCACCAGATCGAGGTCCGCGACGTTGCGACCCCAGACGAGCCAGGCCCACGGGTCGTAGGTCAGGCCCGAGGCGAGCAACAGCGATGCGGCGGCGACCAGGACGCAGGCAAGGACGAGCGCTGTCAACCCGAAAGCCGGGCGCTCACGGTCGATCACGTGCTCAGGGTACGCAGGAGCCCCCCGCCCCGGCGGAGGCGGCGGTCAGGCGGCCTGCGCTGACGCGCCGCGGTGCAGCCGGCCCGCGGCGGGCGCGCTCGGGCGCCCGAGGAAGAAGCCCTGGCCCAGCTCGGCTCCCAGCCGGCGGAGGGCCGCGACCTGCTCGGCGGTCTCGACCCCCTCGGCGATGACCTCCAGCTCGAGCGTACGCGCGAGCTCGAGGATCATGCTCACGAAGCCGCTCTCGCGACCGCCGCCGGTGAGCCCGTCCACGAAGGGCTTCGCGATCTTGAGGATGTCGAGCGGCAGCGAGTGCAGGTAGCTGAGCGACGAGTAGCCGGTCCCGAAATCGTCGAGCGCGACGCCCACTCCGAGGTCGCGCAGCTCGCGAAAGCGCGCGGCGCTGGCGACGGCGTCGCCGAGGAGCTGGCTCTCGGTGATCTCGATGACGAGCTGGCCCGTCGGAAGGCCGGTGCTCTCGATCACAGACGCGATGCCGTCGACGAGCGCGGGGTCGTGCAGCTCCGCCGCCGAAAGGTTGACGTGCATGCGCAAGGGATCGCCCCCGGGGTCCGCGTCATGCCAGCGGCGCGCCTGGATGCAGGCCTCGCGGAGCACGTAGCGACCGATCGGGATGATCAGCCCGGTCTCCTCCGCCAGCGGCACGAACTCCGACGGCGGCACGAGGCCTCGGGCCGGATGCTCCCAGCGCACGAGCGCCTCCGCGGCAGTGATCCGGCCGGTGGCGAGGCTGACGATCGGCTGGTACTGGACGACGATCTGCTCGCGCTCGAGCGCCCGCGAGAGCTCCTCCTTGAGGTCGTGGCGTCGCACGATCGTGGCGGCCATCGCCGGCTCGAAGATCTCGAAGCGCGCCTTGCCCTTCGATTTCGCCTGGTACATCGCCACGTCGGCGTTGCGAATCAGCTCGTCGGAGTCGCCGCCGCCGCCCGAGCTGGCTGCGATGCCGACGCTGAGGTCGACCGAGACGAGCTCGGTGCCCGCCGCGACGGGCAGCTGGAAGCCGTCGAGGATGCGCATCGCGATCGCGCGACCGTCGCCGACGGGATCGCCGACGCCGGGCAGCATGACGGCGAACTCGTCACCGCCGAGCCTGGCGACGATGTCGATCGGCCGCACGCAGCTGCGCAGCCGCTCGGCGACCGAAACCAGCAGCGCGTCGCCGACGCCGTGGCCCAGGCTGTCGTTGACCGTCTTGAAGTCGTCCACGTCGACGAACAGGACGGCGACGTCCCCGCCGCCGCGTTCGAGCTCCTCACGGACGCGCTCCATGAACAGCGACCGGTTGGGCAGATCGGTGAGCGGGTCGTGGTAGGCCTGATGGTGCAGCTGATCCTGCAGGCCAACCAGCTTGGTGACGGCCTGCTCGAGGCGGTCGTACTGCAGCGCCACGCTCGCGTTGTTGGCCAGCGCCTCCAGCAATCTCAGGTCGTCAGCGGTATAGGACCGCTCGATGCCGAAGCGGTTGGCGAGCATGATCGTGCCCATCGCACGCTCTTCGCCGGGGAGCATGGCGACCATGGCGTGGCGGATCCCGCGCGCTTCGAAGTACGCGCGCAACTGCGGGCTGCCGAACGGCGGCGTGAGGGAGATCACAGGGGTGTCGCGATCCACGAGCGCCGCAAGCTCCTCGGCGATCGAGTGCTCCGTCACCTCCATCGTGATGCGCTGGCCCCCGGGCCCGTGCATCGTCCGGCGCGCCGTCCCGTCGGCGCCGAACAGCATGACCTCGGCGACTTCCGAGCGGAACGCCTCGAGCGAGCGCGCGAGCAGCCCTTCCAGCGCCTCGGCGATCTCGGGTGAGCGCGACAGCGTGCGGTTCGCCTCGTAGAGGAACTCGAGCTTCTCGTGGCGCTGGCGCTCGGAGATGTAGGCGCGATACACGGCGAAGACCGTCAGCGCGGGTACGAGGAGCACCGGCACCGCTCGTGCATCGGTGGTGATCACGAGCGCCGCTGCGATCGCGAGGCTCGTGTTCGTCAGCGTCACCACCGCGTTCATCACGAACATCTGCGTCAGGTTCGAAAGCTTGAGCCCACCCTCGGAGATCGCGATCGCGCCCGCGATCGAGAGGATCGTCAGCGCACCCGCGACCAGCGTCGCGGCGTACGCCCCGATCCACGTCGCGGGATCGAACGCCTCTCCGCTCGGCGAGAGGGCCCGGAGGATGAGACCGGCGACGGATACCGCCAGGGCGAGCTGCGCAAGGTTGAAGGCGAGCTTGACGGGTGGCAGGCGCCTGTGGAACGCCCAGACGACCCCGGTGCCAAGGAGGGCGGCCACCAGCAGGGCATCGCCACTCGCGAACACGAGCCCGAAGACGAACGGCACATCGCCGAGCGAGAACGAGTGCGCGCTGCGCCGGAACTGCAGATGCACGACGCAGGCCTCGGCGAACATGAAGCCGAGCGCCACCATCCACCACGCCAGATGCGGATGGGCGAGGGCGGGCGTGCCGGCGATGAAGGCGAAGTGGGTCGCGCCGGCCAGGCCTCCGAGCGCGAGCACGTAGACCCAGACGGCGCTGGCACGTGAGAGGCGGAGGCGCTCGATGCGCTCCGTCGACGCCGTCTCCGTCATACGCCCGGAATCGGCACCGAAGCGGTGCTTCTTGAAGGCGGTGCGCTCGATCATGCGTCCACAACGGACGAAACGGCTATCAAGCTCGGCCCGCCGGCGCTCGATATCGCCTTCAGCAAGGAAGCTGATTAAGGCAAACCTGTCGCGAGACGGGGACGCAAAGCCAGGGGTCTCGGAGATCGAGACGGCCCAGCCGCCAGCGCTCGACCACGAGTGACACGGAGGTTCCCCTGACATGAACGGCTTCAAGGTTCCGCTCCCGCCGCTTCGGCGCATGAGTGCCACGCCGATCGGACTGCTCGCCGCGCTCGCCGTGGCGATCTTCGCCGGGCCTGCCGAGGCGGCTGCGCCTCCTGCGACCCACATCATCCAGCTCGCGCCCGGCGTCGTGCCCGCTGAAGGTGCGGGCCTCGTGCGCAGCGCGGGCGGCCGGGTGACAGGAACCGTGCCGATCATCCACGGCCTCGCCGTGCGGCTTCCCGCCGGCGCCGCGGGGAAGCTCGCCCAGGACCCGCGCGTGAAGGCGCTCTCGGCCAATGCGCCGGTTGCCCCGCAGGCCGGCGACATCGATTCGTCCCAACTCGCGACGGCCTACCCTGGCTCGGTCCACGCTCCGAAGGTCTGGGGCACGGCGACCGGCCGCGGCGTCGGAATTGCCGTGATCGACACCGGAATCGCCGGCAACCTGCCCGACTTCAAGGGCGACGACGGCCGCTCGCGCGTAATCGCCTCGGCAGTCGTGAACCCGCTCGCGACCACGGCCGCCGACACCTACGGCCACGGCACGCACGTGGCCGGCATCCTCGCCGGTGACGGGAACCGTCGCAGCGACTCGCTACGCGGCGAGTACGTCGGGATTGCGCCGGAGGCGAACCTGATCTCGATCAAGGCCGGCGACGACGCCGGCCGCGCGACGGTGCTCGACATCATCTACGGACTGCAGTTCGCGGTCGACCACCGGGCCAAGTACAACATCCGCGTCGTCAACCTCTCGATGCAGTCGACGACCGCGGAGTCCTACAAGACGGACCCGCTCGATGCCGCGGTGGAGTCGGCGTACTTCCACGGCATGGTCGTCGTCGCCGCCGCGGGCAACCGTGGCGCCGGGCCGAACGCCACGGGCTACGCGCCGGGCAACGACCCGTTCGCGATCACCGTCGGAGCGGTCGACGACCAGGGCACGAAGGGAAACGGTGACGACGTCGTCGCCTCCTGGTCCTCGCAAGGACGCACGCAGGACGGCTTCATGAAGCCCGACATCGCTGCGCCGGGCTCCGGCATCGTCTCGACGCTCGCGCCGGGCAGCCTCTACAGCACCCTGTGCCCGAGCTGCATCGTCTCCGGCCGATATCTGCGTGCCGGCGGCACGTCGATGGCGGCTCCGGTCGTCTCCGGCACGGCTGCGCTGATCCTCGAACGCCATCCCGAGTGGACGCCCGACCAGGTCAAGTCGACGATCATGGCGACGGCGCGCAAGCTCAACAGCCCCGACGTCCGGGAGGTCAACGCTTCGGGCGCCGTGTACGCGTACACGCCGGCGTCCGGCGCCAACGCGGGGATAGCGCCGAACCGGCTCGTCAGCGCCGCGACGGGCGACATCGACTACTCGCTCTCGAGCTGGAGCCTCTCGAGCTGGAGCCGGGCCTCCGACCCGCTGACCGCCGGCTGGGCTCTGTCGAGCTGGAGCTGCGACTGCTCGCCCGCGCCAAGCGACAGCGTGGACCCATCGCTGTCGAGCTGGAGTTTGAGCTCCTGGAGCCTGAGCTCCTGGTCGACCCGCTGGGACCTGTAATGCGGTTCGGCGAGAACCGCAGCCGGCGCGGCCGGCTCGGCTCGTGGGGCGGCCCGCTGGTGGCGGCGGCGCTCGCGAGCCTCGTGCCCTGCGCGGCCGCCGCGGCAGCCGGCCCGCATCCCGGCGCCCGCGAGGCGATCGTGCAGTTCTCGGCGGACACCCGTCCGGCCGAGCGCCGGGCGCTCGTGCTCGCCGCGGGCGGCCGCGTGATCCGCGACCTGCCGCTCATCCACGGCCTTGGCGTGCGCCTGTCCGCGAGCGGCGCCGATCGACTGGCCGGGGCGCCCGGCGTGCGGGTCGTCTCCCCCAACGCGGCGACGCGCGCAACGGTGGGTACGACCGGCGAGCGCTGGGGCACCTGGAACCCGGAGACGCTGAGCACTGCGTTCATCCATTCCACCCGCGCAGAGAAGGCGTGGACGGACCCGAACTCGCCGGCCACCGGCGAGGGAGTGGCCGTGGCCGTGATCGACACCGGCGTGGCCGGCGACCTGCCCGACTTCCGGACCTCCGACACCGATGCGACATCTCGCGTCATCGCCACGGCGGTCACCAACCCGGACGCGACCACCGCCGCCGACGTCTACGGCCACGGCACCCATGTCGCCGGGCTCATCGCAGGCAACAGCCGGGCGCGGCCGGCGGACGACGCGCTCAGCAGCCATTACATCGGCAGCGCGCCGGACGCTCGCATCGTCGCGATCAAGGCGTCCGACGACCATGGCAACTCGAGCCTGATCGACGTGATCGCAGGCGTGCAGTTCGCAGTCGACCATCGCGACGAGTACGGCATCCGCGTCATCAACCTCTCCATGAGCTCGACGCAGGCGCAGTCGTACCGCACCGACCCGCTCGACGCAGCCGTCGAGGCGGCCTGGTTCCGAGGGATCGTCGTCGTCGCCGCCGCGGGCAACCGCGGCACCGCGGCCGACGCCGTGAGCTACGCCCCGGCCAACGATCCTTACGTGATCACGGTCGGCGGGGTCGACGACCACGCCACCAAGGACACGCTCGACGACACGCTCGCGCCGTGGTCGAGCCGCGGCATCACCCAGGACGGTGTCGCCAAGCCCGAGCTGGTCGCCCCGGGCGCGCACATCGTCGCCCCGCTGGCGACGGGCAGCGACCTCCCATCCCTTTGCCCGGAGTGCGTGGTCGACGGCCGCTACTTCCGGATGAGCGGGACCTCGATGGCCGCGCCGATCGTGGCCGGCATCGCCGCCGACGTCCTCTCGGTCCATCCGGAGTGGACGCCGGATCAGGTCAAGGGCGCGCTGACCCACTACCTCAGCGACGACGACAGGAACGTCCGGCCCACGGCCGACGGAGCGTTCGAGGTTGCAGCGGACAACGCTGTCAACGCCTCAGACGGGGAGCTCGTCGCGAACCAGGGGTTGACGCCGAACGACCTCGTCGACCCGGCCACCGGAGCCATCGATTACGCCCGCGCCTCCTGGGGACAGGCCGGCTGGGAAGATGCGGCCGACGCGCTGCGCGCCAGTTGGGGCCGTGCCAGCTGGGGCTGCGTCTGCTCGGGGACGACAGGCGACATGTTGCCCACGCGGGCGAGTTGGGGCCGGGCGTCCTGGTCGAGCTTCTTCGGCGACACGCCCGAGCAGTACGGAGAGCTGAGCGGGAACGACACGGGTACGACGCGCCCGGATCGCGTAGCGCAGCCCGCGACCACGTGGGTCGAGGCGCCGGCGCAACCCGCCGCCGTCCCCACCGCGCGGGTGTCGAGCGATGGTGCCACGCTCACGGGTGCCGACTCGGCGGGGCTCGGACACCGCCGCTCGAAGGCTTACGGCAAGCAGTGCCGGCAGCGGAGCAGGAAGCGCGTCAAGGGTCGCAAGGGGACGGCGTTCAGCCGCTGCATGAAGGCGAGACCAGAGCTCGCCACCTTCTCGGGGGAGCGCGCGCGGCGCGTGCGGTAACCGCGCTAGACGGCCTCCACGAAGCGCAGCATCGCGGCGACCGCCTGCTCGCGCGAGAGGCCTTGATGGCGGACGAGCGAGCGCCACGTGTCGAACTCGACGGCATGTCCGATCGCCGCGCGCACGGTCTTGCGCCGCGGCCAGCCGCGGGCGACGGCACCCACCAGCGCGGCCGTCGCCTCAGCCTCCTCCGCAAGCTCCTCCGCGGCCGCCGGGACGAGGGTCGCGTCGCGCAGCAGCACCACCAGATCTGACTCGACTTCCTCGTACCACGCGTACAGGTCGAGCAGCACGCCGCGGAGGCGTTGCTCGGGATGGTCGAGCTCGAGCGTTCGCTGGATGTCAGGGCGTGGGTGCTGGTCGCGCCAGTGTTGCGAGCACGCGCGAAAGAGCGTCCGGTCGTCGGGGAAGTGGGCGTAGACCGTGTGTCGCTGGACCCCGGCGCGCTCGGCGATCGCGGAGACGGTGGTGCGCGCCGGCCCGATCGACGTATGCAGGTCGGCGGCCGCCGTCACGATCCTGCTTCGCGTCTCGGCCTGGCGCCGTGCACGTTCCTTGAGCTCGTATCGACGCTTCATTGCACAGCAGTGTACTCCGATGTTGACACACGCGAATCACACCGCTACGATCGCTGCACACTATCGTGCAACGAAAGGATGTAGGACGTGAAGACCATCGATCTCGACAACTTCTACCTCGTGTCTACGGCGCCCGGCTTCCGCGTGGGCTTCCCGCTCCACAGCGCGAGCGGGACGGCGAGCACCGCCACCGTGCTGTTCGAGCTCGACCCCGGAGCCGAGCTTCCCGTCCACACGGACAGCGCAGAAGAGCTGCTGATCATCGTGCAGGGCACCGCGGAGGCGAGCGTCGGAGACGCCGTCGGCCGGATCGGCAAGCACGAGATGGCGCTCGTGCCCCCCATGGCCCCGCACGGGCTCCGCAACGTCGGCGACGATGTGCTTCGCGTCCTGGGGACGTTCTCGAGCTCGACCGTCGTCTCGACCTTCGAGCGGTCGTTCGAGCCCGGCGGGCCCCAGGTGCTGGTGATCGGTTCGCCGGTCCCGATGGCGGCGTGGCTCGAAGCGCCGGTGGCGGGCTAGCGAGAGATCGACGCGGAGGCGGAGTGGCACGCGCGCCGCTCCGCCTCCGCGCGGACGCCCTCGAGGGACGTCGCGACGGTCCGCTCCCAGGCCGGGGCGATCCGGTTGCCCCACCAGGCCCCGAGCGCCCACAGGTCGGTGCCCAGCTCGCCGCGGTACTCGAAGGCGGTGCCGCCGTCGCGCGGCTGGAGCTCGTAGCGCTCGACGACGTGCGGGACCGGCCCCTTGACGAGCCGGAACGAGATGCGATCGGGCGGCTCGAAGCGGACCGTCTCTATGGTCGTCACCGTCAGTCCCGGCGCGAGCGGCGTATGGTGCGCCGCGAGCACGAGGTCTGAGCCGCGCTCGATCACCTCCAGCTTGGCGCGCATCGCGCGCGGCGTCTTGCGCAGGTAGGGGGCGGCGATGACGTCGTACACGACCTCGGGCGCAGCCGCGATCTGGATCCGGATCGGGCCCAGCGGGCGGACCCGGCGCCCGACGCCGAGGTCGAGCGTCAGACCGGCACGGGCGACCAGCAGCCCGGCGCCTGCGAGCAGGGCGGCGCTGCCCGCGGCGGCGATCGGGCGTGCATGCGACGGCCGGGACCCGGCGCCCATCGACACGTTGTACACGCCCGCGGCCGGCGCGGTCGCATGGATGTCGTCTGGGATAATCGCCGGGTGGCGATTGTCGGCGCCCTGCCCGCAGCGACGAGGTCCATCTGCCCGCATTGCCGCGCGGTGCTCGACGCCGAGCTGCACGAACGCGGCGGCCGCGTGTTCCTGCGCCGTGAGTGCCCCGAGCACGGCCCGATCGAGGCGCTCGCGTACGGCGACGCTGAGCGCTGGCGCGCGGTCCAGCGCTTCGACAGGCCCGGGGCCTCGCCGCTGCTGCGCCAGACCGCCACGGAGCTGGGCTGTCCGAACGACTGCGGGATCTGCCCCGAGCACGCCCAGCACACCTGTCTCGGCATCATCGAGGTCAACACCGCCTGCAACCTCGACTGCCCGGTCTGCTTCGCCGAGTCGGGCACCGGCCATCAGGCCGACGGCTACTCGCTGTCGCTCGAGCAGGTCGAGGCCATGCTCGACGCGTTCGTCGCCGCCGAAGGCAGGCCGGAGGCAATCCAGCTCTCGGGCGGCGAGCCGTCGATCCATCCCCAGATCCTCGACATGCTCGCCGCGGCAAAGGCGCGCGGGATCTCGCTGGTGATGCTCAACACCAACGGGATCCGGCTGGCGCGCGATCCGCGCTTCGCGCCCGCGCTCGCCGGCCTCGGCGTGCACGTCTATCTCCAGTTCGACGGCTTCGACGACGCCACCCACCTGGCGATTCGCGGCCGGCGCCTGCAGGAGATCAAGCTGGCGGCGCTGGATCGCTGCGCCGCGGCCGGCGTCGGCGTCTCGCTGGCCGCGGCGGTGGAGCGCGGGATCAACGAGCACGAGCTCGGAGCGATCGTGCGCTTCGGCGTCCAGCACCCGGCGGTCAACGGAGTGTTCTTCCAGCCGGTCACCCACACCGGCCGGCACCCGGCGTTCGACCCGCTCGACCGGCTCACCAACGTCGAGGTCATCCGCGGCGTGTGCGAGCAGCTGCCGGAGTGGTTTCGCGAGGACGACTTCGTCGCCGTCCCCTGCTGCTCGCCGACGTGCCGCTCCGCGACCTACGCGCTCTACGACGGCGAGGATCTCGTCCCGCTGCCGCGGCTCGTCGACGTCGACCGCTACCTCGGCTTCGTCACCAATCGCGCCGTCCCCGACCTCGAGGTACGGGCTGCGCTGGAGGGCCTGTTCTCCGCCTCGGCCGCAGGCGGGACCGAGCCGACGGCGGACCGGCTCGAGTGCGTCGCGTGCGGCGTCGGGCTGCCACCGGAGCTGCAGGCGGTCGCCGCGCGCGGCTTCATGGTCGTGGCGCAGGACTTCCAGGACGCATGGACGCTCGACGTCGGCAAGCTGCGCAAGTGCTGCGTGGCGGAGATCGTCCCCGACGGAAGGCTGATCCCGTTCTGCGCGTACAACTCCGTCGGCTACCGCGAGCAGGTGCGCGCCGAGCTCGCATGACCGTCGGGTTCCCCGAGCTCCCGCCGCTCGACCTCGAGGGCGACCCGAAGGGCTGCTGCGCCCGGCTGTACGAGAGCGACGCCGCGCGCTGGCTGCTCGACGGGGAGCTGCATCCCGGCGGCGAGCGCCTGACGCTCCGCCTCGCCGAGCTCGCCGAGCTCGCGCCGGGACAGCGCGTCGTCGATGTCGCCTGCGGCACCGGCGCGACCGCGCTCCTGCTCGCGCGCGAGCTGGGAGCCGAGGCGGTCGGCGTCGACCTGGGCGCCCGGGCGATCGAGCGCGCCCAGCGGGAGGCCCGCACCGCCGGGCTGGCCGAGCGCGTGCGCTTCGTGCACGGCGACGCCGAGGCGCTGCCGCTCGCCGACGCGACGTTCGACGTCGCGCTGTCGGAGTGCTCGCTGTGCACGTTCCCCGACAAGCAGCGCGCCGTCGCCGAGATGGCGCGCGTGCTGCGGCCTGGCGGCACGATCGCCGTCGCGGACGTCACCGCCAGGCTCGCTGCGCTGCCCGCTGCGCTGCGCACCGCAGCGGCGCGCATCGCGTGCGTCGCCGACGCCCGGACCGAGGACGGGTACGCGGCGCTGCTCCGCGGCGCCGGCTGCGAGACGATCGCCCTCGAGCGCCGCGACGCCGAACTGCTCGCGATGATCGACCGTGTCGAGGCGCGGCTGCGCGTGGCGCGGATGCTCGTGCCGCCCGGCGAGCAGCGCGATCGCGTGCTCGAGGCCGTCGCGCTCTCCCGCATGGCCCGCGACGAGGTCGTCAACGGCGGGCTCGGCTACGTCCTGCTCGTCGCGAGACGCGACTCGTGAGCCTTCGCGAGATGGCTGTCGACATCGTCTGCGAGCTCGAGATCCCGCGGCCGCGCGCCGAGGTCGCCGCGTACGCCTCGGATCCCGACAACACCACCTCCTGGTACGCGAACATCAAGGCCGTCGAGTGGGAGACGCCGCCGCCGCTCGCGGTCGGCTCACGGCTCGCGTTCGTCGCGTCGTTCCTCGGGCGCCGGCTCAGCTACACCTACGAGATCCGCGAACTCGTAGCCGGCGAGCGGCTCGTGATGAGCACGGCGCAGGGACCGTTCCCGATGGAGACCACGTACACCTGGGAGGACGCGGGCGAAGACGCGACGCGGATGACGTTGCGCAACCGCGGCGAGCCCTCCGGGTTCGCCAAGATCGCCGCGCCGGTGATGGCGCGCGCGATGCGGCGCGCGATGACCGCCGACCTGCGGCGCCTCAGCGCGATCCTGCAGCGACGCGCCACCCCGGGTGACCGTCGATCGCCGGATACTTGACGCGGACGCCGCGTAAGCCTAGGCTTACCGTTAGTGGAGACTTACGAAGCTGATTGCTGGACCGCGCTGGGCGACCGTACGCGACGGACGATCTTCACTCGGCTCGCTCGCCGTCCATGCGCCGTCGGCGAGCTCGCCCGCGAGCTTCCGATCAGCCGGCCTGCGGTGTCCCAGCACCTCAAGGTGCTCAAGGACGCAGGACTGGTCACCGACCGGCCGGACGGCAACCGCCGTATCTATCAGGTGGACACCGACGGTCTGCAAACGCTCCGGGCCGACCTCGATCAGTTCTGGAGCAGCGCCCTCGCGGGCTTCAAGGCGACCGTCGAACAACACGAGAAGGAGATCCGATGACACCCAGCGCGGAGGCAGCCTCGATCCGCCACCAGGTGACCGTCGACGCACCGATCGAGCGGGCGTTCGCGGTATTCACCGAGGACTTCGGCAGCTTCAAGCCGCGCGAGCACAACATGCTGGCGGTCGAGATAGCCGAAACCGTCTTCGAGCCTCGCACCGGCGGACGGCTGTTCGACCGTGGCGTCGATGGCAGCGAGTGCCAGTGGGCGCGCGTGCTCGCCTACGAGCCCCCCGACCGCGTGGTGATCAGCTGGGACATCAGCCCTCAATGGCAGATCGAGACCGACCCTGAGCGGTCGAGTGAGGTCGAGGTGCGCTTCATCGCGGAGGCGACCGAGCGCACACGCGTCGAGCTCGAGCACCGCAATCTCGATCGCCATCTCGACGGCTGGCAAGGTCTCCGCGAGGGCGTCGACTCGGGCGACGGCTGGCCGCTGTACCTGCGCCGGTACGCAGAGCTCCTGGCGGCCTGATCGCGCGATCGAGGGGCGGCCCGTGGGCCGCCCCTCATGCGTTTGCGTGCGCCGCTAGTGCGTGCGCGCGCGCTGGTGGCCCTGGTACTCGAACTCCCGGGTCCGCGCCTTCTTGCGGGCGGCCTTGGCCGTCGCGCGCGACGGCAGCGCTCCCTTGATGCGCGCGAAGTACCAGAGGGCGTGCGTCACCGCGCCCGACATCTCGCGCAGCGACTTGAGCGCGTTGTTGTCGAGCGAGTCGGCCTGCGCCTGCGCGATCGCCAGGTTGGCCGGCGGCGCCTACCCCTTCACGCCGCGCGGAAACAGTCGTGTCCGGCGAGGGCGAGCGAGACGTGGTCATGACGATTCGAGTTGTTCTTTGATGCGCGCCACCTCGCGGGTCAGCCCGGCCAGGAGTTGCGCCAGCTCGGCGATGTTCTGTTGAGTGGCGAGCACTTGTCGGCTGGTGACCGCGATCGCTTCGGCTTGCAGGAGGAAGCCCAGTCGCTCCTCGCGGGCGCGGCCGGAGTAAGGCATCGCCTCCGCCTTGCTGCGTTCCTCGGCGAGGTGATCCTCAGTCTGCACGATGCTCGCCTCGATCTTCTGGCGCTGCGACTCCTGGGCCTCGAGCTGCGCGAAGAGCTCCCTTATGCCGGCTTCCAGGTCTTCGATCCCCATGCGAGCGAGGCTAGCGCGGCGCGACTCATCACGTTCCGCGGTTTCGCCGTTACCTCGCGTGATGCTCACGGCGCCCGCACTGATCGACTCCGCGCCCACCCGGTTGGCCACCGGTCACTGCCCCCGATCAGCCAGGCTGAGCGCAGCTTTCCGGAGCGGAAGCAGGGCGCCGCTAGCGCCGGCGCGTTTGACCGAAAGCAGGGACCCGTGCGTGAAGTGTCGGGCTGAAGGTTGCGTCACAGCGGCGCCGGGACAGAGCGACACGGGAACCGTCGACACGTCGAACTTCTTCGACAAGACCTCCAGCGACGCGCGCTTTCTCGGGCTGTCCGCGACGTTCCCGTGACGATGGCACGCAGCGGCGACGAAGCCGTTCGACATAGGACAAGCCGCTACTGGAAGGGAAGTCAGGCGGCCGGATGCCCAGGCGGAACCTGCCAGCTGATCGCGAGGACGGTGGCAGCCGCCGCGTTGAGGATCAGCCAGACGGTTTAGCGAAGTCCGACCTCGCCCAGCGTCTCCGCCCGCCAGGCGGTGAAGAATCCGCCGACGAGGGCGCCCGCGACGCCGAACGCGATCGCCGCCATCACTGCACCCAAGCCGACGGTGTCACAGTCAGAATTGCCGCATTGCCACGTGTCCATCAACCCGCGCACGTCGAGGACGATGTACGCGACCGCGAATGAGCCGATCGCCGCAAAGAACGCTGCCAGGGCTACGGGAACGTCGGCGGAGCGCCGCGGGGGCGCCCGGCCGGTCGACGATTGCATCCTCCAAGCGTAGGGCTGGCTCAAGCCACCCGAGCCTCCGTCGATGACCCTCGGTTGGGGCGAATCATCTCAGGTGTGGTTCTGGTCGTCTGGGGAGTCGCGATCATCCTCTCGCCGCTCTGGCGCGACCTCGATGGGACAGGGGCATACGCGACAGCGCGGATGCTCGGTTGGTTGTTCGCCTTCGCTCTGGTTGCGCTCGGCGTTCGCGCGATCCTCAAGGGCCGCGAAGCGCGTCGCTGAGCAGCCGATGGAGTCGCTTCCCGGCGATCGACCCTGCGTAGTTCCGGTCGCGCCGAGCGCGCGCTCAGTCCCTGAGGGGCGAACTTCGCGGCTCCAGCCCCAGATCCAAGCGGCTGCTCGACATCCAAGCCGTCAGTGCCTCGGCCGCACGCGTTGAGTGGCGCCCCTGCCTGAGGATGCTCCACGAGGTCATCGACGAGTTCTCGACCTAGCTCGACGAAAGCCGACGCCCGGACTCGAACTGGGGACCCCTCATTACGCTCGGCCGGTCGCCACTGCCTCGGAGCAGCACTCAAGTCGTCGGCCGGCGAGCTGGTGCTCCGGCCGCGTCGCGTCAGCGCGATCCTCCGCGCTCGTCGGCTTCCGCGAGCGCTGTTCGCAGGAGCGCGAGCGCCGACCAGCGCATCAGCTCGGAGGCTTCCTGGCGGGGCAGTCCCGCTATGTCGGTCAGCCAGACCAGGGCTTCGATTCCGCACGTCGCCCGGATGGCAAGGACGAGGCGGCGCAGGTCGGCCGGGTCAAGCCGCGGCTGCAGCGGGGCCAGCGCCTTCTCGATCCAGCCGATCGCGCGGCCCTGGCGTAGCAGCAGCTCCTGAGGCGGGCCCGGCTCGAGCGACAGCCGGAGCATCATCCGCAGCTCCGGCTCGGTGTCGACGGTGAGCCCGATCAGCTCGGCGACCGTGCGGTCGAGCCGTTCGCGCACATCCTCGGGCGCGTCTTCCCCCAGCAGGTCGGTCGCCTCGACCTCGGGATGCGCTGCCACGAGCAGGGCCCGCCGGTTGACGAAGTACCGGTACGCGGTGGCGCGCGAGACGCCCGCCGCCTCCGCCGCGTCCTCCACGCTGGGCGTCTCGCCGGCGGCCAAGAGTCGCCGCGCCGCGTCGATCAGTGCGGCGCGCGTGCGCGCTTTTTGCGTTGTCCGTCCGGTCCGTTCGTATGAGATTGACATGCTCATTATGAGACGTTAGTCTCATAAGACTACCACCAGGAGGCTGAGATGCCGGCAACGGCGAGCGAAACGCGAGCGCCCATCACACTTGATCGGGGCGAGGGCGAGGCGCTCTGGTTCAACAACGACCTGCTGATCTTCAAGGCGACAGGCGCGCAGACGGGAGGCGCATACCTGCTCCTCGAGGAGGTCGCGCGCCGCGGCAAGGTGACTCCGTTGCACACCCACCCCGCCGAGGAGGAGACCTTCTACGTCCTCGACGGCGAGGCGCTCATGCACCTCGACGGCGAGCAGCGGTCGGTCACCGCCGGATGCTTCGTCTCGGTTCCGCCCGGCGTGCCGCACGCATATCTGGTCACCTCCGAGACGGCGCGGATTCTGCTCCTCATCACGCCCGGCAGCGGCGCGATGGAGGACTTCTTCCGGGCGGCGGGCGAGCCGGCCGCTGAGCGCGAGCTCCCGCCCGCCGGCCCGCTCGACATCGAGCGAATCGGGCTGGCGGCCCAGCGCACAGGCGCAGTGGCGATTCTCGGGCCGCCGCCCTTCGGCGGTCCTGACGCCTGACTCACGCCCGTCGCGAACCATCACATTCGCCTGCCAGGAGACTCCGGCGGCGCTCGATCGACGTGGAGTCGGCGTCGACGCCGTGGTCTGACCCGGACGGCGGCGTAGACTCGCGCTGATGGCAGCGCACTCAGCGCGAGACGAGGGCACGCCGTACACGCCGCTTCAGCGGCCGCCGGGCCAGGGCGTGTGCTCTTGGTGCGGCAAGCAGCAGGGTCTCGGCGTCCTCGTCCTGATGAACCACGACGGCACTGCGGGCATCTGCGACTCGTGTGTGAATACGCACGCGCAGTTCTTCGAACGACGCCGCGACCGGCACTGACCCGCACCTGGCGGCAGCAGATCCACGGATAAGCGTCGAGTGGTCTGGACTGTCGGGGCGGTTGTTGCGAGAGTCGGCGCGGGCGCGAGCGAAACGAGCTAGCAGGTCGCGGTGATCGCGATCACGATCTGACTGCGCCCCTTACCAACCGATAGGAGGCCACTGATGGCCAGCCGGATCCGCCGTGCACTCACGTTCTCGAACGTGTGCTCGTTCCTCGCCCTCACGATCGCCATGGGCACCGGCGGCGCCTACGCCGCGAACACGGTCTTCTCGACCGACATCGTCGACGGGGAGGTCAAGAACGCCGACATCGCCGGCAACTCGATCACCTCGAACCGGATCTACCCGGGCAGCGTCACCAACACCGACATCGGCGCGGACGCCGTCGATGCCAGCAAGGTGCTCGACGGCTCGCTCGGCGGCGCCGACATCGCCAACAGCTCGCTCACCGGCGACGACGTCGCCAGCTCGTCGCTCACGGGCATCGACGTCTCCAACGGCACGCTCACGAGCAGCGACATCCTCGACGAAACTCTCGGCACCACCAAGATCGCCGACGGCGGGCTCAATACCAGCGACCTCGCGATCTCGTCGGTCACGGGCAGCCGCATCGCCGCCAGTGCGGTCACGACCTCGGACATCGCCAACCGCACGGTCAACATGGACGACATCGACGGCGCCGATCGCAGCGGCTCGATCGACGTGAGCGCGATCGCCAACGGCCGCTGCACCACCATCAGCGGCGGCGTCAGCGGTACGGAGCCCGGCGACGCCGTCGTACTCACGACCAACGGCTCCCTCCCGAACGGCATGACGGTCACCGCGCAGCGCGCGCTCACGGATGCGGTCCACATCAAGGTGTGCAACCTCACGGGCGCCACGTCGGCCGCGATCACGGACCTGCCGGTCCGGGTCATCACCATCCATTAGCTGAGACGGCGTACGCGGCGGCCGCGCACTGCGGCCGCCGCCTGGTGTCCGCGCCCGAGCAGGGAAGCCTTTGGTGCAGCGGGGATCTGTCGATAACGGTCGTGTGCGTCTGCCTCTGGCTGCCTGGCGAGCCATACCCGCCCCCCTTGCCCAGGAGCTGAGACGGCGCGATCTGGTACGCGCCGCCTGGCTTCGAAAGCACGGCCGGTATGACGAGAGCCGACGTGTCATCTTGCGCGCTTCGCGACGACAGCCGGATGACCAGTGGCTTCGGCAGCTGGCGCAAGCGACGCACTATGCGCGCGAGGAAGATCGGGCGCGGACCATCTTCGACGAGGGGCGCACCGAGGACGCGATAACCGCGATGCAGGGTCTCGCCGACCGCTTCCCCGACGACGCCGGTATACACCTGTGGCTCGCTTCGATGTACATGACGCTCGAAAATTTCGAGCAGATGGCGGTCCATGTACAACACGCGCTCGATGCAGAACCCGACGACCCGATCGTGATGTTCCGGGCCGCTTGCAGGATCCGCTGGAGCGACACCGGCCGAGCCCGCGCACTGCTGGAAGACAGCAAGCGCGGCATAGCCGCGAGCTCAGATCTGCGCGGCGGCGCTTTCCGTCCCGATTTCGACCATCTGGAAGGCCTGATCGCTCACGACGAAGGAAACGTCGAAGAGGCCGTGCGCCACTTCGAACGCGCGTTTCGGGACGAGCCGAACGGAATCGGCCATGGCGCAGACCTGGCGGTCGCCTACCTGGAGCAGGATCGACCCCGCGATGCTCTGGACGTGATCGCGCGCGCACTGGAGCATCACCCAGGCGACGGGCGCCTCCTGAGACTCCAGCGGCAGGCACAGGAAGCGCCCGACATCGGCTGAGCGACAGATTGACCGCACGGGCTGCGGCCCCTTACGGTCACCGCATGTCAGAGATGCGTGATGCGATGCGGTCGCAACCGGAGCAGCTCGCGCGGCTGCTTGCCGATCCAGACCCGGCTGGGGTGGCTGCCGCGCGGCTGGCGGGCCGCCGGCTGCTCCTGATCGGCGTCGGGTCGAGTTGGCACGCGGCCCACCACGGGACGTGGATGCTGCGCGAGGCGGGCGTCGAGGCGGAGGCAGCGCATGCGGCTGACCTGGCGCCGTACGAGCGACCGATCGACGCGCAGGACGGCGTCATCGTCCTGAGCCACACCGGCGGCACGGGGTATTCGATGCAGATGCTCGAGCGTGCCCGCCAGGCGGGCGCCGCAGCGCTGCACATCTCCGGCATCGGCAACGGCGGCGAGCTCGAGACCGTGGCCCCGGAAGCGTCCTACACCTACACCGCCAGCCACACGGGGGCGCTCCTGCGCCTGGCGCAGATCGCCACCGCGCTCGGCGCGCGACTCGGCGCGCTCGACGCGATCCCCGAGCGAGTCGCCGCCGTGCTCGACCTGCCGGGGCCGCTGATCGGCGTTCCCCACCGCCTCGTCGAGCTGATCGGCGCGGGACCCAACGCCTGGACCGCGCAAGAAGGCGCGTTGAAGATCCGCGAGGCCTCCTACGTCGCCGCCGAGGGCCTCTCGTCCGAGCAGTTCTTCCACGGACCGAGCGTGGCGCTCGATGAACAGGACACGCTGGTGGTGCTCGACGGCGGAGGACCTGCCGCCGATCGCACCGAGGCCATCGCCGGCGCGATACAGGTCACCGGGGCGCGGGTCGCGCGTTTCGCCGAGCGCAACCTCAGCGAAGCGCTGTCGGTGTTCCCGCTCACGGTGGTGGTGCAGCGGATCGCCGTGGAGCTGGCCGAGGCGCGAGGCGTCAGCCCCGACCGATTCCGCTACGAGGAGGACCCCCGCCGCGAAGCGGCGTTCGAAGGGCTCGGGTTCTGAGCGAACATCGCCTGAGCCGGCGCGTAGCCGTTCACCACCCGCGTTCGTAGGATGCAGGTCGTGCAGGCGCTACCCCCACGTCGTTCGACCAGTTCGCCGGCCGGATGACGCGCGCCGGCGCCTCACCCGCGAACGCGTAATGGGCGACCACCTCGTCGTCCTCCACTCGGCGGTGCGGGCCTGCCCGGGCTACAGCCGCCACGACGCTCCCTCGATCCTGATGGACGGCTCGTCGATGGCGCGCGACACGGAGCACGGTCGCGCGATCACCGCGCAGATCACCCGCCGTCACGGAACGCTGGAGGAAGCGATCGAGGCGGGGGCCTTTGCGCTCGGCGCCGCGGGATTGTCCAAGGGCATCCGCCGCCAGGCGCGCGCGGCGTGCGAGGACTACTTCTACAACCGGCTGAGCCTGACGCCGAGCACCGAGCTGGGCGCACGGGAAGAGATCAGGGAGACGCTCGAGCTGATGCCCGACCCGATGTACCGGGCATTGGAGAACATCGTTGAACTCGTCGTAGACGGCGACTACGAGGAGCTCCACGACTTGTCCGGCAAGCGGCTCGCGATGGAAGACCTACGCCGTCGCCTCGAGGACGAGTGCCCCGAGTCGCTGGTGCTGCCGCCGCGGGAGATCTACCGCGTCGAGGCCATCACCAAGTCCGACGACCCGGAGGTACCGGGCTGGGCTTACTTCCTCGACCTCTGGACGGAGACCGGCCCGGCGCGCCTTCACATCGAGGGCGAGATCGAGGAGTCGGGCGAGCGCTTCACGGTGACGGTGAACGACATTCTGCCCTGAGCGGGCGGCGCCCGTTAACGCGGAAAGCCCACCCGCGGGTGGACTCTCGGCCATCAGAAGATCAGGCGGCTTGCGCAGGAAGGGGACGTAAATTGAAGGTCTCGCCCTCAGGTTGCCTTCGCTGTCTGACTCGCCCAGCATAGCGCGCTCGCGCGAACGGTCACGACCCGGAATCGGTCGTTTCGCGCGCGGGATCGCCGGCAGCGAGGACGTCTCTCGCCCAAGCGGTGCGCTTCCACTCCGGTACGGGAACGTCACGATCGGCACGCGGCACGTAGGGCGAGCGCTCGGCGCGCTGCATCCTGTGGATGTAGCGAGGGCAGTTCGGGAAGATGGCGCGCACGCTGACCCGGACGACGAACTGCGCGCCCGGAAAGCGCGCGAGCAGCGGATCGTCCGCTTCGATGCCCGCCTCTCCGTTGAGGCGCAGTCGTCGGGGCCGGTCGGCGGTGAAGTCGATGAACAGAAGTGCGACGTGCGGGTTCACGCGCAGGTTGCCGGCGGAGAGATACATGCCGTTGCCGTCGTAGTTCGGGAACGCGACGGTGTGTTCGTCGAGCACGGCGACGAACCCTGGGTCGCCGCCCTTGTAGGAGCACTGCGGGTGCCCGTCCGCATCGGCTGTGGCGAGGAAGAACATGTCGAGCGACTCGATGAACGTGCGGTCGTCCGCCGTGATCGCGTCGTGGACCTTGACCTCCTGCAGGCGGTCGGCGAGGCGGCGCGTGTCGAAGCGCGCTTGCAGCTCACGAGCCCCTTCGTGGTAGAGATCGCCCACCTGCGCAGTATCGCCGCTTCGAGACCGTGATGGCTCTAGCTCCGTCGACGGCATCACGGCCTCAGGTCACCGCCGGGACCGAGCCGGTCGCGGCCGCGAGCCGCTCCGGGACCTGATCGTCGTGGGAAGGGAGCAGCACCGCGCCCGTGTCCTCGACAAACCGGTGAAGGCGTCGGCTCGTCTCCCTCGCTGCGCGCGGGTCGAAGATCCCGAGTCCGAGCAGCCGCCCGGCTGTGTAGTCCTCGAGGAACCAGTCCTGACGCAGCGCGTGGTCGGCGCCGAACACCAGGGTCGCGGCGTCGGTGGAGACGACGACGCCGACCTGGCCTGCGGAGTGCCCGGGGAGCGGGACGAGCCGCACGTCTTTCCGCTCGGTGAGCGCCAGGCTCGCCGGGAAAGGCCCGAACGGCTCGGGTTCGAGGTCGTAGAGCGTCGGCGAGAAGCGAGGCGGCCATGCGTGCGTCTGGTATCGAACGGCGCCGGCCCGGCCCGTCGCCGACTCGTACTCGGGCCGGTGCACGAGGATCTCGGCGTGCGGAAAGCGGTCGACGCCCCCGGCGTGATCCCAGTCGAGGTGGGTCAGGATCACCCGCGACACGCTCGCCGGATCCAGGCCTCGTTCCCGCATGGCGCCATGCATGGTGAACGGCCCGCTGACCACGGTTGGCACGAAGCGTCGCTGCCAACGCGCGACGTGGACGCGCCGACCGAGCCCGGCGTCGATCGCTAGATCTCCCTCGGGGTGCTCGATGAGGAAGCTGTAGACCGGGAACTCGACGTCGACCCGTCGTCGCAGCAGGGCCGGACCCCAGCCCTGTGCGCGCATGAAGGTCTGATTGCTACGAAGTCGCCCCGTCTCGAACACGTGGATGGTCACTGGCGCTCCTCTCCTGCCGCCTGCTTACGTAACACTGTAACGTTACGGCGTAACGTAACGATGTCGCGTTACGCTGTCAAGCGCTGTGCCCCGACCGCGCGAACACGACGAGCACACGCGCGCCGCGCTTGTGGCCGCGGCCGAGCGGCTGGTCGCCGAGGGAGGGGTGCCGGCGCTGTCGGTGCGGGCCGTCGCGGACGCGGTCGGCACGTCGACGCGCGCCGTCTACAGCCTGTTCGGGTCCAAGGACGGGCTCATCGACACTCTGGCGGCTCAGGCCTTCGGCTATCTCGGCGACGGAATGGCCGCAGCGCCGGAGACCGACGATCCCGCGATGGACCTGATCGAGCTGGGCGCGACGATGTACCGGCGCTTCGTCCACGACCACCCCTCGCTGTTCAGGATCGCGTTCCAGCGCGTTGTGCCGGACTTCGATCTGAGTCCCGAGCTCCTGGAGGTCCGCCGCCGCGTCTGGCTGCGGCTCGAGGCTAAGGTCGCGCGCCTCAAGGAAGCCGGCCTCATGGACGACCGCTCCGTAACCGAGGCGGCAGTCGAGTTCAACGCGTTGTGCGAAGGGCTCGGCAACGCGGAGCTCCGAGGCGGGACGCTGCGGCGCGAGCCCGGCGTGGACAGCGCGACCATCTGGCGCGACGCGTTCAGGACGATCGTCCGCGGCCTCCGGCCAGACTCTCCCGGCCTCGACGCCTCGCCGCGCCCCGATGAGCCCTGACGAGCGAAGCCCGCTGAAGAAGGTCCCGCAGCCGACGAGTCGACGGCCCAGAAAATACGGGAGGTCGCTGCCCTGCGGAAGCCTGTGGATCCGAAACTCGACCTCTCCCGCCGGCACCGGCCACGCGGCGCTCCCCTCGTGAGGACGTGAGAACTCCGATCATCAGCGCCGCGTGCGCCGCAACGACATTCCGTCCGACGCGGACCTGCACCACACTACGGGACGTGCTGCGGTGCGAGCGGGACTCGGCGCCGTAGCGCGGTTCCAGCGAAGAGCCGACGCCCGGACTCGAACCGGGGACCCCTTCATTACGAGATCGGCCCTGGAGATCGGGTTCGGCTTGCTAGAGCCAATCGTGGTGGGTGAGTGCGGTTTTGTCGGGTCAGATCTGCTGAGTCGGGGACACGGTTCGGGACACGTCCGCGCATCCAGCTCGCGATGCCGTAAGCCTGACGCTTCGCCTACCAGTTTGTCGCGCCCGCCACGCTCGCCATCGGGAGCCGGACTCGAACCGGGGACACCAACGATTTTCAGGTGCGGGAAATGGCTACGTTTCCGCCCGAAAAGACCTGCAAATGATCGCGATTGAGGCGACCGGAAAGGACGTGGCGGTGCCTGCACTTTGCGGTCGTTTGTTCGCGTTTGGGACACGAGGCAGCGTTCGTGGCCCGAACGCATCCGCCGACGCGCTACGTCTAGTCCTCGAACGCGACCGCTTGGAGTCCGTACTCGGGCGCGGCGGCCATCGTGCGCGCGATCTCGTCCTCGTCCACCTGAGGCGCCGGCCCGTCGTCGTTCGCGGGGCGACCGGACTCGCGGAAGAAGCCCTCGATGCCGGCGGGCGCGAAGCCCACGAGGATCCGGCTGGGGGTCTCCGCGGTGTTGCGGAAGTTGTGGACCGTGCCTCGCGGCACGAACGCGAACCCGCCGGGTCCGACCTCATGCAGCTGGTCGGCGACGCGGATCTCGAAAGTCCCGTCGAGCACGTAGAAGAACTCGTCCTCGCGGGTGTGGAGGTGCGGGGGCGGTCCGCCGCCGGGCGCGGTCAGGTTCTCGATCAGCACAAGGTTTCCGCCCGTGCGCTCGCCGGTCGCCTTGAGCGTCATCGTGTCGCCGACGATCCAGATGCGTTCGCCGTCGCCTGCGGCTACGGCGTAGCCGTTGGTGGTGGTTGTTGGGGTTGGGTTCATGGCGCGATGATCGAGCAGGCAGAGCATCAGCGCCACTTATTCTGCTTCTACCATCAGTAGGGTTGCTTCATGCGGTTGGGCGAAGTCCAACGTCTACGGGCGTTCGCGCTGGTGCTGGACCTCGGATCGATCTCCGCCGCCGCTGACGTGCTGGGCTATACGCAGTCGGCTGTCTCACAGCAGCTTGCGGCGCTCGAGCGTGAGGTGGGGATGGCGCTTGTGGACAGGTCGCAGCGTCCCCTGCGCGCGACACGGGCGGGCGCGGTGCTGCGCCCGAACGTGGCGCGCGTGCTCGCCGCGATCGGCGGTGCCGAGGCCGCCGTCGAGGATCTCCGTGGCGGGCGGCCGCGCCTGCGCCTGGCCGCCTTTCCGAGTGCCTTGTCGTCGTTCGTGCCGGCGGCGGTGCGGGACTTGCGCCGCACGCATCACGAGCTCGTCGTTGACATCCTGCAACTCGAGACGCAAGAGGCCGTCGAGCGTCTCCGCAGCGGCGACGCCGATCTCGCCGTGGTGCACCACTTGCCCGGGATCGCGGTGCCCGAGACCGCGGGGTTGAAGCGGCGCCGGCTGCTCGTAGACCACCTCTACGTGGTGCTGCCCGAGAGTCATCGGCTCGCGCGGCGGGACGCCGTGAGCATCTCCGACCTGGACGGCGAGCCGCTGATCCTGCCGCGACGCGACACGCCCGCGGGACGCTTCCGATCAGTCGTCGAGCACCTCTGCGCCGAGGCGGGTTTCGCGCCCCACGTGGCCTACGAACTCGACGACCTGCCCGCCGTGCAAGCATTCGTCGCCGCCGGGATCGCGGTCGTACCGATGCACGGCCTGACCCTCGCCACCCTCCCGCGCGGCGTCATCACCCGCCCACTCGCCGAGCGCGCTGCCGGCAGCCGCACCGTCGAGGCCCTCGCGCTCGCCGCAGATCGCACGCCGGTGGTCGACGAACTCCTCACGCGCCTCGCCGATGCCGCCGATGCGCACGCTGCGCAGCGATGAGTCGGTAACGCGTCCCTCGCGCGGACGACGCAGGGCAACGGCGCAACCGCTCGACGCACGAGCGGGGCTTCCGTCTGGGCGCCGCTGGAGGAATCATGACGACCCGCAACCGACGGAGTTCCCCGCTCCCTATCGCACCGACCCCCTCCAGACCGCCGCGCTGGAGGTCGGTAGCGTCGGGTGGCAGCTCCGACTGGCCGTAGTCTCGGTCACCGACCGCGAGCGCCTCGGCCACGGCTCACGAACGACATAGAGGACGGAGAGGTCCGGTGAGCGAGCCGCTCCGCCGGGCTTTACCGCGGCGGGCTTGGCACTGGCACGTTGAAACCAGTGAAGCGGCCATTTGGCACGCCGTGAGCGACAGATCCGACCGGCTCTCGACGGGCTGCCGAGCCGGACCGTCATCGCGCGAGCAGCAGTGTTATGCGGCCGCGGCTCAGTCGTTTGTCTTCTCCTGCGGTAGCGCGACGTTCAGAACGCCCGCTGCCTCCATGACCTTCATCGCGACCAACGCGGCGTTGTCTCGATACTGCTTTGACGACGCAACCTCACGCACAAGACCGACTACTTCGTCGACCGCGATCACCTTGATCGGCCCGACGCCGACGTGTTGGGCGGCGGACCACGATCGTATTTTCGTTTCGTGGACGCCGCTCTTTGGCTCCTGCAAACCTGCCGACATACAGACGCAGCTCGATCTGCTCAAGCGGATAGCGCCTCGGTCTCTAACGCGAGCGCGACGAACGCTTCGAAAGCCTCCATTCGCTAACCGTACGGGAAGCAAGGTTGACTGGCACCCTCAGCTACGGCTCAGCGCTAGACGCCGAGGTTGAGAGTACGGTCTCCACGTTCCATCTCGAGGTAAGCCCAAAACGCCGGGTGGACGGCGTATGTCAATTCCTCAGAGTGGCGGCTCGCCTGTCGGCGTGCGAGCACGTCCGCTCGTTGCTTTTCTCGCGGCGAGTCTGTGTATACAGCGGTCGAGTCGCCGGTCACGAGCCCCAAGAAGCTGACGTCGCGTAGAGCGTCAACCACCGCACTCCGATGCTCGCGCCCAGTGCCTGAGGCACTTAGCACGTCGTCAAGTTGGGTCGCGCTCAGCCGCGTCGGCGCACCGGCAAATTCCAACAGCACATCATCGATGTTCTTGACACGCTGGTAACTCTCCACTGCCGCGGCCTCGAATGCGAAGAGGGAGTACTGACGCTCGGCCACCGCCAGGTCCTCCCGCTCCACACGCGCATGTCGATGCGCGACGGCTTGATCGATCGCCGCGCGACACAAGTAGAGGAAGTCTCGCGGACGCGGGAGGCAGGTCCTCAGGAGCCATTCGGTCGTCGGGAGGCCTCCTGTGACCTCGCAGAAGTAACGACTCCAAAGCTCGCCAGGCGGAGGCTCTTCCGCTCGCGTAGCGACATAGCGGCTTTCGACGATCTCGAGTAGCGAAACCTCGTCCGCCCAGCTGAGGCGACGTACGGGAAGCTTGTCAGGTTCGCGCGCGAGAGCCGCGACCGAAGCGAAGATGTCGCTTCGCACAAACAGAGAGAGAGATACTGCGATGCCATCGCCCTTTGCAGCGCGTTCTAGATCATGACGAAAGGCGTCCATGCACGCCAGCAGACCCAGAATCACGCGTGAAAGCTGTTCCACGTCGGCCCCGCGGTCCCACGCCTTATCGAGGTTGTCCACGATCAGAAATACGTGTTGGCGCACAGCAAGAGCCGGCGCTAGTACATCTCGGAGATGGCGAAGCGGTCCGGCGTGGAGCGCCTCAGCTATGTGAGCTCGCTGATCGGCAACCTTGCTTTGCTTCGGCGCGGCGAGTAGGGCGTCGACGGCTCTTTCCAGGCGCGATGCGAAATCCGTCTTGATCTACGTTGCGTTGTCTGCCACGAACTTCAACAACGCCCACTCGGGGCCATCCGGCATCACTCCGGCGGGGCGACTCGCAAGATCTTCCTCGACTGCGAGGGCGAGCTCCGTGGCGAGCAGATACTTCCAAAGACTCTCCGCGACGTAACCCTTCGCGTCTCGCTCATCGTACGTGGAAAGGAGCCGCACGAGTCCGTTTAGGTCATAGCCCGCCGGTTTGATGGGACAAACGAGGTTTCGCTTGTCGGCTCTGAGCGCAGCCTCGCTTCGCAGGACGACCGCCGACTTGCCCATTCCCTTCGAGCCTACGTAAACCCGACTAGCGCCGGAGAGGACCTCCCTGAAGGTAGCCGTCTCCACGAAGTACTGCTCGAGTCCCCTGGCCTCGTTCTCCGCGACGTACTCGCCGAGGTCGACCGACCGCAGCTCGGTCGACAGCTTGAGCGCTCGAGCTTCGTCGCGAACCTCCGCAAGGCGCTTCTCGGTGGGAGCGAGCTCTCGTTCGAGCCAGTACTTGAGCCGTTCTGGCTTCGCCGGCGGTTGGGTACCGAAAGAGATGATCGCGGTAGTCGAGCGCTGAGACGTAGTCGTCCTCGGCAAGCATCAGGAGCGGGCGCCCCATGCCTTTCGCTAGTCCTCCGACCAGGGATGCCCGCGCATTGTGCGCGGATGCGCCGGTTCGCCGACGAGATGCGAGGTGAATCACAACCACCTCGGCGGAATAGACGTGCTGCGCGAACCAGGTGAGCGTCTGAACGCTCGCCTCGCGCGGATCGGCCAAGACAAGCTCGAGCCCACCGACAGCGCGCTTCTGCAGCAGACTCAGGACCTGTCGCCCGGCATCAGTCTGATGTGCCTCGGCGAAGTAAAAGAGCGCTGGCGGTCGACCGGCTACCAACTGAGGCGCGAGAATCTTCGAAAATAGCGGCCCCCCGTTCAGATCGGGGCGTTCCCGAAGAAAGGCGGCATAGATCTGGTCGGAGTTCGTGAAGCGGCTCTGGCCGACAGTGTCGAGCAGACCTAGCGAGTTCCATTCTGGCTGCCTCGTCGTGTCAGACGGGTCGCGGACGGGCCAGATCACCCTGATAGGCGGCATCGAGGCGCGCGGTCAGTGGATGGGCACCGGCGCGCGCGAGCTCGAGCTCGTCGGGCCGGTTGCGGGCGAGCATCTGCGCGGGGTTCTGGAAGGCCTCGACAAGTATGGTCAGGCACTGCGCGATTCGGCGTGCGCGCTCCGCGTTGGCGGTTACGACCTGACGTACTCGGCGCCCAAGAGCGTGAGCGTGCTCTTCGGTCTGGGCGACCCGGCACTGCAGCACGCCGTTCGCGAAGCGCACGACCGAGCCGTGCGCGAGGCGTTCGGGCACATCGAGCGAACAGCCGCGGCCGTACGCCGCGGACACGGCGGCGCTCGGGTTGAGCCGGCCGATGGGTTGATCGGCGCGGCGTTCCGCCATCGCACGTCACGCGCCGGAGATCCGCAGCTGCACACGCACCTATTGGTCGCGAACCTCGGGCGCGGGCCCGACGGACGCTGGACTGCGCTTGACGGCCGGCGCCTGTACGCGCAGGCGCGCACGACGAGCTTCATCTATCAGGCCGTGCTGCGCAGCGAGCTCACGCGCAACCTCGGCGTCGAGTGGCTCACCGTTCGCGACGGCATCGCCGAGATCGCTGGCGTCCCGAAGCCAGTGATGCGAGCGTTCAGCCGTCGCCGCGTCGACATCGAAGCCGAGCTCGCCCGCCACGGCACGTCGGGTGCGCGCGCGGCCGAAGCGGCGGCGCTCGCGACTCGCCAGGCCAAGGACCGGCGCACGGACATCGCCACCCTGACGGTGAGCTGGCGCGCGCGGGCCGAGGAGCTCGGGTTCGGGCTGTCCGAGCTTTCCCGGACGCTCGGGCGCCGACGTCGCGGGCGAGTGTTCGCCAAGGCAGACCGCGAACGACTATTCGATGCGCTGGCGTCACCGACCGGCCTCACGCATCGTCAGGCCACGTTCGATCGGCGCGGCGTCATCCAGGCGCTGTGCGAGCGGCTGCCCGCCGATGGTGCAATCGACGCCGGGACACTCGAGGCACTGGCCGATCGGTTCCTCGCCTCTTCGCGCGTGGTCCCATTGCTACCCGCGGATGAGGCCCGGGAGGAGCACGTCGCTTTCCGGCGCCGCGACGGACGGGTTCTCCCGCTCGCGCGCGAGGAGCGGTCCTACTCGACGCCGGAGCTGCTTGCGCTCGAGCGACGCGTCGTGGATACCGCCGTCCATTCCGGCAACGCCGGCGCCGGCCAGGCGACGGATTCGGCCGTGCGCGGCGCCGTCGCCGCGCGCCAGACGCTGCTCGCGTGGATCGCTGATCAGACCGTGGACCCGCCGGAGTGACGCGGGCGCCGCGCCCGTTCAGGGGACGTCGGCGCTTGCGGCCAGGAGCGTGGAACCCTTGATCGCCGGACCGCACGCATGTCCCTCGTCGTCGAACGGGATCGCGGCGATCTCGTCGGCGGCCTCCGGCTCCTCGGCGACGAGGTCTCCGAGCGCTGCCAGCGCTTCGTCCTCGGTATCGAACCAAGCGACGAGGTTGCCGGTGCTGGTGAAGATTCCGTGGGTCATGATCGTGGTTCCTGAGGCGCAGGATACCCCTCGACTACACCTTCTCCACATCGACCACGCACGCCGCCAGCTGTAGCGGCGCGCCCCACAGCGACCGGTGTGCGCCGGCCGGCGGCACGTCGACGCAGAAGCCGGCACCACCCGGCAGCTGCAGCCGCGCGACGTGCGTGCCGATGTCGGGGTACCGCTCGACGAGCGCACGCGCGGCCTCAGTCGTCGTGAACGTAGAGATCCCCATGTGCACGATCGCAAAGACGCGCTCCATCCGGCGCGGCCGGGCTCCGCGCTCGTAATTGCTGGTGAAGTCGAGCGCGAGTCCCGGATGGTGCGGGCGATCCACGTTGACCACGCGGAAGAGCTCCAACCGCTCGGGGACGGGCACCACCGTGAGGTGGTCGGGCCCGCGGAATGCGATTCTCGGTGTCGGTGGCATGCCCCGGGCTATCCCTCGCGAAGCGCTTGCCCGTCGGGCACCTCTATCGCGAACGCCGCGGCGACCAGCGCGGCGTCCTCGTCGCGCGGGACGTAATGGAGGTACTTCATCGTCGTCTGGACGTCGGCGTGGCCCATCCACTCCTGGACTCGGCGGATGTCGGCCTTGCCGATCATCCGAGTGCCGAACGTGTGGCGAAGGTCGTGGAAGCGCAACGGACGCAAGCCTGCCCGCTTGATCGCCGTGAGGTAACGGCGGCGAAGGCCTCGTCCGTCGAGGAAGGAACCGTGGGGTCCGGCGAAGACCAGGTCGTCGTCGCCGGTCCAGCCGCCGCGCTCCGCGAGTCCGGCCAGCGCCCTGGCGACGTCGGGCGCCATCGGCACCGAGCGCACCTTGCCCGACTTCGGCGTGGTCAGTTGGCCCTCGGCGTAGCTCGCGCGGACACGGATCACCTGGCCGGCGAAGTCGACGTCGCGCCAGCGCAGCGCGAGCAGCTCGCCACGGCGCAGGCCGGTGAACGCGGCGGTGAGGTAGATCGCCGCGTCCTGCTCCGACGACGCCGCCCGGACCAGCGCCATCACCTCCTCAGGCGAGAACACCTGGATGTCCCCGCTGCGTCGCTGCGACGGCTTCTCCACGTCCGCCGCCGGGTTCACCGGCAGCCCATGGAGCTTGCGAGCCCGTTGGAAGATGCCGTGAAGCAGGACGAGCGACTTCATGCGCGTGCTCGATGAGCGCTCAACGCCCGCGAGCCAGCGCTCGATCATCAACGTCGTGATCGACTCGATCGGCTTGTCGCCGAACGTCGGCAGCAGCTGCGACCGGACGAGCGCCCGGTAGCCGGTGACCGTCGACGGCTTGCGCTCGCGGTCGTGCTCGATGTGGCGCAGGAACTCCTCGGCCGCCTCCGCGAACGTCACACCGGTCCGGACCTGGCCCGGCAGCGTGCCGCGGCGCGCCTGGTCGAGCAAATCGCGCAGCCAAGCGTCGGCCTTACGCTTTGTGAAGTAGCCGGCTGGCGGCCGCCCGCGCTCGGTCCAGGCAGGCCCGATACGGCGCTGCACTTGGCGGCCGTCCTGCAGCCGGTACTTGGCGTACCACTGCGGCCCGCGCTTGCGCTCGACGCGGAAGACGTGGCCGCTCGGCTCCTCGGGCATGGTGCCGATCATACGCCCTGTTCGGGACATATCGGGGACACATTCGCCCGCGCCGCCAACGTCCCAGAAACGCGAAAACCCCGCCATAGCGGGGCTTTCGTAGAGCCGACGCCCGGACTCGAACCGGGGACCCCTTCATTACGAGTGAAGTGCTCTACCAGCTGAGCTACGTCGGCGAAGATCTGCAAATCCGTCTCTCATCCGCGCCGCGGGGACGACGCGCGACTTGGAGAGCCGGTCCATCGCGGCCAAGTGTAGGACCCCGCGCAATCGCCCGCACGGCGTACGCCGGGGTTGCTTCACCCGCGATCGCGCAGGGCGAGCACCTCGTCGAGGCGCTCGAGGAGCAGGTCGACGATCAGGGGATCGAAATGCCCTCCTGCCCCGGCCCGGATCAGCTCGACCGCTTCGGGGACGGTCATCGCCGCGCGATAGGTGCGATCGCTCAGAAGGGCGTCGAAGACGTCGGCCACGGCCGCGATCCTGCCCTCCAGGGGAATCGCATCGCCGGCCAGGCCCTGCGGATAGCCGCTGCCGTCGAAACGCTCGTGATGGGTGAGGGCGATGGTCGCCGCGAGGCGCAGCAGCTCGCTCTCGGAGCCGGCCAGGAGCTCGTGCCCGAGCTCCGTATGGCGCTCCATCTGCTCCCGCTCCTCGCTCGTGAGGGCCGCGGCCTTGCGCACGATCTCCGCCGGGACGCCGATCTTCCCCACGTCGTGCATGAGCGCAGCGGCGCGCAGGAGCTCGACGCGCTGCACGTCGACTCCCAGAAGTCGCGCCAGGAAGGCCGCGATCGCCGCCATGCGATCGACGTGCCGACCCAGGTTCGGGTCGTGCAGTTCGAGCGCCTTCGCCAACCGCTCGACCGTCTCGAGCCGGGAGAAGCGCAGGTCCTCGATCGCCTGTGCCTGCGTGCTCGCCAACTCGTCGCGCAGCTGATCGGTCTGCCCCCTCTCGGTGATGTCGGGCGACACGCCGCACACCGCGAAGATCTCGCCCGTTCCGTCGAACAGCGGGAACTTGACGGTCAAGAAGGTGCGGCGCTCGCCACCGATCAGCAGCGCTTCCTGCTCCTCGTAGACGCCGCGCCCATCGAGGACGAGACGATCGCTATGGCGCGCGCGGTCGGCGGACTCGGTCGACATGATCGCTTCGTCGGTGAGCCCGATCAGCTCACCTATCCCGACGCGAGCGTTCTCCTCGGCGCTGCGATTGGCGAGGACGTATCGAAGTGACTGGTCCTTCGCGTATATCGGCATCGGCGCCCGGTCGATGACGGTCTGGAGCTGCTCCTGGAGCGTCCGTGTGTGAGCCCTCTGAGCCTGCTCCAGCTGACGTCGCTTGAGCGCGTTCATCGTCGTGATCAGCAGCTGGCCACGACCGAACGGCTTGACCAGATAGCCGTGGACGCCGAACTCGAACGCCCGCCGCGCCACTTCGGGGTCGTCCTCCGCGGTCATCAGCACGACGGAGGTCTGCGGGAACTCGCGCACGATCTCCTCGGCGAGGTCCAGGCCCGACTCGCCCTGGAGATAGATGTCGCACAGGACGAGCTGCGTCGGCTGGGAGGCCAACTGCGCTCGGGCCTCGCCGGCCGTGCTCGCGACGTCGCAGCGGTAGCTCGGCTCCAGCTGACGCCGGACCAGTCCCAGCACCTCGGGATGATCGTCCACGACGAGGATGCGCGCTCGTGCCCCGTCCGCCATGAGTCCTTTCGCCGTTCGGCTGTCACTGGGCCGTGAGAACCGTCCGATGATCATCGACGGCCCGCTCCAGTCGCGGTATCCGCCAAACAGCGGATACTCGGATCGAGGTCGCCTCAGGTGATCAGGCCGTGGCGCATGGCCGCGGCGACGGCAGCCGTGCGATCGCTCACGCCGAGCTTCGCGTAGGTGCGCTCGAAGTGCGTCTTCACCGTCGCCGGGCCGATTCCGAGCCGCTCGGCGATCATCGGACCGGACACGCCGCGGGCGGCGAGCTGGAGCACCTCCAGCTCGCGCGCCGAAAGCGGGCGGAAGCCGATCTCCGCGCGCCGTTGGACGAGGAACCGGCCCAGGTCATGTCCTAGGTAGGAAAGCGTCCGGATGAGGCGCGCCGTGAGCCGGCGGGGCTCCCTGCCGTAGAACGCGAGGACGGCGAGCGTCTCGCCGTCGTGCACGGCGGGAAAGAACAGGACCGAGCGCAGTCCGGCCTTCAGAATCTCGGCCCGGTCCGACGCGGGAAGGTCCGTGCTCGCATCGATGATGCCGATCGGCTCCATCAGGTCCCAGGCGCGCCTGACCGCACCCTCTCCCGGAGGCAGCTCCGAATCCCGCAACGCCTGCTCGAACTCCTCGACGGCTGCCGCGCGCGGCGCCCAGAAGGCCCGGCAGACGAGTTCGTCTCCGCGGTCGGCGCGAACCCAGATGCTGGCCGCGTCCCAATCCATCGTCGTCCCGAGCCGTCGCAGCAGGTCGACCACGCCCGGCTCGAAGCCCTGCCATTCGCTGAGCGCCTGCGTGAGCGCATGGTGCGCCTGGAGCTCGCGCTCCGTGAGCCGTTGCTCGGTGACGTCCTGAACCGTCCCGAACAGCCGCACCGGCTCGCCGTTCTCGTCTCGCTCGACGACGCCGTCCGCGACGACGTGACGAACGGTGCGATCGTCGAGGTGGATGCGGTACTCCGCCGTCATCGGCCGCGGTGACGCGAACATCTCGGTCGTCCGAGACTCGATCGCCGTGCGGTCGTCGGGGTGCATGCGCCGCATGGCCAGCTCGAGGCTGGGCTCGACCTGGCCGGGGTCGAAGCCGTGCAGGCGGTAGAGCTCGTCCGACCAGATCAGCTCCGCGGTGCGCAGATCGAGCTCATAGCTCCCCATGCCGGTCATCCGCTCCGCCGTCTCGAGGAGCCTCTGCATCCGCGCCCGGCGCTGCTGCTCGCGCCTCAAGTCGGTCACGTCCTGGACGACCCCGAACATCCGGACCGGCTCGTCGTCCTCGTCGCGTTCGATCTCGTTCTTCGCGATCAGATGGCGGATGGAACCGTCGTCGAGCTGGATGCGGTACTCGCGCGTGGCTCGATAGGGCGATGCGAGCATCTGCGCACTGCGCGCCCGGAACTCGCGTTGCTCATTCGGATGCGTGCGCGCGAGCATGTGCTCGAGCGTCACCTCGACTTCGCCGGGCCGGTAGCCGTACAGCCGGTGGAGGGAGTGGGACCAGGTCAACTCGTGAGTGCGCAGGTCGACCTCGAAGCTGCCGGTGCTGGCAAGCTCCTCGGCGTCGTTGAGCAGCCGCTCCATCCTGGTCCGCTTGCGCTCGTCCTCCTTGCTCGCGCTGAGGTCCCGCACGAAGGCGGTGTACAGCGGCGGCGCGTCGTCCGACCTGATCATCGTGACGGCGAGCGGAAACCGGGCCCCGTCACTGCGCAGCCCACGCATCTCTCGTCTCTCGCCGAGCCGCGTCAAGAGCTCTTGCTGACCGTCGAACAGATCGCCGAGGCCCAGCCGGCCCGTCGTGGATCCGCGCTGGAGCGCGAACATCTCCTCGGCGGCCCGGTTGAGATACACGAGCTCCCCGTCGGCGTCGACCGTGACGATCGCCTCCGGCGCCAGGTCGAGCACCCCCTCGGAAAGGGTGACGGCGGTGCGCTCCCCGTTGCCGGCGCGCTCCATCGCCTTGCCTAGTCGGTCGCTTGCCGCGGCGCGAGTTCGGGGAATAGGCAAGCGGGACGGAGCATGTAGAGGAAAGACTAGACAGACTTGTCTACCATCGCGATCCTAGCAATGAACCTCCCGGGCAGTTCAGAACCCACCGAGCGCACGCGGGCCGACACCGCCAGCGACGCCCGCGAGCGCGCGCTGAGCACGGCGTATCGCCTCTTCTCGCAGCACGGAGTGCAGGCCGTCGGAGTCGACCGCATCGTCGCCGAGGCCGGTATCGCGAAGGCGACCCTCTACAAGCACTTCGGCTCCAAGGAGGAGCTGGTCCTCGCGGCGCTGCAGCGCCGCGAGGAGGTATGGAGTCGCGACTGGCTCGAACAGGAGATCAAGCGGCGCGCCAGCACGCCCACCACGCGGCTGCTGGCGATCTTCGACGCCTTCGACGAGTGGTTCCGGCGCGACGACTACGAGAGCTGCCTCTTCACCAAAGCCCTGCTCGAGCAGGACGACCGGACGAACCCGATCGCCCGGGCGAGCGTCGCCCACCTCGCCAACGTGCACACCATGATCCGCGACCTCGCCGAGGAGGCGGGCATCGCCGACCCTGACGAGTTCGCGCACCGGTGGCAGCTGCTCATGCTGGGCTCGATCACGGCCGCCTCCACCGGCGACGTCGAAGCCGCGCTGCGCGCTCGCGAGCTCGCGACGCTCCTGTTGCGCAGCGCCGGCGGAGGCGCGCCGTCGTGACCGGGCCCGTCCCGCTCGTGACGTCGCTCCCGATCCTGATCCGGGTGGCGCGACCTCAGCCGCCGCAATAGGGCAACCTTCGCCGCCTGTTGGTCCGGCGGCGGACGGGAGGAACGATGAACAGGTGGATGAGCGGGTTGCTCGCGGCGGTGCTGGCGCTCGCGGTCGCGGGCTGCGGCGGCGACGGGGGCGAGACGAAGACCGTGACCGTGGAGAAGACGCCGGCCGGTGACGCGTCGTCCGAGGCGACCGCGACCCCCGGCGCCGACGAGCCGGCGACTGAGGGGGAGGCCGTCGTCGAGACCGAGGGCAGCATCGACGGCGGGCGCGTGCGGTTCATCGTGACGCAACTGCAGCGCAGCGGGCCGACGGTGATCCTCAACGCGCGGCTCGAGCTCGCCGACCCCGCCGGCGACGAGCTGCAGGTCGCAGGCTCGCTCGAGGACGGCACCTTCCAGGAGCTCGACAACGGCAACTCCGAGCCCGGTGACGTCTTCGACGGCGTCGCGCTGATCGACCCCGAGGGCAGGAAGAAGTACCTCGTGGCGCGCGACGAGACCAACCGCTGCGTGTGCTCGAACGACCTCGGCGCCGCGTTCGTCAGCGCGGACGCGCCGGTCGAGCTGGCCGCGACCCTCACCGCACCGCCGCCCGACGTGACGCAGGTCGACCTGATCGTCCCCAACTTCGAGACGCTCCGTGACGTCCCGCTGGCGGAGTGAGGGAGCCGCACTCCTCGGCGCCGGCTTGCTGGCGCTGGCGGCCGCGCCCGCGGGTGCGCAGGACGACGGCGTGCTCGACCTGACCCTGCCGGTCCAGGACCTCACGCTGAGCAGCTCGCGGCTCGACAACAGCCTCTCGACCTCGGAGTCCAACCGGCGCGTCGAGGTGACGCTCGCGGCCGACGTCCTGTTCCGCTTCGACAGCGCCAGGCTGGGCCCGCGGGCCGGGTCGCGCATCGCCGAGGCCGCCGCCAGGATCGGCGACGACGACCCTCCGGTCGTGCGCGTGACCGGCTACACCGACTCCAAGGGCTCGGACGACTACAACCTCGGGCTCAGCCGCCGCCGCGCCGCCGCGGTCGCGGACGCGCTGCGCGCCGAGCTGGGAGGCGCCGCGCCGCGCCTGCGGACACGCGGTCGCGGCGAGGCGGATCCCGTCGCCCCGAACACGAGGCCGGACGGGTCCGACAATCCGCGTGGCCGCGCGCGCAACCGGCGCGTCGAGGTCACCTTCGCTCGCTGAGCCGGCGGGGCCGGAGCACGCGAGAGCGCCGCAGTTTCCGCCGATCGACCGTCGAACATGGGTCCATGTGGCCGAATGGCTCATTGCTCGGTTTTCGGGAGGGACGTACTGTCGGCGCCCGGACAATGGCCGAGCCTCCTTTCGTACTCCTGCTCGTCGCTCCCGACGAGGACGACCGCCGCCTGCTCGCAGAGCTGCTCGGGGCTGCCACGGCGGAGGTGCACTGGGTAGGGGGCGTGAGCTCGGCGCTCGCGGCCGTCGCCGAGCACCCGCATGACGCGGTGCTGCTCGACGGCTCGCTGGCCGGCGTATCCACCGTGCGCCAACTGCTCGAGGAGGACCCCCACGCGCAAGTGATCCTGCTCGGCGACCCGAGCGGCGCCGAGGCGGTGCGGTCGGCACGCGAGTCGGGGGCCGCCGATCACCTGTCCAAGGCGGCGCTGAACACGGAGACGCTCGAGCGCGCCGTGCGCTACGCGGCCGACCACCGCCGCTCGGTCGAGCGGCTCCAGCACAGCGCGCTGCACGACGCTCTGACGGGCCTGCCGAACCGCACCCTCTTCCTCGACCGGCTCGAGCAGTCACTCCGGCGCGCGCGCCGCAGCGGGCCGGAGTCCGGTGCGGCGGTGCTGTTCCTCGACCTCGACCGCTTCAAGGTGGTCAACGACTCGCTCGGCCACCAAGCGGGCGACACGCTGCTGCAGTCCGTCGCGCTGCGGCTGGATGCGGCGCTGCGGCCCGGCGACACGGTGGCGCGCATGGGCGGCGACGAGTTCTGCGTGCTGCTCGAGGACGTCACCGACCCGCGCGAGGCGACGGTCGTCGCCGAGCGCGTGCTCGCCGCGCTCGCCGATCCCTTCCCGATCGCGGGCCGCGACCTGCACGTCTCGGGCTCGATCGGCATCGCGCTCGGCGGGCCGGACGTGGACCCGGAGGAGCTGATCCGCGACGCCGACGTGGCGATGTACCGCGCGAAGGCGGAGGGCAAGGCGCGCCATGCCGTCTTCGACGCGCACATGCATCGCCACGTGCTCGCGCGCCTGGACCTCGAGACCGATCTGCGCCGGGCGATCGAGAGCAGGACGCTGCAGGTGCTCTACCAGCCGATCATGCGCACCGTAGGGTGCGAGATCACCGCGTTCGAGGCGCTCTGCCGCTGGGAGGTCGAGCCGCGAGAGTTCGTCGCGGTCGCCGAGGAGACGGGGCTGATCATCCCGCTCGGGCGCTTCGTGCTGCGCGAGGCGGCGAAGCGCGCCGCCGAATGGGACACCTGCGTCAGCGTGAACGTCGCTGCGCGGCAGCTCGCCGACCCGGAGTTCACGCACACGGTGGCCGCGGTGCTCGCGGAGACCGGCGCGCGGCCGGGCAACCTGCGGCTCGAGGTGACCGAGTCGGCGATGACGCAGGATCCCGAGGACGCCCTGCGGGTGCTCGCCGACCTGCGCACCCGCGTCGGCGTCAACGCCCACCTCGACGACTTCGGCACGGGGGCGTCATCGCTGCGCTTCCTGCACCGCTTCCCCGGCGATGCGCTCAAGATCGACCGCAGCCTGGTGATCGAGATGCTCACCGACACCGGCTCGAACGAGATCGTCAAGGCGATCGTCGGCCTCGCGCACAACCTCGGCATGGATGTGGTCGGCGAGGGAGTCGAGTCCGCCGAGCATCTCGAGCGTCTGCGGCTGCTCGGCTGCGAGCTCGCCCAGGGATTCCATCTCTCGGCGCCGCTGACCGCGGAGGCGGCGGCGCACCTGCTGGCTCCGCAGCGCGCCGCCGGGCCGGACCCGACGGCGCCGCTGAAGCCGGTGCTCTGAGCTAGGCGTTGCGGGAGCGGTCGCTCTCGCTGACGTCGTCGGTCGGGCGGTTGCGCTCGAAGCGCCGCTCGTCCTCGCGACCCTGCTCGTACTCGCTGGACCTGGAGCCCTCCGGGCGATCGTGGTCCGTCACCTCGCGGGCGCGGTCGTCGACGGTGTGGCCGTCGCGGTCGGCGTCGGCTGTGGCGGTGGTGTCGGTGCCCGTGCTCGGTGCCCGTATCGGGGCCGGCGACGTCGGCGAAACGATCGCGCTCGGACTCGTCGATGAGCTCGTCATCGGCCAGGCCGCGCTCGTGCATCGTCGCGCGCTCGTGCTCCATGTTGGCCTCCGCGCGCTCGCGCTCGGCGGCCTGCTGGGCCATGCGCGCCTTCTGCTCGGCGGCCTCCGCGCGGGTCTCGCGGTGCGAAGCGGCCTCCCTGTGCTCGGTCGCGACGGTCTCGCGACGCGAGAGCAGCTCACGCTCGGCCTTCTTTCGATCAGCAGCTGCGCGCATACGCGGAAGCATCACGAGCAGGGCGATGATGATGAGCGCGGCTACGACGATGGCGATGATCAATCCGGTGGACATCTGGGCTCGTCCTTCCCTCGATTACGGTCCTGGCTAGGGTTCCCGGCCCATGGAACCCGCACACGTCGCACCGGACTTCGACCTGCAGGCGCACTCCGTGGAGTCCGATGGCTCCCTGAGCCCGGCGGATGTCGTCGCCCGCGCCGCGATGTCAGAAATGAGACTCATCGCGCTGACCGACCACGACACCGTCGACGGCGTGCCGGAGGCATTGCGCGCGGCGCGCGAGCACGGCCTGCGCTGCTCGCCCGCCGCCGAGCTCTCGAGCGTCTCGGGCGAGTTCGAGGACCTGCACGTCTGCGGCTACGAGCTGCGGCACGACGACCCCGAGCTGCGCGCCACGCTGGAGGACTTCCGCGCCGACCGCGGGCGGCGGATCTGGGCGATGGCCGACCGGCTGGAGGAGCTGGGATTCGCGCTCGACCGGAGCGACCTGCGCGCGCGCGAGCGCGCCGGCGCGCCGCTGGGGCGGCCGCACCTGGCCGACGCGGTGCTCGCGCACCCGGCGAACGCGGCGAAGCTGCGCGCCGAGGGGATCGACGGCAAGCGCACGCTCTTCCCGCCCTACCTCATCCCGGGCGCGATCGCCTACGTCGCCCGCACGCGCCCGACCGTCGAGGACGCGATCGAGGTGATCCACGCGGCCGGCGGCGTCGCCGTCTGGGCGCACCCGTTCTGGGACATCGCGGAGCGCGATGTCGTGCTCGCCGCGCTCGCCACGTTCGCGGCCGCGGGCCTGGACGGCGTCGAGGTCTTCTATGCCGGCCACGACGAGGAGCAGACGCGCGTGCTCTACGAGGCGGCGCGAGAGCGCGGCCTGCTCGCGACCGGCTCGGCGGACTTCCACGGGCCGGAGCACGAGCGCTTCAACCGCTTCGGCGCCTTCTCGCTGTACGGGATGGAGCCGGTGCTCGGCCCGATCGGCGCTCAGCCCTCGTAGCCCTCGACGGTCGATTCGTCGCGCAGCGACACCACCTCGGGGTCGTTGCCGAACTCCTCGCGCGCACGGCGCTGGCGCAGCAGGTCCCAGTAGCGGTCGAGCTCCACCCGCACGGCGGCGAGACGGTCGTGGTCGTCCGGGCTGAGGCCGTCCGGTCCACCCCCGGAGAGCAGCCGGTGCTCTTCGGCGACGAGCTGCTCGATGTGATCCTGCACCTGCGAGTCGTCCATTGGGGCTCCGTTCGCGCGCCGCATCCGAGGGTACACCCTCCGGCACATAAACGAACGATCATTTATATTGGTCCGATGAGCCTTTCCAACCGCGTCGCCGTCGTCGCCGGGGCCACTCGCGGAGGCGGCCGCGCGATCGCGATCGAGCTGGGCGCGGCCGGCGCGACCGTGTACGTGACCGGGCGCAGCGCCGGCGGGCGCCGATCGCCGATGGACCGCCCCGAGACGCTCGAGGAGACCGCCGCGCTCGTCGAGGGCGCCGGCGGCCGCGCCGTGCTCGCACCGACCGACCACACCGACCCGGCGCGCGTGCGGTCGCTCGCGGAGCGCATCGCCCGCGAGCAGGACGGTCGCCTCGATCTGCTCGTCAACAGCGTCTGGGGTGGCGATCACATCGCCGGCTGGGGCAGGCCGTTCTGGGAGCACGACCTCGACCAGGTGCTCGAGCTGCAGCGCAACGCCGTCTGGTCGCACCTGATCACCGCGCACGCGCTCGCGCCTTTGCTGGTCGCGCGCGGCCGCGGGCTGATCGTCGAGGTGACCGACGGCATCGACGACCGCTACCGCGGCGCGCTCGCCTACGACCTCGTGAAGTCCTCCGTGATCCGGCTCGCGCTCGGCGCGGCCGCGGACCTGCGCCCGCACGGCGTGGCCGCGCTCGCGCTCACGCCCGGCTTCCTGCGCTCGGAGGCGATGCTCGATCACTTCGGCGTGACCGCGGACACCTGGCGCGACGCGATCGCGACGGACCCGCACTTCGCCTACTCCGAGACGCCGCGCTTCCTCGGGCGCGCCGTCGTCGCACTCGCTTCCGACGCGGCGATCATGGACAAGAGCGGCGGTCGCTTCGCCACCTGGCAGCTCGCGCACGAGTACGAGTTCGACGACGTCGACGGCACCCGGCCCGACTGGGGCGCGCACGCGCTCGAGGCTGGGCTCTAGGGCCGGGATGGCGCGCCCGCGGACAGTCGCCGACGGCGCGGTGCTCGACGCCGCGGCGCGGCTGATCGGCCGCGTCGGCCCGCGTCGGCTGACGCTCGCGCACGTCGCGGAGGAGTCCGGCCTGTCGCCCGCGACGCTGCTGCAGCGCTTCGGCTCCAAGCGCGGCCTGCTGCTCGCGGTCGCGCGCCGGCCGCCGGACCTCGGCGCCATCTTCGCGGCGCCCGCGCCGACCCGGTGCGAGGCGCTCCTCGCCGCGCTCGTGGCGCTCACGGCGTCCGCGCGTACGCCGGAGGCGATGGCCAACAACCTGGCGTTCCTGCAGCTCGACCTCGCCGACGAGGAGTTCCGCGCCGAGGCGGTCGCGTTCTTCGCCGCGACGCGTGGGCACGTCTCGGCGCTGCTGGGGCAGGCGATCGCGGCCGGCGAGCTCGAGGGCGTCGATGCCGAGGCGCTGGCCGAGACGGTCCTGACCGCCTACAACGGCGCGCTGATCACGTGGGCGGTGCTGCGCGAGGGCCCGCTGGAGGACTGGTTGCGCGGCCGCATCGATGCGGTGCTCGCTCCGTACCGTCAGAGCACGCGGCGGCCGGTCTCCTCGGTCGAGTAGCCGCCGAGCGCCTCCACCTGCGCCTTGAAGCCGGCGTCCTCGAGCAGCGCCAGCAGCGGCACGGCCGCCGGCTCTCCGGGGGCCATCACGAGGTCGAACGGCTCGCGCGCCACCGGCACGAAGTCGAGGCCGAACGCGCGCGCAGCGGCCATCACGCCGAGGCCCGCGTCCGCACGACCGGCCGCGACGGCCGCCGCGACGGCGAAGTGGGTCGGCTGCTCGCGGTCGTAGCCGTCGACCGCGGCGGGCTCGATGCCGCGCCGTCCGAGCTCGTGATCGAGCAGCACGCGGGTGCCGGCGCCGCGCTGGCGGTTGACGTAGCGCAGGCGCGGCAGGTCGTCGAGGCCGGCGACGCCCGCAGGGTTGCCGGGGGCGACGATCAGGCCCTGCTCGCGGTGCACCAGCCGGATCACCTCGACCTCGCGCCCGGGCAGAACGCGCCGGATCCAGGGCAGCGTGTACTCGCCGCTCTCGGGATCGAGCAGGTGGCAGCCGGCCAGGTGGCAGAGACCGTCGCGCAGCGCGACGAGCCCGCCGAGCGAGCCGACCGGGCCGGAGACGAGCGTCTGCGCCGGGTCGCGCACGCGCAGCAGCGAGGCGGCGAGATCGAGCACCGGGTCGTGCGAGCCGATCACGACGATCGTGCGCTCGACCGCCTCGAGGTCGCGCAGCAGCCGCACCTCGACCTCCTCGCCGGCGTCGTGCCCCTCGAGCGCAGCCGGCACGACCAGCAGCCCGTCGGCGCGCACCAGGGATGTGAGCACGCCCGCGCCGCGCGGCAGGGGCGCCGCCACGAGCCCGCCGCCGACGCGCCCGAGCCGCACCCGGATCCAGTCGTCGGTCCCGAGCGAGGAGGCCAGCCGGCGCGCGAGCCGGGCGCGCGCACGCGGGCGCTCGACGGGCGCGGTGCCCTCCAGCGCGGCGAGCAGCGGGAGGGCGAACAGCTCGAAGGTCAATGCCGCGGAGACGGGATAGCCGGGCGCGCCGAGCACCGGCGTGCCGTCCACGGCGCCGAGCACCACCGGGTGCCCGGGCTTGACGGCGACGCCGTGGACGAGCAGCGTGCCGGCCTGCTCCACGATCGCTGCCGTGTGGTCGTCGCGCCCGGCGCTCGAGCCCGCGATCACGATCACGAGGTCGGCGCGCGCCGCGCCGTCGCGCACCGCTGCCGTGATCAGCTCCGGATCGTCGGGCAGGATCGGCACGCTCTCGACCTCGCAGCCGGCCTCGCGCGCCTGCGCGGCGAGCATCAGCGAGTTCGTGTCGACGAGCTCGCCGGGCGCCGGCTCCGCCCCGCCGACCGCCCGCACCTCGTCGCCCGTCGGTATCACGAGCACGCGCGGGGCCCGGTGCACGCTCAGCACCGTGTGACCCGCGGCCGCGGCGGCGGCGACGTCGAACGGGCGCAGCCGGTGACCCTCCGGCAGCAGCAGCTCGGTCGCGCTGACGTCCTCACCGATCATGCGCACGTGCTGCCACGGCGCGACCGCCCCGCGGACCTCCGGGACGTCGTCGGTCCAGTGCAGGTCCTCGCGCATCACGACCGCGTCGAAGCCGTCGGGCAGTGCGTCGCCGGTGTCGACGACGGCGAAGTGAGGCAGCTGTCGCGCCGACGTCTCGGTCGCCCCGTGCGTGTCCTGCGCCTGGACGGCGATCCCGTCCATCGCGGCCGCGTCGTAGGCGGGCGAGGAGCGCAGCGCCCAGACGGGCGCCGCGGTGACGCGGCCGAGCGCGTCGGCGAGCGGCATGTCGACCGCGTCGAGCCGGCGGCCCTCGAGCGTGCCGAGCCACGCGGCGAGCGCCTCGGCGGCGGGAACGTCGCGGATGTACACGCTCACAGCATGGCGCGTCGTCCCCGAGGGCACGTGTCAGCCGTACAGCGAGACCTCGACCTCGGCCCCCGCCGCCAGGCCCGTGTCGGCCTCCGGGACGCGGAACCAGCCGTCCGCGCGCACCATCGGCCCGAGCAGCGCGGAGGAGCCGAAGAGCGGCGTGGCGACTCCGTCGCGCAGCTCCGCCTGCACGACGTCGAGCCGCCCGGCCGCGCTCGGGACGTCGCGCGCAAGCCGCGCGCGGACCGACGGCTGCGGCGGCGGCGACGTGATGCCGGCGACCGTGCGGACGAGCGGGACGCCGACGAGGCGGAAGACGACGAGCGCCGAGCGCGGGTTGCCCGGCAGGCCGACGAGCGGCACACCGCCGCAGTCGGCCAGCAGCGTCGGCTTGCCCGGGCGCACGGCGAGGCCGTGGCAGACGACCTCCCCCAGCCGCGCCGCAACGGTCGCGGTCAGGTCGCGCGCGCCGACCGACGATCCGGCGGAGACGACGACGGCGTCGTCCTCGGCGACGGACGCGGCGAGCGCGCGCTCCAGCGCGGCGGCGTCGTCCGGCACGATGCCGCGGAGGACCGGCTCGCCGCCGGCCTCGCGCACGATCCCGGCGAGCGCGGGGGCGCACGCATCGCGCACCTGGCCGGGCTCGAGCACCGGCGTGGCGCCCGGGACGACCTCGTCGCCGGTCGAGACGATCCCCACGCGCGGCGGCGCGTGCGCGGCGATCGACGTGATCCCGGCGGCGGCCAGCAGCCCGAGGTCGGCCGCGCGCAGCGGGCGCCCGGCCGGCGCCAGCACGTCGCCGGGGCGCGCCTCCTCGCCCGGTTGCAGGATGCCGTCGCCGGGCGCGACGCGGCGCAGCAGCTCGACGTGACCGGGCATCGGCTCGGTCGTGTGCTCGACCATCACGACCGCGTCGGCGCCGTGCGGGAGCAGCCCGCCCGTCGGGATGCTCATCGCCGCGCCGGGACCGACCTCGCCGTCGGGCGCGCGGCCCATCGCGACGGCGCCCGTGACCTCGAGGAACGCGGGCAGCGCCTCCGAGGCCGCGTACGTGTCGATCGCGCGCACCGCGTAGCCGTCGACGGTCGCGCGCGCGTACGCGGGCAGCTGCTCCGCCGCGCAGACGTCCCGCGCGGGCACCGCGCCGAGCTTGGGAGCGACGTCCGCGACCGCGCTGCGCCGCTCCGGAGCGAGCGCGGCGAGCGCCTCGGCGACGGTCATGACCGTGAGGAACATCGGGGCGGTCAGCCGATGGGCGCCGGGTCGCGCGCGCGGTGATAGGCGTCGACCATCGCGTCGAGCCGTTCACGGGTGAGCGCGGCCTCGCGGCCGGAGGCCATCGCGAGCGGGACGTCGAGCAGCCGGGCGGGAAGCGTGTCCTCCGCGCGCGTCCAGCCCTCGCGCAGGTTGAAGGCGTGCTTGGCGGCGACGATCCCGCGCGCGGTCGAGTGCAGCTCCTCGCCGTCGATCTCCCAGCCGGTGATCGGGCGCAGCAGCCCGGCCCACTCCTCCCACGGCTCGGTGAACACGCCGCGCAGGAACTTGCACAGGATCAGCGAGTCCATCGCGGCCGCGCGGTCCTCGGTCTCGATCGCCGCGGCGACATGGGCGTCGCCGCCGGCGAGCCGGTCCAGATCGCCGGAGAGGTCGGCCTCGTACGCCCCCGAGCGGTTGTGGTCGGCGCCGCGCGAGTTGACGGCCAGGCCGAGCGCCATCGCGTGCAGCGTGCGCGGCTCGTAGCCGGGCAGCTCGAGGCCCTTGACGTGCATCGCCAGGTGCTCGGAGCCGAGCATCGCGGCGGCGCGGCGCGAGCCCTCCGCGAGCGTGTCGCCGAGCCCCTCGCGCGTGCCGATCTCCTCGAGCGCCCGCTGCAGCCCCGCGGCATCGCCGAAGCGCAGCCAGTCCGCCACCCCGGCCTCCATCGCCCAGGCGATCGTGCCGCCGGCGGAGATCGTGTCGATGCCGAGCTCGTCGGCGCGCGCCGACGCGTCGAGCACGTCGTCGGGGTCGTCGATCCCGACCAGCGGCCCGAGCGCGAACGCGCTCTCGTACTCCACGCGCGCGGAGCGCCCGTCGCTCGTCTTCATGATCCGCTCGCAGCCGATCGAGCACGAGGCGCACGACTCGCGCACGGCGGCGCGGTCCTCGAGTGCGAGCGTCGTCGTCTCGGTCCCGAAGTTGCGTCCCGGCAACGCCGAGAGCGCGTTGAACGTGAGCAGGTTCGACAGCGTGCCCATGCCGCGGTACTTCGCGGTCGCGGGACCGAACGAGCGCGCGCGCAGGTCCTTCGCGGCCGCGAGCACGGCGCCGGGGTCGGCGACGGGGCACTTCGCCGACGCGCGCACCGCGATCGCCTTCAGCCGCTTGGATCCCATCACCGCGCCGAGCCCGCCGCGGCCGGCATGGCGGCCGTCGTGGGAGACGGTCGCGAAGCGCACGAGCTTCTCCCCCGCCGGCCCGATTGCCGCGATGCGGTATGCGGGACCGAGCTTGTCGCGCAGCCGTGCCTCCGCCTCGGCGGCCGTCAGGCCCCAGAGGTCGGACGCGTCGATCACGCGCGTGCCGTTCTCGTCGACGACGAGCGCGCTCGGCGTGTCACACGCGCCGCGGATGACGATCGCGTCATGGCCGGTCAGCTTCCCCGCGATCGCGAAGTGGCTCGAGGCGAGCGCGTCGTTGATCCTGTCGGTCAGCGGCGACTTCGCCACGACCGCGAACTTCGCGCTCGTCGTCAGCGGCGTGCCGACGAGCGGTGAGAACACGAACACCAGCGGCGCCTCGGGCGCCAGCGGCTCGACGCCGGGCGGCGCCAGCTCGTGCAGCAGGTGCGTGCCGAGCCCGGAGCCGCCGATGCTCGCGCGCAGGATGTCGTCGTGCAGTGGGAGCACGTCGCTGGACGGCCCGTCGAGGTCGACGACGAGCGCCCTGCCGAAGTAGCCGCCCGGGGACATGCCACCTAGGTTACGCAGGCGCCGTCGGCCGCTCCCGTGGTCGCAGGACCAACCACGAGAGCCAGATCCCGATCGCGAACAGCGGTATGCCCATCGCGATCCGGGCGACGCCGAGCGCGGTGAGCGCGCTCGCGAGGTACAGCGGCAGCTGCACGGCGAGGCGCAGCGAGAACAGCGCGACCCAGATCCAGCTCGCCCGGCTGTACGAGCGCAGCGCCACGGGATCCTCGCGCCAGCTCATGTCGCCGCCGCGCAGCGCGGAGACGATCACGCCCAGCAGCGGCCAGCGGACGAGGATCGAAACGAGGTAGGCGAGCGCGTACGCGGCGTTCGCGAGCAACCCGGGGAGGAAGAAGTCCTCGGCCTTGCCGGTGCGCGAGACGACGTAGGCCGAGAGCGCCAGCCCGCCGAGGCCCGCGAGCGCGTACTGGAGCGTCTGCCCGCGGACGAGCCGCGCCACGGCGAAGATCACGCCGAGCGCGATCGCCGCGATCACGGCGGCGCGGGTGTCCTGCCCGCTCGCCGTGTAGGTGACCACGAAAGCGGCCGCGGGCAGCGCGGACTCGGCGATCCCGAGCCGCCCGCCGACCGCGTCGAGAAGCGACGGCGGTCCCTCCGAGGTCATCGCCGCCGCGGCCGAGTCACGCGAGTCGGACACGCGCTGCAGGCTATTGGTACCTGGCGGCCGAGCGTCCGGAGGCCGACACGGCCGCCAACAGCTCGCCGGCCAGCTCCTCTCCGCAAGCCGCGACGTGCCAGCGCCCGGCCACCCTCGCCGCGCCGCCGGCCTCGGCGACCAGGAGCGCGCCGGGGTGCCAGTCCCACGGCTCCACGTCGGCCTGGACCCAACCGTGCAGCCGGCCGGCGGCGGTCCAGGCGAGCTCCAGCGTCCCGCACCCGACCGCGCGCAGCGCACCGAGCTCTGCCAGCAGCCGCCCCGTGCCGGCGGCGATCTCCGCGTCGCGGCGGCGGACGTCGACGAACGTGGCGATGACGGCGTCGTGCAGCGCCGGCGCGGCCGGCAGCCGCAGCGGCGTGCCGTTCAGCGTCGCCCCCTCCCCGCGCGCCGCGCTGAAGAGCTCGCCCGCGACGGGATCGAACACCGCGCACGCGAGCGCGCCGTGGTCGTCGACGAGGCACACCGCGGCGCACCAGCTCGGCAGGCCGCTCGCGTAGTTGAGCGTCCCGTCGACGGGATCGAGCAGCCAGCGCCGCTCGCCGCCCGCCACCGCGCCGCCCTCCTCGCCGAGCACGCCGTCAGCGGGGCGCTCGGCGCGCAGCAGCTCCACCAGCGCCGCCTCCGCGCGCCGGTCGGCCTCCGTGACGACGTCGGTCGCCGCGCCCTTGAGCTCCGCGCCGCCGCCGCGGAGCTCGAGCGCGACCGCCCCGGCCAAGCGGACGAGCCGCTCGGCCAGTGCGCGGTCGGACATCGGCTCAGGCTAACCCGCGGGCACCGCCCGTGCCGTGCCGTCGAGCCCCGGGCCCGGGGCGATCTGCATCTGCTGCAGGATCGTCGGCAGGATGTCGACCGAGCGCATCGGCGCCTTCGAGTCGTGCTTGCCGACGCCCGCGCCCGCGAACACGATCGGGATCTCCTGCACCGGCTGCTGGTGGCCGCCGTGGTCGCCCGCCACTCCGTACGAGCTGTTGTCGCGCAGCAGGCCGACGACGTCCGCCGAGTACGGCGCGGCCATCGTGTCGACGATCTCCTGCGCGTGCTTCTGCCACCACACCCGCTCGCGGCCGCTCATGGCGGCCTTGTTCGCCGTGACCAGGCGGTAGTGGTCGCCGTCGAGCGCATACGTCGCGATCACGGACGGCAGCGTCGCCATCACCTGCGCGGCGCTGGTCTTGGCGGCATCCGTGGTCGTGTTCAGCCACGTCCGGATCGCCGAGTCCTGATAGCTGAAGCGCACGTTGCCGGTGGCGATCAGCGGCGCAAGCGACGACGACGGCTCCATGAACGACCCGTTCAGCGTCGCGCCGAAGTACCAGTTGAAGTTGCCGTCACGCGGCGCCGCGGCCGTCCCCAGCTCGCCGTGGAAGTTCTTCGACGGCTGCCCCGCGTGGTCCGTGGTCAGCACGACGAGCGTCTCGTCGCGCTGGTCGAGCTCCTCGAGCTTGTCCAGGATGCGCCCGACCTGCTCGTCGGCCGTCTTGGCGATGAAGCGCAGATGCGCCTGCTCGGCGTCCGAGCCGGCCGGGTACCTGCGCGTGTCGGTGATGCCGCCCCACATGTGGCTCGCCTTGTCGATCGAGCCGAGCGTCAGCAGCATGCCGCTCCACGGCTCGTGCTCCATCATCGCCATGCCCGCGTCGGCCGTCCAGATGTCGCCGCCGAGATGCAGCGGATCGCGGCCGGGGGCGAAGCGATTGCCGTCGAGGGGATACAGCCACGCCGGCGGCGTCGTCTTGGTGCCGTAGTCCAGATCCGTACGGCTGTCGACCCAGAAGCGCCCGCACTCAGGCGTGTTGATGTACGCCGGCACGTTGAAGCCGGTCGGCCCGCGCAGGCCTTCGACGCCGTTGCATGCCGCGCGGCTGGCGAACGTCACGGAGATGTCGCCCGTCGGCCCGTTCGATGAATACACGGCGTAGTTCTTCTGGCCGGCGGCGATGAACTTCGTCCCCGGGTGGGCGTCGTGCAGGTAGTCGGCGAGCTTCGGGTAGCCGCCCTCCGCGATCAGCAGGTTGAACTGGTCGCGACTGAGCGAGCCCGAGATCCACATCCCCTTGTCGTCGCTCAGCACCCCTTCGGTGTCGCGGTACGCCTCGTCGCCCCAGCCCATGTCCTTCGGCAGCTGGCCGCTGGTGATGACGTTGTGGGTGATGACCGTCTCGGACGCCATGTGGCCGAGGTATGCGTTGTCGAAGTTCACGCCGTCATGCATCAACCGCTTGACGTTCTCCATCTGGAAGCGGTTGACGTAGTCCGGGCGGAACTGGTCGAGGACCAGGATCAGCACGCGCTTCGGCGGGTCGGCCGCCTGAGCTGGGGTGCTCCCCGCGAACAGCGCCAGCACCACGAGTACGAGCCCGGCTACGCGTCCGAACCACCGCATGGATCCCCTCCTCCGTTGGGACCGCAATTGTCGACGAATTGATATATCAGCGCAAGGTCAGATCAGCCACCAGCGTCGGCGGCCATCAGCGCGACCTCGTCCCCCTCGACCAGCGGCTCGAACGGGTCGCGTGCGATCTGGTCGCCGTTCAGCGCCGCCAGCACGTGCTCGTCGAGCGTCACGCCGATCACCGCGGCGGCGGTGCCGAGCATGGCGGCTCGCAGCTCCGACCGCGGGTGCTTCAGCGGACCGAACCCGCGCACGTTGACGAGCGGCTCGGGCTCGGCGAGCGCCGCCTCGTAGTCCGCGGGCGTGTTGAGATTGCGCACGCTCTCGGGATTCGGCAGCTCCTCCAGCCAGCGCGTCTCGCAGCGCTCGAACAGGAACGCGGGCTTCATCCGGCCCGACTCGACCAGCTCGGCCACGAGCGGCGCGAGCGCCGGGCGGTAGGCGGCGGCGAGCGGCTGCCGGTAGCCGCCGAGGTGCGGCACGGCGGCGTCGGCGCCCCCCACCCCGCGGCAGACCGCGGCGACGAAGCGAGGGTGGAGCAACGGCAGGTCGACGGAAGCGACGAACGCGACCTCCGCATCGACGGCCTCCAGCCCGGCGAGGATCCCCTGCAGCGGGCCACGGCCTTCGCGCGCATCCTCGACGACGCGCACGCCCGCCGGCAGCGCGGGCAGCTCCTGCCCGGGCGCACGCACGACCACGACGGGGCCGCCCGCCCCGCGGGCGACGATCCCGCAGACGCGGCGCAAGAGCGTCGAGCCGTGCCAGTCCAGCCACGCCTTCGGCGTCCCCATGCGGCTCGAGCGGCCCCCTGCGAGCACGATTCCGGCCGGCATGCGCCGAGCGTACAAGGGGTAGCCGCCCGGCATGAACGTCGCGGCGCCCCAGGTGGCCGACTTCGCGCGCTACCGGGTCGAGCCGGGCGAGGAGCTCGCGCTCGCCGCCCACGATCCCGCGGACACGGGCGACCTGACCGGCGCGGCAGAGGTCGAGGCCGAGTACGACGAGCTCGGAGAGCGGCTCGCCGACCTGCAGGAACGGCTCTACGCCGAGGAGGAGCGGTCGCTGCTCGTCGTGTTGCAGGGCATCGACGCGGCCGGCAAGGACGGCACCGTCAAGCACGTCCTGCGCGGCACGAACCCGACCGGCGTGCGCGTCTACTCGTTCAAGGAGCCCTCCAGCGAGGAGCTCGCGCACGACTTCCTCTGGCGCTACCACCAGCACACCCCGGCCGACGGGATGATCCACGTGTTCAACCGCTCGCACTACGAGGACGTGCTCGTCGTGCGGGTCAAGGAGCTCGCGCCGGAAGAGCTCTGGCGCTCGCGCTACGACTCGATCAACGACTTCGAGCGGATGCTCGTGCGCGAGGGGACCACGATCGTCAAGTTCTTCCTCCACCTCTCCAAGGAGGAGCAGCTGGCGAAGTTCCGCGAGCGCCTCGAGCGACAGGACAAGTACTGGAAGTGGTCGTCGAACGACATCAAGGAGCGCGAGCGCTGGGACGACTACCAGCAGGCCTACGAGGAGGCCGTCAACGCGACGAGCACGCCGTGGGCGCCCTGGTACGTCATCCCCGCGGACAACCGCTGGTATCGCAACTACGTGATCGCGCGCGTGCTAGCCGGCACCCTGCAGGCGATGGACCCGCGCTTCCCCGAGCCGCCCGACGACGTCAGGCGGTTCGCGGACGAGCTCGAGGCCGACGCCTGACCGAGCAGCCGTTCGAGCCGGAATGCGAGCGCCTCGCAGGCGAGGTCCTCCATCACGTTGAGCGCCAGCCGCGCGCGGAAGTCGTCGACCAGCTCGACGGCGTCGCGCAATGCCGGGAGCTCGCGGCCCTCGGCCTCCTGCGCGAGCTCCTGCGCGCGATCGGAGTTGTGGGCGAGCTCGGGCGCGCCGGCCGCGACGCACGCCAGGTCGCGGTACCACAGGCCCGCAGAGCTGCAGGCCGTGGTCCAGCGCGGCGGTGCGGGCGCGGCGGTCGGCGCGGCGCGCCTGCTCGCCGATCTCCGTCTCGCGCTTGCGGTGCTCCTTGCGCGGGAGGAACTGCAGCTCCTCCGCGAGCCGCTCCTCGTGCGCCGTGCGCGCGGCCGCGCCGCGCGCCGCCGCGAGCTCGAGCAGCGCGAGCCACGGGCGCTCGGCGCCCACCCGCCGGTGCAGCGGCGCGCGCGCGAACGCCTCGGCATGCGCGCGCAACGCGGCGCCGTCCCCGACCGCGAGCGCGATCGCGCGCTCGCCGTCGCCGAGGCTCAAGCGCGCGGCGGCCTCGGCCTGCGCAGGCGCTGCGCCGCGCGACTGCAGCCTCGCGGCGAGCTCGGCCGGCGGCGGCGGATCGAAGCGCACGGGCTGGCAGCGCGAGGCGATCGTCGGCAGCACCTGGGTCGGGCGATCGGTGAGCAGCAGCAGCACGACGTAGGCCGCCGGCTCCTCGAGCGTCTTGAGCAGCGCGTTCGCGGCCTCGTCGTTCATCGTGTCGGCGCGCTCGAGCACGAACACGCGGAACGAGGCCTCGAACGGCGTGTGCGCGGCGGCGCCCACCACCGCCTCGTCGATGTCGCGCCGCAGCATCTCGTGCGCTCCGCTGGGGGCGACCCAGGTCAGGTCGGGATGGGCTCCGTGCAGCACGCGCGTGCGCGCGCCGTCCGGGTCGGGGGCGCCGCGCGCGAGCAGCTCGGCGGCCACAGCGCGCGCGGCCTCGCGCTTGCCGCTCCCCGCCGGGCCGTGCAGCAGGTACGCGTGCGACGGCTGCCCCTCGGCTGCCGCGCCGAGCACGGCGGCGGCATGCGGGTGGGGCGCGAGGGCGGCGATCATCACAGTTGAATGTAACGTCGCCGAAGGCGAGCGCTACGAAGGAGCGTCTCGCCTGGCAGGCGAAAGGCAGATACGTTGCCGACGTGGAGCGCGGCCGCCTGATCACCGTCGAGGGTCTCGACGGCGCGGGGAAGACGACGCTCGTCGGCGCGCTCGCGGGGGCGCTGCACGAACGCGGGCAGGAGGCCTTCGTGCTGCGCGAGCCCGGCGGCGTCGCGCTGTCCGAGCGCATCCGCGCGCTGGTCAAGGATCCTGCCCTGGAGGTGCATCCGCGCGCGGAGGCGCTGCTCTACGCGGCGGCCCGCGCGCAGCTCGTCGCCGAGCAGCTCGAGCCGCTGCTCGCGGCAGGCCACTGGGTGCTGCTCGACCGCTTCGTCGACTCCTCGCTCGCCTACCAGGGCGCCGGGCGCGGGCTCGGCGTGGAGGAGATCCGCGCGCTGAACGTGTTCGCCACCGGCGGACTGACGCCGGACCGCACGCTGCTGCTGCGGATCGAGGCGCGCGCAGGGCTCGCGCGAGCCGGCGAGCGCGGGGAGGCCGCCGACCGGCTCGAGCGCGAGGAGCTCGCCTTCTTCGAGACGATCGGCACGGCGTACGACGAGCTCGCGGCAGCCGAGCCCGGGCGCTTCGCCGTGATCGACGCCGCGCAGGCGCCGCCCGCGGTGCTCGCCGCCTGCGTCGCCGCGCTCGAGCCGCTGCTTCAGCCGCGATAGCCGCGCGGATGGGCCTGGTGCCAGGCCCACGCGTCGGCGATCATCTCGTCCAGGCCGCGCCGCGGGGCCCAGCCGAGCTCTTCGCGCGCCCTCGCGTTCGCCGCCACGAGCTCGGGCGGATCGCCCGGCCGCCGGTTCTCCTCCCGCACCGCGAACTCGCGCCCGGTCACGCGCCGCGCGGCTTCGATCACCTCGCGCACCGTGTACCCGTCGCCGCTGCCGAGGTTGAAGATCCGATGCGTCCCGCGCTCGAGCGCGTCGAGCGCGAGCAGGTGCGCCTCGGCGAGGTCCTCGATGTGGATGTAGTCGCGCACGGCCGTGCCGTCGCGCGTGGCGTAGTCGGTCCCGAACACCTTGACGTGGTCGCGCACGCCGGCCGCGGCCTGGAGCACGAGCGGGATCAGGTGCGTCTCGGGCTCGTGGTCCTCTCCCAGCTCCCCGCTCGCGCCCGCCACGTTGAAGTAGCGCAGCGAGGCGGCCGCCAGCCCATGGGCGCGGCACTCGTCGCGGATCATCAGGTCGACCGCCAGCTTCGATGCCCCGTAGGAGTTCACCGGCGCCGCCGGCTCGTCCTCGGAGATCGGCACGACCTCCGGCTCGCCGTAGGTCGCGCAGGTCGAGGAGAACACCAGCCTGCCGACGCCGTTCGCGCGCATCGCGTCGAGCAGGTTGAGCGTGCCGACGAGGTTGTTGCGCCAGTAGCGCTCCGGGTGCTCCACCGACTCCTCCACGAGTGCGAGCGCCGCGAAGTGCAGCACGCCGTCGACGCCGGCGAGCGCCGCGTCCAGCGCAGCCGGCGCGAGCAGCGAGACGTTCGCATGCTCGGCCGCGTCGGGGACGGCGCCCGCATGGCCGCGCGAGAGGTCGTCGAGCACGACGACCTCGTGGCCGGCTTCGAGCAGCTGCTTGGCGACCACCGAGCCGATATAGCCCGCGCCGCCCGTCACGAGGATCCGCATAGGGCTCGGCATCGTAGAATGGTGGGGGTGCACATGCGCCTAGCAGCGGTCCTCGCGGTCACGTTCGCGGTCCTGGTCGCGCCCGCCGCGGCGCAGGATCCGACACCGACCCCGACGCCCACGCCGACCGCGACTCCGACGCCCGCTCCCGAGCGGTCCAAGGCCGAGAAGGAGGTCTACCGCGACTACCGCCGCGAAGGGGTGATCGAGGCGTGCGACCACAAGAAGAAGGTCCTCAAGGAGGTGCTCGAGGAGCTCAGCCCGGAGGCCGACACCGAAACGCCGGACCTGCGCCCGGCGCTCGAGGCGGCGATCGAGCAGCACGACGACGGCGATTGCGACGAACCCGAGCCGACCGCGACGCCGAATCCGACCGCCACGGCGGCTCCGACAGTCGCGCCCGCACCTGCCACTCCGGCGCCGGACGACCCTGTCGACTCAGGTGTCAGCCCGCTACCCGGCGGCAGTGGCGGCAGTGGCGGTGGCGGCAACCCGCCGCCGCCGAGCGCCGAGGACGTCAAGCCGCTTGCACCCGACGTGACGCCCGTCCCGCCGGCGGCGACGCCCGCGCCCGCCACGCCGCCGCCCGCGGAGCCGTCCGGTCCCGCCGCGTCGCCCGAGCCCGTCTACTCGAACACCGACGACGAGCTGCCGCTGTCGCTGCTCGTGCTGGCCGGGCTGCTGGCGCTGCTCGCCCTGCTCGCGCTCCTGTTCGCGGCCGCGGGGCGGCTCGGCTGGGCCGAGTCACGGCTGGCCGCGCCGCGCCGCGCATTGCGCGAGGCGACGTTCCGCGCCGGCGGTGCCTGGGGCGATTTCGCCGACTGGATCCGCGTCGGAAGGTAAAGCGCGCAGCGTGCGGGCTGTACCGCGCATTCCGTCCGGCCCGAGGCGGACACTCATCAACCCGCACACCCGCCTCGCCGTGCTCCCGGCGCGCCAGGCGGACACACTTGGAAGGAGCATCTCGCTCATGGAGCAACAGACCCCGCAAACCGCTGTAAGGACCGAGACTCGCGCCGGCGAGGCGCTCAGCGTGCGGCGTTTGTTCACCCAGCCCGGCGTGCATCCGTTCGAGACCGTCGAGTGGGAGCTGCGCGACGCGCGCATCGGCTCGGTCTTCGAGCAACTCGACGTCGAGTTCCCGGCCACCTGGTCCCAGAACGCGACGAACATCGTCGCGCAGAAGTACTTCCGCGGCCAGCTCGACTCGCCCGCCCGCGAGCGCTCGGTGAAGCAGATGGTCTCGCGCGTCGCGGGCACGATCGCCGACTGGGGCCGCCAGCGCGGCTACTTCGCCTCGGTCGAGGACGGCGACACGTTCGAGGCCGAGCTGACCTACGTGCTGCTGCACCAGCTCGCGGCCTTCAACTCGCCGGTCTGGTTCAACGTGGGCTTCGAGGAGAACCCGCAGTGCTCGGCCTGCTTCATCCTCTCCGTCGACGACACGATGGAGTCGATCCTCGACTGGAACACCAAGGAGGGCAAGATCTTCCGCGGGGGCTCCGGCGCGGGGATCAACCTCTCGAACGTGCGCGGGTCGATGGAGCCGCTGTCGAAGGGCGGCACCGCCTCCGGTCCCGTCTCGTTCATGCGCGGCGCCGACGCCTGGGCCGGCACGATCAAGTCGGGCGGCAAGACGCGCCGCGCGGCGAAGATGGTCGTGCTCGACGTGGACCACCCGGACATCCGGGAGTTCATCTGGTGCAAGGCCAAGGAGGAGGACAAGGCGGCCGCGCTGCGCGACGCCGGCTTCGACATGTCGATCGACGGTGACGGCTTCCAGTCGATCCAGTACCAGAACGCCAACAACTCCGTCCGCCTCACGGACGAGTTCATGCACGCGGTCGAGAACGACGCCGAGTGGCAGCTGATCGCGCGTGCGACCGGGCAGCCGACCCACGCGATGCCCGCGCGCGAGCTGATGCGCGAGATCTCCGAGGCCGCGTGGCGCTGCGCCGACCCGGGCGTGCAGTACGACACGACGATCAACCAGTGGCACACGTCGCCGAACTCGGGCCGCATCAACGCGTCCAACCCGTGCTCGGAGTACATGCACGTGGACGACTCGGCCTGCAACCTCGCGTCGCTGAACCTGATGAAGTTCCGCCGCCCCGACGGCACGCTCGACGTCGAGCGCTTCAACCACACGGTCGACCTCGTGTTCCTCGCGCAGGAGATCATCGTCGGGCCGTCGAGCTACCCGACCGAGGAGATCGGCCGCAACGCACGCGCGTTCCGCCAGCTGGGTCTCGGCTACGCGAACCTCGGCGCGTACCTGATGTCGAACGGCCTCGCCTACGACTCCGACGGCGGGCGCGGCTTCGCCGCGTCGATCACGGCGCTGATGACCGGCCGCGGCTATCTCCAGTCGGCCAAGGTCGCCGCGGCGATCGGCCCCTACGACCGCTACGCGGAGAACCGCGAGGCGCACAACAACGTCATGCGGATGCATCGCGACGCGTCCTACGCGATCCCGGACGCGACGTGCGAGGACGAGTCGCTGCTGGCGGCGGCGCGCGAGTCCTGGAACGAGGCGGTCGCGCTCGGCGAGATGTACGGCTACCGCAACGCGCAGGCGACGGTGCTCGCGCCGACCGGGACGATCTCGTTCCTGATGGACTGCGACACCACGGGCGTCGAGCCGGACTTCTCGCTCGTCAAGTACAAGGAGCTCGTCGGCGGCGGGACGATGACGATCGTCAACCGCACCGTGCCGATGGCGCTGCGCACGCTCGGCTACGCCGACGCGCAGGTCGATCAGATCGAGGCGCACATCAACGACAACGGCACGATCGTCGGCGCGCCCGGCCTGGCCGAGGAGCACATGTCGGTGTTCGACGTCGCCGTCGGCGAGCGCGCGATCTCGCACATGGGCCACATCAAGATGATGGGCGCGGTCCAGCCGTTCCTCTCGGGCGCGATCTCGAAGACCGTGAACCTGCCGCAGACCGCGACGGTCGACGACATCGCCGACGCGTACCTGCAGGCCTGGCGGCTCGGGATCAAGGCGCTCGCGATCTATCGCGACGGCTCCAAGACGGCACAGGCGCTGCGCACCGACGCGCAGGAGTCCAAGCACGTCGTCGTCGAGGGCTACTCCGAGGCGGAGGTCGAGTCGCTCGTCGCCTCGCGCGTGGAGGAGGCGGTCAACGCGGCGGTCGCGCAGACGCGCGCCGACGTCGGGCCGGCGCGCAAGCGGATGCCGCGCGAGCGCCAGTCGATCACGCACAAGTTCTCGCTCGGCGGCCACGAGGGCTACATCACGGCCGGCATGTACGAGGACGGGACGGTCGGGGAGATCTTCCTGACCGACATCGGCAAGGAGGGCTCCACCCTCCGCGGCATGATGAACTCGTTCGCGACGGCGATCTCGATGTCGCTGCAGTACGGCGTGCCGCTCGAGACGCTCGTGCGCAAGTTCGCCTACATGCGCTTCGAGCCGGAGGGGATCACGATGAACCCCGAGATCCCGTTCGCGAAGTCGATGCCGGACTACATCATGCGCTGGCTGGCGTCGCGCTTCCTCGACGCCGACGTGCAGGAGGACCTCGGCATCCTCACGCCCGAGGTCAGGGCGCGCAAGATCGGCGCCGACACCGCGGCTGCCGCATCGGGAGGCACGAACGGCGCGGCCAACGGCGGCATGTCGACGCCACCCGCACAGGCCGACCAGCCCACCGCCGGCGCCCAGGGCGCTCCGCCCGCACCGCCCCTCGAGCCCGCCGACGCGGTGCCCCCGACGTCGGCGCTGACCGACAGCCCGCCGGTGCACCCGGCGCGCATGGTCGGCCTCGACCTCGGCCCGGCCTGCACGCAGTGCGGCGGGATGATGCAGCGCACGGGCTCGTGCTACACGTGCTCGAGCTGCGGCAACAACACGGGCTGCGGCTAGTCGAGACGTTCAGCGGGGATGTCCCGCTGAGCCTGCAGAGATGTCCGAAGAGCCGGCCGGCGCCGGCTCTTCGTCGTTGAGCACGTCGTGTCCTCAGGATCGGTGTGTCGGGCAAGTGGAGCCTCAGGGCCGCAATGGCAGCGCTGGCATGCTCCGGCTCCGCACCCTCGGCGATCGCGGCCAGTGCCGCACGTAGCGCGGACTGGTTCCGCCGGCGCCAGCGGAGCCCGGGCGTATACGGCGACGGCGCATTGAGGAAGGGTCGGGGAGCGGGGGCGACTCGCTCCGCATGTGGCTCGAAATGCACGTATGGCGTGCTTTTTCGTCCACGTGGACCGAAATTCACTCTTGCTACCCCTGGGGGGTATCTGCTACGGTTCGGGAACCGATACCCCGCTACCGTATTGCGAGGCCCACCCCATGAATCCGATCCCGAAACAGCTGGCGACCTTCTTCGGCGTGCTGACCGTCTTGTTCGCCGGCGGCGCGCTGGCCGGCCAGGTGATCGATCCCGATGCGCGTGGCGGGGACAGCCCGATGGGCGGGCACGGAGCGGAGCATGCAGAGGAGAGCCCGGACGCCACGGGCCACGGTGATGAGCATGCGGGCGCCGAGCCCGAGGTGCACGGCCTCGCGGTCGCCGACGGCGGCCTGCGCGTCGCGGTCGAGCAGCCCGAGCTGCGCCGCGGCCGCGAGCAGACGCTTTCGTTCCGGATCGTCAAGGACGACGGCGCGACCGTGCGGGACTTCGACGTCACGCACGAGAAGCGCATGCACCTGATCCTCGCCCGCCGCGACCTGACCGGCTTCCAGCACCTGCACCCGGTGATGGCCGCCGACGGGACCTGGAGCACGCGCGTCACGCTCGCCGACGCGGGCTCGTACCGCCTGTTCGCGGACTTCTCCTACGGCGGCGAGGCGACGACGCTCGCGTCGGACCTGCGCGTCGACGGCGCCGCCGACCTGGCGCCCCTGCCCGCCCCTGCGCCGACCGCCGTCAGCGACGGCGGCTACGACGTGCAGCTCGACGCGACCGGCGCGACCGCCGGCGAGGAGTCCGAGCTGCGCTTCACGATCACGCGCGACGGCCGGCCGGTCGACACCGAGCCCTACCTCGGCGCCGGCGGCCACCTCGTCGCGCTGCGCGAAGGCGACATGGCCTTCCTGCACGTGCACCCGACCGGCGACGGCCAGGGCGTCGGCTTCGCGGCCACGTTCCCGACCGAGGGCAGCTACCGCCTGTTCCTGCAGTTCAAGCACGAGGGCCGCGTCCAGACCGTAGCCTTCACGCAGGAGGTCTCGGGATGAGCACGCTCGATCACATGGTGCTGCCGATCACGGGCATGACCTGCGCGTCGTGCGCGAACCGGATCGAGCGCAACCTCAACGAGCTCGACGGCGTCCTGGCGTCGGTCAACTACGCGACCGAGAAGGCCACGGTCGACTTCGACCCGGCGGCGGTCGACCCGCACGCGCTGGTCGCCGCCGTTGAGGCCGCGGGCTACCAGGCTGCATTGCCGGCGACCGGCGACCCCGACGCACCGGCGGAGGAGGCCGAGGACCCGACCGCCCCGCTGCGGCGCCGGCTGATCATCTCGGCGCTGCTGGCGCTGCCCGTGCTGCTGCTGTCGATGATCCCGGCGCTCCAGTTCGACAACTGGCAGTGGCTCGCGCTCCAGCTCGCGACGCCGGTCGTGCTCTGGGGCGCGTGGCCGCTCCACCGCGCGGCGTGGGCGAACCTCAAGCACGCCACCGCGACGATGGACACGCTGATCAGCGTCGGCACGCTCACCGCCTGGCTGTGGTCGCTGTACGCGCTGTTCATCGGCAACGCCGGTGCGAACGGGATGAAGATGCCGTTCGACCTCTGGCCCGACCCGAACGCCGGCTCCGACCACCTCTACCTCGAGACCGCCGCGGCGGTGACCGTGTTCGTGCTCGCCGGCCGCTACTTCGAGGCGCGCGCGAAGCGCCGCGCCGGGGCCGCGCTGGAGGCACTGCTCGAGCTCGGCGCGAAGGACGTCGCGATCCTCGGCCCCGACGGCGCGGAGCGCCGCGTGCCGGTCGAGCAGCTCGCCGCCGGCGACCGCTTCGTGGTGCGCCCGGGCGAGAAGGTCGCGACCGACGGGGTCGTCGAGGAGGGCATCTCCGCGGTCGACCAGTCGCTGCTGACCGGCGAGTCGGTGCCGGTGGAGAAGCAGCCGGGCGACGAGGTCGCCGGCGCGACCGTCAACGCGGGCGGCCGGCTCGTCGTCCGCGCGACCAAGGTCGGCTCCGACACCGCGCTGGCGCAGATCGCGCGGCTGGTCACCGACGCGCAGTCGGGCAAGGCCGACGTCCAGCGGCTCGCGGACCGCGTGTCGGGCGTCTTCGTCCCGATCGTGATCGGGATCGCGGTCGCGACGCTCGGCTTCTGGATCGGCGCCGGCGAGGAGACCGCGTTCGCGGTCACCGCCGCGGTCGCCGTGCTGATCATCGCCTGCCCCTGCGCGCTCGGCCTCGCGACGCCGACGGCCTTGCTCGTCGGCACCGGCCGCGGCGCGCAGCTCGGGCTGCTGATCAAGGGCCCGGAGGTCCTCGAGTCCACGCGCCGGGTCGACACGATCGTGCTCGACAAGACCGGGACCGTGACGACCGGGCGCATGAGCCTCGTCGACGTCGTGACGACGCCGGACACCGATCGCGAGCAGGTCCTGCGGCTCGTCGGCGCGCTCGAGGACGCCTCCGAGCACCCGATCGCACAGGCGATCGCCCGTGCGGCGAAGGAGGAGGCGATCGCGGTCGGCGAGAGCGCGAGCCACGGCGGAGAGCTGCCCGCGGCCGAGGGCTTCGTCAGCCGCGACGGCCTCGGCGTCGAGGGCGTCGTCGACGGGCACGGCGTCGTCGCCGGCCGGCCGGCGCTGCTGGCCGACTGGGCGATGCGGCTGACGCCCGAGCTCGAAGCCGCCAAGGCGCGTGCCGAGAGCGCGGGCCGTACCGCGATCGCGGCCGGCTGGGACGGCCAGGCGCGCGCGCTGCTGGTCGTCGCCGACACGGTCAAGCCGACCTCCGCGGAGGCCGTCGCCGCGCTGAGGGCGCTCGGGCTCGAGCCCGTGCTGCTGACCGGCGACAACGCGGAGACCGCGCAGGCGGTGGCGGCCGAGGTCGGCATCGAGCGGGTGATCGCGGAGGTGCTCCCGTCCGGGAAGGCCGACGTCGTGCGCGGGCTGCAGGACGAGGGCAGAGTCGTCGCCATGGTCGGCGACGGCGTCAACGACGCCCCGGCGCTCGCGCAGGCCGACCTGGGCCTGTCGATCGGCACCGGCACCGACGTCGCGATCGAGGCCTCCGACCTCACGCTCGTCTCCGGCGACCTGCGTGCCGCCGCCGACGCGATCCGGCTCTCGCGCGCGACGCTGCGCAACATCAAGCAGAACCTCGTCTGGGCGTTCGGCTACAACGTCGCCGTCCTGCCGCTGGCCGCGGCGGGCCTGCTCAACCCGCTGCTCGCGGGCGCCGCGATGGCGTTCTCCAGCCTCTCGGTCGTCGCGAACGCGCTGCGGCTGCGCCGCTTCCGCTCCGCTCACTGATCGCGAAAGCCGGGCCGCGGATCCGGGGACCACGCTAGGTTCAGCCGCTCGATGCGGCTGAAACTGATCGTCACCCTCTGCGCGCTGCTGCCGGCATGCGTCGCCGCCCCGGCGGCGGCGGAGGCGCCGACCGCGGCCACGCTGCGCGAGGAGATCCGCGTGCTGGTCGACCGCACGGCCGGGCAGTGGGCCGGGATGATGACGCCCGCGGGCGACTTCGCCAACCCGTTCCCGGCCGACCTCGCGCGCGGCCACGGCTCGTTCGTGCCGCCCATGCTCGCCTACGCGCTGCACCGGGCCGGCCAGCGCAACGGCGATCCGGCGCTCGTGGCGGCCGCCGAGCGGGCCTGGCCCCGCGCCGTGGACCCGAGCCGCGCGAGCGCGTTCGACATGGTCGGCGCGAGCTACGCGTACCGCCTGCTGACGCTCTCCGACGCCCGCCGGGCGCAGCTCGCGGACTACATGAGCCGCTACGGGATCCCGCTCAACGGCTACCGCTGCCTGAGCGTGCCCACGTGCTACTCCAACCTGCGACTGGTCGACGCGCTCGCGGTGATCGGCATCACCGGCGCCGGCGTGCGCGCGGCCGACCCCGCGGCGCGGCTGGCGGATCCGGTCGCCGCCCGCGCGGCCGCCGCCTACGTGATCAACACGTGGGCAGGGCAGGTCGTCGACCACCGCGTGCGCGCACGCATCGGCGCCGAGCGGATGCGCGGCAGCCTGCTCTCGGACCCCGGGCTGGACACGACCGCCTACCACGCGCTCTCGACCTTCATGCTGACCGAGGCGATCGCGCAGCTCGGCCCCGAGGCGTCGCCTGCCGCGTTGCGCCTGAGCCGCGAGCTCTACGACACGCTGGCCGCGCTCGTCGCGCCCGACGGCGACATGAGCTATCTCGGCCGCGGCCAGGGCCAGACGTGGATTCCCGGGATCGTCGCCGGAGCGATGGCGAGCGGAGCCCGTGCCACGGCGGCGAGCGACCCGCGCCGCGCGGCGCGCTACCTCGCCGTCGCCCAGCGCGCGCTGGACCGGCTCGAGACGCTCCACGCGAGCCGGGCTGGTTTACGGCTGGTGCCCGGGAGGCGGACGACGGCCGACGGGATCGACGGCTATGCCCACACGGTCGCCTACAACGGCCTCGCGCTGTTCGGCCTGACGGCAGCGATGGACGCGCTCGAGGGCATCCCGGCCGTCCCCGTCGGCCCGCTGCCCGCCGACGGGCGGCTCACCGTCGAGGACTCCGCCCGGAGCGGGCTCGGCGTCGTCTCGGACGGGCGCGTATGGCTTGCCGTGCATCGCAAGCCGATGGCCGTCAGCGACCTGCGCTGGGACTTCGGCGCGCTCGCGCTCAAGCGGCGAACCGCGCGCGGCTGGAAGGACCTGCTGGCGCCGCGGCCGTTCGCGGTGCTGGCGCCGAACTCGACCGGGCCGGCGCTGATGCACCACGGCACGCCGACCCTCCCGCGGGGCTACGACATCAACGTGCGCGGCCGGTCCATCGAGGTAGTCGGCGGCGGCTACAAGTTCGGCGAGCGCTGGCTGAACCACGCGCTGTTCCGCTGGACCCTGACGCGCACCGGGGCGCGGCTGAAGGTCACGGGCGTCCGCCGCGGCGACCGCTTCCGGATGCTCGCGTACACACCCGCCGGCACCGGCAGGTGGGGCCGGCGAACCCTACGGGCGGCGGGCACGCGCTGGCGTTTCGACCGCCCGATCGACGGGCGCCGGACCACTGGCTACCATTCCGGTCCAATGGAGCAACTCGACGCCCTCGAGGCTCGGTTCTCCGCACCGAAATCCGGCCGGTTCGTCGTCGAGATCGGAGTCTGAGTCGGTTCTCAGACGTCCGCGCCTGCAAGCACCTCATCCCTCTCTCCCCTACGGCCGATGACGAACCTGTGATCTCCCTTACTCGAACGATCCTCCTCGCGCTGGCGCTCGCCGCGGTGGCATGCCTCGCGGCGCCCGCCGGCGCGCAGGCATTCACGATCGGCATCAGCGAGCAGAAGACCGGCATGTGGCAGGACCCGCGCTTCGAGGAGCTCGGCATCAAGCAGGTCCGGATCCTGATGTCGTACGACTCGGTGCTCAGCGGCGACTTCTCGCGCTACGACGCGTGGATGGCCGCAGCCGCCTTCCGCGGCGCCGACGTCCTGCTGACGATCCAGCACCACTCGCGCCACCCGAAGCGGCTGCCGTCGCTCTCGCAGTACCGGCGCACGGTGCGGATCCTGCGCAAGCGCTATCCGTGGGTCAAGAGCATGTCGGCCTGGAACGAGGCCAACCACTCGTCCCAGCCGACGTGGCGCCGGCCCCGGCGCGCCGCGCAGTACTACAACATCATGCGCCGCGAGTGCAGCGGCTGCCGCGTCGTCGCGGCCGACCTGCTCGACGGCAGCAACATGCTGCCCTGGCTGGCGGCCTTCAAGCGGTACGCGAAGAACCCGCGTATCTGGGGCCTGCACAGCTACGGCGACGCCAACTACTTCCGGCCCTTCTCCTACTCGTCGACGCGCCAGCTGCTGCGGCAGGTCAAGGGCGAGGTCTGGCTGACGGAGGCCGGCGGCATCGTCCGATTCGGCACCCGCTACCGCGGCGGCAAGCGCGGCGAGGCGCGGGCGGCGAACGCGGTCAAGCACACGTTCGAGGTCGCGCGCTCGAGCAGCCGGGTCAAGCGCGTGTACCTGTACCACTGGGACGCGGACCCGAAGTTCCTCACATGGGACTCGGCCTTCGTGGCCGCCAACGGCCGTGCGCGGCCCGCGCTCGACGTCCTGCGCAAGGAGATCAACCGCCAGCGCAAGAAGAGCCGCGGCGCCCCGCAGCTGCCGAAGCTGGCGAAGTACCCGAAGAAGAAGCTGCCCCTCTTCTAGGACAGACAAGAACGGCCCGCCGATGGCGGGCCGTTCGGGAACTGCTTGAAAGGCGGTTTGGGGCTAGATCGTCTGTACGTTCGCCGCGTTCGGGCCCTTGGGCCCGGTCTCGGCGTCGTAGGAGACCTTGGCGCCCTCGGCCAGCGTCTTGAAGCCGCTGCCCTGGATCGCGGAGTGGTGAACGAAGAGATCCTTGCCCTGGTCGTCAGGGGTGATGAAGCCGAAGCCCTTCTCGTCGCTGAACCACTTCACTGTTCCGGTTGCCATGTATCTGCTCCTCCGATGAGGTCTGCGTGCTGCGAAACGCTGGAGGTGCTGGGCAACAACTGCGGGACGCTGGCACTGCTTTTGCCGGGCTCCATTAGCACGGCCCTACGGGAATGGTAACGACTAACGCCTCATTTGTCGTCGTCGCGGTGCACGGTGCCGGGCGCGAACGCCGGCAAGCAGACCGCGACGTAGGACGCGCCGCCGTCCTCGGGCGATGAGTAGCGCACCCACTCGCCGCCGCGGACCAGCACCGCCTGGCCGGCGCGCACGTCGACTGCGCCGGCCTCGTGCTCGACGCGCAGGCAGCCCTCGAGCACGAGCGTCCACTCGTCGAACTCGGGCCGCTGTCCCGGCTCGACCCAGCCGGCGGGCGAGTTCATGCGCGCGACGCTGAGGCGCTCCTCCCCGGTGTTGACGCGGCCGACGAACTCCTCGATCAGCTTCGGTTTCGTGCCGGCCGCCTCGACGGTCGACGGGCTCTCGATCAGCTCTGGCATCCGGCGGGCGAGTGTACGCACCGCGAGCGGGCGCTGCGGCGCCGCGCCAGCACCGTCCCGACCGCGAGGCCGTAGGCGGCGTGGTCGGCCCACTGACGCGGTTGCGGCAGCGCCCGGATGCGCGGCAGCCGGCGGCCGATCACCTCCAGGTCGAGCGCCGCGATCGCCAGCCCGCCGAGCAGCCCGCCGAGCTGCTCACGCCCTTGCGGGATGACGCGGTCGAGTACGACGGCCCAGCCCAGCGAGAGCGCCAGGTGCACGGGCACCGCCGCGGCGAGCAGCGCCGCCGTGCGGGTCTCGTGCGGAAGCAGCAGCGTCCCGGCGGCACGGGCGCCGTCGAGCACGTCGTCGCCGCGCACGACCGCAAGGGCCGTCGACGGCGCGCCGCTCACGACGGCGGCGACCAGGCCGGCATGCAATGCGTCGCGCATCGGTCACGAGAGCGTACGCTCGCAACTATGCCCCAGCCCCGACTGAGCCACGGCCCGAGCAACATGCACGAGGGCGTCACCTTCGGCACGCTCGACCTTGACGGCGAAGAGCGCTTCCAGCTGCTGCGGCGCGAGCTGGGCGTCAGCGCCTTCGGCGTCAACCTGCTTCGCTTCCGCCCCGGTCAGCGGGGGCGGATCCACCGGCACGAGCGCCAGGAGGAGGTCTACCTCGTACTCGAGGGAACGCTCACGCTCGGCGTCGAGGGCGAGGAGCGCGAGCTGCCCCGCGCGGGGCTGGCGCGCGTCGCGCCGTCGGTACGGCGCCAGCTCGCCAACCGCGGCGACGAGCTGCTCGTCGTGCTCGCGCTGGGTGGCGCCGAGCCACACGAGGGCCGCGACGGCGTCGCCTACGAGGCGTGGGAGGAGACGGAGGGCCGCGCGCCGGCGGAGGTACCGCTGCCGCCCGATCTCCCGAGCTGATGTACGCGGTCCGCTACCTGCTCCCGCTCGGCATCTTCCTGCTCGGCTGCGCGCTGCTGATCGTGGACGGAGGCAAGACGGGCTGGGAGGGCTTCTTCATGGCGACCGGGGCAGCGCTCGCGGTGCTGCTGCTGAACTGGCTGTTCCGTATCGGCGCCCAGGGCGACCGCGAGCGCGAGGCCGAGGAGCACGCGCGCGACGAGTTCGCGCGCACCGGCCGCTGGCCGGACGAGGAGTAGGCCGATGCGGATCGTCTGCACCACCCACGCACTCGAGGTGCCGGCCGGCACCGAGACCTACGTGCTCACGCTGGCGGCGGCGCTCGAGCGGCTTGGCCACGAGGTGTGGCTGCACGCCTGGCGCACCGGCGAGATAGCGGACTCCGCACGGGAGCGCGGCCTGCGCGTAGCCGCGACGGAGCAGGAGCTGCCCGCCGACTGCGACGCGGTGGTGGCCAACCTCACCGACGTCGCCTACGACCTGACGACGCGCTATCCGAGCAGCGTCCACGCGTACGTGTGTCACGGCGTGATGCATCAGATCTCCACGCCGCCGCAGGTCCCAGGTGCGGTGGACGCCATGATCGTGCTCAACGACCGCGTGCGACGGTGGGCAGCGGGCCTTGCCACAGCCGCCCCGGCGACGCGCCTGCGCCAGCCCGTCGATCTCGACCGGTTCGCTCCCCGCGGTAGCCCGCGCAGGCGCGCGAAGCGCCTCCTGCTGTTGGGGAACTACACGCAGGGCGCGCGGCGCGACATGGTGCACGCGGTCTGCGCCGAGCTCGGGATCGAGGTCGTCCGCGTCGGCGGCGACCGGGCTTCCACGCGGCCGGAGCTGGCGATCGCCGATGCCGACGTGGTCATGGGCTACGGCAGGTGCATCGTGGAGGCGATGGCGGCCGGCCGTGCGGCATATGTCTACGACCGGCACGGCGGCGACGGATGGGTCACCCCCGAGAGCTACGAGCGGCTGGAGAGCGACGGCTTCGGCGGCCAGGCGACCCCGATGGCCGTCGACGCGGCCCGGCTCCGCGCCGACCTCGGCGCCTACCGGCCCGAGATGGGCACGCAGAACCGGGATCTCGCGGTCCTGCACCACGCCTCGTACAAGCACGCCGCCGCGGTCGCGAAGCTGCTCGACGAACTCGCGGAGCAGCCCGCGGCACTCCCCGATGCTCCATGGCGCGAGCTGTCGCGGCTGGTGCGGCAACTCTGGGATGCCGAGGTCCGCGCGCTCGTGCTCCAGCGCGACGTCGGCGATCTGCAAGCGCGCGTCGCGGCGCTCGAGGCGGAGCGGGACGCGGCACGTGCGGCCGCCGATGCGCTCACGTCCACACGCCGCTACCGCGCGTCCACCGCGATCGCTCGCCCGCTCGACGCCGCGCGGCGCAAGCTGCGCCGCGATTGAGCGGCCGGCTCGGCTCAGGTCCGCCGCGAGGCGACCGAGAGCGGCGCGGTCGCCGCGGCCGGCGCGAGCTGCCCGGCGGCGGCGGTGGCCCACAGCAGCGACAGCCAGAGGGTCGCCGCGAGAGCGACGTGCAGCCAGACGATCTCGGCCGGCAACTCGTAGCGGTACTGGATGCCGCCGACTGCGCCCTGGGCGGCGAGCAGCACGCAGGACAGGGTCAGCGCGCGGCGCACCTCGGGATCCGCCCCGCGCCGGCGCAGCAGGAACCACACGGCGACGGCCGCGACCCCGAGCAGCGTCGCGATGCGCCCGTGCTGATGGATCGCCCAGTCGAGTGTCTCGGCCCCCTTCCAGTTGAGCCGATCGATCTCGTCGCCGGTTCCGGCTCCACCCGCGTGCGGCCCGGCCGCGGTGGCCGCCGTCCCGGCCACGATCGTGAGCGCGCCGAGCGGCAGCAGCGCCCGCACCGACCAGACGGCCAGCCGGTCCGTCGAGCGCGGCCGTTCGCCCCGCTCCCAGCGCGCGAGCCACGCCAGTGCCGCCGCCGCGATCAGGATCAGCATCGAGAGCACGAAATGTCCCATGACGAAGCCTGGAGCGAGGTGGTTCCTCACCGTGAACCCACCGAGCACCGCCTGGCAGACGACGCCGAGCGGAAGCAGCAGCCCGAGCAGCGCCAGGTCGCGACGGAACGGCCGGCGGCGGAAGGCGAGCAGGCCCGCCGCGGTGGCGACCAGGCCGACGAGCCCCGACAGCAGGCGGTTGCCGAACTCGATCCACGCATGCGTCTCGAGCGGCGGGGCGACCCCGCCGTAGCACTTGGGCCAGTCGGGGCAGCCGAGCCCCGATCCTGACAGCCGCACGGCCGCACCGGTGAAGACGATCAGAGTCAGGAACACGAGCGCGAGCTCGGCGATCTGACGGTACTGGAGCGGGGTGACGGTCAGGCGGGTCAGGCGGCTCACGGGGTGGCATTGTGGCATCGCTAGGCTGCCCGGCGATGAGCGTTGAGCGACGCGCCGGGGCACCGCGGCTGATCGACTGGACCGGTGAGCGCTGCGTCCCCTGGACCCCGGACGTCCAGGTCGCCTACGAGCACTATCACCGCTATCTCTGGGCGGCGGAGCTGGTCGCGGGGCGCCGGGTGCTCGACCTGGGTTCCGGCGAGGGCTTCGGCAGCGCGATCCTCGCCGGCACCGCCGCTTCGGTGCTGGGCATCGAGATCGACGCCGCCTCGGTGGACCACGCGAAGCTGAACTACGCCGCGCCCAGCCTCGAGTTCCGCGCCGGCTCCGCGCTGGACCTGGAGGAGCTCGAGGAGGGCGGCTTCGGCGCCGTCGTGGCGTTCGAGATCATCGAGCACCTGCGCGAGCACGAGCAGCTGCTCGACGGCATCCGCCGCGTGCTTGCGCCCGACGGGCTGCTGGTCATGTCGACGCCCGAGCGCAGGATGTACACGGACGCCAGCGGCCAACAGAACCCCTTTCACGAGCGCGAGCTCGTCCAGGAGGAGTTCGCGGCGCTACTGGACGCGCGTTTCGCGCATGTGAGCATGTGGGGTCAGCGCACGATCACCGGGTCGCGGCTGAGCATGCTCGACGGCGAGCGCGGCACGGCGCGCGGTCCCGACTTCGCGCTCGAGCGTGCCGGCGACGAGTGGCGCGTCGCCGGCGAGCCCACGCCGATGTACCTCATCGCGGTCGCGTCGCAGGAGCCGGGCGAGCTGCCGGGTCCGGAGTCATATCTCGCGGACTTCGGGCTCGAGCTGCTGCATGCCGCCCACGACGAGACGCGCGAGTTCGGCAGCCGGCTGGCCGGCGCGGAGGCGGAGGGCGCCCGGCTGGCGGGCGAGCTCGGCGCCGCCCGCGACGACATCGGCTCGCTGCTCGCCCAGTTCGCGGAGCGCGAGCGGTCGCTGCGCGAGGCCGTCGACGCGGTGGCCCGCGAGCAGGAGGACGCCGCGGAGGACCGCGCGCGCCTGCGCACCATCGAGGAGTCCGTGACCTGGCGCCTGTTCGAGCGGGTCCGGACCCGGTTCTACGGTTCCGTCGGCGGGCGCGTGTCGGCGCCGGGCCGGCTGATGCAGTGGTCGCTACGCGCGGCCGGCCGCCGGCTCGTGCCCTCGCCCGAGTCGCAGGCGCTGGCGCAGCCGGCGCTGCGCCCGATCCGGCTGCCCGCGGTCGACCGGCCCCGGGTCACGATCATCATCCCGGTCCACGCGCGGGCAGACCTGACCGAGAAGTGCCTGCGCTCGATCGCGGAATGGACCGACGGGCCGGCCTTCGAGGTCATCGTCGTCGACGACCGCGCCCCCGGGCACGAGGCGGTCTGGGCCGCGCTCGAGAACGTGCAGGTGATCCACAACGAGGAGAACCTGGGCTACCTGCGCAGCAACAACCTCGCCGCCGCGCAGGCGCGGGGCGAGTACCTCCTGCTCCTCAACAACGACACCGAGGTGCTCGAGGGCTGGCTCGAGGCGCTCGTCGCGCGTGCCGACGGCGCGCCCGAGATCGGCATCGTGGTGCCCAAGCTCCTGTTCATGGACGGCACGCTCCAAGAGGCCGGTGGGATCGTCTTCAGCGACGGCAGCGGCTGGAACTTCGGGCGCGGCCGCGATCCCGACGGGCCGGAGTTCAACTACATGCGGGAGGTCGACTACGGGTCGGCGGCATGCCTGCTCGTTCGCGCGGAGGTGTGGCGCGAGCTCGGCGGGTTCGACGAGCGCTACCTGCCGATGTACTACGAGGACACCGACCTCTGCTTCGCCGCGCGCGAGGCCGGCCACTCCGTCGTGTACGAGCCGCGCGCCGCCGTCCACCACGTCGAGGGCGCGACCGCGGGCACCGACACGGACAGCGGCGGCAAGCGCTTCCAGGAGCTCAACCGCGCGAAGTTCACCGAGAAGTGGGCGAGCCGGCTCGCGGCCGACCAGCTGCCGGCCTCCCCGTGGGCCGTGCGCCGCGCCAGCGACCGCAACCGCGGACCGCACGTGCTCGTGATCGACCACCGCGTGCCCAGCCCCGACCGGGACTCCGGCTCGGTGCGCATGTGGGAGTTGCTCAAGGCGCTGCTGGAGCTCGGCTGCCGGGTCACGTTCCTGCCCGACAACCACCTGCGCTGGGAGCCCTACTCCGACGGGCTTCAGAGCATGGGCGTGGAGGTCCTCTACTCCCCGTTCTCGGTGCCGGCCGAGATCGCGGCGATCGGCGCCCGGATGAAGCTCGCGATCGTCAGCCGCCCGCAGGTGGCGGGGCGCTACCTGCACTTCATCCGCGAGTTCAGCCCGAACGCGAAGATCGTCTTCGACACCGTCGACCTGCACTACGTGCGCGAGCAACGCCGCGCCGAGCTGGACGGCAGCGCGGTCGCGACGGCGGCGGCTACCTGGCGCGAGATCGAGCTCGCGCTGGTGCGGGTCACGGACGTGACCGCCGTCGTCAGCGAGCCGGAGCGCGAGGAGATCCTTCGCCAGGTGCCCGGCACGGACGTGATCGTGCTGCCGAACGCGAACGCGGTCGCAGCGAGCGTCGCACCGCCTGCAGATCGCGCCGGGCTCCTCTTCGTCGGCAGCTTCGAGCACCTGCCAAACGTCGATGCCGTGGTCTGGCTCGTGGACACGATCATGCCGCTGGTATGGGGCGAGCTCGGCGACGTGAAGGTGACGATCGTCGGCGCCGAGCCGCAGCCCGAGGTGCTCGCGCTGGCCGGGCCGGGCGTGGAGATCGCGGGCTGGGTGGAGGACCTGCAGCCGCTGCTCGACTCCTCGCGCGTGATGGTCGCGCCGCTGCGCTACGGCGCGGGCATGAAGGGCAAGGTGACCCAGAGCCTTGCCGCCGGGCTCCCCGTCGTGACCACGACGATCGGCGCCGAGGGTCTCGGGGCCGAGGACGGCCGCGAGATGCTGATCGCCGACGAGCCGGGCGAGTTCGCCGAACGGATCGCGCTCGTGTACGGCGACGACGCGCTCTGGCGCGAGCTGTCGGCCGCGGGACAAGGACTCGTCGAGCGCACCTGCTCCCCGGCGACGCTGCGAGAGCGGCTGCGGCTGCTACTCGGGGACGCGGACCACTAGCGCCGGCGCATCCAGAACGACCCGGCGCCGACGGCGCGGACGCGCGCGGCCGAGAAGCCCGCGGCTTCGAGCGTGTCGGGGTGCGTCGAGGCGAGCCATGCCATCGCGAGCAGCACCTCGAACGCGGAGTTGAACGCGAGGAACGACTGCAGGATGTACTGCTCGTTCCAGCCGCGCCCGGAGAGCACCCACTGCTCGGGGTACTCCGCGGGCAGGAAGATGTCGTGCGCGTGCACGACCACCCCGGCGCGGAGCCGGGGCAGGACCTCGTGGTAGAGGTACCGCGCATCGCTGCCGGTCTTCACGACGTGCGAGCTGTCGATGAACAGCACGTCGCCCGCCTCGAGCTCCAGGAACCGCTCGACGGGCACGTCCTGCACGCGCGTCGGCAGCACGCGCGTGATCCCGTCGACGCCGCCGGCGAGGAAATCGGGGACGAACGGCTCGATGCACGTCACGTCCATGTCGCCGCCGCGCAGCTCGCGATTGACACGAGCCGTCACGAGCGACGACCACCCGGATCCGACCTCGATCATCCGAGCCGGCTCGAGGTGTCGGAGCATTGCCTGGAGCGCCCACGCATCCAACGGCGAGAAGAGCTCGTTCGACTCGTGGTACTCGGTCGGGTCGCCGGTGGCCCGCGCGGCGAAGCGGAGCGGTTCCTGGCTGGCGAGCTGCTCGCGCACGAGCCGCAGCTGAGCGTCCGCGTTCCAGTCGATGCCGGGGAGCTCCGGCGTTCCGGCGGCCCAGACACGCGAGCGGTCCGGCTCGCGTCCGAGCGCGACGGTGTCGGGGACTGGGCTGTAGAAGTGGCCCAGCGGCCAGGGATGGGCGACACCCTCGTCCGGGGCGGGTGTCGCCGGAGCCGCGGCCTCGTTCACCTCCACCGCGGGAGCGCGCGCCGCCGAGGATCGCTTCAGCAGCCCGCCGGCGCGCCGGCGGGCGTTCGCCAGAGCGAGCGCCGCGCGAACGACCTTGCGGCGGCGGAGCGCGTTGTAGCGCCCCCAGGCGGCAGCCTCATCCCCACGCGCGCGCTCGAGCTCCCGCTCGAGCGCCGTCACCTGGGCGTCCACGGCTGTGTCCCCTGTCGGCACGGCGGGCATGCTAGCCCGATCAAGGCGGCGCCAGCACCCGTCCGCAATAATGCCCCGCCCGGATGGCGGGCGCTCGAAACGCAATGACGGACCGGTCACGGTGCAGCCGGTGACCAGAGCCGGCCGATGAAGTCTCGCGTGCTCGTGCTGGCGGGCAACAGCGGTCTCGGGTCGAGCCTCGTCGACGCCTTGCTGCGGGAGTCCCGGTTCGACGTCTTCGCGACGTACCGGCGCGATCCGCAGCCGCTGCACGATCGCTATGCGAGCCACGGGCTGGACGCGAGCCGGCACGTCTTCGAGGCGGACCTGACCTCTTACGAACAGGCAGCCGCCGCCGTGGAGTCCGTCGCCGAGGACGGAGCGCTGTGGGCGGTCGTGAACCTGGCGGGGACCCCGTCGGCACGCCGGCTGGCGCGCATGGACGCCGACGTTGCGCGCGCGGTCCTGCTCGACAACGCGCTGCCGGCCCTGTTCGTGACGAAGAGCGCGCTCGAGGTCATGCCGGAGAACGGCCTGGGCGGCGGCCGCATCGTCCACGTCTCTTCCGTGACCGTGCGGCGGCCTGTGCCCGGCACGGTGCCCTACGTCGCAGGCAAGGCGGCGGTCGAGGGCGTCGTGCGCGCCGCCGCCGAGGAGGCCGGCCGCAGCGGGATAACGGTGAACGCCCTGCGCCTGGGCTACTTCCAGGCGGGCATGACCGCCGGCGTCCCGGAGGCGATCCTCGACTCGGTCGTCGCTTCCACGGCGTCGCGCCGACTCGGGTTGCCGGTCGATCTCGCCTACGCGGTCACGACGCTGCTGAGCGAGGAGTCGTCGTTCCTGACGGGCGCGGTGATCGACCTGGACGGTGGCCTCACGTGAGCTTCGAGTTCCGGCCGCTGTCGCTGCCGGAGGACGAGGAGACGCTCCAGGAGCTGCTCTGGCTGGGCTTCCCCGAGCTGCGCGACGCCGCCACCGGGACGATCGAGCACACCCGCTGGAAGTTCGGCGCGTCCGACGGCCTCAGCCTGCTCGGGTTCGACGGCACGCGCCCCGTCGCCTTCTACGGGGTGCTCCCCCGGCACTACGAGGTTCGCGGGGAACGCCATGTCCTCGGGCTCGTGGTCGATGTCCTGTCGCACCCGGAGGTGCGCCGCCGCGGCTTGTTCGTCGCGACGGGACGGGCGGCGATGGAGCGCCTCGAGGACTCCGCCGTCGAGTCCGTGATCGGCTTCCCGATCCGCGACGACGTGATGCCCGGGCATCTCAAGGTCGGCTGGCGCGCCGGCTTCAAGCTCCCCGTCTACGTGCTGCCGACGGGATGGACAGGGCGTCCGGCTCCGGGCGCGCCGCGGTGGCTGCGGGCGTTCGACGTCGCGGCGGCGGCCTATCGCATCGCGTCGCGGCCGCTGCGGCGCAGGCCGCCGGGAAACGCGACGTGGCTGCCGGCCGCGGAGTTCGCGACCCATCCCGTGGTGCAGGCTTTGTGCGCACCGACGCCGGGAGCCGACCGGCTGACCCGCGCGCCGGAATTCTGGCGCTGGCGCCTGTCGCGCCCCGGCGCGGAGTATCGCTGCCTGGTGGTCGAGGCCGGCGGATCCTCGGCGTATGCCGTCGTGCGGGCACTCGACCTGCGCCGCATTCCCAGCCTGGCCGTGCTCGATTTCGCGGCGAGCGGCCGGGCTGCACGCGATCTCGCCCTCGCGAGCATGCTCGACCAGGCGCGCCTTGACCGGCTCTCGACGATCGCCGTCTGCGCCAACCGCTCGAACGCCCGCAGCCTGAGCCTCGGACGGTCCGGGTTCCTCCGGTCGCCGCAGCAGTTCACGTTGATCCATCGTGCGACTTCGCCCGATGGGCTCGACGAGCGGTTCCGCGAGGAGAGCGCGTGGCGGATGTCCTGGCTCGACTCGGACACCGTCTGAAGCGCGTCAACTCGCGCAGCTCCCGAGCCGGCGCAGCTCCGCCGACTCGACCTCCATGCCGGGCGCCGGGCGGAGCGAGACCGTCGCATTGCGGGCGCCGGGGGGCGCGGTGCCCGCCGCGGGGCGTGTGGAGCCGGGGGTGAGCTGCGTGAAGGTGTGGCCGCGGCTCGGATCCGGGCCGTCGAAGTCGACCGTCACGACGAGCGGCGCGGCGCCACCATCGGCGCGGACGTCCACCGCGAGCGTGGCCCCCGGGCAGAGCGGGACCGTGCGGCTGATGCCGGCCGGGCTCTCCTCGTAGCGTAAGCCGGGCCGATCGTCGAGCGTTCCCTGCCAACAGCCCTCGACCCCGGCAAGGCGATCGTCGCACGACTCGAGCGGCGTGCCCGTCGCGGCCGAGTCCACCAGCCGGTAGACGGTCCAGCCGCGGTCGGCCCAGACCACCTCGCCGTGGCGCTCGAGCAGCGACGCGCTCCAAGGCACCGACAGCGCGCCGCCGCCCTCGCCGACGATCATCCAGTCGATCCCGAGCGCCCGCACGCCGGAATAGAGCCGCGCACCGGTTGGCATCGGTCCATCGATCTCCAGGCGCGAGGTGACCTCCCATACGGGAGAAAGGTCGCGACCCTCGGTGAGCCAGAGACGCTGGTGAGGGTCGCCGAGCGCGAGCGCCCCGGGTGGTGCGAGGCGGTCGTACGCGTCCAGGGCGTCGAGCTCGATCATCGAAGCGCGCTCGTAGTCGTGATCGGCCCTGCTCCCGAGCGCCACCGCCAACGGGATGTCCCTGCCCGGCACGTTCCAGAACAGGGCCACCGTCGAGGGCCAGAACATGACCGCCGAGAGCGCCACGGCGCCCAACGCGACGAGCTCAGCGCGCCGGGTCCGCACGCGTCCGGGCAGCGCCAGGCCGATGGCGACGACGGCGAGCGCGCCGGACGGGAGCAGGTAGCGCAGGTAGCGGAACTGGAAGTACCACGCCACCGTGGCGATCAGGACGGCGAACCAGACCGCCGGCAGCCCGGGCACCGACCAGCTGCCGCGCCAGCCGGCGACGATCAGGACCAGGATCGCGACGACGAGGAACCCCATCGCCCCGACAGGCGCCGCCTCGTTGAGCAGACTCGGCTCGGTGACCGACTTGACGATGACCTCGAGTGGGTTGCCGTCCTGGAAGAACGGGAAGTTCAGCGTCTCGTTGACCGGAGGCCAGTACGAGCTCTTGAAGATGTTGTTGTAGGCCGGCAGCACGGGGTTGCCGACGTCGATCCAGCGCAGCGCGAAGGCCGGGGCAGCCGCCGCCATGCCGCCCAGCGCGAGCCCGACGAGCGCGCGCGGGCGATCGGTGCCGCGCATGAACAGCCAGCCCAGCATCAGCGCGAGCGAGAGCACCGCGAGGTGGAGCTTGTAGTCCACGCACGCGCCGGCGAGCAGGCCCAGCGCGAGCCCCTCGCGGAACGGCGGGCCCTCCGATCGCTGCAACGTGACCATGACCGCCACCCCGAGGCCGAGCACCGCCAGCGTCAGCAGCGCGTCGTCGAACGCGGTGCTGGTCTGCCAGAACAGCTGCGGCGTGATCGCGACGGCGATCGCACAGAGCGGCGCCCAGCCCGAGCTGCGCGTCGCCCACCACACGGTCGCGACGACGGCGCCGGCGGATATCCACTGCATGTACTGGCCGATGCCCTCGGCGCCGACCAGGTGCCCGGGGAGCGCGAGCAGCTGGGCGAAGCCGGCGGCGTTGAGCACCGGATGCGCGCGGAGCGGCTCGATCGCTCCGGTGCGCGCCCACTCGGCCGGCAGCCACGCCTTGCCGTAGACCGCGTCGTACATGAGGTCCGGCGAGGCGGTCCAGACGCATGCGAGGCCGAGCAGCAGGAGCCCGACGGAAGCGCAGCCGGCGCTCAGCCGATCCGATCGGATCCGCTGCCAGGCCGCCGTCGCGGGTCCCGCCGCGGCCGCGCGCGCCAGCATCACCGCGCCGGCCGCTCCGAGCGCGAGCACCGGAGCGCCGAGCGTCCACCAGCGCAGCATCCCGGCGCGGCCGCAGAACAAGAGCACGAGCCCGAGCACGGCACTGCCCGCCAGCCAGGCGACCGGCGCCTGCGCTGCCAGCGCCGGAACGCGCAGGGCGGTCAGCAGGAGGCGGCCGGCGAGCCAGCATGCGCACATCACGAGCGCCGCTGCCAGGAACGACCAGGCCTCGCCCCCGACCGTCAGCGTCGCGAGCAGGGTCAGCGTCGCGAGCCCGGCCGCCGCGACAACCGGCACGGCGAGACGGCGTACGGGCAGGAACGCAGCCGCGGCGGTCAACGCGGCCACAGCGACGCCGTAGAAGAGGACGAGCGCCTTGGCGAAGCCTGCCGTGAGCGGCGATGTGACGTCGAGCAGGCCGCGGAGGTGCAACGCCTGGACGAGCAGCACGAGCCCGGCGACCACGAGCACGAGCACGGCCAGCACCGGCGCGCCGGGCGATCGCGCCGTGGACAGCCGCGTACCCGCACGCTCCTCGGCGACGGCGCTCACGGCTCTCCCTCGGAGCTCGGAACGGGCGAGGGCGGGCGGCTGCGGCGCCGGCGCATGAGCTCGATCGCGAGCAGGACGCGTGTCACGTACCAGCCGCTCGCGAGCAGGCCGGCGCTGGGGCGCCCGGCGGCGCGCGCCGACATCGGTATCGGGCACTCGACGATCTGCGCGCCGCGACGACCCGCGATCACCATCGCCTCGACGGTGTCCCCCAGGTACTCGACCGGGTAGTCGCGCGCGAAGTCCTCGAGCAGCGGACGCCGGATCGCGCGCATGCCCGACGTCGCGTCGGTGATCCGGCCGCGGACGCTGTGGGACGCGCGCGCGGCGAGCAGGCGCATCGCAAACCGCCGCCCGCCTCGGACCGAGTAGGTCGGCGCCCCCGCGTCGAAGCGCGAGCCAACGACCATGTCGGCGTCGGTCGCGCGCATGCGCTCGAGCAGCAGGGGGATCGCCAGCGGATCGTGCTGGCCGTCCGCATCGACCTGCACGGCGACCGCGTACCCGCGCGCGACGGCGTAGCGAAAGCCGCATCGCAGCGCGCCGCCGACGCCGAGGTTGACGGGCAGGCGCACCACGGCCGCGCCGGCGCGCGCCGCCTCCTCGGCCGTCCGATCGGTCGAGCCGTCGTCGATCACGACGACGTCCACGCCCTGGTTGCGGACCGCTCTCACGATCGCGCCGACGGTCGCCTCCTCGTTGAGCGCCGGGATCACGACGAGGACCGGCTCGAGCGTCATCGCGCGCTCTCTTCGTCCTGCTTCTCCTCGAGCTCCCTGAGCCGGTGCTCGACGAACGCGGCGTGCTCGGCGAGGTCCTGGAGGGTGCGCTGGACCCCCGAGAGCGAGATCGAGAGCTGCAGGCAGACGAGCCCGAGGAACCCGGCCAGCACGCCCAGCGAGAACCCGGTCGGCGTGAAGCCGACCGACTCGACGCGAGTCGAGAGCACCTCGAGCACCGGCGCGCCGGCGATCGCCAGCAGCGAGACCGTGAGCCAGCCGAGCCCGAAGCGGATCGAGAGCATCTGGCGGCGAACCAGCGCGACGGTCGAGACCAGCAACGCCAGCCCGCCGGCCACGATCAGGATCCCCTGGATGCTCACTCAGATCACCGGCCGCATACCGTCGCGGGCGAGCAGGAACGCACCTGGCAGGCTCGCGATGAACAGGACGAGCACCGTCGAGAGCGAGATCGCCGTGGCGTCGGTCGCAGTGATCCCGATCCCGCCGAGGAGGACGACGTAGCTGCCCTCACGGATCCCGAAGCCTGCGATCGAGATCGGGACGAGCGTCGCGAGCGTCACCAACGTGAGCGCGACGACGGCCGACGCGAACGACAGCCCGATCCCGAGGCACCGCGCGATCGCGCACAGCTGCAGGGCCACTAGCGCCTGGACGGCGACGCTCGAGACGACGAGGGTGAACGGGATCAGCGGCCGCCGCCCATACGTCGCGAGAATCGCGCGCACGTCCCCGAGCGGCGCCCGCATCCGCTCCAGCAGGCGGCCGCGGATCACGCGCGGGTGCACGGCCGCCCAGACGGCGGCGGCGCCTCCGGCGATCGTGACCACCGTGACCGTGGCCAGCAGCGCGACGGCGCCTCCGGGAGCGGCGTCGGGCTCGGCGGCCAGGCCGGCCCAGGCCAGCAGGAGCAGGCCCGCGAGCGCGCCCGCGCGGTCGACGATGACCGTCAGGCCGACGCGTACGAGCAGCGCCCGTTCGCGCGTGACGAGCAGCGCGCGGGCGACATCGCCGCCGACGGACGTCGGCAGGAAGGTGCTGGCGAACGTGGAGACGGCGTAGACGCGGCCGAGCTCGCGGGCGCGTAACGGCACGCCCGCCGCCCGCAGCAGCTGCCACCAGCGCAGCGCGCCGACGACGAGCGCCGCCACGATCAGCCCGACGGCGGCCGCGAGCCACAGCGGCTCGCCCTCCGACAGCCGGCTCCAGAGCGCGCTCCAATCGATCTCCGCGGCGACCAGCGCGAGCAGGCCGAGCGTGACCGCGGCCCGGAACCACACCGAGCCGAGGACTCGGCGCAGCCGCCCGGACGCGGGCTGCACGGGCGGCGGAGCAGCGCTCGGGCTGGTGTCGACTGCAAGGTTCATCTCGGGTTCCACCGGCAGCTCAGATGCCGAACACGCGCAGCGCCGTTCGATCCAGCTCCGCGGCCACCTCGACGAGCGGGAGCCCCGCGCCGGCCGCGCCGAGCACGTCCTCCACGCGCCTGAAGGTGTCCCGCCGCCGGTAGTGGAGGATACGACTCACCGTCCAGCTCGCGTGGGGCAGCAGCACGAACGGCGCTCCAGGGTCGAAGTCGTAGGGGTGCGCGTAGCTCCAGCGTGCGCGTCCGTGCTGGCGCGCGACCGCACGCCGCAGCAGCGTCCGCGGCAGGTAGCGCAGGTACACGCCGCCGAGGTACGGGACCGCGATGCGCCGCCGGCCCAGCAGCGGGCATGGCAGCTCGATCGGGCCATCGGCCCAGCGGAACGGCTCGCGCGGGGCGCCGGGCAGCCCGAACAGCGGGTTGCCCGCCGGGAGCACGCTCGAGGAGTACGAGAAGCCCTCCTCGGCCAGCCGTCGCGGCGCCCAAGGCGTCGCGGCCGTGAGCGAGAAGATCGGCGCGCGATAGCCGCGCACCGGTGCTTGCGCGACGTCCTCGAGCAGCGCCTTGCCGCGCCGCAGATCGTCCGCGAAGCCCGCCTCGCCGAGCTCGCCCAGCGGCACGTGGCGGAGGCCGTGAAGCCCGATCTCATGCCCGGCTGCGGCAACGTCCCGCACGAGCGCAGGCCGCAGCGCAGCCAGGTCCCCGACCACGAAGAACGTCGCCCGAACCCCCCTCGCCGCCAGGAAGTCGAGCACCCGGCGCGTCGCAAGCTCGTAGCGAGGCGTGTCGGCCGCCGGGGGCTGCCCGTCGTCCTCGAGGTCGAACGTGAAGGTCACCGGCGAGCGCAAGGCGGCACGCCTACGCCGGCGGCTTGCGCAGCACGACGACCCCGTCGTAGACCGTCATGTGCTCGATCGCGAGCGTCGCCCCGGTCCCCTCGTTGTGCGCGCGGATCGTGCCGCCGGCGACGTGGTCCACGAGCCGCTTCACCAGTCCGACCATCCCGAGGTCGTGGCTGCCCATCGGCGTGGCGTCGAGCGCCTCGACGCCGACGCGCTCGGCGGGCGGGCCGCCGTCCGGCCAGCCCGGGAGGTATCCGGTGCCCCAATCCTCGATCACGTAGATGCCGCCGGGCCTGAGGTGCTCGTCGTAGAGAGCCTGGATCGAGCGCGCCGTGAGCTCGCCGACGTGCGAGGCGTCGTCGACGATCAGCTCCCATCCTTCGGGGGCGAACCGCTCGCGCGTGGCGCGCAGCAGCTCGCGGTCGGTCTGATCGCCCTGCACCAGGTGGACGCGCGGGCCGAGCTCGAGCTCAGGCAGCGCCAGGTCCAGCCCGACGATCGTGGCGCGCGGGAAGGCGTCGCGCCACATCGCGAGCGAGTCGCCCTTCCAGACGCCGAGCTCGAGCATCGCGAAGCTGCGCGGCCGGAGCGGGTTCAGCAGCCGCTCGTAGATCGGCAGGTAGGGCGGCGGCTTGGCGACGCGATCGATCCACTGCTCGTCGGGCATCCGCAGCCATCCGTGCGCCCGCGCGTGCTGGCGGGCGAGCGCGATCAGCCGCTGCCGGTCCATCGGCCATTGCGGATCAGGAGGAACATCCGCTCGTCACCCTCGGGCGTGGCGGGGTCCGAGGCCTCGGTGTTGCCGACGTTGAGCCGGTCGAGGATCTCCCAGCCGGCGCGTGAGACGAGCCGCTCCAGCCCTGCCGGCGTGAAGATCCAGTAGTTCGTCGGATCGTTGTTGGTCTCGTGCGGCGCCACGAGATAGGCGATCGGCAGGTGACCGACGGGCGTCCGCTCCGGCCCGGCGAAGCGGGCCACCTTGGTGCTCAGCAGGCAGTGCTTGGCGTGCGCCGCGAGCTCGCGCAGGGCGTAGTAGGGGTTCTGCAGGTGGTAGAGGATCCCCAGCAGCAGGACGAGCCCGTACTCGTCTCGCGGGAGCCGGAACTGACGGTCGAGGTCGACGTCGTGGACCGCGGCGCTCGAGCCGAGCGCCGTGGCGAGCGCGCGCGCGCCGCGCAGCCCGTTCTGGTTCGTCGGGCCGTGGTCGACGATGTCGAACTCCCAGCCGGCCTGCGCTTCGAGCGCGAACGCCAGGTCCCCGTCGGCCGCGCCGATGTCGGCGACCGGCAGGCCCGCGACGAGCCGGCCGAGATCGCGGTTCTCGCCGGTCAGCATCGCGTCGATGTGCACGGCGTTGGCGAGGATGTCGTAGCGGTACCACGGGATCGGCTCGGTCACGGACGCCCGCGCGGCACGGAGGCGCTCGACATGACTCCCGAGCTCGCTGCTGAAGGCGCCGATGTCCATGGGGCAGGTGAGGCTAGCGGCGCTCGAGCACGTAGAGGTCCTGGTTGGCATCGAGCCGCGCCGGCTCGTACAGCAGCGCCGACCAGTCGGGGAGCAGCCGCGCGAGCAGCCACTCCGGCGTGGCGTAGGCCATGCCCCAGTCGGGGCTGACGACGCCGTGGTCGCCATCCTCGCCGAACGCGTGCGCGAACCAGAAGCCACGGCGGTACAGGGCCTCCGAGCAGCGCACCGCGTCCTCCGGGATCAGCGAGTCGGCGGCGGTCTGGCGGCCGATCGACGCGATCCCATGAGCAGTGAAGAGGAGCGCCGCCCCCGGCCGCAGGAGCCGGTGCATCTCCTCGAACCAGCGCAGGCCCGCCTCGGCGTTGAAGTGCGACCAGATCGAGATCGCGTAGACGAGGTCGAGCGAGCCGTCGTGGAGCTCGAGCGGCGGCTGCTGCGGGTTTACGAAGAACTCGACGCCATCGAGATGCTCGCGCGCCCACGCGATCGCGGGCTCGTTCGGATCGCAACCGAGCCAGGACACGTCCGGACGCGCGGCCGCCAGCATCCGCACGACCCGGCCGGAGGAGCAGCCGAAGTCGAGCGCCTGCCCGCTCTCCGGCAGCGGCTTCCCCGCCTTCTCGAGCGCGCCGAGCACGAGGTCGGCGGTGAACGCGTCGCCGCCGGCCGCCACCGGCCCGCGGGCCATCGCGTGCACGTCGTCGGGCGGCATCACGGGCGAGAGTCGTGTCTTCTCGAGGATCGACGGCACCTCGTAGTGGACGCCGAAGTTCAGCGTCAGGTACTTCCGCGTCACCTCGTCGGCCGCTTCCCAGTACGCGGTGGCGCCGTCGTCGAAGCAGTCATGGAGCGCTCGCACGTCGTCGTCGTCGAGCCGCTCGAGGAGCGTGCGCGTGGCCGGGCCGGCCGCGTGCGGGTATGCCGGCACGTCGTGCTCGGACGGGTTCCACGGAGGCAGCGCGGCGTCGAGCCGGGAAGCACGCTCGTCCAGCTCTGCGCCGCGGGCGTCCAGCTCGGCCTCGCGCCGGTCGAGGGCGGCGACCGCGCCCGCGGGCGGGCGGGCGCGGACCCGTCCGCGCGTCAACGTCGCGAGGACGCGCGCCGAGAGCTCTCCCCGTGGTCGGCGATGAAGACTGTCGAACACCGGCGGGAACCCTAGTACGCCGTCCTTCGAGGGCGTTCGCGCAACCGGAGCCCGCCCCAACCGTTGCTAGCGTTGAGCAGCTTGCCCGTCGCCGTCGACCATCCCGCAGAGACCCGCGCAAAGGCGCTGCAAGCCGCGCCGCCCGCGGTCGTCGTCGATCACCTGGAGAAGACGTTCCGGCTGCCGCACCGGCTCTACTCGACGTTCAAGGAGCGCGCACTGCACCCCTTCAGCGCGAACACGTTCGACGAGCTGCGGGCGGTCGACGACGTGACGTTCAGCGTCGCGAGCGGCGAGTTCTTCGGCATCGTCGGGCGCAACGGCTCGGGCAAGAGCACGCTGCTCAAGTGCCTCGCGGAGATCTACGCGCCCAACAGCGGCAGCATCTCGGTCGTCGGGCGGCTGTCCCCGTTCATCGAGCTCGGCGTGGGCTTCAACGCGGATCTCACCGCGCGCGACAACGTCATCATCAACGCCGTCATGCTCGGGCTCTCGCGCAAGGAGGCGCGCCGGCGCTTCGACGAGATCATCGCGTTCGCCGAGCTCGAGGAGTTCGTCGATCTCAAGCTCAAGAACTACTCGTCCGGGATGACCGTCAGGCTCGGCTTCTCGGTCGCGGTCCAGGCCGACGCCGACGTGCTGCTCGTCGACGAGGTGCTCGCGGTCGGCGATGCGGCGTTCCAGCAGAAGTGCTTCGACCAGTTCCAGACGCTCAAGGCGAACGGCCGGACGATCATCTTCGTCACGCACGACATGGCCTCCGTCGAGCGTTTCTGCGACCGGGCGATGCTGCTCGAGCGCGGCAGGATGATCTCCCTCGGCGAACCGCACGCGATCACGCTCGCATACAACGAGCTGAACTTCGGGCGGCTGGTCCACGACGACATCGAGGCCAACCGCTACGGCGACCAGGCCGCCTGCGAGATCGAGAACGCCTGGTTCGAGAGCGGCGGCGAGCGGATCACGACGCTCGCCGCGGGCGACGAGCTGGCCGCGGTGATGCGCGTGCGCTTCCACGAGCCGGTCGAGGACCCGATCTTCGCGATCGCGCTGCGCAACGCGATCGGGCACACGGTGTTCGCGACCTCGACGAAGTGGGAGCAGCTCGCGAGCGGCCGCTACGGCGCCGGCGACGTCGCGGAGGTCCGGATCACGCTGGAGTCGTGGCTGGCGCCGAGCACGTACAAGCTCACGCCGTCGGTCGCTCGCGACGGCGGCGGCGCCAACGCGCTCGACCTGCGCGAGGACCTCGTCTCGCTGCTCGTCCACAGCACGCGCACGACGGGCGGCATCGTCGACATCCCCCATCGCATCGAGGTCGAGCGCCGGTGACGGCGGCGGCGCTGCGCCGGCCGGCGCTGGGGAGCGAGCAGTTGCAGCGGGTCCTGAGCCTGACGTGGACGCTCGCGGTGACCGAGTGGAAGCTGCGCTTCTACGGCTCGGTGCTGGGCTACTTCTGGACGCTGGCGCGTCCGTTCGCGTTCTTCGGGGTGATCTACGTCGTCTTCACCGAGATCGCGAGCGTCGGCGGCGAGGTCAAGAACTATGGCGTCTACATCCTCTTCGGCCTCGTCTTGTTCAACTTCTTCGCCGAGACGACCGGCCAGTGCGTCGACTGCCTCATCACGAACGAGAACCTGCTTCGCAAGATGCGCTTCCCGCGCATCGTGATCCCGCTCTCGGTCGTGCTCGCGGCGCTCCTGAACCTCGGGATGACGCTGGTGGCGGTGTTCGGCTTCACGCTCGCGAACGGCATCTGGCCGCAGTGGAGCTGGCTCGAGCTGATCCCGCTGCTTGCGCTGCTGACGCTGCTCGCCACCGGCGTCGGGACGCTGCTCAGCGTGTTGTACATCCGCTATCGCGACATGCAGCCGATCTGGGACGTGATCAGCCAGATGCTGTTCTACGCGTCGCCGGTGCTCTACGTGGCGACGATGGTGCCCGAGGACTACCAGCGGCCCTACCTGGCCAACCCGATCGCGGCGATCCTCACCCAGGTGCGGCACGCGATCGTCGACCCGACGGCTCCGTCGCTCGCGACGGCGATCGGCGAGCCCGTGCGAATGCTGATCCCGCTCGGCGTCGTGCTCGCAGTGGCCGCCCTCGGCCTGTACACGTTCAACCGCATGTCGCCGAACATCGCCGAAGAGCTGTAGCTACCCTCGACCGCGATGAGCACGACCTCTGAGCAGGCGGAGATCCAGGCCCTGCGCGCTCGCATCGAGGGACTCGAGGCGGAGAACGCGGAGCTCGCAGCGCGCGCTAACGCCGCTGTCGCCGCGGCGCAGGATCGCGTCTACTGGCTCGATCGCTGGGGCGTCGACCTGAACGCGCTCATGCGCCGCCGCGGCGCCGACGAGTTCCGCGGCGTGCTCCGAGCGGTCCGCTCGATCGTGCGGCGGCTGAAGAAGGCCAAGCGGCTCCTCGGGCGATGACACCGAGCGTCGCTGTGGTCGTGCCCGTCAAGGACGGGGCGCGTCACCTGGACGAGCTGCTGGCCGCCGTCGCTCGTGAGGGCGCCGACGAGCTGCTGGTGATCGACTCGGGGTCGCGCGACGGCTCGACCGAGGTCGCGCGCCGCGCGGGGGCCGACGTGCTCGAGATCGATCCGGCCACGTTCGGACACGGCCGCACGCGCAACCTCGGCGCGGAAGCGACCAGCGCGGACATCGTCGCGTTCCTCACCCAGGACGCGACGCCGGTCGAGGGCTGGCGCGCGGCGCTGCTGGAGGCGTTCGCCGCCGACCCGGACGTCGGAGCGGTCTACGGGCCGCACCATCCGCGGCCGGACACCAGCCCGATGATCGCGCGCGAGCTGGTCGAGTTCTTCGCCACGTTCGCTCCGCACGGGAGCGACCCGCGCGTGTTCGGGCCCGGGGACCCGACGTTCCTCTCCAACGTGAACGCGGCGTACCGGCGCGAGTGCTGGGCCGAGCTGCGGTTCGACGACGTCCCCTACAGCGAGGACCAGGCGTTCGGCCGGGCGCTCGCGGCGCATCGCCGCTGGCGCAAGGCTTACGCCCCGCGGGCGGGGGTGCTGCACGCGCACGACTATCCGCCGGCGGAGTTCATGCGGCGCTACTTCGACGAGTATCGCGGCCTGCGCGAGACGATCGGCCACGTCGAGCGGTTCGGCGTGCGCACGACGGTGCGCGACGTGCGCGGGCTGGTGGCCGGCGACCGGCGCTGGATGCGCGAGCGTGGCTTCTCGCGCCGCGCACATGCGCGCTGGGCGACGCGCTCGCTGCTCCACCACACGGGCCGCAAGACCTTCTCGGCGCTCGGCAGCCGCGGCGCCGACCTGCCGGCGCCGGTCCAGCGGGCGCTCTCGCTCGAGGGTCGCGCGGATGCGCGGGCCGAGCAGCCGACCGGGCTCGGCGCCGCGCCGGTTCCCGACCTGCCGGCGGTCACCCACCAGGAACAGCGCGAGCAGGAGCACGGCTACGCGCCGATCGTTCGGGTGCTCCGCGACGGCGCGGCCCCGCTCCTGGATCCCGTGCCCGGCATGGCCGAGCGCGAGCGGCTCCACGTGGCTTTCGCGATCCCGCCGTTCTCGATCGGATCGGGCGGCCACAACATCATCTTCCAGCTCGTCCTGAGGCTCGAGCGCATGGGCCACACGTGCTCGATCTGGGTGCACGATCCACTCGCCGAGCGAGCGCACGAGGGCGCCGCCGTGATGCGCCGGACGGCGGTCGAGCACTTCGCCGCCATCAACGCGCCCGTGTACAAGGGATTCGCGCAGTGGTACGGGGCCGACGTGGCGGTGGCGACCGGGTGGCAGACCGTGTTCCCGCTGCTCGAACAGCCCGGCGTGCGCGCGCGGGCCTACCTCATCAACGACCACGAGCCCGAGTTCTATCCCACGTCGGCGGAGGCGACCTGGGCCGCCGAGACGTACAGGCAAGGCCTCTACGGGATCGCCGGGAGCCCATGGCTGCGCGACCTCTACATCGAGCACTACGGCGGTTCGGCCGGCAGCTTCCAGTACGGCGTCGACCACGAGGTCTACCGCCCGCGCCCGCTCGAGCGCCGGCGCGACACGATCGTCTTCTACTGCCGCGCGGTCACCCAGCGGCGCGCGGTCGCGCTCGGGATCCTCGCGCTGGCCGAGCTGCGCGCGCGCCGGCCCGACCTGCGGATCGTGCTGTTCGGCGACCGCGATCCGCTGCCGACGCCGTTCGCGTACGAGCACATCGGCATCGCGACGCCCGAGCAGCTCGCGTGGGTCTACTCCGAGGCGACGGTCGGCATCTGCCTGTCGCTCACCAACTACTCGCTCATCCCGCAGGAGATGCTGGCGTGCGGCCTGCCCTGCATCGACCTCGAGGGCGCGAGCGCGAGCTCCGTGTTCGGGCAGGACGGTCCCGTCGAGCTGGTCCCGTTCGACGCCGACGCGCTCGCGACGGCAGCCGAGGGGCTGCTCGACGACGACGAGCTCTGGAATCGCCGCTCGCGCGCCGGGATGGAGTTCGTCGCGCCGCACACCTGGGATCTCGCCGCCGCGCAGGTCGAGGCGGAGCTGCGCGCCGCGCTGCGGGAGCGCGACCCCGCCTAGCGGACCGCCTCGACCCAGTCGAGCGAGCGGCCGCACAGCGACCGGTGATCCGACGGTGCGATCGTCGCCGCCGGCCGGGTGTCCGACTCCTCCGGCGCGAGCGCGACGGGCCCGAGCTGATCGAAGCCCCCGTCGCCGGGGACCAGGGACCCCCCAGGTCGCTCCAGCGTGATGACGTGGCGGCCCGCGCGCAGGTCGAGCCGGGCGACCTCGACAGCCGAGAGCCGCGGGTTCAGGCTCTTGCGCAGCGGCCCTGTCGCGCGGCCGTCGACGAGCACGCGCCAATCGCGTCGCAGGCTTCCCTCGACCCACAGGCCGTAGCGGCCGGCACGAGGCAGGACGATCGATGACTCGATCCTGCCCGGGCCGCGTGCCTGCAGGACGAAGCCGTCCGCGGGATCGGGGCCCCAGCCGTTGGGGAGCGCGGTGTGCGAGGGGATGAACATCCGCACCTGCGGCATCTCGGCGTAGGCGATCCTTCCGCCGGCCCTCCTCGCATCGCTCGCGATCGCTCGCACCCTGTCGCACGGCGCCCGCTGACCGGGCTGGCGTGCGTCGCCGAGCGAGTCGTGGCGGATCAGGCGCCGCTGGGCGCCGGGCGCGCGCTGCCAGACGTCGTAGTAGCGCCCGTGGTGGATCCGGCGGTAGATCGAGGGCGGCCGGCTGCCGAAGAAGCCGCGCCGCAGGACGATCGTGCGGTAGTAGTTGAGGTAGCGGTCGGTGTACTGGTCCGCGTCGTTGGCGACGCCGAAGCGCGGCGGCTGGCCGCCGCGTCCGGTCGTCAGCCTGTACCGCCGCTGCCAGCCCTCGGAGCTGCCCTCCGGCGCCGCCTTGCGGAGGAAGTGCTTGCCGAACTCCTCGAACTCGGTGTAGAGCGTCGGGCCTTCGCCGTCGAGGCGCTCGCCCAGGTCCGCCAGCTCCTGCATCCGGTCGTCCGGCGCGAGCGATGCGTCGTGATATTGCAGGGCGTTGGTCCACAGGACGCCCACGGCGAGCACCCCGGCGAGCCCCCATGCGAGGCCGCGCTGCCCGAGGTGATGCAGGAACGCGACGCCGAGCCCGGCGCCGAACATGATCGCCGGGGACACGATCACCATCGCCTTGCCGTCGGCCCACGGCGAGCCGCGCCGGGTCACGTAGAAGTAGGCGAGCAGCGACACGCCGACGAACACGAGCGCCGGCCAGGACCGCCGCCGGATCGCGCCCAGCACGCCGATCGCCAGCGATCCCGCGACGAAGCCGGCGAGCACGCGCGTCTCGGTCCAAGCGCCGCCGGCGGGGAGCAGGCGGTAGTCGCCGTTCAGCCACACGCCGAGCACGTGCAGCGGGTCGAGCGGGCCGAGCAGGTTGCCGAACTCCAGCTGCGCCGTCACGACGCCGCCGGCGACGCTGACGTAGGAGCCGTAGTCGATCACGGCCTGGTAGGCGAGCACGAGCGAGAGCAGCCCGAAGCCGGCGACCTCGAGTGCCGCGCGACCCCACGAGGGGCGCTCGCCCCGCAGCGCGAGGAAGGCCAGGATCAACAGCAGCGGCGCGATCCAGATGCCGGCCGCCAGCCCGACGAGCCCGATCAGGCCCGCGCACGCCACGGCGAGCGGGATCGTCCGGCGGAAGCCCGGCGGCGCCGCCAGGTGGACGGGTATCAGAGCCGCGATCAGGACGACGCCGAACGCGGTGCCGATCTCCTTCACGCTGCCCTGGAGCGCGTAGGCGAGCACGAGCGCCGGCTGGGCGGCGACGAAGGTGAGCAGCGCGCGCAGCGGGCGGGAGGGGACGACCGGCTCGAACAGCGACCACAGGCAGAGCGCCATCAGCGCCACCAGCAGCGTCAGGAAGGGCTGGAACGTCGCGGCGACGTCCTGATGCACCAGCGAGGTGAGCGCACCCACGGCGGTCGGGCCGCCCGAGGGGTATCCGCTCGACCCGTAGTACGTGACGAGGCTGTATTCGTACGACGACGGGGGCAGCGACGAGAAGTCGCGGCCGTGGGTGAGCAGCGCGTCGGCGCCGATCATGTGGATCGACGTGTCCCCGAGCAGGGTGTAGCCGGCGAACGTCGCATGACCGGACAGCACGACCGGTGCGGCGAAGACGGCGAACACGCCGGCCGCCGCGGCCAGCGCCCAGGGGTCAGGGTGGCGCTTGAGGCCCGCTCGGCCGAGCAGCAGGCCGGCGAGAGCGAGCACCACGACGAGCGGCAGCGTGAGCTCCGCGGACCAGTCCCAGTACGTCGTGAGCTGGGTCGCGCACACGACCCCGGCCATGCCGGCCGGCAGGATCAGGGCGCGCGGCAGCCGCGACCCGGACGCACGCTCGAGCAGCAATCCGATCCCACCGCAGACCGCGAGCGCGACAACCGGAAACAGCAGCCAGGCTGCGACCAGGTCCACGGGAGCGGAGACGCGCTAGCCGCGCCGGCGCAGGCCGAGGATGGAGAGTAGGAACGACGTGAAGAAGATCTGGATGCCCACGATCAGCAGCGCAGCCGCGAGTACCGCGAGGCGCTCCTCGGACAGCTGTCCGAAACCGCGCTCGAGCCAGGTGCCGACGATCACCGCGGCGAGCGCGAAACCCGCCAGGATCACCACTCCGCCGGCCAGCAGCCCATGCTCGAGCCGGAACCGCCGGCGCATCCGGTCGAACCACGGGTCCTGCTCCCCCATGAAGTAGGTCCCGTAGGTGTGCGCGCACAGCCCGAGCGCGACGACCTGCGTGCCGACGATCATCAGCAGGGCGCCGGCCACCATCGTGTGCAGGTCCCAGGCCCGGCCGAACACGTTGATCTGCGCGAGCGCGACGAGCGACACGAGCGCGCCGAACAGGAGCAGGATCGCCCCCGGCAGCATGAACAGGTGCGTCGGGCTGTGGACGAGCAGGAAGCGCAGGTGGCGCCAGCCGTCGCGGAAGCTCGACAGCTTGCTCTCGCCGCCGCGCGGGTGGTACTCGATCGGGAACTCGCGGATGTCGAGCTTCTCCTTCGAGGCCCGGATCACCATCTCGGACGCGAACTCCATCCCCGTCGTGCGCAGGTCGAGCTTCGGCAGCACATCGCGTCGCAGCGCGCGCATGCCGCAGTGCGCGTCGCTGACGCCGGTGCGGAAGAAGACGTTCAGCACGCCGGTGAGCACGGGGTTGCCGACGTAGCGGTGCAGCCACGGCATCGCGCCCGGCTGGATGTTGTCCATCCGATCGCCCATGACCAGCTCGGCGCCGTCGTCGAGCTTCTCCACGAAACGCGGGATCTCGGCGAAGTCGTAGGTGAGATCGGCGTCGCCCATCACGATGTAGCGTCCGCGCGCCGCTGCGAAGCCTGCCAGGTAGGCGCTGCCGTAGCCGCGGCGGGGCTCGCTGACGACGCGCGCGCCGGCCGCCGACGCGAGCTCGGCCGAACGGTCCTCGGAAGCGTTGTCGGCCACGACCACCTCGCCGGGAATGCCGGCGTTGTGCAGCGCGTCGAGCGCGGCCCCGACGCAGCGCTCGATGTTCTCCTCCTCGTTGAGGCAGGGGATGACGACCGACACGACGATCTCGTCGTGCTCGATCGGCGCGGGCGCCGGCGGCGTTGAAGTCGGCTGCAGCGTGCTCACGGCAGTTGCTGGGGCAGGTTCGCGTCGGAAGGCTAGAACGCGAAGTGCGGGGAAAGGTTGCGTTCCCCCGGCGCTCTAGGGTAGCGGCGGCCCATGCGGATCTGCGTCGTCTACGACTGCCTGTTCCCCCACACGGTCGGTGGCGCCGAGCGCTGGTATCGCAATCTCGCGCTCCGTCTGGCCGCGGAGGGGCACGAAGTGACCTATCTCACGCTCCGCCAATGGGGCCGCGGCGAGGTGCCCGACCTGCCCGGCGTGCGCGTGGCCGTGGCCGGCCCGCGCATGCGCCTCTACTCCGGCCCGGGCCAGCGCCGCGTGCTGCCACCGCTCGTGTTCGGCGCCGGTGTCCTGTGGCATCTGCTGCTGCGCGGGCGCCGCTACGACGTGGTCCACACCGCCTCGTTCCCGTACTTCTCGCTGCTCGCCGCCGCCGCGGTGCGGCCGCTGCACCGCTTCCCGCTCGTGGTCGACTGGATCGAGCTGTGGACGCGCGAGTACTGGCGCGAATACCTCGGCGCGATCGGCGGGCGGATCGGATGGGCGGTCCAGCGCGCGTGCGTCCGGGTGCGCCAGCGCGCCTTCTGCCTCGCCGAGCTGACGCGGCGGCGGTTGCGCGAGGAAGGGCTCCGCGGCGAGATCACGGTGCTCAGGGGCCTCTACGCCGGCGCGCTCGAGCCGGCCCAGCCGCTGCCGGCCGAGCTGCTCGTCGTGTACGCCGGCCGGATGATCCCGGAGAAGCGCGCGGCGAGGGTCGTGGCGGCGGTGGCGCACGCGCGTGCCGAGCTGCCGGAGCTGCGCGCCGTCGTGTTCGGCGATGGCCCGGAACACGCCGAGGTGCTCGGGGAGATCGCTCGCCACGGGCTCGAGGGCGTGGTCGAGGCGCCCGGCTTCGTCGACGCCGAGCAGGTGCGCGCGACGCTCGCGCGCGCGCTCTGCCTCGTTCACCCGTCGCGGCGCGAGGGATACGGGTTGGTGGTCGTCGAGGCCGCGACCGCCGGGGTCCCCAGCATCCTGGTGCGCGACCCCGACAACGCCGCCACAGAGCTCGTCGAGGAGGGCGTCAACGGCATCGTCAGCCCGACCGCGGAGGCCGCCGATCTCGCACGGGCGATCGTGCGCGTCGCCGAAGCCGGTCCCGCGCTGCGCTCCTCGACTGCCGACTGGTACGCCCGCAACGCGTCGGAGTTGTCGCTCGACACGTCGCTCGACGCCGTCGTCCGCGCCTACGAGGCCGTCTGACGCCGTGCCGCGCGTACTGCTCATCGGTCCCGGCCACGACGACTTCCTCGTCGACGGCTTGTTCCACGGGCTCAGGACGCTGCTGGGAGCCGACGCCGTCGAGGTCCCGCGCATCGATCATCTCTACGCCGGTCATCCGCCGGAGCGGTTGCGGCGGCTGCACGGCATGGGCTTCACGCTCGCCGGGCTGCTCGGCGACGACGGCGAGGTCGACCGCGACCGCGCGCCCTACCGCGCGGTGGGCGGCGAGTTCGACCTCGTCGTGTTCGCCGACATCTGGCGCACCTTCGGCGCGTACGTGCAGTGGATGCCGCAGCTCGCGAAGGCGGGCGTCCCGATGGCGGTGATCGACTCGGGCGACCGCATCGAGCCCTATCCGTACTCGGGCCTGTGGTGGCGCGTGCGCCATTGGTGGCTGCTGCCGCGCGCACACCGGCGCACCGTCTTCTTCAAGCGCGAGGTCACGCCGTGGACGGCATGGTTCCGCACGTTCCTGCTCGTGCCCGGGCCTCTCGCGAGCCGGTTCGTGCTGCGCGACGTCAAGCCGATCTCGTTCTCGATCCCGCGAGCGCCAGATCGTTCCCGGGCCGCCGCCGAAGACCAAGGACTGGCCCGCGCACGTCGTCGACCCGGACGTCGCCGCGCGCGTCGGCGCTCGGACCGCGTACGCGTTCGACGACGCCGCGGCCTATCACGCCGACCTGCGCGCCGCGCGCTTCGGGGTGACGACGAAGAAGGCCGGCTGGGACGCGCTGCGCCACTACGAGATCGCGGCCGCCGGCGCGGTGCCGTGCTTCCGCGACCTCGACGACAAGCCCGCGACGTGCGCGCCGTTCGGACTCGATCGCTCCAACTGCCTCGTCTACCGCGACGGCGGCGACCTGCTCGCGCAGGTCTCGGCGCTCGACGACGGCGCCTACGCGCGCCTGCAGTCAGCGGCGATCGAATGGGCGCGCGCGAGCACGACCACCGCCCGCGCGCGCCAGTTCCTCGCCGCCTGCGGGCTGCGCGGATGACGCTCGACGAGTCGACCCGGGGCGACCCGCTCGCGGCAGGCGACGCGGGCGGGAAGGTGATCCGCGGCGGCGGGCTGCGCGTCGCCGCGCACGTCGTCGGCGTGCTCAGCGGCGCGCTGAGCGCGCCGCTGGTGGTCCGCCACCTCGGGGTCGAGGGGTACGGGCGGCTCGCGCTGGTCGGGTCGATCGTGTTCGCCGCCACCGCGCTCACCGAGGGCGGGCTCGCCAACGTCGCGACGCGTCAGTACGCGGTCGGCGACGCCGCCGAGCGGCGCGCGCTGATCGGCGGCCTGCTCGGCCTCCGCATCGTCCTCAGCACGATCGGCGCGCTCGCGGCGATCGCGTTCGGGCTGCTCGCGGGTTACGAGGAGATCGTCGTCGTCGGCATCGCGCTCGGCGGCATCGCGCTGATCGCGAACAACCTCTGGGGCGCGTTCCACACCGCGCTGATCGCACAGCTGCGGCTGTCCGCCGTTGCGGCGCTCGAGATCACCCGCGCGCTGTCGGCGACGGTCCTGTTCCTGGTGCTCGTGCTCGCGGGCGCCGGCCTCGGGCCGTTCTATCTCGTCGCCCCGGCGGTCGCGCTGATCGTGCTGCTCGTGAGCGGCGCGCTCGTGCGGCGCGAGGTGCCGCTGCTGCCGAGCTTCGACCTGGACCGCTGGCGGTCGCTGCTGCGCGAGACCGCGCTCTACGCGGCGGCGACGGCGCTCGGCGCGATCTACTTCCAGGTCGCGCTCGTGACGACGTCGCTGCTCACGAGCGAGTTCGAGACCGGCCTCTACGCGATCGCGTTCCGGATCGTCGAGCTCGCCAACGGCGTCCCCTGGCTGCTCGCGGGATCCGTCTTCCCCGTGCTCGCCCACGCGGCCGCCAACGACGTCGAGCGGCTGCGCTACGCGGTCGGCCGGGTGACCGAGACGGCGCTGATCGCCGGCGGCCTGTTCGCGGTGTCGATCGCGCTCGGCGCCCGCTTCGCGATCGATGTCGTCGCCGGCTCCGACGCGCGCGACTCCGTCGCTGTGCTGCAGATCATGTCGGTCAGCGTGATGGGCACGTTCCTCGTCGCCGCGTGGGGCTTCGTCCTGCTCTCGCGCCAGCGCTACCGCGCGCTCGTCCTCGCCAACGCCGTCGCGTTCGCGCTCGCCGTCGCCGGGAGCCTGCTGCTCGTCCCGGAGTTCGGGGCGCAGGGCTCCGCCGCCGTGACCGCGATCCTCGAGCTGACGCTCGCGGCGCTCTACGGCATCGCGGTCGTCCGCGAGCTGCCGGAGCTGCGCCCGGGCGCCGCGCTGGCGCCGAAGCTGGTGCTCGCGCTCGCCGCGGCGTTCGCCGTCGGCGTGCCGCTGCTCGTGCTGGTCCATCCCGTGCCGGCCACGGTCGCCGGCGCCGCCGTCTACCTCGGAACGCTCTGGGTGCTCCGGGCGATACCGCCGGACCTGCTCGACGCGCTGCGGCGCCGGGCTTCGTAGCCTGGACACCCGCATGGACCTCTCCGTCTGCGTCCCGGTCTACCGCGCCCACGAGGCGCCGAACGTCGCGACCCTGGCCGCGGCGCTGCCCGCCGCGCTGGGGGCGCGCGAAGGCGAGCTCGTGGTCGCGCTCAACGGCATCGGCGCGGCGGAGGCCGGCGTGCCGGCCGGCACCCGCACGGTCGCACTGCCGGAGAACCGCGGCGTGGCGCCGGGCTGGAACGCGGCCGCGCGCGCCGCGGCCGGCGACGTGCTCGTCTTCGCCAACGACGACGTGCTGCCCGGCGGACTGGCATTCGAGCGGCTCGTGTCCGCGCTCGAGCAGCTGCCGGACGCCGGCGTCGTCGGCCCCGTCGGCGCGCGCTGGAACCGCAGCACGTGGCAGCACGAGGCAACGGTCGAGCCGACCGAGGGCGCCGACGAATGCGACGCCGTCAGCGGATTCCTGTTCGCGACCCGCCGCAGCACCTGGGACGCCGTCGGTGGCTTCGACGAGAGCTACGCGCCGGCGTCGTGGGAGGAGATCGACTTCAACGTCGCCGTGCAGCAGCTCGGCCTGCGCTCCTATGCGATCGCCGGCGTCGACGCGCCGCACGAGTGGGGGATCTCCGCCCGCCAGGTGCCGTGGAAGACGGTCCGGTGGGGCGGCCGGCGCGAGCTGCTGTGGTCGATCCACCGGCGCAACCGGCGCCACTTCCTGGCCAAGTGGGCGCGCTCGGGGTGAGCAAGGCGATCGCTTCGCTCGGCGTCGGGCCGCACGAGCGGCTGCTGCGGCTCGCCTCGCGCTCGTTCCGGCCCTTCGCCGACCGGCACGGCTACGACCTTCACCTGCACACCGAGCTCGCCGACGCCTCGCGGCCGGCGCCATGGTCGAAGATCCCGATCCTGCGCGCGCTGCTCGAGCGCTACGAGACCGTGGTCTGGCTCGACAGCGACCTCGTGATCGTCGACGGCCGCGAGGACCTCCCGGCGCCGGAGTTCATGGCCCTGGTGGAGCACGTCACCAAGGAGGGCCGCGTTCCCAACTCCGGGGTCTGGGCGCTGCGCTCGGGCCCGGATGCGCGGCGCTTCCTCGACGAGGTCTGGGCGCAGGAGGACCTGACGGATCACCGCTGGTGGGAGAACGCGGCGATCTGCCGGCTGCTCGGATACGAGCTGGACCCCGTGCGGCCCGGTGCCTCGACCGCCTGGCTCGAGCGCACGACGTTCCTCGACCCGCGCTGGAACTCGATCCCCGACGCGCGCGCCCGGCGCCCGCGCATCCGCCATTACCCGGGCTACTCGACGCGGACGCGCGGAGTGCTGATGGCTCGCGACCTGCTGCTGCGGCGGCGTTGATGCGGATCGGGATCGACGCGCGGGCGGCCGCCGAGGAGCGCGGCGGGCGCGGCACGATGGTGCGGGAGCTGCTGCGCGCGCTCGCCCGCTCGGCCGCTCCGCACTCGTTCGAGCTGCTCGGCCGCGAGCGCTGGGACGACGGCGCCGAGTTCGACGAGCGCTTCCGCTGGCGGCTGCTGCCGCAGTCGGACCCCTGGTGGAACGTCCGCGCGGGCGCGACGGCGCACAGGTTCTGCGACACCTTCCTGTCGACGAACAGCTACCTGACCGTCTGGTTCACGCGCGTCCCTTCGGTGATGGTCGTCTGCGACCTCGTCGCCTTCGACGACGAGCTCGCGCCGCAACGGCGGGCGCGGGTGATCGAGCGCGCGACGCTGCCGCCGGCCGTGCGCCGCGCGACCGCGCTCACCGCGATCTCGCAGGCCACCGCCGACGACCTCGGGCGGCGCTTCCCGCCGGCGCGCGCCAAGACGACGGTCACGCCGCTCGCGGCCGACGCGCGGTTCGGCGCGACCGATGGGCCGTCCGTGACCGAGGTCGCCGCGCGGCACGCGATCGAACGGCCGTATGTGCTCGCCGTGGGAACGCTCGAGCCACGCAAGAACCTGCCGCGGTTGATCGAGGCGTTCGCGCTGCTGCCCGACGAGCTGCGCGACGCACATGAGCTGGTGCTCGTCGGCGCCGCCGGCTGGGAGACCGAGGCGACGATGCGATCGATCGCCGCGCACGGCGGGCTTGTGCGCGCGCTCGGGCATGTGCCCGACGCCGACCTCCCGGCGCTGTATCGAGGCGCCGCGCTGTTCGCGTACCCGTCGCTCTACGAGGGCTTCGGCCTGCCCGTGCTGGAGGCGATGACCGCGGGCGCGACGGTGCTGACGAGCGACATCTCGTCGCTCCCCGAGGTGGCCGGCGATGCGGCGCTCTACTGCGACCCGCGCAGCAGCGAGTCGATCCGTGACGCGCTGGCGCGCGGCTTGGGCGACCCGGCGGGCGCCGCCGAGCTGGCCCGCCGCGGGACGGCGCGGGCGGCGACGTTTTCGTGGGATCGCTACGCCGCGGAGACGCTGGCGGTGCTGGAGCGCGCGGCCGGCTCGAGGTAGGCCCAGCGCATCAGCGATGGGCGGCACTCGTCGAGCAGGATCCCGCGCCGGCGCGCGGGCACGTCCGCGAGCTCCGGCGTGCTGACGCCATCGCGCGAGCGCTCGTCGATCAGTCGCACCGCGTGCGTGGAGCTGAAGCGCGTGACGATCAGCTCGCTGATCGACGGATCGATGAAGTCGTGCAGCTCGACGATGATCGGCCAGCCTGCGAGCCGCGGGCTGACCTCCGGGTCGAGCAGCGTGCGCTCGTAGCCCTCGGCGTCGCACAGCAGCGCGACGCCCTGCGCCGGCAGACGGGCGAGCGCCGCGGACGCGCCGTCGCCCTGGACGCGGACGCGGTCGGCGACGCCGTTGAGCTCGGCCAGCGCCGTGCAGCGGGCGCGCGCGCGGTCGTCGATGTCGAACGCGTGCACGGTCGCCTGCGGCATCGCGCGGGCGAGCCCGACCGCGTAGTAGCCCTCGGCGCAGCCCACGTCGACCACGTGCTCGAAGCCGCCGCCGACCCAGCCGCGCAGGACGTCGTGCAACTCGAGCTCGTAGGTCCCGGCGAGCTTCGCGACGAGGTAGTCCGTGCCGGAGTCGATCGCCGCCTCCGGGTAGCGCAGGCCGGCCAGGGGGCCATGCCGGACCGTGGTGCCGTAGCGCTCGACGTAGGCGCGGGTCGGCTCGCGCAGCGCGCGCGTGCGGCGGCGATTCGTCCAGCGCTCGTGCGCGCGCTTGGCGCTGTCGGGCAAGACCTTCGCGGCGATCCGGCGGGCGAGCGGCACGCGCGCACCGTACTCTGCCGGGCCATGTCCCGGAACAGCGAGCGGATCGAGCGGCTGCGGCACGCCCGTGGATGGCTCGGACCCCACGGAGCCGTCGCGCGCCATGCGGAGAAGTCGATGATCTTCTCGCTCGACGACGACCCCGCGGCGCCGTCGGAGCGGCTGCTGGACGCATCGCTGCTCGCCATCGGTGCCGCGCGCGCGATCGACCTCAGCCACCTGCACGAGCGCCTCGAGGGCCCGCCGTACTGGCCGTCGATCTGGCCGGGCGAGCACTACCGGCTGCTGGCCGGCCTGGCGCAGGCGCTGCGCCCGACGACGATCGTCGAGATCGGCACCGCGACCGGCCTGTCGGCACTCGCGCTCGCGGCCGGAGCCCCGGAGGCGACGGTCGTGACGTTCGACATCGTCCCGTGGCAGCAGTTCCCGGGCACGGTCCTGAACGCGGACGACTTCGCCGGCGGCAGGCTCGTCCAGCACGTCGACGACCTGTCCCAGCGCGACGCGGTCGAGCGCCATGCCGCGACGCTCGCGGACGCCACGCTCGTGTTCGTCGACGCCGCGAAGGACGGCCATCAGGAGCGCCGCTTCCTCCAGCTGCTCGGCCAGATCCCCTACCGTCAGCCACCGATCGTCGTTTTCGACGACATCAGGCAGTGGAGGATGCTCGCGATCTGGCGCGAGATCGTCCGCCCGAAGCTCGACCTCACGTCCTTCGGGCACTGGTCGGGGACGGGCCTGGTGGACTTCAGCTGACCGTCTTGCAGCACTCCGGGCGCAGGCGCGGCGGCGTCGCGCGCAGCGCCGCGAGCGCGACGCGCACCGCGAGCGCCCGTGCGCGCTCGCTCGGGGTCTCCGCCGGGTAGGACGCGCCGGCGCCGGCGGACGGGTGGACGTAGGTCACGTTCGTGTACGTCGCCCGCAACCGGCCGTGGTGGCGCATCCAGGCGTCCACGCGGCTCTCGAAGACCGCGCCGAGGTGCGCCACCGGATAACGCAGCTGGGCAAGGCAGCGCTGGCCGTACACCGGCGCCGCGAGCTCCGCGCGGCGGGCGAGGAAGAGCTGGTCGCTGAAGCCGTCGCCGAGCGCGAAGTGGCCGCTCAGCTCGCGCGTCTCGCGCGCGAGCGTCGGGTCCGTGAAGGCGGGGTTGGCGACCATCACACGCGCGTCAGCGGCGAGGATCCCGAGCGCCGGCGTGATCCAGTCGTGCGGCTCCGCGAGCCGGACATCCGCATCCCAGTAGGTCAGCCAGGGCGAGCCCGGCAGCGTCACCGCCACCAGCGCGCAGTCGGAGTAGTGCGCGACCTTGCCCAGGTCACGACGCGTCAGGCCGGTGATCCGCAGCGCGCGCTCGAGTTGGTCGGCTACGAAGTGGAAGCCGCTGATCTCGCCGGTCGCGACGAGCCCGCGCGCGAGCGCCTCGGCCTCCGCGCGATCCTCGACGTTGTTCACGAGCAGCACGCGGTCCCTGAACGGGAAGCGGTTCGACGCTGCGATCTCCTCGATCACCCCGTCCGACAGCACGTCGCGGTAGGTGCGCTCCCAGACGTTGACGACGAGGTCGACGTCCTCGCTCACCCGAGCGCCTCGTGATAGCTCGCGACCGTCGCGCGCGCGGCGCTGTCCCAGCTGAAGCGCTCCGCCTGCGCGCGGCCCTTGACCGCGAGCTCGCGCCGCAGGCCGGCGTCGGACACCAGCCGCCCCACGGCAGCGGCGATCGCGGCCGTGTCGCGCGGGTCGAACAGCAGCGCGGCGTCGCCGGCCAGCTCCGGCAGCGACGTCGCGTCGGAGCACGCCACGGGCAGCCCGCGGCGCATCGCCTCGAGGACCGGCAGCCCGAACCCCTCCGCAAGCGAGGGGAACGCGAGACACGTCGCCGCGCGGTAGAGCCCGTCCATGTCCGCGTCGGAGAGCCAGCCGGCCAGCACGACCCGGGCGCCGTCGGCGTGCGCGAGCAGCCGCTCGTCCAGCGACGTGACGTAGCCCGGCAGCACGAGCGTGGCGTCGACCGACCGCATCGCCTCGATCAGGCGTTCGAGGTTCTTGTGGGCACGCCGGGCGGACGGCGAGAGCACGAACGGCCCATCCGCGAGGCCGAGGCGGCTGCGCAGCTCGGCCTCCGGCGTCGGCTCGGCGACGAGATCGAGTCCGGGCCCGATCGGGACGACGTCGATCTTCTCCGCCCGCACGCCCAGGAAGCGGCGGATGTCCCCGGCGGAAGCCTCCGAGTGTGTGACGATCCGGCGCGCCCGCCTCGCCGCCAGCGGCACGAGCAGCGCCATCCCCTTCGACAGCACCCCGGCGTGCGCGTCCGGGTGCCGCTTGTAGATCACGTCGTGGATCGTCACGACCGTGCGGGCGCGGGCGAGCAGCGGCGTGGTCGTGCCCAGGCTGTGCACGAGCTCGACGCGATGGCGCGCGAGCGCCGCGGCCAGCAGCGACTGCTCGACGGCCGCGCGGCGCACGCGCGTCGCCGAGCAGACCGGCAGCTCGACGAGCCGGATCGCCGGGTGCCACGGCCGCGCGCGCCACTCCGCGGCCAGCTCACGGCCGGCGAACGCGATGAAGCGCGCCTCGGGCCAGCTGTCGGGCAGCCGCGGGAGCAGCGCGCGGGCGTACGTCTCCATCCCGCCGGTTGCGCCCGGCGCGAGGTAGAGCAGGTTCAAGCCGACGCGGACCATCGCGCGGCAGGCTAGAGGGTGCCTACACTGACCGCCGGTAGGGTCACCGCGCCATGTCCGCCCCTGGGTCCAATCCCATCGAAGCACGCCCGGCTCCGGGCGTCCCGCGCTCGCCCGACCAGCGCGAGCTGCTCGGCGTGCCGCTGGCGATCACCGATTACGCGCACACGCTCGAGTGGATCGACGCCTCCGTCGCGGCGCGCGATCGCGGCTACATCTGCGTCGCAGCCGTCCACACCGTCATGGCCTGCCAGGAGGACGCCGGCCTGCGCGCGGCGATCGCGGGCGCGAGCTTCACGGTGCCCGACGGCCAGCCGCTCGTCTGGGCGCTGAACGCGCTCGGCCACCGGCTGACCGATCGCGTCTACGGCCCCGAGCTGATGGATCGCGCGTGTGCGCGCGCCGCGCAATCCGGCCTCGGCTTCTACCTCTATGGCGGGCGTACCCACGGCGCGCTGGCGGAGCTCGCGCGCAACCTGCGTCTCCGTCACCCGGGGCTGAGGATCGTCGGCGGCCATTGCCCGCCGTTCCGCGAGCAGACGGCGGAGGAGGAGGCCGCGGTCGCCGAGGAGATCAACCGCTCGGGCGCCGACGTCGTCTGGGTCGGCATCGGGGTGCCCAAGCAGGAGAAGTGGATGGCACGCATGCGCGCACGGCTCGACGCTGCGGTGCTCGTCGGGGTCGGCGCGGCATTCGACTTCCACGCCGGCCTGATCCCCCAGGCGCCCGATGCGATGCAGCGGCTGGGTCTCGAGTGGGTGTTCCGGCTCGCGCAGGAGCCGCGCCGGCTGTGGCGGCGCTACCTGCGCTACAACCCGCGCTTCGTGCTCGGCTTCGCCCGTCAGTACGGGCGCCACCTGCGCGCCCGTTCCCGCTGACGATGCTGCGCGTACCGATGCGAACGCACATGAGCGCGGGCCCGCAAGGCCGCGAGTACGACGCGATCGCCGACCGCATCGCCGCCGACGGCCGCCGTCACGTACTCGACTGGGGTGCGGGGCACGGGCAGGTGACCGCGCGACTGCTGCAGCGCGGGATCGAGGTGACCGCTTTCGACTACGTGCCCGACCGGCCGTCCGGGCGCACGCAGCTCACCCACGCCGACGCGCCGGTGGACCACTCGCCGGATCCCGTCGCGCTGCCGTATCCCGACGGAGCGTTCGACACGGTGCTCTCCTGCGGCGTGCTCGAGCACGTGGCCGATCCGGACGGCTCGCTCGACGAGATCCATCGCGTGCTGGCACCCGGCGGCCGCTTGTACGTCTACAAGCTGCCGAACCAGCGCTCCTACCTGGAATGGCTGGCACGCCGGCTCGGCCTCTACTACCACGGCCAGATGCCGCACGACCGCGTCTACACGGAGTCGTCCGCGCGCGACATCCTCGCGCGCCACGGCTTCGCGGTGCGCGAGCTGCGCGCGAGCAACATGCTGCCGCTGACCGCCATCGGGCAGCGCAAGCGTGCCACCGACATCGTCTGGCGCGCGAACCTCGCGCTGTCGCGGGCGCCGGGGCTCGCGCGACTGGCGACGAACGTCGAGGCCGTCGCCGACCGGATCGAACGCCCTGCCCAGATGCCGACCGAGCGGGCACCGGGCGACCTCGCGGGCCGCTAGCCTCAGCGCCATGTCCCACGACGTCGCGGTGATCGGGCTGGGCCGCGTCGGCCTTCCGCTCGCGATCACGTTCGCGACCCACGGGCACTCGGTGCTGGGCATCGACAAGGACGCCGAGCGGCTCGAGACGCTGCGCGCCGGCCGCATGCCGTTCAAGGAGCCCGGCACCGACGAGCCGCTCGCGCGGGCGCTCGAGGCCGAGCGGCTCGCGCTCTCCGAGCGCGCGGCTGACGCCGCGCAGGCCGAGGCGATCGTGCTCACGCTCGGGACGCCGACGTTCTCGCACATCGAGATCGACATGTCGGACATCCGCACGGTGCTCGACGCGCTGCTGCCGCACCTGCGCGAGGGGCACCTGCTGGTGCTGCGCTCCACCGTGGCACCGCACACGACCGAGTTCGTCGCCGGCTACCTCGAGAAGCACCGCGGCTTCCGCGTCGGTCAGGACATCTTCGTCGCGCACGTGCCCGAGCGGATCGCCGCCGACCGCTTCATGGCGGAGATCGGGACGCTGCCGTGCATCGTCGGTGGCGTCGGCGAGGCATCCGGCGAGCGGGCCGCGCGGCTGTTCGAGGTGCTCGGCGCGCCGATCGTGCAGACGACGCCGGTGCAGGCCGAGCTCGCGAAGATCTGGGCGAACATCCTCCGCTACGCGACGTTCGCGCTGCCGAACCTGCTGATGATGGACTGCGAGAGCTACGGCGCGAACGTGTTCGAGGTCATCGACCTGATCAACCGCGACTACCCGCGCGGCGGCATCGCGCAGCCGGGGTTCACGGCCGGCACCTGCCTGCGCAAGGACTTCGCGTTCAGCGAGGAGCGCTCGAACGCGCCCGGCATGCTGCTCGCGGTCTCGCGGGTGAACGAGAGCGTGCCCCTGTTCCTCGTCGAGGGGATGAAGCGGCGTCTCGGCGACCTGCGCGAGCGCAAGGTCGCCGTGCTCGGGCTCGCCTTCAAGCGCGACACCGACGACGAGCGCGACTCGCTCTCGCACAAGCTGATCCGACTGCTCGAGCGCGAACTGGCGGACGTCGCGGTACACGATCCGATCGTGTCGACGCCGACGGCCGGGTTCGCGGATGCGGTCGAGGGCGCCGACGTCGTGGTGGTGGCCACGAACCACTCGGTCTTCTCGCACCCGGAGGCGCTCGCCGCGATCGCGCAGGCCGCGGCCGACGACTGCCTCCTCGTCGACCCATGGAACGCGTTCGGCGCCGCGCAGGTGTTCGCCTATGCGAGCGAGGTGGCCGCGCTGAGGCCCGCCTCGAGCCGCCCGTAGCGGACCGCGTCCGTGCCGCGCCGCAGCTGCCCGAAGAAGTCGGCGCCCAGCTGCGGGTCGCAGAAGCGCTCGCGTCCGTAGGCCATGTTCGCGGCGCGCTCCGCCGCGATCTCGGGGCCGCCGCGGCGGACCTCCTCGACGTGGCGCACGATGTCGTCCGCCGTGCGATAGCCGCGGAACCCGGGGCCGGCGTACTCGCGGCAGTCGGGACGGTCGGGCAGGATCACGCAGCAGCCGGCGCACAAGCCCTCGACGACGGACATCGGCATCCCGAAGCGCACCTCCGGGACCAGCGTGTAGACCAGCACCGAGGCGCGTGCGAGCAGCCCGAGTGCCTCGCCGCGTGTGAGGTTGACCTGCACGAGCACGGGGTCGTCCATCGCCGCGGCCAGCGTCGCGAGCTCGCCCGGCACGTGGGTGTGGCCTCCGGTCACACCCGTCACGAGATGCCGCGGGATGCCGGGGAGCCGGCCGAAGGCGTCGAACAGCAGCGGCCAGTCCTTCTTCGGCAGCCCGGCCGAGATCGACACGACCGCCTCGCGCGCGTCGGCCGGCGCGGGCGCGGGCATGTCGCGGACGGACGTGAACACCGGCGGCAGCGCCTGCGTGCCCTCGAGCGAGTAGCTCTCGCTCGGGTACGTCCAGACGCCCGCGCAGAGCGGGTGTGCCATCAGCGCGCGGATGATCTCGGCGTTGAAGTCGAACGAGTGCACGCGCACGCCGAACGGCAGCCCGTGCGCCTCCATCCGCGGCAGCTGCGACTGGGCGTAGTGGGCCCAGTGCATCATCACGACGTCCGGGCGGAACTCCGCGACAGCCCGCTCGAAGTCGTCGTGGACCGGATGCGGAACGGCCATCGGCGAGACGCCGGGGGTCTCCCGGTAGTAGGCCAGCTGCGCCCCGTTGTCGACAAGCGACTCGAGCTCGTCGGAGATGTACGTCTCGCTGATCAGCGGGAACATCGCGTTGGAGCCGAGCACCCGCAGTGGCCGCCGTGCGGCGGCCTGCCGCTTGATGCGGCGGGCGATCGCCTGCTTGCCGTCCCGGTCGCTGAGCCGGTCCGGCGCGTCGGTGCGGTACGCGCATGCGAGCACGGGGATCCGCCGCGGCGTCGCGTCCGCCGTCAGGCGCACCAGCAGCTCCCAGTCCTGCAGGCCCGTGAGCTCCTCGTCGAAGCGCGCCTCGGGGATCCCGCGCCGGTGCGCGAGCGCGTTCTGGTCGATCAGGTTCTCGTGCTCGAGCCGCAGTGGATCCCACGGCGCGAGCTGGAGCAGCGGCACCGCGCCCGCCGCGTCCTGGCGCACGAGCGCACCGTAGGCGACGTCGACGCCGGGCTCCTCGGAGAACACCCATGCGACCGCCGCCAGCCAGTGCGGCAGCATCGCGTTGTCGTCGTCGAGGTAGGTGATCACATCCCCCGTCGCCAGCTCCAGCGCGAGGTTGAGCGCCTCCGACCGGGCCGCGCCCTGCCGGTCGACGGCGACGATCCGCGAGTCCTCGAAGCTCGCGATCGCCGCCGCCGTCTCGGCGTCGTCCTCGTCGTGCGCGATCACGAGCTGCCACGCCCGGTGGGTCTGCCCGAGCACCGACTCGATCGCGTGGCGCAGCAGCGCGGGCCTGCCGCGGGTGGTGGTGATGACGGACACGGGCAGCTCCTGCTGCGGCAGCCGGCTCACGAACGCCGTCATCGCGAGCACGTCGCGCGTCGTCCGCGCCTCGGCCTCGAGCGACTCCATCGCTTCGAGCCGGAGCCCGAGGTGGTGGTTGTCGCGGGCGAGCCGCTCGGTCCGCTCGACGAGCACGTCGTGCCCGTCCCCCAGCAGATCGCGCGCCTCCTCGAGCCCCGCGACCGCCGGCACGAGGCCACCCAGCACCGAGAGCTGGTTGCCCGCCTCGCTCACCCACGGGCTGTCGACCGCCTCCAGGTCGAGGTGCTTGCGCATCCGCAGCGCGACGGCGTCATGGAGGCCGTGCTCGGCGCGCAGGGCGCGCAGCGTCATGAGCTCGTGACGGCTGAGGCCGGGGAGGCGGCCCAGGAACCGGATGGGGCGAGGCATCGGCATGCTGGCCGACCTTAGCCTCAGCCGCGCCCGGCGAGCAACCGCGGTCCGCGAGGCGCACCCCCGCTAGCCTCCTGCGCCGATGAACCGCGTCCTCGTCACAGGCGGTGCGGGCACGATCGGCGCCGCCGTCGTGCGCCGGCTGCTGCGCGACCCCGACTGGGAGGTGCGGGTCTCCGACCAGCGCCCGGCGCCGACCTGGATGCGCGAGGGCTGCGCGGTCCACACGGGCGACCTGCGCGAGCTCGACGAGGCGCGCCGGGCGATCGCGGGCTGCACGCACGTGATCCACCTCGCCGCGATCGTCGGCGGGATCGCGAACTTCCACAAGCTTCCGCACACGCTGACCGAGGTCAACAACGCGCTCTACAACGCCGTCTTCCGGGCCGCGCTCGAGCAGGACGTCGAGCGCTTCACCTACGTCAGCTCCTCGATGGTGTTCGAGCGCGCGGAGGAGTTCCCGACGCCCGAGGACTACATCGACCGCTGCCCCTTCCCGCTCTCGGCGTACGGCTTCTCCAAGCTCACGGGCGAGATCTACTGCCGCGCGGCGCACGACGAGCACGGCCTGCCCTACACGATCTGCCGCCCCTTCAACGCCTACGGGCCGGGTGAGCTGCCCGACGCCGAGCCGGGCATCGCGCACGCCGTGCCCGACCTGATCAAGAAGTCGTTCGGCGGCGTCGCGCCGCTGCCGATCTTCGGCTCGGGCGAGCAGACGCGCACGCTCACGCACGTCGACGACATCGCCGACGGGATCGTCACGGCCACGGGCCACGCGCGCGGCCTGAACGAGGACTTCAACATCTCGGCGTCGGACGAGCGCACGGTGGCCGAGATCGCCGCGCTCTGCTGGGAGGCGGCCGGCAACGACCCGGCGGACTTCGAGCTCGAGCACCTGCCGAGCTTCCAGGTCGACGTCCAGCGCCGCTGGCCCTCGGTCGAGAAGGCCGAGCGGCTGCTCGGCTGGCGGGCGAAGACCGATCTGCGTGACGGCATCCGCGCGACCGCGCGATGGCTGCGCGAGCAGGAAGGAGTGACGGCCGAGTGAGCGCCAAGCGGGCCCTGATCACGGGCATCACGGGGCAGGACGGGTCCTACCTCGCCGAGCTCCTGCTGGAGAAGGGCTACGAGGTCCACGGCATGGTCCGCCGCTCCTCGACGGAGAAGTTCGACCGCATCGAGCACCTGCGCGACCGGATCACGTTGCACCAGGGCGACCTGCTCGACCAGCGCTCGCTCGTCGACGCGCTGCGTGCCTCCCGCCCCGAGGAGATCTACAACCTGGCGGCGATGTCGTTCGTCGCCGTCTCCTGGACACAGCCGACGCTGACGGCGGAGTTCACGGGCGTCGGCGTGACCCGCCTGCTCGAGGCGGTGCGCGAGGTCTGCCCGGAGGCGCGCTTCTACCAGGCGAGCTCGAGCGAGATGTTCGGCAAGGTGATCGAGACGCCGCAGACCGAGACGACGCCCTTCCACCCCCGCTCGCCGTACGGCGTCGCGAAGGTCTACGGCCACTTCATCACGGTCAACTACCGCGAGTCCTACGGCATGCCGCTGTGCTCCGGGATCCTCTTCAACCACGAAAGTGAGCGCCGCGGGCTGGAGTTCGTCACGCGCAAGATCACCTGGCACGCAGCGGCGATCAAGCTCGGTCAGCGCGACGAGCTGCGGCTCGGCAACCTCGACGCCAGGCGCGACTGGGGCTACGCGAAGGACTACGTCGAGGCGATGTGGCTGATGCTCCAGCAGGACACGCCCGAGGACTTCGTGATCGCCACGGGCGAGACGAACACCGTGCGCCGCTGCGTAGAGATCGCGTTCGACCAGGTCGGGATCGAGTGGGAGCCGTACGTGAAGATCGACGACGCCTTCAAGCGGCCCGCGGAGGTCGACCTGCTCGTCGGCGACCCGGCCAAGGCCAAGCGCGTGCTCGGCTGGGAGCCGAGGACGAGCTTCGAGGAGCTGATCCGCCTCATGGTGGACGCGGACCTCGAGCTCCTCTCCCGCTGACCCCGATGCCCGACCGCGCGTCCTGGGAGGGCCGGCGCGTGTGGCTCACCGGCCACACGGGCTTCAAGGGCGCGTGGCTGGCGCTGTGGCTGCAGTCGCTCGGCGCCGAGGTGCACGGCTTCAGCGCCGGGCCGGTGAGCGAGCCGTCGCTCTACGAGGTCGCGCAAGTCGACGACGGGATGGCCGGCGACGTGCGCGGGGACGTGCGCTCGAAGAGCGAGGTGCGCGCCGCGGTGGCCCGCGCGCGCCCGGAGGTCGTGATCCACATGGCCGCGCAGGCGCTCGTCCGCCGCGGCCTGACCAAGCCCGTCGAGACGTTCTCGATCAACGTCACCGGCACGGCCAAGGTGCTCGAGGCGCTGCGCGCCGAGGCCGCGCCGCGCGCAGTCGTGGTCGTCACGAGCGACAAGTGCTACCGCAACGACGGCCGCGGGACCCCGTTCCGCGAGGACGACCCGCTCGGCGGGGAGGATCCCTACTCGGCCTCCAAGGCGGCGCAGGAGCACGTCGCGACCGCCTACCGCGCGTTCGGGCTGCCGCTGGCGACCGTGCGCGCCGGCAACGTGATCGGCGGCGGCGACTGGGCGCCGGACCGGCTCGTCGCGGACTGCATGCGCGCCGCGCTCGCGGGCGATCCGGTGACGGTGCGCGCGCCCGACGCGGTACGGCCGTGGCAGCACGTGCTGTGCCCGCTCGCGGGCTATCTGACGGTCGCCGAGCGGCTGCTCGGCGGCGATCCGGGCGGCGCGTGGAACTTCGGCCCGGCGGAGCAGGACGCGCGTCCGGTCGGCTGGGTCGTCGAGCAGCTGCGCACGCGCTGGCCGGGCGAGCTGGAGGTCAGCGAGACGCCGGGTGACGCCGCGGGCGGCGAGGCGCCGATGCTGCGGCTGGATTCCGGGCGCGCCCGCGAGCGCCTCGGCTGGGCGCCGGGCTGGGACCTCGCGGCCGGTCTCGACGCCACGGTGTCGTGGTACGCCGGCTACCGCGATGGAGCGGACATGCGCGCGGAGACGCTGCGCCAGATCGCGGCGTACGAGCAGGCGTAGACTCGGCGGGGTCTCCGGTGGCGTCGATACCGTGTTCCCCGTGAGCATCGGAATCGTCGGGCTGGGTTACGTCGGTCTCCCCCTCGCGGTCGCGTTCGCGGAGGCGGGGGAGCACGTCATCGGCGTCGACATCGACCCGGGCAAGGTCGCGGGCCTGCGCGAGGGCCGCTCGCACATCGAGGACATCCCGTCCGCGGTGCTGGCGCCGATCGCCGACCGGCTGGAGTTCACGACGCGCGCGGTCGACCTGCACGAGGCCGAGGCGATCCTGATCTGCGTCCCGACGCCGCTGAATCGCAACCGGGAACCGGATCTCGGACCGCTGCTGGGCGCCGCGCAGACGCTCGCGGGAGTGATCGCGAAGGGCCAGCTCGTCGTGCTCGAGTCGACCACGTTCCCGGGTACGACGCGCGAACATCTCGTGCCGCTCCTGGAGGAGTCCGGCCTGATCGCCGGGGAGGACTTCGCGCTCGCGTTCTCCCCGGAGCGAGTCGACCCCGGCCGCACCGACTACACGCTGCGCAACACGCCGAAGGTCGTCGGCGGCCTCACTCCCGGCTGCACGCAACGGGCGCTGGAGGTCTACGGGCGCGTCTGCGAAGAGCTCGTGCCGGTCTCCACGCCCGAGGTGGCCGAGCTGTCCAAGCTCCTGGAGAACATCTACCGCTCGGTCAACATCGCGCTCGTGAACGAGCTGGCGATCCTCGCCGACCGCATGGGGATCGACATCTGGGAGGTCATCGACGCCGCCGCGACCAAGCCGTTCGGCTTCACGCGCTTCGATCCAGGCCCGGGGATGGGCGGGCACTGCCTGCCGGTCGACCCGTTCTACCTGACCTGGAAGGCGCGCGAGTACGACATGGTGACCGAGTTCATCGAGCTCGCCGGCAAGGTCAACAAGCACATGCCGTACTTCTGCCTGGAGAAGATCGAGCGCGCGCTCAACGACGCCGGCAAGCCGGTGCGGGGGTCGCGGATCCTGGTCGTCGGCGTCAGCTACAAGGGCGGCGTCGGTGATCTGCGCGAGGCGCCGGCGCTGAAGATCATCGACCTGCTGCGGGAGCGCGGCGGCGACATCGCTTACCACGATCCGCACGTGGCGGAGTTGCCGCAGTTCGGGCTGCGCAGCACCGAGTTGGGCCGCGAGATCGACCTTGCGGTGATCGTGACCGCGCACCCGGGAGTCGATCACGGCGCGATCGTGGAACAGTCGCCTGCCGTGCTCGACCTGCGCGGCATCACGCGCGTGTTGCGGGACGAGAAGGTGCAGCAGCTCTAGGCCGGCCCCGCGCCGCGGCGAAGCGGGGGACTTATCCTCATCGATCCATGCCGCTGGACCTGAGCCGCGAGCGGGTGTTCGAGGCCGAGCATCCCGTTCGCCACCTCTTCCTCGAGGGCCGCCGCAGAGCGCGCCGGCTGATCGTCGTGTTCTCGGGCTTCCATCCGGCGAACGAGTGGCGGTACAACTACGTAAACGCGCTCGACGAGACGCGCGCTCACCGGGTCTACGTGCTCGACGACCTCGGCGAGCGCGGGTGCTACTACCTCGGCGCCGACAAGGACCTGCTGGTGGAGCGATCCGTCGTGCGGATGCTCGACGCGCTCCTGGCCGAGCTGCGTCTCGATCGCTCGGACGTGGTGCTCACGGGCTCCAGCAAGGGCGGCACCGCGGCGCTCTACTACGGCGTCCGCCACGGCTACGGCAGCGTCCTGGCAGGGGCTCCGCAGACCCGGATCGCCACGTACCTCACGCAGGAGGTGCCGGCGGGGAGCGTGGCGCGGCTGATCGCCGGCTCGCTCTCGCCCGACGATCTCGGCTGGCTCGACGAGGTCGTCTTCGACGCCGTGCGCCGCTCCCCGCACCGGCCGGAGATCGAGCTCTTCACCAGCGACGACGACCTGCAGCAGCCCGTGCACGTCACGCCGATGATCTCGCTGCTGCGGGAGCTCGGCTACCCCGTGCGCGTGACGAAGGGCACCTACCGGCCGCATCGCGCGGTGGCGATCGCGTTCCCATATCTGCTCCAGGAGCGCTTCTGCGCCCCGCGGACCCCATCCCGCGTCGGCCGGCTGCTGCTGAGGCCGGCGAGCACGCGGGGCCGGCTCCCCTCGCCGTGATCCCCCCGCGCCGGTCCTCCGCGCCTTATCATCGAGCCGGGATGGAGGCAGCCAAGGGTCGCGCCACCGCTCACCCTCCCGGCGCGCTCCAGACGCTGGGGCGGCGCCTCGCGGGCCACAGCACGATCTACGTGTTCGGCGCGGTCCTGAGCTCGATGTACGGGCTCGCGCAGATCGCCGTCCTCACGCGCGTCCTGCCGGTCGACGGGGTCGGGCGCCTGGCGATCCTGCTCTTCTTCTCGAGCCTGATCACCCACCTGTGCAACCTCGGCTTCGTGACGGGCACGATGCTGGCGCTCCCGTTCGCCGGACGCGGCGGCGGTGGCGCCGGCGCGGACGTCGACGACGGGGGCGAGGAGGAGGAGCTCGAGGACAAGCCGCCACGCCCGCCGGCCGGCGACCCGCGGAAGCTGCTGGGCACCGGCATGTCGATCGCCCTCCTGCTCACCGCAGGCCTGACGCTGCTCAGCATCCCGCTCGCCGACCCGCTCTCGAACCTCCTGCTCGGCGACACGCGTGACAGCGCGGCGATCGTGTGGGCGACGGCAGTCGGCGGGCTCGCCACCGTCTGGCGCATGGTCACGAGCGTGCCCCGCTTCGAGCGGCGCCCGGCGCGCTACGTGGCTCTGCAGGCGGGCTACTGGGCCGTGTCGCTCGGCGCCGCGGCCGCCCTGGCCTCGGCGGGCCACGGCGTCGCCGGCGCGATGGCGGGCATCGCGCTCGGCCACGCGGCCGCCGGCGCCTTCGGCCTCTGGCTGGCGCGCCACCGCTACCGTCTGGCGTTCCAGCGAGACGCTGTCGCGCACCTCGGCCGGCGTGGACTGCCCTACGTCTCGATCACGCTGCCGGGCTTCGCGACCCGGCACGCCGACCTCTACGTCCTCTCGCTCTACGTACCCAACCGGGATCTCGCGCTCTACACCGTCGCGACACGGCTCAGCCGCATACCGTCGCTGGCCGCGGGCGGTGCGATGTACGCGTTCGGGCCGCTCTCGCGTGGGCCCATGCGGGCGGCGCTCGACCGCGACAACTCCGCCGACTTCGCCCGTGAGCGGATCGTGAGCTACTACATGATGCTGGCGGCCTGGAACGTCGTCGCGCTGGCGATCTGGGTCGACGTGATCGTGCAGATCGTCCCCGAGAGCTACGCCAATGCCGCCCTGCTGATCCAGCTGTTCGCCCTTGTCGCCGCGTTCAGCGGCGCCCAGGGGCTGATCTACCGCATGTCGCGCTTCCCGGAGAAGATCAAGCAGCTGCGGCGGATCGTGATCGTCACGGCTGTGCTGACGGTCGGAAGCGCGCTGCTGCTCACGCCGGCCTACGGCGTGTACGGCGCCGTTGCCTCGGCGGCGTTCGGACCCGCGTTCGGTATCCCCGTCCTGTTGATACTCGGCCGGCGCGGGCCCACGCCGCTGCCCCTGAGCGCGGCCCGCTTCGCACGCTTGACCGGCATCGCGATCGCCTGCGTCGCGCTGGGACTCGCCGCTCGGGCCTTGCCGGACGGGCTCGAGCTCGCGGCCAAGGTGGCGCTGACGCTGGTGTTCCCCGTCCTGCTCGTCGTCGCGAACGTCATGCCGGGCGCCGAGGTCAAGCGCCTCGCCGGCTTCGTGCGGGGCCTCTGGGGGCCGCGCACCGAGCGCGCCCGGCTGCTCGAAGCGCTGACGACGCTCGAGCAGGCCGATCTCGAGCTGCTCGAGGCGCTGGCCATCCGCCGCGAGAGCCCGGACGTCGTGGCCGAGCGGCTCGGCCAGAGCGGTGATGACGTCAGGCGGCGGTTCGTCGGCGTGATGCGCTCGCTCGGGGTCGCCGGAGCGCCGTCGCCGGCCGACGACCGGATCGCGGACTTCCTGCTCTCCACGGCGCACCGTACGGAGCGCGACGGGATGGGGTTGCTGCTCTCGATCCGCGGGAACGTCGACCCGCTCGAGTTGGATCGCCTGGACACGCTGCTCGCGCGCTTGCGCCAGCTCGCGCCGGGTACGTGGCGGCGGAGCGGCCCGCGCCGCTCACCCACGCGGAGCGCGGTCCGACCGGCCTAAGGCCCCGCGACCCCGAACAGCGCGTCGAGGTCGAGGTCGTCGGCCTGCACGTCCTGGCGCGTGAGGTGGTTGCTGACGTTGCCTCCGTGCAGGACCTGCAGCCACCCGAGCAAGGAGAAGTCCCGCTCCAGGGGACAGAGCTTCTCGAGCCTGGTGTGGCTGTCGCGCATGACCCCTTGCACGTTGTTCCCGGGCCGCTCGAAGAGGCTGAGGAAGGCGTTCTGCTGGTAGCGGCTGCGGTACACGAGCCCGTTCACCGCGTCGAACTTGCAGCCGAGCGGGAACGAGTGCAGGAGCAGCTCCTCGGAGGATCCCCAGAAGGCGCCGGCGTGACGCTGGATCTGGGCGATCGCGCCGCGGTTGAGGGCATCGTCGCTGTCGAGCCGTGTCGAGATGACGACCTTGGCGTCCGGGTCGATGTAGGGGTCGAGGTCCCTGAGGTCGTCGGGATGGTTCCCGCGCAAGCCCGAGGTGCGGCGACAGTCCGCCACGGTGATCCGCTCGCTGTAGCCGCGCAGGCGGTCGACGATCTCGCCGGGCGTGGCCGGATCGCAGAAGACGACCCAGGTGAAGTCCTGCGACGTCTGCGACAGGACGGACGGCAGGCAGTAGCGCTCGAACAGCTCCAGCCGGTGCTCGAGCCAGCCGGGCTCCCACTCCCCGCGAAAGCCCACCCCGCTGGTGCGGAGGCTGAAGCGCGTGAGGATCACGTGGGTGAAGCTCACGTCCGGTTCGGACGGCGGCAGATCGCCGTTCCCGAGGAGCTCCACCGGAGGATGCAGCGTCCGGTACTTGACGAGATCGGCCCAGCCGCCCTCCTTGAGGGCCTGGACGCGATACCCCCAGAGCCGCCGCGGGTCGAGCTTCGACCAGTCCACCGCATACGCCGTGCCCTGGATGGCGTCGTTGGACACGACGTCCTTCGTCTCGTCGTCGCGGATCATCACACGGTACGCCGGCGCACCGACGCCGTCCCACGTGAGCAGCGCCTGCGCGCGCACCGGAGCGCTGACCGCCGTCCTCAGCCCTGGACCCGCGCCGCGCGGATCCTCGGGAAGGAGCAGATCCGGGAACAGGTTCCGCCACTGCGGCGCTTCGCGATCGCGGCCCTGCACGCGCCACCGGTAGAGATGCGAGGGATCGAGCGTCTCGGGCCGCAGGCCGTAGGGGGGAGCGCCCACCGCCTGCTTGATCACGTAGCGGCCGTCGGTGTCGTCCCGGAGCAGGACGCGGTACTCGTGATCGGCGGTCCCGCTCGGCCACCGCAGCTCGATCGCCGGCGTCCGCTGCGCCGCGCCGTCGAAGTAGCGGCTCGCATAGCCGGGCGTGAGCCGCACGGCGAACGCGGGGTCATGCACCCCCTCGACGACCTCCGCGAGCGCCCGATCGTCGTCGAGGCGCGCGCGCTCGAACAGCATCCCGAGCCCGCCGGGGCCGGGCACCGCGAAGAACTGCAGGTCGAGCTCGCTCACCCGCATGAAGTCCTCCACCGCCGTGAGCACCCCGTTGCGCGGACCACCCTCGTGAAGCGCCTTGGCCCGCCGCCCGCCGAAGCCGCCATCGGCCGAGAGCGGGGACTGGCCGCGGACGATCCCGCCGGTGCCGAAGGGCTGGCGCCACTCCTCGGGGACGGTCTTCGGGGAGTAGTACAGATCGCGGCGCCCCCAGGGCCAGGAGACGTCGTGCAGCAGCGTCACGGGCCAGCGCGCGCTCCGGCGCTCGATCAGCCGCAGCTCCTCGTACACCGTGTACCAGTTGTGGTCGCCGTCGATCAGGACGACGTCGGGGCGCTCGATCCGCGGGAGCGCCTCGAGGCTCAGCCCCTTGTGCAGCACGCAGGCGTCCGGGTGCTGCCGCGCCAGCGCGCGGACCGCGGATCCGGGCGCCGGATCGATGACGTGCAGGCGCGCATCATGCTCCTCGGCCCAGCGAACGAGCTGCGTCGTATGGCCACCGGCCTCGGCGCCGATCTCCACGATCGTGGACGGCCGCACCGCGGCCAGGATCGGCTGGACGACGGAACTCGAAAAGTGCTTCACCAGGCTCCTCCCCCGTGCGCGGAGCGGTCACGGATTTCTGCGCAGCGCTCGCACCGGGTGCCGCAGCGCACCGCGCAGCCGCCAGGTGAAGCGCAGGAAGCGGTAGCCGCGGCTCGCCTCGATCGCCGCCAGGCGGCGATCGCGGCCGGCCGACACGCGGCGTTCGTCGCCGATACGGCGACGGAGCACGCGCTCGCGCTCGGTGCTGTCGTGGAGTGCGCGACGGCTCACCGCGAGCTTCGCCTCTGCCCGCCGCAGCTCAACGGTTACCGCCGCGAGCTGCAGGCTCAGCTCGCGTGTGCGGCGGCGAGCGGCAGCCTCCTGCTCCTGCATCTCAGCCACGGACGCGCGCCACCACGCGAAACGCGTCGGCAGCGTCACGACGCTGCCGGCCTCGTGGCCGTCCGTCCCGGTCTCGATCACACGTCGGTTCTCGATGGCGCTGATGATACGTGCGACTCAGGGCTTGTGGATCAGCATGTACTGCAGCGCGAACCGCTCCGACTGGGAGCTCTGCTCCTCCGAGATCGGCTCGACCCCGTGGTAGGACCTCGGGGTGCGGAGGAACAACACGGCCGAGTTCGGCCGGTACGGCGCGATCGACACCTGGTCGAAGTCGTCGAAGTCGCCGTGCTTCGTCGAGTTGTAGGCGGGGTCCTTCGGCCGGTAGAACTTCGTGCCCAGGTTCTCGGGCGCTCCCGGTTCGGCCAGGTAGAAGATCGCCGTGACGATCCTGTCCTTGGTGTCGGGATGCGGGCCGATGAAGTAGCCGGCCTCGTGGAAGTTGATCATCCCGTTGGTGACCACGGTCCCATCGCCCGGCATCACGTTGCCCGCGAAGCGCTCCTTCAGCTCCGGCTCGAATCGCGACAGCATGAGATTCCGGAGGTCCTCGCTCATGTACCACGTCTGGAACTTCAGCCAGAAGTCCTTGACGTCCTGCGATGCGAAGTCGATCCGCTCGAGCATCCCGCGGTTGTGGATGTAGATCTGCTTGCGCTGCTGGTAATGCGTCCTGCCCTGCGCCTGCCCGATGGCCCAGCCCTTGTAGGTGCTCTTGTTCGCCGGCAGCTGCTGCTTGAGCGTCGCGTAGAAGTCGTCCGGGAACACGTTCTCGAGCACAAGGTGGGGTGAGGGGTCGTAGCGCGTCTCGGTCCTGTCGAGCACGTTCGCGAGATGTTCGGACAGGGCGTGAGGAGACCAGTTGTCGGGACATCAGCCCGAGGCTCCGATCGCGTTGATCCGTACCGCGGCCTGCAGGTTGTTGTAGGAGATGTATTCGAAGTCGACGTGGAACTCCGCGCAGAACTCCATGAACGCCTTGTGCTCGTGCTGGCGCCAGTGCGGGAAGTTGTGGTACTCGTCGAACACGATCACCGTGCCTTCGCGGATCCGCCCGGCGAGAGCGGTGAGGACGGTCTTCGTCGAGGAGTACAGGTCGCAGTCGACGTGCACGAAGGCGACCGGCTCCGGATGCGCTTGCAGGAACGGCGGCAGGCTGTCGCTGAACCAGCCCTTGTGCAGGGAGACGTTCTCCTTGACCGCCGGCAGCTTGCCCTGCTGGTCGAACGCGCTCGTCGTGACGTTGTAGCCGGTCCAGTCCTCCGGCAGGCCCTCGAAGCTGTCGAAGCCGTGTATCTCGCGATCGGGGATCGCCGCGGCGATCTGGTTGATGCTCTGCCCCTTGAAGACGCCGAACTCGAGCACGAGTCCGTCACCGATCCGCGCGAGCCCGTACTTGAGGTGGTTCTCCTTGCCCGGGATCTTCATCGCGCCCGCCATCTGCTCGGACACGTGAGCGGCGCTGTCCTGTGAGTAGGGCAGGCGATGGAGCACGTCGAACTGGAAGTTCGGGCTGCGGAACTTCTCGTGCAGGGCCTTCGCGATCTCCGCCGCCAGCGCGACGATGTCCTCGCGCGCGAGACGGACCTTGACCCCGGCGACGGCGGCGGCCAGCGCCGCGATGTCCTCCGGCGCGAGCCGCGCGAGCACCTCGTCGGGCGACGCCGGATCAGGAGCCGTCCCGCCGGGGTCCGAGGCGGGTGGCCGCTCGCGCTCCAGCACGTCGCGCAGGATGTCTTGAATCGAGCGGGGCGTCAACCCTCCGGGTTATCGGCGGCGCGCTCGCTGAGCCGGTCGGCGACGGAATCCGCCTCGCCTCCGCCGCACGAGTTCCGGACGTACGCTCCCGTCGCCCTCAGAAGCTGCCGCATCGTGATCTCCGGCGAGTTGGGGCCGCGGCGGAACGGCTCGTCCGGCGCAGCCTCGAAGGCGTCGACGTAGGTGCGCGCCGCCCGCCGGAGCGTCCGCAGCGCGGCTTCATCGCCTGCCGATTCGGTGAGCTTGCCGCACGCGCCGACGACCCGATCGCGTGCCCTGTTGATGCGCGCGGCGTCGACCCCCGTCGACGTCTGCTCCGTGGCCGTACGGGTCGGGGACGGGCTCGGTGTCGACGCCTGCCGCGCAGGGTCCTTTCCGCCGCCGCAGCCCGCGGTCCAGATCATCGCGAGCGCGAGCAGGCTCGCGAGCATGCACCGGCTTGGCCGCACGTACGGCAGGTTATGACGCCTCTGCGCGCGGCGTCCCCCAGGATCGCTACAGTCGAGCAACTCCGTGCAGGCGAAGGGCTCGGCCCCGCAGAGCGATTCGGCACGTTGGGCCCGCACCGCGCAGGGACGGTCCGGCTGGGACGAGCGCAACCGCATGATCGCCGGCTACGTGCCCCCTCGCGCGTCCGTGCTGGACCTCGGCGCCGGTGCGCAGACGTTGCGCGATCATCTCCCGCCCGACTGCACGTACCAGCCGTGCGACATCGTTCCCGGTCCGGGCGTGCTGGCTTGCGACCTGGACGCGGGCCGCTGGCCGGACACCGGGCAACGCTATGACCTGGCCGTGTGCAGCGGCGTGCTCGAGTACCTGCATGACGCGCCCGCAGCGCTCGCGGGCATCGACGCCGTCGCGCGCCGCGCGATCGTCAGCTACAGCGACCGCCGCACAGGGCAGCGGCTCGCAACGCGGGTGGCCCAGGGATGGGCGAGCCATCTGAGCCTTGCCGAGCTCAGGTCGGCGCTCGACTCGCTCGATTGCGAATGGCGCTTCCTGACCGAGTGGCACGGTCACGTCATCCTGGCGATCGACTTCGAAGCGGGGCTGCCGCCCCTCCGCGATGGTGAAGCCCTGGTGACGGAGGCGGCCTGGGAGGCGTCCTTCGCCCAGCTCGAGGCGCTCGCGCTCCGCACCGGCAGCGCAGCGGTGCCGGCTTCGCTCGTGGTCGGAGGCATCGGCCTCGGCGCCTGGGTTCAATCGCAGCGCAAGCTGCGGCGGAGGGGGACGCTGAGCGCGCGGCGTGCGCGCCGGCTCGAGGCCCTTCCAGGCTGGACCTGGCGGGCCACGCGGCAGCCGGCGGCCCCCGCGGCGCCGGCCCTGCGGTCCGAGCGCCGCGGCCGTCCGAGCAGGCGCGTGCCCGACCGCGGCGGCGACCTGCGGTCGCGACGCGTCGGTGGCGATCGGCTCGAATGGATGTGGAAGGCGGCGCAGGGCGACGACGTGCTCGACATCGCCTGCGGGCAGGGTCTCGCGATCGTCGCGCTCGCCCGGGCGGGAGTCCGCGTGACCGGCTTCGACCGGGACGTCACAGCGCTCGAGCAGGCCCGCGCGAGGTTGTCCGAGGAGAACGCCGAGACGCAGGCCCGGGTCACCCTGGTGGCCGGCGATCCCGCCGCCCTTTCCGGCGGCGACGAAGGTTTCGACACAGTGCTGCTCGCCGACGTGCTCGAGCAGGCAGGCGACCCGGGCGAGCTGCTCGACCACGCGCGGCGGCTGCTGCGCTCCCGCGGCCGTGTCGTGGTGACGAACCCGTTCGAAGCCCCGCGCGGCGACCGCGGCCGGCCGCGCAGCTCGCTGCTCGAGCTGCTCGCGGTGCTGGCGCCTCGCCTGCGGCCGATCGAGGTCGTCGACGGCGACCGATGGGTCGGCATCGTCGCCGTCGAGCCCGGCGCCGAGCGCGGGTCGACGGCTCCCTGGACCGCGCTGCTCGAGATCGCCGAACGCCGGCTCGACGAGCTCGACGACGCCCACGCGGTGCAAGCCGCGCGCCTCGAGGAGACGCGGGCCCGCGAGCACGAGCTCTCGACCCGGGGGGAGGCGCTGACGGCGCAGGTGGCTCGGCTCGACCAGCAATCCAGCGAGCGCAAGGACGCGATCGCCGACCTGGAATCACGCCTGGCTGCGACCGGGGAGCGAAGCGAGGAGCTGGCGCGGGCGCTGGACGAGGCGCGCGCGGCGCTCGCGACCGAGACCGCCCGCCGAGTCGATGCGGAGCGCTCACTTGCCGAGGAGCGCCTGCGGCTCGACGACGCGATGCGACGTCATGGCGAGGCCGAGCGCCGGCTCGCGCAGGTGCGCGAGGACGGCCGCGCGCTCCTGCACGAGGCAGAGCGGCATCGCGAGCAGGCGCGCGCGCTGGCCGGCCAGTTGCGCGAGAGCCGACTCGAACTGGCCGAGCACACGGGCCGGGCGGCGGAGAGCGCCGGCGAGCGCCGCGAGCTGCGCGAGGATGCTCGCGTGCAGGCCGCCAGGGTCGCGGAGCTCCAGCGGGAACTGCGCGACCAGCGGGCCAGCCTCGCCACGCGCACGACCCAGCTGCAGACGTTGCGAGCGGGGCGCGCCTACCGGCTGGCGCGGCGCTGGTGGAAGATCAGGAAGGCCGTCCGGCACCCGCTGAACAGGTCCGGCGACGGGGTCGGGTAGCCGCGCTCAGCCCAGGTCGGTCTGATCCGGCAGATCCGGCAGCAGCGGCTGATGCTCCGCGGACGACTCCGGCTCCGGTGGCGGTGCGAGCCAGTCGCGCCCATCGGTCGGCAGCGCCATCGGCGGCGCGTCGGCGAGCTGCGCGGCGAGGGCGTCCAGGGCTGCCGTGGCGCCCTCCTCGAGCCGCTCGACATGCCGGCTCACCTCGACCTCCACGATGCCGCCGAGCCCGAGCACGGCGCCGAGGCCGGCGGCGATCTCGTCCGCCGGCGCAGTGAGCGGCAGGCTGCGGTGGGCGAGGCCCAGCTCGGCGAAGTGCGCCGACACCTTCGGGTCGTAGGCGAGCCCGATCGCCGGCACACCGAGGCGATGGGCCAGCAGGGAAGCGTGCAGCCGCATCGACAGGACCGCATCGGCGGCCGCCAGCGCGCCGAGCACCTCCTCGACCCTCGACTCATGGGGCAGGACGACGGTCGGCGCGCTGCTGCCGAGCTGGTCGAAGACCGCGCGGATCGCGTCGTCGTCGACGCGTTCGCCTGCCTGCATCGGCACGCCGACGAAGGCGACGTCCCCGCCCTCCGCGACGCTCGCCAGCGCCTGCGCGACCGCGGCGTAGGTTCCGAGCCGGCCGGCCTCGGCCCACGGGCGCAGGTTGACGGCGATCAACCGCCATCCGGCGCGGATGCGGCTCACGGCGTCCGGGACGACCGGCTCGGGCAGGCGCAGCCCGTAGACCGGATCGGGCATCCGCGAGACCGCCAGCCTGTCCTGAGAGATCCGGCCAAGCAGCGCCGCGGAGGCGTCGTCGCGAACGGTGATCGAGTCCGCCTGCTCGGCGATGAAGCGCACCACCGCCTGGGCGTCGGGGTCGTCGAGCGGCCCGACCCCCATCCCGAACACGTGGAGCTGGCGCTGGAAGATCTTCGCCATCAGCGGGAGCACGCCGAGCCCGGTGACGGAGATGTGGTTGTCGCTGAACCAGCCGGGCACACCGCCCGCCTTCGCGAACGTGTGGTCGTGCCAGAGGCCGCCACCGCCCAGGATCACGGCGGATCCGCCCGCCACCGCGTCGCGCGCCTGCTCGAGGTCGCGCCGCAGGAAGGCGTCGATGCCCATCGCTCGCACGCGCTCGGCGTTGTGGGCCGCGGCGACGATCTCGACCGGCCCGGGCGTGCGCTCCCTGATGCCGTCGGCGATGGACCGGAGCAGCAGGTCGTCACCGAGGTTGCGGGCTCCGTAGAAGCCGGAGACCACCACGCGACGGGGAGCCGTGTCGGGGGCGGCGAGCGTCGCGGAGACGATCTCAGCCCGTTCGGGTGTCAGGATCCCGTCCGGCGCGTCGAGGTCGCGCTCGATGTCGGCGAACAGCTTCAGCCAGCGGTGCTCGTAGAGATGCTCGCGCACCAGTCGCTGGAAGGCGGCGCGCCGGATCCGTTCCAGGCGGTCCGGGTCGGCGAGCAGGTCGCGCACGGTGTCGGCGAGGTCGTCCGCCCCCGCGAACTCGACGATCTCGCGGCCGTACTCGAAGAACTCCTCCATCTCCTCGAACCGCGACGTGCAGATGACGCCGCCGGAGGCGATCGCCTCGAAGACGCCGCACTTGACGTTGACGTGCCCGGCGCGGGTCTTCGCGAAGTTGATGTGGATCCGGCCGTTGCGGGCGGCCTGCACCTGGCGCACGTCGCGAACGACCTCCGCGCCCGGCAGCTCCCAGCCGCTGCCGTAGACGCGCACGTCGTGCACCTCGGCGAGCCTGCGCATCGTCTCGTTGCGGTCGGTGCGTCCCTTGGCATGCCCGAGACAGATCACGTCCGCACGCATGTCCGGCGCCTCGGGCACGTCGGCGAGCACGTAGTCGCGATCGATCCCGAACGGCAGCCAGGACGTGTTGCGGACGCCCGCGGCGCGGTACATCGCCACGGAGTTGCGGGCATTCGTGGTGTGGTAGTCGAACGTCGAGGCGGCCGGCACGACGCTCGCGAAGACGTCCGGATCGCTGAGCGTGATGCCGAGCAGGAGGATCCCGCGTCGCTTGAGCTCGATCGCATCGCCGGGGTGGAAGCACAGCCCTCCCGCGCTGCAGACGATGATCTGCGGCGCGAATCTCGCGAGGATCGGCTCGATCGACGCGAGCCGGATGTAGATCGGCCCGTAACCGCCGCGTGCGTCGCTCGAGAAGTCGACGTGACCGGCGCGCAGCGTCGTGCGCGTGCGCTTCGTGTCGACATGGAGCACCGTGTGGCCGAGATTCTGCAGCGCCCGCACGAGCGACGCCACGATGTCGGTCCCGCCGTTGGCGTAGCCGCCGAAGTGCAGGATCCGCCAGGTCCGCGGGCTCTGGAGCCGCTCGGCGGAGAGCGCGGCGCGCTGGCTGTCCAGGTCCGGCGGGTCGGCTGCGAGCTCGGCGTCGAGCGCGGTCGTCATGTGGTCGCGGCTCGCGCCTCGCGCGGAGAGGCGGAGCTGGGAGGAACCCCGAGGTCGCGCATGAGCGCGCTCACTATGCGCACCGCCGCATTGCCGTCGCCGTAGGGATTCGCCGCCTGTGCCATCGCGTCGTAGCTCTCCGCGTCGTCGAGGAGCTCGACGATGTCGGCGCGGACCGCGTCGGGGTCGGTGCCCGAGAGCCGGACGACGCCGGCGTCCACGCCCTCGCCGCGCTCGGTCGTATCGCGCATCACGAGTACCGGGATGCCGAACACGGGTGCCTCCTCCTGGATCCCGCCGCTGTCGGTGACGACGAAGTCGCTGGACCTCAGGACGTGCACGAAGCTGTGGTAGTCGAGCGGCTCCATCAGATGCACGTGCTCGCAACCGGCCAGCTCGTCGAACACGGCATCACGGACCACAGGGCTCAGATGCACCGGGAACAGAACCTCGACGTCGCCGCGCCGGCTGACGTCGGCGAGCATCCGGCACAGCGCGTGCTGCGCTTCGCCCTGGCTCTCGCGGCGATGCATCGTGACGAGGATTCGCCGGGCGGCGCGCTTCGGCGGCAGCGCGACCGCCAGTGACGGCGGCAACGGCCGGCGAGCGATCCCCAGCAGCGCGTCGATCACGGTGTTGCCGGTGACGGCGAGGCGGCGCGGGTCGACACCCTCCGCCCGCAGCGCCTCCGCGTTTCGCGCAGTGGGGCACCAGTGCCAGCGCGCGAGCACCGAGACGAGGCGGCGATTGATCTCCTCGGGATAAGGCAGGCGCGCGTCACCGGTGCGCAACCCCGCCTCCACATGACCTACGGGCACTCCCGCGTAGAACGCCGCCAGCGCGGCGCAGAACGTCGTCGTCGTGTCGCCCTGGACGATCAACGCATCGGGGCGCGCGGAGGCGATCGTGCGCCCGAGCGCGGAGATCGCGGCGGCGGTCAGGTCCGGCAACAGCTGCTGCTCGCGCATGAGCCCGAGGTCGACGTCCGGCACGAGATCGAAGGTCGCGAGCATCTGGTCGAGCATCTCGCGATGCTGGCCGGTCGTCACCGTGATCGTCTGCACTCCCCCGTGGCCACGGAGCTCGTGGATCACGGGAGCCAGCTTGATCACCTCCGGACGCGTGCCGAAGCAGACCATGACGCGCGGCCCGCTGCGGCCGCGGCCGAAGGGTGAGGAGTCGTGTTCCATGGTCTCGAGCTGATCAGCGTGACTCGCGGGAGCCGGCCTTTCAACCTCTCATAATCCCTCGCCGTGCGCATCGCCCTCTTCGACGCGATCAACGAGCGCCACGTCGGCGAGAGCCTGGAACGCGCACTGCTCGCCCGCGGTCACGACGTGCACGCGACGGGACCCGTGTGGCACGGCTCCCGCTTCCCGGGCCCCGATGAGCAGCGCGAGCGGATCGGGCCGGCCGTCCGCGCGATGCTCGAATGGGAACCCGAGGCGATGCTGTGCCTGCGCGCGTTCGCGCTGCGTCCGCGGCTCGTCGAGCGGATCCGCGCCGCCGGTGTGACGACGCTCGTGTGGTTCGCGGACGACCCCGTGCTCTACAAGGTCGGCTACAGGCACGTCGTCGAGTCCTACGACGTGGTTCTCCACTGCGGGCCTGCCGCGGTACTCGACTTCTACGAACGCCGGCACGGCGCCACCGGGGTCAACTTCCCCTTCTGGACGGACACGACCGCCTTCCCGTACGCGCACGAGCCGGCCGCGGCCGACGTCGACGCGATCTTCCTCGGCAGCACGGTGGGCCAGGTGCGCGCCCGTCGCTACGGCCTGCTCGCCAGCCTGCCCGCCGAAGTGCGCGTCCAGGGACAGGTCGAGACCGACCCCGCCGGCATCGCCCGCCCCTTCCTCCGCGACCACGGGGAAGTCGTCGCGGCGCTGGCACGCGCCCGCGTCGGCATCAGCCTCGCCCAGCGCTTCGCCGACTATCGCGGACACGAGTACGACTACCCCGGGCTCGCGGCCCTTGGCTCGTTCGAGCTCCCGAGCCGCGTGATCCAGTACGCGGCGACGGGGCTCCCGGTTGTCTCGCTCGATCCGGCGGGAGCGTCGGACGCGCTCCCCGAGATGGTGGTCGCGCACGATCGCGACGACCTGGCCGCGCGCCTGGAGCAGTTGCTGGCCGATCCCGACGGACTGCGGGAGCTCGGGCTCCGCACCCGCGCGCGCTTCGAGCGCCGCCTCTCTGCCGAGCGACGTGCCGAGGTGCTCGAAGCGCTGCTCCGAGATCCCGACGGGTGGCGGGCGCTGTCGATAGCGGAGCGCGCCACCCTCTGGCGCGGCGACGACCCGGAGCCGGAGGACGCCGCCCCCGGGCGCCGGCGACTGCCGGTTGCCGCGCCGGCAGCTCCCGCGATCGTCGTCGCGGGCTACTACGGGGCCGCGAACGCGGGCGACGAGCTGATCTTGCAGGCGATCGCCGCGCGCCTGTCGCGCACCGCCGAGGACCTGACCGTGGTCGTCGCCGCACAACGCCCGGCGGAGGTCGTGCGAGCACACGGGCTGGCGGCGTTCGCGCGGTCCGACCTGCCGCTCGCCGAGGCCGTCGTACGGTCGAGCTCGGCGCTGGTGCTGGGCGGCGGCGGGCTGCTGCAGGACATCGCGTTCACGCGCGCCGGCGGGCTTGCGGGAATGTTCAGCGAGCCTGCGCTCTCGATCCCGGGCTGGGCGCCGCTCGTCGTGCTGGCGGAGATCCTCGGCCGCCCGGTGCACATGTTCGGGCTCGGCGTCGGCCCGCTGGGCGACGCCGACGCGCGGCGGCTGGTCGCATGGCTCGTCGACCGGGCCGACAGCATCTCGGTCCGCGACCCGCACTCGCGCGGGCTGCTCGAGAGCCTGCCGGGTGTGACCGCGCCGGTGGAGCTGGCGCCCGATCCCGTCTATGCGCTCGAGCTCGGCGAGGCCGGCCCGCCGCGTGCCCTCGAACGGCTCGCGGGCGGCAAGCCGCTGCTCGCGGTCAACCTGCGACCGTGGCAGCCCGCCGAGCCCGCGGACCTGCACCGACGGGTCGCCGCCGCGATCACGCCCGTGGCACGGCGGCACGGGCTGGCGGTCGTCGGCGTCCCGATGCAGGCGGGGCTCGACGAGGACGCGCTGGAGGCGACGCTCGGCGAACTGCCGCAGGACATCGAGCGGCTGACGCTGCCGTGGACGGCCGACGCCGAGATGCTCGCAGCCGTGCTGCGCGCGAGCGCGGCGACGCTGGCGATGCGCCTGCACGCCTGCCTGCTCTCCCACCGGGTCGGGACTCCGGCCGTGGGCCTCGCCTATGACGCCAAGGTGACTTCACACTTCGACGAGGTCGAGCGCCCGGCGAGCTGCCTGCCGCTCGATGCCGGACCCGAGGAGATCGAGCGCTCGCTCGAGGCCGCGCTGTCGCAGCCCGCCGAAGCGCGCCATCCCTGCGTCGCGGTGCTCGAAGCGGCGGCCAGGACCGGGCTCGACCGCCTGTCGGGACGGATCGAGAGCTCGACGTTGACGCCGGTGCGCCTGCCTGAAGCCGTGCTCGCCCCATGACGGCGATCCGTCAGGCGGCGCCGAGCTCCTCGTAGAGGGTCCGATAGCCGGCGCCTACCCTGCTCCACGCGCGCTCGGCGGTCACCCATTCGCGGCCGGCGACGGCGAGGCGGCGGCGGGCGGCCGGGTCGGCGATGAGCTCGTCCGCCACGTCGGCGAGGTGAACGTGGTCCTCCGGCCGGAAGCGGCGTCCTGTCTCCCCGTCGCGGATCATCTCCCGCAGCGCGGCGACGTCCGAGACGATCACCGGACGCTCGGCCGCCATCGCCTCGTACGGCTTGAGCGGCGTCACGAGCTCCGAGGTCGCCTCCGCGCGGCGCGGCACGACGAACAGGTCGATGAGGCTGTAGTAGCGCAGCACCTCGTCGTGCGGGACCCGGCCCGTGAACACCACCGCGCCGCCGATCCCGAGCTCCGCGGCGAGGCGCTCCAGCGGCTCGCGCTCGCGTCCGTCGCCGACGAGGAGCGCGCGCACGCGCCTGCCACGGCCGATCAGCTCCGCGACCGCCCGCACGATGAACTGGATCCCCTCGTAGCCATGGAACGTCGACACGTACCCCAGGACGGTCTCGTCGTCCTCGATCCCGAGCCGCGCCGCCAGGGCGCGGTCCCTCGGCACCGGTCGCAGGGCGTCGAGGTCGACGCCGTTCGGCACGATGTGGATCTTCTCGGCGGGAACGCCGCGGGACACGATGTGGCGCTTCATGACCTCCGCGAGCGTCACGATCCGGTCGGCGGCGTGCATGCACCCGAGCTCCATCGCGCGGCGCCCGACGCCCTGGTCGCTGCACGCCCGTGACCCTCCGCGGCGAACCTGCCGCTCCTCGGGAAATCCGCGCACCTCGTAGACGACGGGGATGTCGAACAGCTTGCGCAGCTCGAGCGCCAGCAGCGCGTTGAGGTAGTCGGAAGCCGGGTGCAGCACCGCGGGCCGCAGGGCCTCCACGAGTGGAACCAGCCGGTCGAGGTTGCGGCCCATCCGTTCGGGGAGCGCCGCGTCCGCCGGATCGTCATCCGGGATCCGGATGTACTCGATCCCGTCGAGCACATCGGCCTCACGTGCGCCGACGACGCCGTCGCCCCACGGGAACCCGAGCGGGGTGACGACCTGCGGGTCGAGTCCCAGATCGCGCTGGGCACGAGCGATGTGATGGGTCCTGTACGTGCCGCCGCTGGTGTGGTGCGGAAGCGAGGGGCTGACGAGGTGCAGTACCCGTCCGGGCTGCCGCTCGACCCGGCGGCGGGGATGAGGCCGGACCCAGCTGCCGTCGTGGACGCGGAGGTCGTCCTGCGCGCGCCGGCGCACGTCGTCCACCAGCGGATCGCCGGGCGCGAGGGTCGCGGCGCGATCGATCAGGTCGCGGGCGATCACCGGCTGGCCGCGCCGCAAGAACACCTGCGCGAACTCGACGAGCAGGGCCACCTCCGGAGGATCGAGCGTCTCCAGCAGTCCGGGGACCCGCTCCAGGTCGTCGGTATGGCGCATGAAGCCAAGCGCGGCGCGGACCGCCCGCGGATCGCCCGTCGCGAGCCCACGATCGATGATCTCGGCCGCCCGGCCCTCGTCGCCGAGCTCCCAATGGGCGCTCGCCGTGGTCTCGAGCCCGGTCTGGCTGAGCGGCTCGGTGGCCAGCAGGCGCTCGCCGATCGACCGCGCGAGCTCGTGCGCTCCGGCGCGGAGGGCGAGCGGCGCAAGCCGCTGGAGCTCGTCCGCCCGAAGTCGCTCAGGCGGGCCGAGACTCGCCGCGAGCTCCTCGAAGCCGGCCGTGCGATCGAGTCTGGAGAGGACCCACAGCGATTGCCATTGCGCATCGCGCAGTCCCGGATGCAGCTCGAGGGCGCGCTCGAACGCCTCCTGGGCGTCCGTGAGGCGCTTGAGTCCGCGCAGCGCCCGGCCGAGCCCCAGCCAGTTGCCGGCCACCCCGGGCTCGCGCTCGGCGGCGAGCCGGAATGCCGCGGCAGCCGCCTCGTGCCGGCCATCCCGCAGCGCGTCGGCTCCGACAGCGCCCGGCGACCCGTCGGGGTCTAATCGATCAGACCTGAGGCGCTCGCGCGCATCCTCGAGCTCGACCTCGGCGGTCGCGAGCTCACCCGCGAGCGAGGCGGCGCGGGCGTCGGCCGCCAGCAGCGCCTGCTCGAGCGCTTCCCGCTCGCTGCTGATGAAGGCGATGCGTTCCTGCGCGAGCTCGAGCTCGTCGCGTGTCTCGCGGAGCCGTTGCCGGAGCATCGCGGCCTCGCGCGGCGACTCGCCGGCGCCCTCGGCCTGCTCTTCCGGAAATGCCAGTCGCCCCTCCGCCGCCGCCAGCCGCTGCTCTGTCTCCGTTAGGCGCGACTGCGTGTTCTTGAGGCTCTCCCAGCGCTGCTCGAGCGTGGCGTCGGCGTCGGCGAGGCGCGCCTCTGCGATCTCCAGCCCGCGCGCCCAGGTCCGGGCCGTCGCGGTCTCGGATCCCGGCCGCGCAGCGCGCGCGACGATCCCGACCCAGCGCTCGACCAGCTCGATGCGCTCGACCGAGTAGCCGTCCTCGAGCAGGCGCAGGACCGGCTCGAGGTACAGCGGCTCCTTGTGGTCGGGGTAGCGGAAGATGCCGTACGGGAAGGTGATGACCAAGGCCCCGCCGTCCTGAGCACGCGCCGCGCCTCGCCGACGATCGCGCCGGGCTCGAGCTGGTGCTCGAGCAGCTCGCCCATCAGCACCGTGTCGAAGCTCGCGTCCTCGAACGGGAGGCGGCCGGCCTCGGCGAACTGGAAGCTGACCCGCTCCGCGACGTGCGGCTCCTCGCGCTCGAGCTGCGCGCGTGCGTATTCGAGCGCAGCGTGCTCGACGTCGACGCCGGTCACGTGGCGGCCCTCGCGCGCGAGCAGGATCGAGGCGATGCCCTGGCTGCAGCCGATGTCGAGCACCCGCTCGCCGTCGGCTCGCGCGCACAGCCAGTGGATCCGCGTGCGCGCGCGGCGCTGGGAGTCGGGCGGCCCGATCTCGCCGTTGTAGAGCTCGGTGATGCGGTCGTTGTTCATGCGGGGCCGCCGCGCACGGCCGGTCGCTCCGCAGGGTAGACGAGCTTCATGCCGCGCCGAGCTCCCGGTAGAGCTCGAGGTAGCGAGCGGCGTTGGCGTCCCACGTGCGGTGTTCGCGCACCCAGTCGCGCGCCTGCCGACCCAGGGCCAGGCGGCGCTCCGGATCGGCGATCAAGCCCTCGATCACCCGCGCGAGGTCCTCCGCGTCCTCGGGGGTGAACGTCAGCCCCGTCGAGCCCTCCGCGACGATCTCCCCCAGTGCCTCGGTGCGCGACACGACAACCGCGCGACCGGCCGCCATCGCCTCGTAGGGCTTCAGCGGAGTGACGAGCTGGCACGTGACCTCGGCGGTGCGCGGGACGACGAAGACGTCCATCAGCGCAAGGTAGGAGGCCACCTCCTCGTGCGACACGCGGCCCGGGAGGAGGACGCGGTCGGCCACGCCGAGCCGGCGGGCGAGCTGGGCGAGAGGCACGCGCTCCTGCCCGTCGCCGACGATCAGCGCCTGCACCCGGTGCCCGTGGGCCGCGAGCCGTGCGACCGCCTCGACGAGGATGCCGACGCCCTCGTACGGGCCGAGCGTCGAGACGTAGCCGAGCACGAGCTCCCCCTCGCGGATCCCGAGACGAGCGCGCAGGCCGGGTCCGGCGCGACCGGCTTGAACGCCTCGGGGTCGACGGCGTTGGGCACGACCACCACTCGGTCGGGCGCGACGCCGTGGGCGACGATGTGGCGCTTCATCACCTCGGCGAGGGTCACCACACGGTCGGCGCGGAGCCAGCATTCGGCCTCGATGACGCGGCGGCCACTGCGCCTGCTCGTAGCTCGCGCGCGATCCGGCCCAGCGGCCCTGCAGCACCTCGGGGAAGCCGCGGACCTCGTAGACCACCGGGAGCCCGTGGAGGCGGCCGAGCTCGAACGCGACGAGCGCGTTGACGTAGTCGGAGGCGGGGTGCAGGACAGCAGGGCGGACGCGCTGCACCACGGGGGATGCCGCCTCGAGGTAGGCGCGCAGCCGGGCGTCGAGCAGCGCGCCCGCGGTCGCCCGCCGCGCGAGCCGGTGGTGCGTCATGCCGCCGGCCTCTTCGGCGCCGTCGAGCGAGCCCGGCTGCGTGAGGACATGGGGGGCGAGCCCGAGCGCGCGCTGTGACTGGACGGTGTAGTGGGTCCGGTACGTTGAGCCGCTGCGATGGTCGGGAAGCGAGCGCTGAAGCAGGTGCAGGACGCTGCCAGGCAGGGGCTCGATCGGCCGTGGTCCGGCGTTCGCGTGCCACTCTCCCCTGAGCACCCGCTGTTCGGCGAGCGCCCCGCGACGCAGGAACAAGGCGGCAGCGCTGCCGGGCGCCACCGCCAGCACGCGATCCGCCTCTGCGACCGCCCGTTCGAGCTCCCCGTGGCGCCGCCAGGCACGACCGACCCCGATCGCGAGCTCCGGCGCGGAACCGCCCAGGGCATCGATGGCGAGCTGTGCGCTGTCGGGCTCGTCGATGTGATGGAAGAAACGGACCGCGGCACGCAGGTGGCTCGGCTCACGGGAGCTGTTGACGCCCAGCATCAGCTCGCGCGCCTGCTCCTCGCAGCCCATCTCCCAGAGCGACACGGCGAGCGCCACCAGCGCGCCCTCGTCCGCCGGCTTGCGCGCGAGCCGCGCTCGCGCGGCCTGCGCGGACGTCGGCCAGTCACCGGCGAGCATCGCGATCGTCGGCATCGTCGCCAACTCGCGAGCGGACGCGCCCAGCATCGGCGGGACGCGGTGCAGCGCGTAGCGCAGCTTCCGGAGTGATCCTTGCAGGAACATCTGACGATGAACGACGAGCACGATCCGCGACCCTACCCCGAGGGCCCGGCCCCGCGGTCCGCCCGCACGACGTCCGGGGAGGACGTCAGCCACGCGGAGCTGCGGCTGGCGGCCGAGGTGAGCCGACTCCCGGCCCGCTTCGGCAGCCGCCTGGTCCTCGACGGCTTCCTCGCCTGGCGCGCCTACGTGGTCCTGCGCGGCACGTGGCGGCTGAAGCGACGGCTCGGCAGGCGCCGGTAGGCCTCGACCAGGCGGTCCTGCTCGCGCTCCCAGTTGAGGTCGCGTCCCGCCGCGGCGACCCGCTCGCGAAACGCCGGGTCCTCGCGGGCGCGGATCATCCGCGCGATGCCGGCCGAGAGCGCGGGGCGGTCGCCGAACGCGACCGTGAGGCCGACTCCGAGCCGTTCCACCAGCGTGCCGGTGGCCGTCCCGCGCGTCGCGACGACCGGTAGTCCGGCAGCGATGTACTCGAACAGCTTGTTCGACAAGGTCAGCCGGTGGTTGAGCCACGCGGGGTCGGACAGGCAGACGCCGACGTCCGCCTGCTCCGTGTGGCCCAGCAGCACCTCGAGCGGCACGCTCGAGCGCAGGTGAACGCGGCCGGAGACGCCGTGCGCGCCGGCAGCACGGCGCACGGCCGCGCCGGTGTCCGGCTCGGCGTCGCCGAGGAACAGGACGTGGACCCCGTTCAACCCCGCGACCGCTTCGACCAGTTGCACGCACCCGCGGCGCGGCGCCGCCGCTCCCTGGTGGAGAACGAGGGGCTCGGCGCCCAGGCCGAGTTGCGCGCGCAGATCGGTCACCGGCGCCCTGGATCCCGGCGCGCCCTCCCAGGAGCGCGTGGGGACGTTCCGCACGACCACCGGCGGGATGGCGAGCCGGTGGTCGCGCTGCAGCTTCTCGGCAGCCTCTGCCGACACGGCGATCACGGCTGCACAGCGAGGCACCAGGACACGCTGGAGCAGTCCGGCCAGCCGCCGTGCGAGCGGGGTGTGGTACGGCAACCCGGCCGCGTACTCGTGCGTGTCGTACACCAGCGCGGCCCTCCCGGTCCGAGCCGCCAGCCACGCGGGAGCCAGCATCGGGAGGTCGTGGGCGTGCACGACGTCGGGACGGGCGCGCGTCGCACACCAGGCGTAGCAACCCCAGAGCGCCGGTCGCCGGAGAGGGCTTGGCAGGCGGTCGAGCAGGTTCCCGGCTCGGCCTGGCGGGCGAACGCTGCGCACACGCGCGCCGTCGGCGACCAGCGCAGCCTCGGCCTCCTTGTGGCCGTGGTGCAGCAACAGCACGTCATGGCCGGCCGCGGCGAGCGCGCGCACCTCGCGGCGGACGCGGCCGTCGGCGCGCAGCTGCGAGCGCTCGAGCAGCATGCAGGTTGTCAGGGCTCCGGCCGTCCGCGCGCGGCTACGTCGTCGGGTCAGCATGTCGCAGCACATATCGGCAGATCGCGGGACACTACGCCTCGCGTGACGGGACGTAGAAAAATCGTGTCAGTCTTCGGCACGCGACCGAACTTCATCAAGATCGCCCCGATCGTGCGTCTGCTCGCGACCGTGCCGGACCAGTTCGAGCACGTCGTCGTGCATACCGGACAGCACTACGACCGCGGAATGTCCGACGTTTTCCTCGAGGAGCTCGACGTCGGCGAGCCGGATCACATGCTCGAGGTCGGCTCCGGGACCCACGGCGCCCAGACGGCCGCGGTCATCGCCGGGCTCGAGCCGATCCTGGACGAGCTCCGGCCCGACCTCGTGCTCGTGCCCGGAGACGTGAACTCCACGTTGGCCGCCACGCTCACGGCCGCGAAGCTGCAGATCCCGGTCGGGCACGTTGAGGCGGGCCTGCGCAGCTTCGACCGGACCATGCCGGAAGAGCTCAACCGCGTCGTCTGCGACCAGCTGGCCGACCTGCTCTTCACCCATTCCCCGGAGGCGCAGGGCCACCTGCTCGCCGAAGGGCGCGACGCGCGGGACATCTTCGCGGTCGGGAACACGATGATCGACACGCTCGCGGCCCTGCGCCGGCGAATCGCGCTCGAGGACGCGCCCGCCCGACTCGGGCTGAGCGCCGGCCGCTATCTCGTCGTGACGCTGCACCGCCCGGCGCTGGTCGACGGTCCGCTGCTCGCCGACGCGATGCGCGAGCTCAGCGCGCTCGCCGGCGACCTCGACGTCGTCTTCCCGGTTCATCCGCGCACGCGCCGTCGCCTCGAGCAGGGACGGATCGAGTGGGAACGCGTGCGGCTGCTCGACCCGCTGCCGTATCTGTCGTTCCTCAGCCTGGTGGCGAGCGCCGCCGGCGTGCTGACCGACTCCGGAGGTGTCCAAGAGGAGACCACTTACCTCGGCATTCCCTGTTTCACGATGCGTGATAACACGGAGCGTCCCGTGACGTGCACGCTGGGCACGAACACCGTCCTCGGGCTCGATCCCGCGCGGATCGCCGAGCTGCCGGAGCTGCTGGAGTGCGCTCGAGCGGCCGAGCGCGTGATCCCGCCACAGTGGGACGGCCACGCCGCGGAGCGGATCGTCGACGTGCTCGCCGGGCGGGACGACTACCGCGGCCACTGGGCCGCGCGCAGCGGTCCGGCGCCCGTCGCCGCGCTGACCCGCGGGCCGCCGGCTACGGCGCGGCGAGCCGGAAGTCGATTCCGTTGAGGAGCAGGTACGGAGGTCGCGATGGACGAGCGTGAGCGCGCGGGCGTTCGAGCGGCGTACGACCGCTACGGCGCAAGCGCGCTCAAGCGGCGGGCGTGGGACGCCGGCAATCCTGGCAACGAGGCGATCCGCGCGGAACTGGTCGAGCGCTGCGTCGCGCTGGCGGGAGACGACATCCGGGCCGGCGACGTGCTTGACGCCGGCTGCGGGACGGGCTGGTGGCTCGAGCGGCTCGCCGCCGGCGGAGTACCTCCGGAACGCCTCTATGGCGTGGATCTGCTCGGCGACCGCGCCGCGGCGGCCGCGCGGCGCGTACCCGGCGCCACGGTCCTGACGGCCGACGCGACCTCGCTGCCATTCGACGACGCCCGGTTCACGGCGGTCACGCTGTTCGTGGTGCTCTCGTCGCTGCCGAACGCGGAAGCCGTCGGCGACGTCCTGGAGGAAGCCCGCCGCGTGCTCGCGCCCGGCCGCCCGCTGCTCATCTGGGAGCCGCGCATCCCGAGTGCCAACCGGGGGACGCGCTGGATCCGGCGCGGTGAGCTCGTGCGCAGCCTGGGACAGCTGGACGCGGACGAGGCACTCACGGTCCTGCCGCCGCTCGCCCGCCGGCTCGGAGGCCGCACGGCAGCTCTCTACCCGCGACTCGCGGCGCTGCGCACCCACCGCCTGGTGCTCGCGCGTCAGCCGGCGTCGGAAGCGTAGGCGTCCGCGAGCGCCGAGAACCTCGCGTCGCCCGTCATCCTCGCGTTGGCACGCAGCTGCTTGACGTGCGCGCCGTGGTAGAAGGCCGACTGCACGGGTGTCCGGACCGAATAAGCCGATATGTCTCCGGGGCGGCGCAGGACCTGCGCATAGTGCAGGGACGTCGTGGCGCCCGCGTCGAAAAGCCGGCGCGCCTCCGGGTCGCCGGTGACGAGCGCGTGCTTCCAGTAGCCAGTCAGGGCCGTGTTGTGGCCGTTGAATACCCGCGGCGGGTCGGCCGTGGGGTACTCCTCGAACCACAGGTAGCCGTCGGCATCGACGAAGCAGAACCACGGCGCGTCGGGTGAGCGCGGCGCGAAGGTCCCGGCGTATACGCGATCGGCCGCCTCACGCCACGCCTCGTCGCCCGTCGCCTCGTGCAGCCGGTGCATCAGCAGCAGGATCTGGCCCTGCGCCATGCCGGAGTGCCAGGGCGGCAGCAGTCGCTCCGCCGGGTTGCCGAACACGTCGAAGGCGAAGGTGTAGGAGAAGAAGATCGCGTCACCTGCGGTGACCGCGTGATCGAGCAGCGCATTCGCGTTCGCCTCGGCGCGCCGCAGGTACTCGGCCGTACCGGTCACGCGATAGCCGTTGACCATCGCCAGGCCATAGTTGCCCAGGACGGTGGGGTGCGGGTGGAGCTCCCCGCCGACCTCGTACTCGCGGACGCCGTCCGCGTCGACCGGATAGTTGGGATCGTCGAGTGCGATCGCTGCCCGGCCGTTGTATGGCTCGTCGTCGACAGGGAGCGCCTGCGGGACGAAGCCGCTGACATGAGCGGAGCTGAGCGGCGTCGGTGGGGCGGGCGGCGGCACGGGCGGCGGAGCCGCCACGGCCGGCGGCGGGACAGCCGCGGGAGTCTCCGGCGGGACCGGCGGCGGGAGCGCCTCCGGAGACTGCGGCGGGGCACGCAGCAGCCGCAGGAGCGCGCGGCGGTCTGCGATCAGGAGCCGGCGTGTCGCCAGGGCGTGCCGGTGGGCGCGCCGCGCCTCGCCCCGGGCGTCTGCGCGCAGCGAGCGCCGGGCGAACCGGAGCGCGCGCCACAGCCTGCGGACGTCGACCCGGGCACGCGTGCGCAGGCGCTCGGGCTTGGCGACCGCGACCGCTGCCTCGACGCTGCGCACCGTCCGCGCGAGCCGGCGGATCGCGCGCGCGGCCGCTGCGCGCTCCGGCGAGGGTGTGAGGGCGCGAACGAGCAGGCGGCTGTCGGCGCGCAACTGCTGTGCCAGCCGCGCTCTGGGCGGCGCGGCGGTGGCGATCGGAGCCAGCGCGAGGACGGCCAGCGCGAGCGACGCGGACCGGCGCGCGCTGAACATGCTGCCCGCCTCCATCTGAGGAGCCTAACGGCGACGGTCCCGAAGTATTCTGGCGCCGGTTGGCCTCCCCCATCGCAGAGCGCGCGGTATTGCTCGTCCGCAACGGCGTCAGCCTCGACGCGCGCGTGCTTCGCGCCGCCGGGGTTCTGGCGGACGAAGGCTTCGCCGTCACGATCATCGGGTCGATCACGGCGACGACCCCGGCCGCGCGGGAGCGCGTCGGCGGTGCCGACGTCGTGCGGCTGCGGGCACGCTCGCCGGTCGGCCTGCTGCGGCGCGCCACGCGCGGCGACCTTCCGGCGCCGGCCGCGGCGATGCACCGGACGCTCACCGCGTTGGACTGGAACCGGCGCGCGCTCGCGCAGTTGCTGAGGCTGCGCCCGGCTCTGATCCACGCCAACGATCCCAACACGATGTGGGCCGCGCTGGCGGCGCGCAGGCTCACGGGCGCCCGTGTCGTCTACGACAGCCACGAGCTCTGGCCGGACCGCAACGGCAGGCGCGAGTGGCGCCGGTGGCTGATCGCAGCCGAGTCGCTCTTCGTACGCCGCGCGGACGCCGTCATCACCGCGAGCCCGGGTTACGCGGAGGCGCTCGCGGCGCGCTACCGGATCGCCCCGCCACCCGTCGTGCGGAGCATCCCGTCGACCACCGTCGCGGTCACCGAGAACGCCGGGGACGCGACCGCAGCGCCCGTCCTCGCCTACGCGGGCGGCCTGATGCGTGGACGCGGGCTCGAACCGGCGATCCGCGCGCTCGCCCGGGTTCCCGCCCTGCGCCTGCGCCTGATCGGACCCGGCGCCGCGGAATACAGCGCTCGGCTGCGTGACGCCGCCGCGAGCGCCGGCGTGAGTGAACGAGTCGAGTTCGCCGGCGCCGTCGCTCCCGATGCGCTGGTCGGCGCGCTGCGCGGCGCGACGGCCGGACTGTGCCTGATCGAGCCGATCTGTCGCAGCTACGAGCTGACCCTTCCGAACAAGCTGTTCGAGTACGCCGCGGCCGGGCTCCCGATCCTGGGCAGCGACATGCCCGTGATCGCGTCGACGATCCGCGAATGGGACATCGGGGAGATCGCCGACCCGCGCGACGATCAGGCGGTCGCCGCGGCCGTGCAGCGCCTGCTCGAGCCGCGGCGCCGAGCCGCCGTCCTCGACAACCTCCGGGTCTTCACGGCGCAGAACACGTGGGCCGACGAGCGCCGTCTCCTGGCCGAGACCTACGCCCGAGCCCTCCGGCCTACCATGCCGTAATGGCAGTCAGCACCTCCTCCGTCGGCGGGCGCGTCGAGTCGATCGACGGCGGCACGATCCGCGGATGGGCCTGGGACGAGGCGCGAAGCGGCGCGCGGCTCGAGATCACGGTCTGGCTCGACGGCGTCCAGATCGCCCAGGGAACCGCGGACCAGGCCGCCCCCGGCGCCGAGGAGATCGGCGACGGTCGCCACGCCTTCACGATCGACGTCGAGGGGCTCGACGACGCGGCAGCGAGCCGCATCGAGGTGCGAGCCGGGGCGGACGGGCTGCTGCTGCCACGAGCTGAAGCGCAACCTTCCGGCAAGGCGGAGGGACTGCTGAAGCGGCCCGCCCGCAGGGTCGAGGGTCGCGTCGAGTCGGTCGCGGACGGTGTCGCGGTCGGCTGGGCGTGGGCGCCCGATGAGCCCAAGACGCGACTACGTGCGGCAGTGCGCATCGACGGCACACGGGTCGCACTGGCCAAGGCCAACCAGCCGGCCCCCGGACTGGCGACGATGGGCATCGGCGATGGTCTGCACGCGTTCAGGATCGAGCTGCCGGCGGAGCTCGACGATGGCGGCATCCATCTGCTGGTGGTCCGGTGTGCGGGAACGGATCTCCCGTTCATCGACGACTGGAACGAGACCGGCGCCGGGGTCTGGGGTGAGACGCGCTTCGTCGCACGGCGCAAGGACGCGCTCGCCATCGCATCGATCCCCGACGATCCGCCCGAGCCGCCTGCGCCGAGCGCGCCGTTGTCCGTCGCCTCGCTCAGCGAGACCCTGGAGCAGGTCGCCGGCACGCTGCACGAGCTGCAGGTGCGCTATCTGGTCGCGATGTGCCGCTGAAGCTCGCCGTCCAGCGAGCCGGCCCCAGCGGCTCCCCGACGACGACGAACAGCGCCATGCGGTCGCGCTCGTCCGAGCTGCCCGCGACCTCGATCATCTCGAGGTGCTCGATCTGTTGCCGGCGCTCCGCGACGCCACGGCCCACGGCGAGCTGTTTCATGACCGCGATGGTGCGCTGAACGCACGGGGCGCCTTCTTCGCCCATCGCGCGCTGCTCAAGCACGCCGGCCTGGCGGCGCGCGGCCTCCTCCCGCTCAGCCTCGAGCGGGCGTCCTTCGCGCCGAAGCGAGTCATGCGGTCCAGCGACCTCGAGGAGCCGCCGATGGTCGCGGATCCGGCCACGCTCGAGTCGCTGCGCATGCCCGCCGAGGCGCACCTCGAGATCGCCGGCTTGCCGGCGCCGCGGGTATACAAGCGCGACGTCGCGGGCGAGATACCGCGAGTGCTGTTGCTCGGACACCCCGTGATCCATGAGCTGACCCCATGGATCGCGGACACGACATCGCGCCTCGTCGTGCTCTCCACGCCCGAGCCCCCGCTCGAGCAGATCGAGCTCGAGCTGCCGGAGCTCGTCCTGCACGTGCTCGACGAGCGACTGCTCGCCGCGTGACGAGCCGGCGGCTCCTGGCCCGGCGCGGGTTCAACCGGACGTTTTCGTAGACTCTCGCGAATGCACGTGCAGGGCGAAACCGACGCTCCCAGAGTGGCCATCTGCGCGATGGCGAGAAACGAGTCCGCGTATCTCCCCGAATGGATCGGGTATCACCGGCTCATCGGATTCGACCCGATCCGGGTCTACAGCCACGAGAGCACGGACGACTCCGACGCGCTCCTCGAGCACCTGTCCCAGCAGGGTCTCGTGGAATGGACCCCGTGGACAGCACCGCCTGACAAGAAGCCACAGTGGCTCGCCTATGAAGATGGGCTGCGCGAACTCCGCGGCAAAGCCACGTGGGTCGCGCTCATCGACCTCGATGAGTTCGTCGGTGCTGCCGCAGCATGAGTCGATCCAGGATTTCCTCCAGGAGTACGGCCACCTTGGGGCGATCGCGATGAACTGGAAGATGTTCGGCAGCTCAGGGCATCTGACCCATGAGCCCGGGCTCGTGATCGAGCGATTCACGCGCTGTGCGCCGAACGGACGTTTTCAGCCAACAAGGCGATACAAGACCCTCGCCCGGCTCGACGCGATAGAGGTCCCGCGCGTGCATACATGTCACTTCCGGGAGGGGGTGAAGTATCAGACAGTCCGCGGCGAGGAGATTCCCCACCGATGGCGGGGAAGAGCAAGGTCGTCTCTCACGACATCATCCGTTTGAACCACTACTTCACCCGATCTCGCGAGGAATGGGAGGTCAAGGCTCGAAGAGGGCGTGGTGCCAAACCCGCGAACCATCCCCTCAAGCACCGCACGGAATGCAGAATTCCACCGGACGACCGCAACGACGAGGAAGATCTTCACCTTCTTCCATTCGTGCGACGGAGTTAACGAGTTCATCGAGTCACATGTGAGTCAGCTATCGAGCGGTCATTCCTGACAGATTCGGAAAGCCGGGACCGTCTGCTAGCCTCGTCCAGGCGGGCGCTGCGTCGACGGACGCACGCTCCTCCGTCATGAAGCCCACTCTTTACCTCCACATCGGGCAAGGCCGCTGCGGCTCGACCTCGATTCAGAGGTTCGCGACCGAGCAGCGGGGCGCGCTCGACGGAACGCGGTCTCTCTATCCCTCGCCCGCGGAACTGGGCATAGACACGACCAACAAGGGCAATGCCGACGCCTAACCCTTTACCGGCTGCGGGAAGCGGACCCGTCGCCTGGTCGCATCTCGCTCCGCGATTCCTCGAGCGGCAGGAGCACCCGAAGGTGCTGCTTGTCGAGCGAGTGGCTCCTGAACGGCGATGCCGGCTTCATGCGGGAGCTTGTCAAGACGGCGCGGACGAGCGGTGATCGGACGTCGTAGGCTCGCCTACGTGCGCGAGCAGCGCGAGTGGCTGATTTCACGCTATGCGCAGGCGATCAAGTCCAAGCGATGGACGATCTCGCTCGAGGAGACTACCTGGCAAAGTCGTATCGCTCGCAGAACCTCGACTATCACGGCTGTTCTCCAGGACCGCGGAGCTCTTCGGACGAGAGAACCTGCTCATCAGGGTGTTCGAGCGGCCAAAGCTGCTCGACGGTGACGTCCGAGTCGACGCGTTCACGTCCTGGGAACCGACGTCGGAGACCTCGTCACGGACGATCCACGGGCGAACGCCTCCCCGTCGGTCGAGGAAATCGAGATCATGAGGTTCCTGAACCAGCGAGCGGAACCGAGGCAGTTCAATCCTCGGGATTTCCTGCGGCATTCCCAGGTCTTCTGGCAAGAAGCGGAATGGGAGCCTCGAGGGAGCTGTACCGGCTCGCGCCCCCGAATCTCCTGCAGGAGATGGGCAGAGCACTTCGACTCGCGGAACGAGGAGTTCCGGCGGGAGTACTTTCAGGACGAGCCGGCCCCGCTGTTCTCCACGAGGATCCCCGCCGATTACCAGCAACTGAGCGAGAACGAATGGATGAACCCGCGCTCGTTCGGACTGCTGGCGTATCACCTCGTCAAGGTTCTCGATGGACGGCGCGCCAAGCGTCTGCGCGCCAAGCGTCTGCATCCAACAGCGTCTTCGTAGAGGGATGGCCAAGACGGCGAAGCAAGCCTGGACTCCTGGAAGAGCGTCGATTCGCACGCCAGATGTTGCCGTACCTGGCTCAGACTGGGTGGATCGAGAGCCGCCGCCGCCAGCAGTCGGTGGATCAGGCCGGCCGTCCCATTCCCTGGATCACGTACCCGGCGTTGAGCTTCCTGGAGCAGCGCGTCAGTCCGGAGATGCGCGTATTCGAGTTCGGGAGCGGAAACTCGACGCTGTGGTGGGCCGAGCGCGTCCGCGACGTGACCGCTGTCGAGCATGACGAATCCTGGGCGGCCCGCGTAGCTGAATCGATCCCATCTAATGCTTCGGTGAGCCATGTGCCGCTCGAGGCCGGCGGTGACTACTGCCGCGCGGCCCAACGGTCCCGTCGGCTTTATCACGTGATCGTCATCGACGGCCGCGATCGAGTCAACTGCGGCGTGTCATCCCTCAACTGCTTACGGCAGGACGGCGTGATCGTCTGGGACAACACGGAGCGGCGCCGCTATGCACCCGGACTGCGAGCGCTCGACAAGGCTGAATTCCGGCGGATCGACTTTCGCGGACCATCCCCGCTCAACACGTTCGAGTCACAGACCAGCATCTTCTACCGTCGTACGAACTGCCTGAATATCTAGTGGCGTCTATTCATTTAGGTACCCGAACGTCTCCATCAGTGCGCGCCCTTCCCCGCTGAGCAGTTCAGGGAAATCGTCGGAGGTCAGTGACTTCTGCCACTGGCCTCGGTTGTCGAAGATCGGTTGATTCACCTGCCAGTTGCGATGCTGAGCAAGCGTCTTGCCCGCTTCGCTGGCCTCTTCCACCGCCTGCTGGCCGAACCAGAGTCGTGGCTGCTCGTGGTATCGCAGCATGCAATCGTCGAAGGGGATCCTCGCGAACTCGCAGATCTCCCGGACCGTGCGTTCGGTATCGACGACGAGGTCCTCATGACGATAGACGAGGGCATCTGATCGATCACGCTGACGGGCAGCCACGGTGTTGCTCTTGATCCACTGTCTGACCCCCAACCCTGCGTCGCCGGTGCGACGAGCGTACGAGGCCGCCACGTCCCTACCATCGCGCACGGGGATCACGAACAGCGGGTCGGGAACCACCCTGCGAATAAGCGCTAGCCGGCGAATGTGCCGCGGCGTCTTTTCGGCGAGAATCCGCTTGCCGGCGTCCTCCGCCTCAGCGTACAGCGCACGATAGCCGTCTTCAGCCTGCTGACGATTCTTCGGCTTGAAGATGTGCGTTTCCCGCAGCGGAATGTAGACGTCTGGATGTGCGGCGATCATGTTGGCGATGAGCGTCGTGCCGCTGTGGCCACATCCGCAGATGAAGATGACTGAATCCATTTGCCCCTGCTCCGTCAGCAGTAGTCGCCGAAAAGGTCAACCATATATTCGACCGAGGTAATGGCGAAGACTGTCACTGTCCCCGCTTCTCCGTCGGCGCTGTCGAGTCGTCCGCGGCGGGTTCGGTGGTCTTCCCGTCGGTGGTTTCGGCCGCGTTCTCGTCGGCAGCGCGAGGGGCGTTCTCGCCGCCGGTGGTCTCGGCCGATTCCTTGGCAGCAGCGCGAGGCGCCTTCTCGCCGCCGGTGGTCTCGGCCGGTTTCTCGGCAACAGCGCCAGGTGCCTTCTCGCCGCCGGTGGTCTCGGCCGGTTTCTCGGCGGCATTCTCGGCAACAGCGCCAGGTGCCTTCTCGCCGCCGGTGGTCTCGGCCGGTTTCTTGGCGGCAGCGCGAGGCGCCTTGTCGCCGCCGGTCCCGGCCGGTTTCTTGGCGGCAGCGCGAGGTGCCTTCTCACCGCCGCCGCTCTCGGCAGGTTTCCTGGCCGCAGCGCGAGGCGCCTTCTCGCCGCCGGCGGTCGCGGCCGGTTTCTCGGCGGCAGCCGCTCTCCTCGCCGCGGCGCGTGCCGCCTTCCGGCTGCTGGCGGTCCCGGCCGGTCGCCTGCCGGCGAGAGGCGCCGGCTCGGTGCCGGGTGCTCCAGGACGCCTCGCGATCACCCACGTAACGATCGGGTACTTCTTGTCCTGTCGCATTGCCATGCGGAAGATGGGATTCTTCGGATCCTCGGGGATCGGTCGCGACCGGAAGCCAAGCGACATGAACGCCCACGCCTCACGATTGCCCCAACCTCCGACTCGCATCACGTGCAGGCCGGCGTGCTCGGCCAGCAATCGCAAGGCATTCGGCGTGAAGCGCCAGAAGTCCGTGGGATGCTGGTGGATCATGTTGAAGAAGCAAGTCGTCTGCACGACTATGCCACCAGGCTTCACTACGCGGTGACACTCGCGAAAGGCCGCGAACGGGTCGCCGGCCACGTGCTCCAGCACCTGGTCGGCAAGCACGAAATCGAAGGACTCGTCGGTCAAGCCCGACAGGTCCGTGATGTCGTGCTCGGGAAAGTTGACCTCCTCGACAGCCACGGAATTCAGCCCGAGCAGCGGGGCGAGATTCGACGAATGGGAGATCGACAGCGCCGTGCGCCCCGGCGCATCGTCGTTTCGCAGCGCGTTCTCGAGCTGCCGATACATGTACAGCCGCGTGATGTGCCACCGGCTCGTCTTGCCAGGGGAGGCCGCGAGCGCATACTCGACCAGTTCGTGGGTCAATTGCTCGCTCAGGCCGCCGAACACGACCGGTGCCTCAACGGATGCACGCACGGCGGGCCTTGTTGCGCCTAGACGTTCTCTCGACTCACGCAGAGCTCGATCTGCTCCTTCTGATCAGCACTCGGCGTTTTGTCATAGAGAACCAGGATCCGCTTCTTGTACTGATCGGGCTTCTTCTTCTTCAACGCGCGGGCTGTCTCGCGGGTGTTCTTTCGCCTTCCCCCGACATAGATGTCTGCGCCGTTGCCCTCGTTCATCGTGACGCGCAGGGTTACGCCCTTGCCTAGCTTGATCACCTGCGACTTGGGACTGTTGGAATCGGTCGAGACCTTCGCACCGGCGGTGCGCAAGCATTGCGCCAAGGCGCGCGCTCGCTTCCGCGCAAGCTCAAGTTGAGCCTTGCTCAGCTGCTTGGTCTTCGGCGCCTTTCCCTGCTTCTTCTTGCCCGGCTCCGTGCCCCCGCCGTTCGATCCACCCTCCGGCAGTGGATGTGGCCTTGGGGGTGGCGCTCGCCGTGGGATTCTCTGATTTGTCGCCGGAATTCGAATCGTCACCGCACCCGACAAGGAGGGTGCAGAGCACGAGGGCGGTTAGGCTGGTCCGTAGATTCATGATCGCGACAAGGCTAACGCAGAACCGAATCCGACGGCCTCGCACCGGGACGGGGTACGCCGGCAAGCTCGTCCGCGATCCCTAGTCCAGTCCTGCCACGCCGCACTCTGAAATGACGCTCTTCCCCGCTTCCGGCGATCGAACGAAGGAACCATCTCGCCCATCCGACATGCAGCGGGTCATGACCGTCGCCGGCCAGGCGTTCACGCGGACCGGCTCGCTGTACTCGGTCGGCGTCGCGAGCATCGTGCCGTTCGCGCTGGTGAGCCTCGCGGTCACGACGAGGTATCTGGGCCCGCGGACTATGGGCGGCTCGCGATCCTGTTCGCGATCGCGTCGATCCTGACGGTCCTCTCCGGGCTGGCCGTGCTCCAGGGCACCCTGAGCGTCGTCTATCGCGCATCGGATGAGGAAGGCGACGGCGACGGCGACGGCGACGGCTTGGGCGACGACGGTGCCGCCCCGCTCGACCTGGATCCGGAGAAGATCGAGCTGTCCGTCACCGAGAAGCACCGGCTGCTCGGTTCGGGCCTTCTGCTCATCATGGTGTCGTGCACGCTCTGGTGCGCTCCGGTGGCGCTGCTGGCGCCGATCGTCGCCGATGTCTTCCTGGGCTCCACGTCGTGGACCGGCGCGGTCCTCTTGATGACCGTCTCCGCCTGGTCCGGCGGTTTCTGGCGGATGGAGCACCAGGTCTGGCGCGTCGAGTATCGGCCGATCGTCTGGTGCCTGTTCCAAGCGCTCCGGCCTCTCTTGGTCGTGAGCGGCACCATCGTGGCGCTCACGTCCGGATTCGGCATCGAGGGCGTGCTCGTGTCCACGGCGGCAGGAACGATGCTCGCCACGCTCATCTCGATGTTCTGCTCGCGGCACCTCTTCTTCTTTCGTCCGCGACGGGAGGACGTGCCTCGCATCATCAAGGCGGGAATGTCGATGGTGCCGATCATCATCGCCCGCCTCATCCAGAGCAACGTCTCGATCCTGCTGCTCGCACTGATCGCGCCGGCGACCGCCGTGGGCCTGTTCCAGGTCGCATCACGCATCGCCATAATCCCGTCGTACTTCGCGTCGGGCTTCCTGCTGGGGTGGTTGCCGCTGAACAGGAGCCCGATCGGAACGGCGGGGAAACAGCTGCGAGGACGCGCCGAGTACAGCGCGCGCGTCTTCACCTTGCTGATCCTGATCCTGATCGGGCTGACCGTCGTGACCGGTCTCGGGGCCGGTGTGGCGGTCCGGATCGCGGCGCCTTCGTTCGGCGACGCCGCCGACCTGATCCCGATCGTGGCGCTGGGCGCCATGATGAGCGAGGTCTTTCACGCTTACTACCGCGCATCGTCGTTCCCGGGCCGCCGCTGGTGGTACACCGCACTGCTCTTCATCTGGCTGTTTCCGTACGTGCTGACGCTGTCGATCGGGGGCTCCCTCAATCCCACGTATGCAGTGGCCGGAGCCAGGTCGTCGCGAGCGGTGTCGTGCTCGCCTGGATGGTGTCGGCTCGACCGTCGAGGACCCAACGGACTCCCTGTGCCGTGGGCGCGCCTGATCAGCGTCGTTGTGGTCGGAGGTGCGTGCGTGGCGGCCGTGCGCCTGGGCGGCGGCTCCACGGCCGCGCGTGTCCTCCTCGTCCTTCTCTGCGTGGCTGCGTTTCCACTGCTGCTGCGAGCCACGCGTCTGGTGAGCAGAGGGGACACCGCGACCGCGAGGGCGATCATGTCCTCGATGGTTCACATGCCGATACGCGGTCGCCGGCTGCGCCAGCGCCTTGCGAACGCTGCGCGCCGACGAGCGACGGGCGCTCGAGCTGGTGGGCTGGCACCGGTTGGGACCCGAGGAAGCCGCCGCAGCAATCGGGGTCAGCGTCGACGTCGTGGGCGCGCGGGTCATTCGCGGCCTGCGCTCGTTCATGGGGTCGGACCTGCGCCCGACGCCCGCCGACACGCTGATCGCGCGCTACGTACTATCCACCGCCGGCGCGGTGGAGCGCGATCTCATCGCTGCTGCACTTGCAAGAGGGGGCGTGAGCCTCGTGGATCTGCACGAGCTCGACCAGAGCATGCGCCTGTTTCGCCGGCTCAGGCGCCGCGGGCTACGGCTGCTCCGCGGCGAGCGCAGCGATCAGGTCGGGGTCCGGGCGATCGTCACCGGCTGACGGCAGATCACCGGGTTCATCCTGAGGAGGTAGACGGGCGGTTGCGTCGTGTTGATCCGGTCGAACACATGCGCGCATGGCAGCGTCCCGAAGTCAGGCGCCAGCACGTCACGGAAGTAGCGGCGAAGGAAGTCGTGCAACGCCCAGCGCGAGAACTCGATCTTGTGGTGCTCCCAACCCGGGTTGAGCACGTTCTGCGACCGCACCGGCGTCGAGAGCAGCAGCACCCCGTCCGGGGCAAGATGCTCGACGACGTTCTGCATCATGATCTCGCGGTGCTCGATGTGCTCGATCGTGTCGAACGACACGATGCAGTCGAACGTGCGCGAGCCGAGCGATTCCTCCCAGCGGGTGACGTCCGCCGTGGTGAACGTGAGGTTCGGCTTCCGGTAGGTGTCGCGAGCGAATGCGATCGCCTCCGCGTCATAGTCGCCGCCGACGACGACGGTGCCCGGGAACTGCTCGGCAAGCATGTGGCTGCCGTAACCGGCGCCACAAGCGACATCGAGCACGCTACCGACCGGGCCGAGTTCCGCGAGGACCGCTTGTGCCCACTCATAGCGGATCAGGTGATGAACAGCGGTCTTGTGGCCCCGATCCAGGTAGTCCATCAGTGCGACGCCCGGCTCGGGCACGAAGTGCTCGTTGACGACCAGTTTGCCCATCGCGCCAGCCTAGCTCAGCGAAGGTGCGCCGCGAACTCGCTCCAGCACGGGGATGAGCACGTCGAGTCGCGACCCGAAGCAGCCCTCCCTCGAGGATCGCCGCGCGTCCACGCTCGCCCATCGCCGCCCGCTCGGCCGGATCCGCCAGCAGGCGGGCGATCGTCGCTTGCAGGGCCTTCGGCGAACTGTACGTTGCAACGGCCCCGCCGAACCTCTCGTCCAGGCCTGCCACGTCGTCGCTGATCACGCAAGCCCCGCACGCCAGCGCGTCGTAGATCCGGTTCGAGATGAATCCGCGTTCGCGCATGTCCTCCCAGTGGTCGGCGAGCACGATCGACGCCGAGGAGTAGATCTGCCGGAGCCGGTCGTTGGGAACGTGCTCGGCGACGACGTGCTTCGTATCGATCAGGCCCTCCCAGCCGGAGCCGTAGACGGCGAGGTCGCGGTCGGTCGGCAGCAGGTCGCGCATCATCGATCGCAGGACGCCGCGGGAGTTCGCGACGTAGACGAGGTCATGGTGCGAGGACCGGTCGGGATCCGGGTCGGGGTAGAAGGCCGCCGGGTCGGTGGCCTGCTCGAGCACGAGGATCTCGATGGTCGTGCGTCGGCGTAGGTCCTCGGCGAACCTGGCCGAGGCGACGCAGACGAGGTCGTAGCCGTCGCACTCCTCCGCGGTCAGCTCGGCCGGGTGGCTGATGCACCAGAGGACGTTCACCTGTCCGCTCTTGACGAAATGGCGGCCGCGCCCCTTGAGATGCACGACGACGTCGTACGCGTGCCCTTCGAGCTCCTCCCACTCGCCCAGGACCTGGATCAGGCTTCGATGGCCGCGGCGACGCAGCTCCCCTGCGAGCGCGCGGGCGAAGTGGAGATCCCCCCAGCGCTCGGCCTGCTGCCAGTCGGGCGCGCCGATCTTGATGCAGAACGACTGGCGCTCCTCCTGCTCGCGCAGGATGCGGACGAGCGCGTTCGCCCGGTGCTCGTAGAACAGGAGCGGGCGGCGGCCGGTGCGCTCCTCGACGAGATCGCAGCTCGCGGTGGAGGACGCGAGCAGCACGTCGATGCGCTCGAACCAAGGTCGCTCGAGCCAGCGATCGGTCCGATCATGGATCCATGCGATCACCGGGATGGCGGCCGGAACCGCCCGGGCGTCGAAGCCGTCGAGCAGTGCGAGCACGTAGTCGGCGTCGGCCGGGAGCTGCTGCCGGCCCTCCGGTTCGACGGCGAGATATGTGACACGCCAGGCGAGCTGCTCCAGCGCCGCGCCGAGCTCGTGGGCCGTGTGCCAGTCGCCCCTGCCCGCGGTCTCCTCGAGGCTCGTCACCGTGATCGCCACATGCGGCCCGGCGCCGTCGGTCCAGAGGGAATCGCGCTCCAGTCGTCCCACCCGATAGGCACGGCCGGCCTCGGCGGCCCAGCGCTCGAGCCACGCCCGGCGGTCGGTATCGCGCCTGGCGCTCGTGAAGTCGGATCCCACCGCGGTTCGCGTGACCGACTCGTGGTGGTAGAGGACCGCGCGCCCGCTGACGGCGACCGCCAGGCCGGCGGCGGTGGCGCGCATGCCGAGGTCCACGTCCTCGAGGCCGTGGCGGTATCGCCGCGAGAACCCGCCGAGGCTGTCGAACGTCGCGCGCTGCACGAGCAGGCAAGCGTCGCTGACGGCCGCAGCCGGGAGGTCGACGCCGAACGCGGCGTCGAAGAGGTCGCCGCCGTCGCCGTCGTCGTGGGGCAGGACGCCGTCGGCGCCGCGGCGCAGCCGGATGCCGCGGTGCCGCACGAGCGTCCCGTCCGCTGCGGCTGCGCTCGTGCGCTCGCCGTGCAGCAGCGTCGCTCCGGTCAGCGCGTGCCGCCCGCGAACGTGGGCCGCGAGCAGCTCGCGCAGCCAGCCGCGCTCGAACGGCTCCACGTCGTCGCCGAGGAAGACGACGTGGTCATGGCTTGCGGCGGCGAGGCCCTGTGCGTTCGCGTCCGCGCAGGAGACGTCGTCGTCGCTCGCGACCAGCCGCACCGGCATTCCCGGATCGCACGTCGCGAGCCACGCGGCCGACGCGTCACTCGAGCCCTTGTCGACGACGACGAGCTCGGCCTCGGGATAGTCGGTGTGCTCGCGCAGCCCGGTGACCAGCCGTCCGAGCTGCTCCTGGCCGTTGCGATTCGCCACGACGATCGAGACCGGCGGCCAGGCGTCGAGCGCAGGCGGCTCGCCGAGGCGGCCTCGAATCTCGGCGGCGACCTCAGCGGGCCGCGAGGATCTTGCCGGGGACTCCGGCTCCTCGCGTTCAGGCGCCGCGGCCGCCGGCGGGGGCTCGGGCTCGGCGGCCGGAAGCGCCCGCGTCGCGCGCTCGAGATCATCGATTCGCCGGATCGCCGACACCAGAGCGCCCTGGGTCTTGTCGCGGCGGCCGCGCATCAGGTTCGCGGTCCGCATCATGCGATGACCGAGCCGCCAGGCGCGCGACGCCTCCGCGCGCTCGACATCGCGCCGGGTGGCGGCAAGTGTCACCAAGAGGCTGGAGACCAGCTGCTCGAGCTCCCGGATCCGCGCCTGCTGCTCGGCGCGGGCGACACGTGCGGCCTGCTCGATGCCTTCACGTTCCTGGCGCAGCTGCGCCACCTGGCGCTCGAGCTCCCCGGCACGGCCGAACGCCTGCTCCAGCGCGGAGCGGGCGTTCGCGACCTCTGCGCGCTCCGCCTGGTGTTGCTCCCTCACCGCGTCGAGCGCGCGCAGGGCGGCGTCGCGCTCGCTCGCGCTGGCCTCGGCGGCGCGAGCCGCCTCGCCCGCGCTGCGCTCGACGCTGCGCAGCGCGATCGGGCCCTCGCGCTCCATGATCTCGAGCCGGCGCTGCAGGGCGCCGAGCTGTGCCTCGCGCTCGGCGAGCTGGGCCGCGAGCGCCGCCGCGCGCCGCGCTGCACCGCGACGGTCGTCCTGATCTCCGCGGCCGACGCTGCGCGCTGCCCGCTGCGCCAGCACCTCGTCGAACTCGTCGGCTGTCACGCGCGCGATCGCCGGTCGGTTCGTATCATCGCCCCGGTGATCCTCATCCCGGCGCCCGAGTCTAGTCACGGGACGCCGACGGCCGGCAGCCGTTCCCCGTTCTCGCGTACGTTCTCACGCGGACGCCACAGCGAGTACAGCAGCTTCCTCCGCATCGTCCTCAGCGAGGGTTATTCGGTCGTGCCTCTGCGGCGGTTCCTCGACGAGCAGCAGATCCGCGACGGAGGCCGGGTGCTGATCCTGCGCCACGACATCGACCAGCGAGCGGTCTCCGCGCTCGAGCTCGCCCGGGCCGAGCGAGAGCTCGGCATCTCGTCGACCTGGTACTTCCGCTGGCGCACGGCCGATCCCGACGTGATCGCCGCCGTACGGGCACAGGGCGGAGAGATCGGCCTCCATTACGAGACGCTCACACGGCGGGTCATGCGCGAGCGAGTTCCGCCCGACGGCGACCTGACGCCCTTGATCGAACCGAGCCGTGAGGAGCTGCGCGCCGAGATCCGCGCCTTCGCGCAGCTGTTCGGGCGCATCGACACGATTGCCGCCCATGGCGACACGCGCGTCGGCGACGTGCGCAACCGCGCGCTGGTCGAAGGCGTCGGGCCCGCGGCCTTCGGCGTGCGTCACGACGCCAACATCTCGCTGCGCGAGCACCGGCTCGGCGCCTGGCTGTCCGATCGGAGCGCGGCCAAGGGCGGCTGGGCCGGCGGACTCCGCCCGGACGAGCTCCTGTCGGACGGCGTCTCTCCGATCCTCTGCCTGATCCACCCCAACAACTGGGTCAGCGGTCCCGCCCTCTGGCGCGACCGGCTCCTCACGGCGGCGCTGCCCGCGCGCCGCCCCGGAACGGCGGCCCGCATCCGGCGTGCCCTGCCCGACGAGCCGCCGAAGCCGGGCGATGCGCAGCGGGAAGCCGGATGAGCCTCGAGCGGGAGCACGCCCTCGTGGTCCGCGAGTTGCGCGACCGGATCATCGAGCACTATCACGAGCGGGGCGAGCGGCTCGACACCGAGTCGGGGCTGCGGACGCTCGACACCAATTCGACGCTCGCCGCCGAGCGCGCGAGCGTGCTCCTGGAGATGCTCGCGCGCGGCGGCGGTCCGTCGGACCTGACCGGTCTGCGGGTTGCCGACCTCGGCTGCGGGTTCGGGGCCCTGAGCCTGTGCTTCGCCGTCGCGGGCGCGGAGGTGGTCGGAGTCGACCCCAAGACCGGGCGCTCGGGGGTCGCCGCGGCCATCGCGGACGAGCTCGCGTTGCCGGCGTCGTTCCAGCGCGGGTGGATCCAGGATCTCGTGCTGCCGGACGCGAGCTTCGACATCGCCATACTCAACAACTCGCTCTGCTACATCGTCCCCCGCGAGGACCGCAGACGCGCGCTGGAGCACACGTTCCGCATCCTCGCACCGGGCGGCTGGGCCGTGCTGCGAAACCCGAGCCGCATGGCTCCGTCGGACCCGTTCACCGGGATGCCGTTGATCCATCAGCTGCCGCCCGGGCTGGCGCGACGGCTTACCCGCCGGATGACGTCGCCGCGCTCGCACGTCCGGCTGCGCACCGCGACAACGTTGTCGCTGGAGCTCCGGCGCGCCGGATTCAGGTCCGTCAAGAGCCATCGCGTCGAGAAGCGGTGGTACCCGCCGCGCTATCAGCACCACGTCGCCCGGCGACCGCCGGCAAGTCCGGTTGCACACAAACGGCCGCGTTCGCCATAGACTCGCCCACGATGCACCGCTGCTTCGCCGCCGCCGTCGCGCCCATCATCGAGGCGCTCACGCCACGAACGATCGCCGAGGTGGGCGCCGGCTCGGGGAGGCTGACCCGGCGCGTACTCGAGGCACGGGGCGCCGCACGCGCCACGATCCATGCGATCGACCCGTGCCCGGCCTTCGACCCCGACGATCTCGCCCCGGGCGACGAACGGCTCGTGCTGCACACCGATCACAGCCTCGCGGCGCTGCCGCGGATCGGGCCGGTCGACGTCGCCCTGCTCGACGGGGACCCCAACTGGTACACGGTGCACGCCGAGCTCGAACTGCTCGCCGCCTCGGCGCGCGACGCGGATCGGCCGCCGCCGGTCGTGGTCGTCCACAACGTGCACTGGCCGTTCGGACGGCGCGACGGCTACCACGACCCCGCGACGATCCCGGCGGAAGCCCGCCACCCGCATGCCGCAGCCGGGCTCTTGCCGACCCGCTCGGAGCCGGCGCCGGTCGGCCTGGTGCTCGCGGCGTACGTGGCGACGAAGGAGCACGGAGAGCGCAACGGCGTGCTGACGGCGATCGAGGACTTCGCCGCCGCCGACGCCGACTCCTGGGAGGTCGTCGACATCCCCGGCTTTCACGGCGCGGCGATCCTCCTCGCGGACTCCACCGTCGCCGCACGACCGGCGGCCGGCGGACTGATCGGCGCCCTCGAAGCACCGGCGGCGCTGCGCCGCGCCGCCCGGCGCACCGAGGCCGGACGGATCGAGGCGCTCGTGTCGACCGGCGTGCCGTCCGAGCATCCGCTGGCGGCGCCCGAGCGCCGTCTGCAGGAGATCGAGTCCCAGACGCGGATGCTCGAAGAGCAGCTTGCGGACGGGCTCCGTCAGCGCGCGATGCAGGACGCGGCGCAATGGCGTGTGGAGATGCTCGAGCGCGATCTGGCCGCCCGCGATGCGGAGCGGCGCGAGGCCGTCGTTGCGCGCGACGAGCAGGCGCGGGCGGCGGTCGAGGCCTCGGTGCGGCTCGAGCGCGCGGTCGAGGACCTCGAGTCCGCGCGCAAGGAGCTGGCGGGCTCCGTCCAGGAGTCGTCCGGGCTACGCGAGGCAGTGGCGCGCAAGGAACTCGAGCTGACCGAGCTCGCGGACCGCGCACGTGTGCTGGGGGGCCGTGCCGCTCATCTCGAGGAGGCGCTCGGCGCCGCGCAGGCCGAGGCCAGAGCCGCGCACGCGGACGCGCTGGTGCTCGACGGCCGGCTGCGCGCCATGCGAGAGCGCGAGGACGAGATCGCCGGACATGTCCGGGCCGCGGCCGCCTCGCGCTCGTGGCGCCTGGGTCACGGCTTGATCCGCGCGACGCGCCGGCTCACGTTCCGCCGCGCGGTGAAGTCCGACGGCGCGATCGAGGTTGCGCTGCGCGCGATCGAGCGGCCTCAGCTCTCGGAGCGCGGCACGATCGGCGCGCCCTCGCTAGGGTCAGGCAGCCCCCCGACGGAGCGAGAAGATGGCATCGAAGATCAGACTATCCGACGGCCGTGAGATGACGGTCACCCTCGACGGCAAGAAGGTCGTCGAGGAGCTCGAGAAGACCTCGCGCGACGACTCGACGTACACGCGCTTCAGCACGCCGGCGCGTGCGCGTGTCTGGGTCAATCCGTTGCACGTTTCCGCGATCGAGGATCGCCCGGACCTCGACTGACGCCGCGATGCGGCTCTTCTGGGACATCGTCATCGAGCCGGTCCTCGCCGCGGCGCGCCCCGAGCGCATCGTGGAGATCGGCGTCGACCAGGGGCTGACGACCGAGCGGCTGGTGGCGTTCGCCGAGAGCTGGGGAGCGTTCCTGGAGGCGATCGATCCCGAGCCCAAGATCGATACGGCGGTCTGGGAGCGCGAGCACCCGGACACCGTGCGCTTTCACCGGGGTCTGAGCGTGGAGGTACTGCCCGGTCTGGAACCCGCGGCGGCGGTTCTCATCGACGGCGATCACAACTGGCACACCGTGCGCAGCGAGCTGATGCTGCTCGAGCGCTGCGCGCGCGAGCATGAGGCCGCGCTCCCCGTCGTGATGCTGCACGACCTGGGCTGGCCCTACGCCTACCGCGATCTCTACTACACCCCCGCGACGATTCCGGCGGAAGGGCTGCAACCTCATGCGCGCCGCGGGCTGATGCCGGGGACCGCCGAGCTCGTCGAGAACGGTTTCAACGACCACCTCGAGCACGCTGTCCGCGAGCACGGCCCGCGCAACGGCGTGCGCCGAGCGGTGGACGACTTCATGGCCGAGAGCGACACGGCGTGGAACCTGACGGTCGTGCCCGGCTACCACGGGCTCGGAATTCTCGTACCGGCCGCGGTGCTCGAGGAGAACGCCCGCCTGCGCGACGCGATCGCCCGGCTCGGCCAATCGGAGTTCCTGACCGAGCTGGTCGACCAGCTCGAGCTGAGCCGGGTCGAAACCGAGACCCGCCGCCAGCAGGCAGCCCGCCGCCTCGTCGCCACCAACGCCGACCGGGACGCGTTGCGCGAGCGCGTCGAGGAGCTCGGTGCGCGCGCGCGAGAGCTGGATCGGCTCGACGAGGAGCGCCGGCTCCGTGCGGACCTCGAACAGGACCTGCTGGCCACGGCGCGCGCCAAGGCCGAGGCCGAGGGGATGTTGCAGGCACGCGCCCGGGAGCTCGAGATCGTCGAGACGGCGCTCCAGGAGGCGCGAGCCGCCGCGACGGCGGCCGCCGAGCAGGTGAGCTCGGCGCGCGCCGAGCTCGAGGAGACGCTCACCGAGTCACGCCGCGAGGCGCGAGAGCTCGCCGATGCGGCCGCGACCGCCGAGCGGCGCGCTGTCCTGCACGAGCGCAGCGCGCTCGAGCACGAGCGCCGCGCGGAGGACGCGCGGCGCGCACTCGACGAGGCCGGCCGCGAGCGCCACGAGATCGAGCAGAAGCTTGCCGAGCGCGATCGCGAGACCGCGCAGCAGCTTGCCGAGCGCGATCGCCAGATCGAGCAGCTCACGGCCGCCCGCATCCGCTTGGCGGCCGACCTGGACGACTCCCGCGAGACGCTCGAGCGTGCCCTCGAGGAAGCGCGCGCCGACGCCGGCAAGGCGCGCCTCGCCGCGCGCGAGCTGCTCGAGCAGATCCAGGTCCACGAGATCGAGAGCGGCGGGCGTGAGGAGGAGCTACGGCTCCTGCGTCACTCGCTCGCCGAGGCCCGCGCCGACGCCGAGATCGCGATCGCGCAGCGGATCGGGCTCGAGTCGCAGATGGCCGCCCTCTCCGCGGAGCACGATGCGGCGATCGCGCGGGCTGCCGTGCAGGGCGGGCCCGGGCCCGCGACTCCGCCGGCGCCCGCGACTCCGCCGCCCGCGCCCGCGACTCCGCCGCCCGCGGCCGCGACTCCGCCGCCCGCGTCCACGACTCCGCCGCCCGCGTCCACGACTCCGGCGGCACCCGCGACTCCGGCGGCTCCCGCGACTCCGCCGGTGCCGGTGAAATGGCCGATGCGCGAGCTGACGGACCCCGAGCTACAGGCTCAAGCCCAGTTCCTGCGCGAATATCCGGACCCGCCCGCGGCCCCGGGTTGTCCGGAGGTGGTCGATTCGATCGCGCTCCCGTCGGTGCGCGACCTCGGGCACGTGCTCGTCGAGACCCATGATCCCGGCCGGTCCGCGCCGGCCGTCGACGTGATCGTGTGCGTGCACGACGCGCTCGACGACGTCCGGCGCTGCCTGTGGTCGATCCTCGACAAGACCGATCGCCCGCTCCGGCTCGTGCTCGTGAACGACGGGAGCGGCGAGGCGACGACCGCCTACCTGCGCTCCGTCGCCGCCGCCGAGCCGGCGATCCACCTCGTCGAGAACCTCGAGCCCCCGCACGGGTACACGATCGCCGCCAACCTCGGGCTCCGCGCGGCGACCGGCGACTACCTCGTCCTGCTCAACAGCGACACGATCGTCACGCGCGGCTGGCTCGACCGGATCATCGAATGCGGGGAGTCAGATCCGTCGATCGGCATCCTGGGACCGCTCTCGAATGCGGCCAGCCACCAATCGGTGCCCGAGCTGCGCGACAAGCTCGGCTGGGCGACGAACGCGCTTCCGCGCTACGCGACTCCCGACGCCCTCGCGACGCTGCTGACGCGCATCGCCTCCCCACCCCAGCGTCCGCGCGTTCCCTTCATCAACGGCTTCTGCTTCGTGATCAAGCGCGCGGTGGTCGATGCGATCGGCTACTTCGACGAGGAGCACTTCGCCAGCGGCTACTGCGAGGAGAACGATTACTCGGTGCGCGCGGGAGAAGCCGGGTTCGAGCTCGCGATCGCCGACGACGCCTACGTGTTCCATGCCAAGTCGAAGTCGTTCTCGCCGCAGGGCCGGCAGGTGCTCGCCAAGCGCAACTACCAGATCTTCCTCGAGAAGCACGGGCGCGAGCGGATCAATGCGATGGTCCAGAGCCTCGAGACGAACACGGCGCTGACCCCGTTGCGGGTATCGATGAGCGACGCGCTCTCGAGCGGCCACTCGCTCGCCTCCGCGCTCGACGCCGCGCGCCACGATCCGCTGCGGATCGTCTTCGTGCTGCCCGGACTGGGCGCCGGCGGCTCGGGTGGCTCGCATTCCATCTACCAGGAGGTCACGGGGCTCCGCGCGCTCGGACTCGACGCCACGATCGCGCTCAACGCGGCGGCGATGCAACGCGCGCGCGGCGCCTACGACGACGTCGAGGAGCTGTTCCGTCCGTATCGCGACGTCGACGAGCTGGCGGCCGTCACCGCCGGCGCCGACATCATCTCCGCGACCCATTTCAAGTCGGTCAGCCTCGTCGCCCAGTTGCGCGAGCGCCGGGACGACTTCATCCCGGCCTACTACATCCAGGACTACGAGCCGTTCTTCACCGCCACGAACTCAGCGGACATCCGCGAGGCGCTCGCGAGCTACACGCTGATCCCGGACTGCCTGCTCTTCGCCAAGACACACTGGTTGTGCAACATCGTCGCCGCGCGTCACACCGTCCAGGTGGCGAAGGTCGAGCCGAGCATCGACGAGCAGCTGTACCGCGAGACAGGCCTGCGAGCGGGCTCGGCGAGCCTGCGGGTCGCGGCGATGATCCGGCCGCGGACCCCGCGGCGGCAGCCGACTGCCACCGTCGCCGCGCTCGAAGCGGTGAGCAGCGCGCTCGGACCGGACGTGAGCATCACCTCGTTCGGGTGCCCCCAGGCGGAGCTCGAGCGGTTCACCGGCCACGACGCGATCCTCCGCAACCACCGCGGCATCCTGTCGCGCGCCCAGGTCTCCGAGCTCCTCGGAACGACCGACGTGTTCCTCGATCTCTCGATGTACCAGGCGTTCGGACGCACCGCACTGGAAGCGATGGCATGCGGTGCGACCGCCGTCGTGCCACGGCTCGGCGGCGTCTGGGAGTTCGTCGAGCACCGCGAGAACGCGATCGCGATCGACGCGTTCGATCCCCAGCAGGCCGTCGACGCGCTGAGCGAGCTCGCCGCCGACCGCAAGCTGCTCCAGGGCCTGCAGTCGCGCGCGCTGGCCACGGCTTCGCGATACTCGATCCTGCGCGCTTCGCTGTCGGAGTACCTGCTCTTCGCCGCCGAGCGCCGGCGCCGGACGGGGGCGGCTCAGTCGGACGGCGCCCTGAGAAGGCGGGTCTCGTAGATCGAGAGCAGGTGCTCGCGCTCGTCGGTCCAGGAAAGGGCCCGGGACGCGGCATCGAGCCGAGCGGACCGATCCGTGTCGTCGCGGCCCGAGAACGCGGCCCGCAGCCTCGTCGCGAGCCCCTCGGGGTCGGAGGGGGCGGTCGTGGTCCCGATGCGGTGACGTTCGACCAGCCCGCGCGCCTCAGGCAGGTCGCTCATCACGACCGGCACGCCCGCCGCCACGTACTCGAAGACCTTGTTCGGCAACGCGAGGCGGTGGTTCTCGCACGTGTCCTGAAGCAGCGACACGCCGACGTCCGCATCCGCGGTGTGCTCGAGCAGCTCCTTCAGCGGTACCGACGGGACGAAGTGAACGCGCTCGCCGGCGTTCTCACGCAGCTTTCCCTCGTACGCGCGCTCACCGGACCCGAGAAAGCAGAGGTGGGCGTCGGGCAGCTGGTCCATCGCTTCGATCAACACCTCGCAGCCGCGATCCTCCGCCGGCGCGCCCTGATGGAGTACGAGCGGCGCGTCGCCGATCCCGAGCTTCGATCGCAGCCGGCCCGTGGGGACCTGGGGCGGCAGGAGCTCGGTGAGGTTGCGCACGACGGTGGGGCGCTCGCGCAGCGCGTACAGCGCCTGGAGCCGGTCCGCGATCCCGTCGCTCACGGTGATCACCGCGTCCGCGCGCGGGGCGCCGACACCTTCGATCCAGGTCACGAAGCGCGCCCAGCGACCATCCCGGTAGGGAACACCCGTGGCGAGCTCGTGGGAGTCATAGACGAGCTTCGCCCGCGTCAAGCGCTTGCCGACCAGCCCCGGGAGCAACATCGCCGCGTCGTGCGCATGCACGACGTCCGGGCGCAGGCGGACCAGCCGCGCCACGAACGCCGCCAGGAAGACCAACCGGTAGGCCTGGAACGGCAGCGCGCGGCGGACCCACGCGGGCGGCGCGACGGAGAGGCGGGTGAAGCCGTCGAGCGTCCCGGCCGCGTCGCGGTCCAGCTCGAGCACCGTCACCGCATGGCCGGCCTCGACGAGCGCCTTCGCCTCGCGGCGCACGCGCGAGTCGTGCAGGACCGACTTGTGCAGCAGCATCGCAATCCTCACGCGCAGGTCACCTCAGCGCTTGCGCAATGACTGACGACCCGCGAACCCCAGGCCCGCCGCCGCAGCGACGGCCAGGACGATGAGCAGCAGGGCGCGACCGGTCGACGGAGAGCTGACGTTCGCGGTTCTGATCGCATCCTCGCCGGCGGAGTCGCCGTTCCCGGCCCCGGCAGCGCCGCCGGCCGCGCTCGCGTCGGCGCCGGCTCCCGCCCCGGCCTCGTCCTCCGAGCTGCCGTTGCCCTGCTTCCCGCTCGCCTCCGCGGAGGCGCCGGGCACCTCGCTGGAGGAGCCGAAGCCGTTCTCGGAGTGGATCGAGGACTCCGTGTCCTGAGTCGCGGCCGGGACACTCGAGGCCGGCGTCCCGCCATCGCCGTTGCCGGCCTGCGAGCCGCCGGTGCCGCCTCCGCGCGGCGCGGCATCGTCGCGCGCCGACTCGAGCGGGATCTCGTAGATGACGCCAGAGGGGCTGTCCGCGTCCGGGTCGGTGGCCTGCGCGTGGGCCACGCCGGGCGCGATCCCGGCAATGGCGAGCAGGGTCGCTGCCAGCGTGGAGATGGTCCGCATTGGGGACCATGCTAACCAGGTCTCATACTCCGTTGCCAGCTCAGGTGCCGCAGGCGGCTCGGCATCGGCCTGCTCCTGGACGACCATTTCTTGCAAGGCGGCGCTTCGCTGCCATAGGCTTGAACCTGGCTTGTTGCCAGACTGACACGCCGTTTCTCGGTGTGACCGTTGAGACTACTGTTTACCCCGCATGCTGACTGCTCGTGATCCGCTGCGACGGCTACGTCGTTCCCCAAGAGTCGCCGACCGGATCCCACCGGCGCTGCGAGCGCTCGATCTCGTGGTGCTCGTGCTCGCGCTGCCGCTGGTGCTCCTGCTGGCAGGAGCGCTGGCGCTGGCCGTCTATCTCGACTCTCCCGGACCGGTGCTCTACCGCTCGCGCCGCGTCGGGCGCGGCGGGCGTGTCTTCTCGATGCTCAAGTTCCGCACGATGCGCAACGACTCCGAGGGCCCGCCGCTGAGCGTCGCGGGCGACGAGCGCTACACGCCGCTGGGCCGCAGGCTCGCCGCGAGCCGGCTCGACGAGCTGCCGCAGCTGTGGAACGTCGTCCGCGGCGAGATGCGGCTCGTCGGCCCGCGGCCCGAGCTCGAGGACTTCGTGCGCCACTTCGCCGACCAGTACGAGACGATCCTCAGCGTGCCGCCCGGCCTGACCGGGCCGTCGCAGGTCGAGTACGCGTGGGAGGGCGACGTGCTGGCGCATGCCCAGGAAGTGGACCGGGCGCGGGTCTATCGTGAGTCGATCCTGCCGCTCAAGCTCGCCATCGACCTCGAGTACGCCCACCGGCACAGCGTGTGGCACGACCTGCAGATCATGGTCCTGACCGTCCTCCTGCCGCTGCGGCGCGCCGCTCGGCTCCTCATCCCCCAGGCCGAGGCCATGCGCGCGGCGCGACCGTTCGTCGGCGCCGCCGTCGCGATGCTCGTCGTCGCGCTCGCGTTCGTGTTCGCTCTCGAAGCAAACGCGCCGTTCTAGATTTTCGTCACAATGACGGGCATCCTCGCTGAGCCGCACGAGGCTCGTCCGCGTAGACCGGACGACGTGCCACCGCCGCGCACTGCCGCCAGCGGCGCGCTAGCGGCGGCGCCCTTCGGCGTCGCTCTTGCGCTGCTGCTGATCGCCCTGTGGTCGGACGGGGCCTTCGCCCTGCGCCATTGGGGCCCCTTGGCGGTGTTCATCTTCGCGGCGCTGATCTTCGCCGGCACGAGCGCCCTCGGAAGCCGGGCGGCTGCAGTGCTCGTCGTCGCGATCTGGGCGTTCGCCGGCTGGTCGGTGCTGTCGGCGTTGTGGGCGGACTCGCCCGGCCGAGCGCTCGAAGGTGGCGCCACGAACCTGTTCTACGCCGGGCTCGTGAGCCTGCCGCTGCTCACGCTGCCCGATCGCGTCTGGGCGATCCGCGGCGCGCGAGCGGTCGGGGTCGGGCTTGCGCTGCTGGTCGGCGCGACCACGCTGGTCTGCCTGTTCGGAGGCGACGAGCAGTTCCTCGCCGGGCGCCTGAACGACCCTGTCGAGTACCGCAACGCGACCGCGGCGCTGTTCGCGCTCGCGTTCTGGCCGCTCGTCTGCGTCGCGGCGCAGCGCGGAGCGCATCCGTTGCTGCGCTCCGGCGCCTTCAGCGGGGCGGTGATGGCGCTCGGGCTCGCGTATCTGACGCAGTCGCGCGGAGTCGTGGTCGGATTCGCCTGCGGCGCGATCGTCGCGCTCGCCTTCGGCCCCGACCGGCTTCGCCGCGCGTGGCTGACGCTGTTCGCCGCCGGGCTGCTCGCGGTCGCGTCCGGCAATCTGCTGGAGCCCTACGACGTCTTCGTCGAGACGCGAACGACCGACCCCGCGGCGATCGATGGTGCGATGAGCACGCTCGTCACCTTGAGCATCGCCGGCTTCTTCGCCGCGCTGCTGCTCGCGTTGTTCGACGGCGGCCTGCGCATCTCGGCACGCTCCGAGCGCACGATGCGAGGCGTTGCCGGCGGCGCCCTGGCGCTGCTCAGCGTCGCCGCTCTCGCCGGCGGGCTGATCGCGGTCGGCAACCCGGCCACGTTCGTGAGCGACAAGGTGGACGAGTTCAAGAACCTCGACGTCGCGGCGCCGGGCGAGACGCGGCTCGGGTCGACCGGCGGCCAGCGCTACGACCTCTGGCGGATCGCCCTGAACGACCTGCGCGAGCACCCGGTAACCGGGGTGGGCGAGGGCAGCTACCCGACGAACTACTACGCCGAGCGGCGCACCGACCGCAATCTCTCGACGCCGCACAGCGTCGCCTTCGCCGCGCTGGCGGAGCTGGGCGTGGTCGGCCTGCTGCTGTTGCTCGCCGTGCCCCTCGCGGCGTTCGCCGCGCTGGCTGCGGGCTGGCGCTCCGCCTCGCTCAGCGAGCGGCGCTGGGGATCCGCGATGGTGGCCGGCGGCACCGTCCTGCTGGGGCAGGCGACGGTCGACTGGCTGTGGCAGATCCCGGGCCTGATGGGGCTGGGCCTGCTCTGCATCGCCGTCGGCGTCGCCTGCGTGAGCCTGCCGGCCGCCGGTGGCGCAGTCGTGCGGCAGCGCCGGCCATGGCGGATCGCGGCCATGGTCGTGCCGCTGCTCGCCACCGTGTTCGTGAGCGCGATCTACCTCTCGGACGTCTACACGCGCTCCGCTCGCGCCCAGCGCGACGTCTCGCCGAGCGAGCAGCGCGCGGACGCCCGCAACGCGCAGCGGCTGAACCCGTACGCGATGGCGCCCCACTATCTCGAGGCCGGCGCGCTGGAGGGAGCCGGGAAGCGCTCGGCCGCGCGCGCCGAGTTGCTCGACGCGCTCGAGCTCGAGCCGAAGAACTTCGTGACGATGGCGCTGATCGGCGACCTGGAGACGCGCGCCGGCCATCGCGCTGCCGCGCGGGCGTGGTACCGGCGGGCACTCGCCCGCAACCCCGCCGACGTCGGGCTCCAGCAGCTTGCCGGCCGCGGCACGCAGTGAGCAGCCCGCCGCGGGTCCGCATACTCACGCACTACTTCCCGCCCGAGGTCGGCGCCCCGCAGGCTCGCCTCGCGGCGCTCGCCGGCGGCCTGGCGGCGCGCGGCATGGACGTGACCGTCCACACGGGCTTCCCGCACTATCCCGATGGGCGGGTCGCGCCGCCGTACCGCAACCGGCCGCTCGCCCGCGAGCTGGCGGCCGACGGCGTGCGCGTCCGGCGCAGCGCCGTCTGGCCGGCCGCCAACCGCGGCTTCGCCGGGCGGCTCGCCGATCACCTCGCGTTCGCCGGGTCGGCGCTGGCGACCGCAGGCAGCGGCGGGCCTGCGGACGTCGTCGTCGCCGAGAGCCCGCCGCTGTTCCTCGCCGCCGCGGCGGTCGGCTATGCCCGTGCCAAGCGGGCTGCGCTGGTGCTCCACATCGCCGACCTGTGGCCCGAGAGCGCGGTCGAGCTCGGCGCACTGCGCGACCGGCGCGCCATCGCCGTCGCGGCCGCGCTCGCCAGCTTCGCCTATCGCCACGCCGCGCTCGTGGTCGTGCCGACCGAGGGGATGGCGGCGACGCTGGCCGCCCGCGGCGTGCGGGTGCGCCGGATCGCGCCCGCGGTCGACGTCGAGCGCTTCGCGGTGACGGCGCCGCGCGAGCCGCAGGCGCCGCTGCGGCTGCTCTACGCGGGGACGATCGGGCTCGCGCACGGGCTCGAGACGCTCGTCGCCGCCGCCAGGCTGGCCGGGCCCGAGCGGATCAGCGTGACGATCGCGGGCGGCGGCGCGGAGGCCGAGGCGGTGCGCGCCGCCGCGCACGACCTCGGGCACGTGCGGCTGCTCGGCATCGTGCCGGCGCCGGAGATACCGCGGCTGTACGCCGACGCCGACGCGGGGGTCGTCCTGCTGCGCGACCGCCCGCTGTTCGCGGGCGCGTTGCCGACGAAGCTGCTCGAGGTGATGGCCGCCGGCCGGCCCGTCGTGCTCGCCGCCCGCGGGGAGTCCGCCGCGCTGATCGAGCGCACGGGCGCCGGGCTGGTCGTCGGTCCGGAGGATCCGGGGGCGCTGGCCGGCGCCTGCGCGCAGCTGCTGGCCGACCCACCCGCCGCCGCGGCGATGGGAGCTGCGGGGCGCGAGGCGGTGACGCGCGAGTTCGGGCGCGAGGCGATGGTGGACCGCTGGGTCGACGTGCTCGACGTCGCGCGGACGGCGGCCTTGTAGGCGGCGTAGGCAGGCTTCGGCACCCCCGCCGCGGTCATGAGCCCGTTCTTGAGCCCGTCCGGCGCCTCCGGGCCGTCGAGCAGCGTCCACCATCCCACCCCGGCGACGTACGGCGTCCGGGCCGCGATCCGGTAGGCGGCGCGCACCCATGCCGCCTGCGCCTTGGGCGAGACGTAGAACGAGAAGGCGTAGCTGGCGTGCTCGGACTGGACCGTGAACTCCGACAGCCACAGCTTGGGACGCCGCCGCGGGTACGCGCGGCGCACTTCGGCCGCCAGCGTGTCGATGTCGGAGAAGTCGCGCAGCCCCTTGTAGTACGTGTCCTGCGAGAGCTTCGGGATGCGGGCCGAGAACGGGTTGTGGCCGTACCAGTCCAGCCGCGGCCGGCGGCCGTTCGGCAGCCGCATCCAGCGCAGGAAGTCAGGCGGCGTGACCTTGCCGAGCGTCCAGGTCATCCCGCCGATCACGACGTTCGAGCGGCGCTCGCGCTTGAGCGCCCGGTAGGCGGCGTCGAGGAGCACGGCGTACGCGCGCGGTCCGGCACGCCGGTTCCTCGGCATCGGCGCGAACGAGCCGACGCGGGTCGGCTCGCCCCAGATCATCCAATGGCGGACCTGCGGATAGCGGCGCGCCGCGGCGACGAGGAAGTCGGCGTAGTCCCTGGCGCGCGTCGGGACCCTGGCGCCGTTGCGGCCGCCGGCCCAGCGCGGGGTCCGCTTGACGAGCAGCGCCACGCGGATGCCGGACGCCGTCGCGCCGTTGACCATCGCGTCGAGGGCGCCCGGCCAGCGGTAGGCGGGATCCGCCGGGTCGCGCGGCGAGACGGGGCGGGTGATCGCGATGTCGCGCCAGCTGACCTGCTCCTCGATCATGTCGACGCCGAGATCCTTGTAGACCGGGAAGGCGGAGCTGCCGTCGGGCATCCTGGCCGGACCCCAGATCGCCTTGATCCCGGCCTGCGCCGGGGCGCCGACCGCGAGCACGCAGAGGAGCGTGACGAAGGCCAGCCGGGCCATCGGCGGGTCAGCCCAGGGCGCCGCTGAGGACGTCGGCGACGTCGTCCACGTCGGCATCCGTCATCGCGGGGAACAGGGGCAGGCTGAGCGCGCGGCGGGAGAGGTCGTCGGCGACCGGCAGGTCGCCCGGTTCCAGGCCCAGGCGCTCGGCGTAGTAGCGGTACTGGTGGATCGGCTTGAAGTGCACGCTGCCGCCGATGTTCTGCTCCATCAGGGTCCTGAGCAGGCTGTCGCGGTCGAGCGGCGCGCCGTCTCGCAGGCGCGCGATGTAGAGGTGGTGCGCGTGACGGGCGTGCGGCGGCGCCTCCGCGGGGAGCTCGAGCGGCAGCCCGGCGAGGCGCGCGTCGTAAAGCGCGGCGAGCTCGCGCCGGCGCTCGATCCAGCCGTCGAGTCGCGTGAGCTGGTGGATCCCCACCGCGGCCGCGATGTCGTTCATCGCGAACTTGAACCCGGGCTCGTCGACCTCGTACTGCGCCGGCGTCGAACTGCCATGGCGCGACCACGCCGAACGCGAGAGCCCGTGGAGCGCGAGCCGCTGCACGCGCTCCGCGGTCTCCTCGTCGCCGACGACGAGCGCGCCGCCCTCGAACGTGGTGATGTTCTTCGTGGCGTGGAACGAGAAGCTGGTCAGGTTCCCGTGCGCGCCGATCGCCCGACCCGCCCAGCGTGCGCCGATCGCGTGCGCGGCGTCCTCGACGACGAACAGGCCATGACGGTCGCGCAGGTCGTTCACGCGATCGAGGTCGACGGGGTGCCCGGCGAGATGCACGGGCATCAGTCCGCGGGTCCGCGGCCCGATCAGCGACTCGGCGTGGTCGAGGTCGATCAGGCCGGTGCGCGGGTCGGAATCGACGAGCACCGGAACTCCGCCGTTGTGGACGACGGCGTTGGCGCACGAGACGAACGTCATCGACGGAACCAGCACCTCGTCACCCGGCTGGATCCCGCCGACCCGCAGCGCCAGCGTCAGGCCGGCGGTGCAGGAGGCGAGGCAGCGGACGTGCTGAACACCGATGTACGTGGCAAGCCGCTCCTGGAACGCCGAGACCTTCGGCCCCATCGTGAGCCACCCGCTCCGGATCGAGTCGAGCAGCTCGGCGATCTCCTCCTCGCCGATCGTCGGCCGGCTCAGACCGAGGTGGGTTTCTCGCCGGGTGCCTTGATGCATCGGATTCAGTGTCACAGGTGACGCTCCCCGCTACGTTCTCGCGATCGCCCTTCCCCGGCTCATCTTCGCAACACTCGCAGCCGCGCTGTCGTTCACCGCGGTCGCAGGCGCGGCCGTGATCACGGGCACCCGGGGCAACGACGCGATCTTCGGCACCGCCGGGGACGACACGATCGAGGGCCGGGCGGGCGCCGACGCGGTGCTGGGACAGGAGGGCGACGACGTCGTCTACGGGGGTCGCGGAGACGACTTCATCGCCGGCGACGGCGTGTGCCCGCGACTGAATCGGCCGTTCTACTGCATCCGGAGGCCGCCGGGGATTCGCAGCGACGACCGCCTGTTCGGCGGTCGCGGCGACGACGAGCTCGACGGCAACGCGGGCGACGACCGGATCGGCGGCGGGCGCGGCGCCGACGCGATCGACGGGGGGAAGGGCAACGACCGCATCAACCCCGGCAGGGGTCGGGACGCCGTGCGGGCGGGGAAGGGCGACGACACGATCTTCAGCCGCAGCGACACGGTGCGTGACCGGATCCGTTGCGGCGCCGGCTTCGATCTGGTCTTCGCCAACCGCCGCGACCGGATCAGCGACAGCTGCGAGCGCGTGGGATATCCGCGTGCCGCGGACGCCTAGCGTCCCACCGGCTCGTACTCGCGCCCGGGCTCGACCGGGCAGATCTCCAGGCCGGAGTTGTCGAGCATGTACTCGTAACCGATCTCCTGCAAACGGTGATCGGGATCGAGGCGGCGATAGCGCTCGACGCGCGGCATCCGGTCCGCCGGGTCGATCATCCGCAGGTGATAGAGACGCAGGTCCGCGTCGAGCCAGCGGCTGGCGTCGCCCGCCCCGGCCCAGAGCGAATGGACGCGCTTCGTATCGAACTCGTGCGCCGGGTCGGATCGAAACAGGCAGGCCTTGCGCTTCCGGCCCCAGATCCCATCGGCCCGCCACTGGTGCGGCGTGTCCCAGAGCTCTCGCCACGGGACCCAGAGCGCGGCGACCCCCGCCTCGTCGGCGCGCGCGAACTCCTGCTCCGCGCGCTCGCGGAAGCTGCGCTCCACCCGCTCGTCGGCGTCGATCCCGAGCAGCCAGTCGGCGTCGTGCCCATGCGCAGCCTGGATCAGCGCGCGCTGGTTGAGGCCGTCCTCCAGCTCTGCCTGGGCGCCGCTCGCAACGCTGATCAGATGGACGGTGAGCGGCTGAGCCGCCGCGTAGTCGCCGGAGCCGTCGGTCGACCCATCGTCGAGCGCGACGACGCCGTCCACCTGCGTCGCGAGGTTCTCGTACAGGCCCGGGAGGAACCGCATCTCGTCGCGGAAGGCGACGAGCGCGAGCAATCGCGGCCTGCGGCGACGGCCGCCGAATCGCGGGAATCGAAACCTCGCTGCCACGTCTTCTGCGAGTATCGCGCAACTCATGCGCGCGACGTTGTGTTGAGAGCCCTATGCGTCTGCTGCTCATCGCCGTCGCCTGGCTCGTCATCGCCGCAGCCCCGGCCGAGGCGTCGCTGAAGGCGATCTGGGGGCCGGTCAAGATGCCGGACGGCAGCTCCGCCTTCCCGATCTACAAGGAGCTCGGCGTGGACGTGTTCCAGGTCCAGCTCGGCTGGTCGACGGTGGCCCCGACCCGTCCGAGCGATCCGCGGTCACCCGACGATCCGGCCTACACCTGGCCGAGCTTCGTCGACAGCGCCGTGCAGCAGGCGCGCGACAACGGGATCAAGGTCGCGATCATGGTCAAGGGAACGCCGGCGTGGGCCAACGGCGGCGAAGGGGCGAACTGGGCACCCCACGACGATCGCGACTACGCGAGCTTCCTCCGCGCCGCCGCCCGCCGCTACAAGAGCGTCCGCCACTGGATGATCTGGGGCGAGACGAACCGGAAGGCCGTCTGGCAGCCGCTGCCGGCGGACTCGCCGGTGGGGCCACGACGGTACGCCCGGCTGCTGGACGCCGCTTACGGAGCGCTCAAGCGCAGCAACCGGCGCAACAAGGTGATCGGCGGGATGACCTTCACGTTCGGCGAGGTGACGCCGGACAAGTGGGTCCGCTGGATGCGCCTGCCGAACGGCCGCCCGCCGCGCCTGGACTTCTACGGTCACAACCCGTTCGCGCGCCGGGCCCCGAAGCTGTCGCAGGACCCGTACTTCCCGGGCGTGCGCGACATCAGCGACGTCGACACGTTCGCCCGCGAGATCCACCGTGCCTATCGCCACAAGCCCCGGTTCCGCCGCCGCGGCCCGCGCCTGTGGCTGTCCGAGTTCACCGTCTCCTCGGACCGGGCCAACCGCGCGTTCGACTTCTCCGTCAGCCGCAAGGAGCAGGCGAAGTGGCTGGCGACCGCGTTCCGCATCGCCCGCCACCGTTACGTCGGGGCGCTCGGCTGGTTCGCGCTGCTCGACGAGCCGCTGTCGGTGGCGCGCGGCCTGACGACCGGTCTGATGACGTACGAGGGCGAGCGCAAGCCGTCGTTCTTCGCGTACCGCCGGGCCCGCTAGGGCTCGTCGTAGAGCGCGCGCAGCGCGGCGGCGACGACGGACGGCGACGAGCGCTCGCGCGCGCGTGCCAGCGCCGCCTCGCCGGCGCCGGCGTCGCCCCACAGCGAGCGGATGCGCTCGGCCATCGCCGCGACGTCGCCCGGCCGGTGCAGCCCGGGCTCCGGCACCAGCTCGGCCAGCCCTCCGGCGCGCGAGGCGACGACCGGAAGCCCGGCCGCCATCGCCTCGAGCGCGGCGAGCGGCAGGATCTCGGCGTAGCGGGAAGGGACGAGCGCGAGCGCGGCGCCGGCGCGGAGCTCGTCGAGCTCGCCGGGGCCGACGCGGCCGGTGAAGCGGACCTCCGGCGCGCTCGCGCGCAGTTCCTCGGCGTCGGGCCCGTCGCCCGCGACGACGAGCGGAACCCCGGCGCGCGCGGATGCCGCGATCGCGTCGGCCACGCCCTTCTCGGCGCTCAGCCGGCCCGCGTAGAGCGCGTAGGCACCAGCGGCCGCGCGCGAGCGCTCCGCGAACGTCCGCTGCACGGACCCGATCACGCGCGCGCGACCTCCGAGCGGCGCCCCGAGCTGCTCCAGTCGTCCCAGCGCGAAGGCGCTCGGGACGACGAACGCGTCGGCGCTCGCGGCGAGCCGCCGCTGCCACAGCGCCAGCCCTGCGCCGTAAGCGGCCGACTCGGCGCGCGAGCCGCCACGGCAGTTGAGCCGTACGCCGGGCAGGGTGTCGCGCCCGTGGCAGCGCGTGCAGTCCTCCCCGCGCGTGAAGCAGGTGCCGACGGCGCAGACGAGGCGGTAGTTGTGCAGGTGCAGCACGACGCGCGCGCCCGCCGCGCGCGCCGCCGCGAGCGCTCGCCAGCCCAGCGACGGCTGAACGTTGTGCGCGTGCACGACGCGCGCGCCCGTGCGGCGCACCGCTGCGGCCACCTCGTCCGGCGCGAGACCGCCGCGCAGCAGCCCGAGCGCCGCGCTGCCACGCCCGAGCGCCGCGGAGTCGCGCTCCAGGATCTCGGCCTCCTCGCCCAGCTCGCCGCGGATCAGCCACGCGAGGTCCTCGACCGCGCGCTCCTCCCCGCCGGGCACGCGGTAGCGGTTGTGGAGCAGGAGGATCACGCGGGGAACCCTAAGCTGCTGCGCGGCCATGCCACCCGCCGCTTCGATCCGCTTCCCCGCCCGCCGCCCGTGCGCGTAGCCGTCGTCGCCGAGTACTACCCGCGCACGGCCGACCCGGTGCTCGGCGTCTGGGCGCACCGCCAGGCGCTCGCGGCGCGCGACGCCGGCGCGGAGGTGCGCGTGCTCGTGCTGCACCGCCCGCTGCCGTCGCGGGCGGCGCTGCGCAGCCGCGACCTGCGCGCGCTCGCCGCGCCGCTGCGCCAGCCGCTGCGCACGGAGCTCGACGGGCTGCGCGTCGACTACGTCCCGTTCCTCGCGCCGCCGCGGCCGCGCAGCTACGGCTCGTGGGGCGCCTGGGCGGCGCCCTCGCTGGCGCTCGCGCTGCGGGGCCTGCGGCGGGAGTTCCCGTTCGACCTCGTGCACGCCCACTACGCCGCTCCCGCCGGCGACGCGGTGCGGCGGGCGCGGGCCGGCGTGCCCGCCGTCGTCTCGGTGCACGGGGGCGACGTGCTGTCGCTCGCCGTCGGCTCGCGCGCCGGCGCCGCCGCGGTGCGCGCGGGGCTGGCGCACGCGCGGATCGTGCTGGCGAACTCCGCGGGGATCGCGCGGCGCTGCCGCGACCTCGGGGCCCGGCGGACGGAGGTGGTGCACCTCGGCACGGACCTGCCGGAGCTCGCCGAGCACCAGCGGGCCACGCTCGTGACCGTCGGGCACCTCGTGGCGCGCAAGCGCCACGGCGACGTGCTGCGCGCGCTCTGGCTGCTGCGCGACAGCCACCCCCGGGTCCGGTACGAGATCGTCGGCGACGGCCCCGAGCGCGGCGCGCTCGAGCGCCTGGCGCGCGAGCTGGAGCTCGGCGGCCGCGTGCGCTTCCGCGGGCAGCTCGCGCCGGAGGCGGCCCGCGCGGCGGCGCAGGCCGCCGCGGTGTTCGTCCTGCCGAGCGTCGACGAGGCCTTCGGCGTGGCCTACGTTGAGGCGATGGCCGGGGCCGTGCCGGCGATCGGCTGCCGCGGCGAGCCGGGCCCGGAGGAGATCGCGGCGGCCGGCGGCGGGCTGCGGCTCGTCGCGCCCGCCGACCCCGAGGCGCTCGCGGTCGAGCTGGGCACGCTGCTCGACGAGCCCGACTGGCGCCGCGAGCTCGGCGAGGCCGCGCGCGCGACCGTCGAGGCCGCATTCACGTGGGAGCAGTGCGGCCGCGCGACGGTCGCCGCGTACGAGGCCGCGCTGCGTTGAAGCCGGTGCTCTTCGTCACCAACCACGCGCCGGCCTTCCGCACCGGCGCGTTCGCCGCGCTGCACGAGGCCGAGGACGTCGTGTTCGCGCTCGTCGGCGGCGGCACGCGCCACGGCGGGCCGACCGCGGGCGCCGAGCTGCCGTTCCCGGTGCTCCGCCCGACCCAGCGCGGCGTCGCGCGGCTGGCCGCCTCGGGCCGCTTCCGCGCGGTCGTCGCCGGCCTATCGGGCCGCGTCGCGCTGCCCGCCGCCTACCTCGGCGCGCGCGCCGCGCGCGTGCCGTTCGTCCTCTGGGCGACGATCTGGCGCCACCCGCGCACCGCCGCGCACGCGCTCTCCTACCTGCCGCTGCGCCACATCTACCGCCACGCCGACGCGATCGCCACGTACGGGCCGCACGTCTCCGCGTACGTCCGCGCGAAGGGCGCCGGCGGCGCGGTGTTCGAGGCGCCGCAGAGCGTCGACGACGCGTTCTGGAGCGCGCCGGCGACCGCGAGTCGTCAGGCGCCTTTCCAGGTCATGTTTGCCGGGCGATTGGAGGGGGAAAAGGGCCTCCCGGTGCTACTTAGCGCTTGGCGCTCGTCAGGCCTTCGAGCACCGGCAGTCGCGCTACTCACGGTCGGCGACGGTCCGTTCCGAGCCCGGGCCGTCGCCACCGGCGCGTTCTGCCCGCCCGGACCGCTCGCGCCCGAGCAAGTGCGCAGCTTCTATGCGGGCTCGGACGTCGTAGTCGTGCCGTCCGTCCCCACGCGCGACTTCCTCGAGCCGTGGGGTTTGGTTGTGAACGAGGCCTTCGACCAGGGAGTCGCAGTGATCGCATCGACCGCAGTCGGCGCAGCCGCGGGCGGACTCGTCCGCCACGAGCAGACCGGGCTCGTCGTCCCGGCCGGCGACGCGGACGCGCTGGCGGCCGCGCTGCGGCGCCTGCACGACGACCCGGAGCTGCGCGCGCGGCTCGGTGCCGCGGGCCGCGCGGCCGTCGCCGACGGCCACTCCCACGCCGACTGGGCGGCGGGGATGAGCCGCGCGCTGGCTGCCGCTGGAGCGGGCCGGAGCGCGAAAGGCGACTGCTAGCGTGGCTCGAGCCATGCCCAGGCTGCTGCTTGTCATGGTGCTGACGCTGCTCGTCGCCGCACCGGCGGCGATGGCGGGCACCCGCGCGGACATCGTCGCCGACTGCTTCGACGACGGGAAGCTCGACGGGAACTACTCCGCGTCGCAGATCCGCGACGCGCGCAACAACCTCCCCGCCGACGTCGACCAGTACTCCGACTGCCGCGACGTGCTCGCGCGCGCGCTCGGCGGCAGCGGCTCGCGCGACATCGGCGGCTCCGGCGCCGGCGCCCTCGGCGGCGGCGGAGGAGGAGGCGGCGGTGGCGGCGAGCCGGCGGAGCCGCTCACGCCGAGCGGCCCGGATGAGGAGCGCGCGCTCGAGGCGGCTGCCGGCCAGGGCGGCGACAAGCCGGTGCAGGTCGGCGACGGAACCGTCGTGCCGGGCGCGGCGGGCTTCAGCGCCGGCGCCGCCCGCAACGAGATCCCCGCCAGCCTGCTCGTCGCACTGATCCTGCTCGGCATCGCGGCGATCGTGGCGCTCGTGCCCTACGGCCGCAAGGCCGTCGTCCCGTACGTCGTCTCGCGTGTCCGCGCTCGCCGGCCCGCTTGAGGCGCCGGCGGCGCGCCCGGAGCGCGCCGACCCGGCCCCGCTGCCACCCGTGGCGGCCGCCCGCCGGCGGCGCGACATCGCGGCGCTCGCCGCGGCGATCGCCCTCGTCCTGGCCGCGACGGCGTTCGTCGCCGACGGGGGGCTGAGGCTCGAGCGGACCACGTACGTCGAGATCGCGCTGATGGGCATCGGCGCGCTGCTCTGCGCAGCGGCGCTGCTGTTGCCCCGCGCGCGCGCGCAGCGGCTGCACGGCGCTCCCGCGCTCTTCGCGCTGGCGCTGTTGTCGGCGTACACGGCGATCTCGATCATCTGGTCGCTCGCTCCATCGGACTCCTGGATCGAGTCGAGCCGCACCTTCGCGTACCTGTCGGCGTTCGCCGGCACGCTCGCGCTCGCGCGCCTGGCACCCGGGCGCTGGCCGGCGGTCCTGCACGGGATCGCGCTCGCGTGCGTCGTCGTGAGCACCTGGGCGCTGCTGACGAAGGTCTTCCCCGGCGCGCTCGCCGAGGACGAGACCTACGCGCGGCTGCGCGCTCCGTTCGACTACTGGAACTCGGTCGGGCTGACCGCGGCGATCGGCGTCCTGGCGCTGCTGTGGCTCGGGGCGCGGCGCTCGGGCCGCGCGGCCGTCAACGCGCTGGCATGGCCCGGCATCGCGCTGCTCGAGGTCGCGCTGATGCTGTCCTACTCGCGCGGCGCGCTGCTCGCGCTGCTCGCCGGCCTGGCGTTCTGGTTCGCGGTCGTGCCGCTGCGCCTGCGCGGCGCGGTCGTCCTGCTCGGCGCGACCGCGGGCGCCGCGGCGCTGGTCGGCTGGGCGTTCACGATGACGGGGCTGAGCACCGACCGGCTGCCGCTCGCGGTGCGCGCCGACGCCGGGCACGAGCTCGGCGCGCTCTTGCTGGTGCTGCTGGTGCTGCTGCTCGGGGTCGGCCTCGCCGCGGGCTTCCTGAGCGCCGAGCGGCCGGCCTCCCCCGAGGCCAAGCAGGTGGCGGGACGGGTGCTGCTCGGCGTTCTCGCCTTGATACCGGTGGTCCTGCTCGTCGCGCTCGCGAGCGCCCCGGGCGGCGTCAACGGCCAGGTGTCGAAGGCATGGGACCAGCTCACCAACCCCAATGCGGCGACGCCGTCGAACACGCCGAACCGCCTGACCGCCACGTCGTCCGTGCGCGCGCGCTACTGGGAGGAGGCGTTCGACGTGCACAGCGTCTCGCCCTGGGTCGGCACCGGCGCCGGCTCCTACGCGACGGTGCGCAACCGCTTCAGGACAGGGACGCTGTACGTGCGCCACGCCCACGGCTACGTGCCCCAGACGATGGCCGACCTCGGCTGGGCGGGGCTCGCGCTGTCGCTGGTCGCGCTCCTGCTCTGGGGCTGGGCCGCGCTGCGCACCGCCGGGATGCGGCCGCGTGATCGCGGCCTGCCATGGGACGCGGAGCGCGTCGGTATGGCGACGCTGATCGCGATCGCGCTCGTCTTCGGCGTGAGCTCGCTCGTCGACTGGACCTGGTTCGTGCCCGCGAACGCGCTGATGGGGCTGCTCGCGGCGGCCTGGGTGATCGCGCGGCCGCCGCTGCGCACCCGGCTCGGGGACGCCGCGCTGGCGGCGGCGGAGCCGGTGGCCACGAGCGACTCCCTGCGCGACGGCGGCCCGCTCTGGGCGCCGCCCGCGAGCGAGCCGGCGCCGGCGCTGGCCGACGTGGCCGGACCGGGCGCGCTGCCCGTCGCCGATGCGGGCTGGCGCCGCCGCGCGCCGTTCCCGTGGCTGCCGGCCGCCGCCGCGGTGCTGATCGGCGCGCTCGCGCTGACCGCCGCCTGGTCCGCCTTCCAGCCCGTGCGCGCGCTCCATGCCGGCGACGTCGCGATCGATCGGCTCGAGCGCGGCGAGACCGCCGCCGCGGCCTCGATCGCGGAGATCGCGCACGACCGCAACCCGCTCTCCCCCGAGCCGCTCTGGGAGCTGGGCTACATCGAGCAGCAGCGCGGCCGGCTCGCCAACGCCGAGGAGGCGCTCGAGGAGGCCGTGCGCGTGCAGCCCGCGAACGCCGAGACCTGGCGCCGGCTCGGCCGGTTCCAGCTCTCCACGCTCAACCAGCCCGCCGATGCGCTCGCGTCCTTCCGCGCCGCGTACTACCTGGATCCGCGCAACCCGGCGTCGACGTCGGACTTCCTCGAGGCGAGCCGGGCCGACGGCGGCGCCGGCGCGCTACCGCCCGCTAGTCCCTGAGCGCCCGCGCCACGAGCGCCTGGCGGAGCAGCGGGAGGCCGCCCAGCGGCTCGCTGCGCACGGCCGTGAAGCCCGTCGCCTCCAGCGCCCGTGCGAGCGAGCTGCGCGTGTAGAAGCGCACGTGCTGGCCGAGCGGGTCGTAGTGCGCGTCGTGGCGGCCGAGCGCGATCAGCGTGCGCTTGAGCCGCCCGTGGTCGGGGACGGTGACGAGCAGGCGCCCGCCGCGCTTGGTCACGCGGCGCGCCTCGGTCAGGAACGCGACGGTGTCGGGCACGTGCTCGAGCACCTCCGAGCACCAGACGAGGTCGACCTCGGCATGCCCGAGCGGCAGGCTGCCGCCGGGCTCGAGCAGGCGCACGTCGGCTCCCGGGACGTTTCGCCGCGCCCGCTCGACCGCCGCCTGCGCCAGCTCCACGCCGACCACGTCGGCGCCCGCATCACGCGCCGCGGCGACGAAGCGCCCGCCGCCGCAGCCGAGATCGAGCACCCGCTCGCCCGGCCGCAGCTCGCCGAGCAGCAGCGCGCGCCGCCGCGCCCAGGCCCACGGCTCGGGGTCGTCCGGGAGCCCGGACCACACGCTCTCGTAGAACTCGCGCATCCCGGCATCGTGCCGGAAGCGCCCCGATCGATCAGTGGACGCGCGCGCGCCGCTTCCCGGTCTTGCCGCGCGCGTGGTCGCCATGGGCCGGCATGACCGTCCGGTAGGCGCCGCTGCGGCGGATGCGGATGCGCTGGGAGTACTTCGACCGCGCGACGCCGTCGAGCGGCGTCGCGGTCGCCAGCACCGGCGTCCGGATCGTCTTCCAGCCGCTGCTCGTCTTGCGCTGGATCCGGACCGTGCTGCCGTCGTGCGCCGGCAGGACGGAGCCCTTGAAGCGCACGCGCGCGCCGCGGCGGGGCGTCTTGTCGCCCAGCCTGAGCCCGACCTTCGTGCGCACCATCACGGTCACGTCGGGGCTCGTCGCCGGCGGCGACTTGGCCGTCACGTGGTAGCGCGTGTTCAGCGCCGGGGTCACCTGGAAGGCGAAGTTCGCAGCGGCGTCGGTCGTGCCCTGCGCGGCGTTCTTGAACGGGTCCGTGAACGGGAACGGGGTCTGCTCGAGCTGCACCTTCTCGGCCGGCCTGCCCGCGACCTGGCCGGCGATCGTGACCGGCTTGCCGAACGTGACGACCGGCGGCGTGGCGGCGATCGTCACGCCGCCGGCGGGCGGTGCGCCCGTGGCCGTGGTGGTGAACTCGGCATCCGCGCCTGTCGAGGTGCCCGAGGCGTTCGTGGCGACGAGGCGGAAGTGGTAGGTGGTGGACGCCGTGAGCCCCGTGACCGTCGCCGAGACAGGCTTGGTCGGGTTGCCGCTGATGCTGCCGGCGGGCGTCTCGGACCCGTACGCGGTCGTCTTGCCGTACTGGAAGCGGTAGGTCGTGGTCTCCTTGTTGGGGGAGACGGTGCCACCCAGGGTGGCCGTGCGTGGCCGTGATGGCGCTCGCGGCGCCCGTCACCGCGGTCGGCGCGCCGGCAACTGCCGTCCCGGTGGCGCAAAGGGCGCCCACAACGGTGCAGATCGCTACAAGAACGGTACGTCTCAAGACATCTCTCCCTCGGCCGTGTACTCCATCAACGCGTGGGCGGCGCCCAGGTTGGGGCTAGAACGCGCCGCGGCGCGACAGGACGGCCGGCACCGTCTTGAGCAGGATCGTCAGGTCGAGCCCGACCGACCAGCGCTCGAGGTAGAGGAAGTCGAGCCGCACGAGGTCGTCGAAGTCGAGCTCGGAGCGCCCGGACACCTGCCACAGGCCGGTCAGCCCGGGCAGCACGAGATAGCGCTTCTTGTGCCAGTCCTCGAGCTGGTCGAAGTCGCGCTGCGGCAGCGGGCGCGGCCCGACGAGCGACATCCGGCCCTGCACGACGTTGAACAGCTGCGGCAGCTCGTCGAGCGAGTACCAGCGGAGGAAGCGGCCGATGCGCGTCATGCGCGGGTCGCGGCGGATCTTGAACAGCGCGCCGCTGGCCTCGTTGTAGGACTCGAGGTCGGCCTGGAGCTGATCGGCGTCGGAGCGCATCGTGCGGAACTTGAAGCAGGCGAAGGGCTCGCCGCCGATGCCCGGCCGGGTCGAGCGGTAGAGCACCGGACCGCGTGACGTGATGAAGACCGCGAGCGCGATCGCGATCAGCAGCGGGCTGAGCACGAGGATCAGCAGCAGCGCGCCGACGAAGTCGAAGCTGCGCTTGACGAGGTAGTCGAAGCCGTCGAACACCGGCGGGCGCAGCTCGAACAGCGGCACCGACGCCCCGGGGACGAACTCCGCGCGGTGCACGAGGATCTCCATCGTCGACGGCGCGATCCGCACGGTCACCCCGCGCCGGTGGCACTGGTCGACGAGATCGACGGCCCGCTCCTCGGGGAAGTCGGGGTCGGCGATGATCACCTCCTGCACGCGGTGGCGATCGAGCACCGCCGCGAGGTCCTCGATCCGCCCGAGCGAGCGCAGGCCGTTGTTGGGCCGCGGCGTCAGCGAGATGAAGCCGATCATGTCGACCGGGGCGTGCACCTCGTCGACGAGCGCGGAGTGGACGTCCTCGATGTGCTTGCCCGACCCGACCAGCACCGCGCGGCGCCGGTAGCCCGCGGCGCGCAGCAGCACGCCGCTGACCTTCTCGTACCCCCAGCGCATCGTCGAGACGTAGGCGACCGCGAAGCAGAGCGTGCCGTAGAAGATGTAGTAGCTGGAGTACTGCTCGCCGTTGACCAGCGCGAAGATCAGCGCCACGACGGTGACCTGGAACAGCGAGGAGACGATCCGCGGCAGCCCCGGCCGCTGCGAGCGCTCGGCGTAGAGGCCGGAGCGGGCGAACAGCAGCGCCGTCAGCAGGTACGCGAACGCGATGTTCTCCTTCGCCTCCACGAACGACGCGTCCCACGCCCACGTACCGTCGCGCAGCACGGCCTTGACCATCAGCGCCGTGAAGATCGCCGCGAAGACGCCGGCGAAGTCGAGCGCGAGCAGCGAGACGACGCGGGAGAAGCGCCGCAGCGTGTCCATCCGCAGCAGGAAGGAGAGCGCAGGGGGTCGCTTGCGCCTGATGTCGGTCGGCGGCAGTACCACCCGCGGAGGTGCGGGCGTGCGGACCGGGTCTCTTGACGCTGGTCTCAGGCATGGGTGCAGGTGCTTCCCCTGCCATCAACGCGGCAGCGTTTCACAGGTAGTGGCGTTTCTCGCAGCAATGGATGCAGGGCGGCCGGCGCTACGAAGCGCCGGATCCGGTGAGGGCCTCGACGCCGGACTCCTCCAGAGTCCGCCGCAGGCCTTCGCGGAGCTCGATCTTCGGCTCCCAGCCGAGGATCTCGCGGGCCAAGCTGATGTCCGGCTGGCGAACCTGCGGGTCGTCGACCGGTAGTGCCTCCTGCACGATCTCCGAGCGCGACCCCGTGACGTCCACCACGGCGTGCGCAAGCTCGAGCAACGTGAACTCCTTGGGGTTGCCGATGTTGACCGGATGGTGGAAATCGGACTCCGCCAGCCGGATGATGCCGTCGATCAGGTCCGTCACGTAACAGAACGAGCGCGTCTGCGATCCGTCGCCGAAGACGGTGATCGGCCTGTCCTGCAGCGCCTGGCGCAGGAACGTCGGGATCGCCCGCCCGTCGTGCGGCCGCATGCGCGGGCCGTAGGTGTTGAAGATCCGCACGATCGCCGTGTCGACGCCCTGCTGGCGGTGGTAGGCCATCGTCAGCGCCTCGGCGTAGCGCTTGGCCTCGTCGTAGACGCCGCGCGGCCCGATCGGGTTCACGTGGCCCCAGTAGGATTCCGGCTGCGGATGCACCTTCGGATCGCCGTAGACCTCGGACGTCGAGGCCGTCAGGAAGCGTGCGCGATGCGCCTTGGCCAGGCCGAGCGTGTGGTGCGTGCCGTGCGAGCCGACCTTGAGCGTGTGCAGGGGCAGCCGCAGGTAGTCGATCGGCGAGGCCGGGCTGGCGAAGTGGTAGACGACGTCGATCGGCTCGTCGACGAAGTAGGGCTTGATGATGTCCGCCTGGAGGAAGCGGAACTCCGGCACGCGGATGTGCTCGATGTTGGCGAGGGATCCCGTCTCGACGTTGTCGACGCATACGACGCGATGCCCGCGCCGCAGCAGCTCGTCACACAGGTGAGAGCCGAGGAACCCCGCGCCACCCGTTACCAGGCAGGTGGCCATAGCCGCTCAGAATAGCGTTGTCAACCCCTCGCGGACTTCAGCACGCGCTTCGGCACGACCTCGATCACGATGTACCGTCGCCGGCTCTCGCGCTCCGCGTATCCCTGCTTCGCGAGCTGCTTCCAGACGACCGGGCAGCGCTTGCAGCGCGGCCGCGACTGGCAACATTTGCGCTTGCAGCGCATGCGGTCTCCGGGCTCACGCATCGTCGGGGTCCACGGTACCGTTCGCGTCCATGCCTTCCGACAGCTTCGTCGCCAAGCTCAACGAGCAGATCGGCCACGAGTTCGCCGCCCACCAGCAGTACGTGGCGATCGCGGTGCACTACGACGCCGAGACGCTCCCGCAGCTCGCGCGCTTCTTCTACCGCCAGGCGCTCGAGGAGCGCGACCACGCGATGATGATGGCCCAGTACCTGCTCGACGCGGACGATCGCGCGGTCGTCCCCGGCGTCGCCGCCCCGCAGGTCGACTTCGCCGACATCGTCGCCCCGGTCGCGCTCGCGATCGCGCAGGAGAAGCGGGTGAGCGAGCAGATCAACGCGCTCGCGGCGCTCGCCCGGCAGGAGAACGACTACTCGTCGGAGCAGTTCATGCAGTGGTTCATCAAGGAGCAGATCGAGGAGATCGCCACGATGGCGGACCTGCTGCGTGTCGTGGAGCGCTCCCAGGACCACGCGATGGACATCGAGGATTACCTTGCGCGCGAGCAGCTCGGCGAGGCGGAGACCGACCCGACGGCGCCGCACCCCGCCGGCGCGGACTAGCGCCGGCTACGCGCGCCGCGGAGCCGGGAGCAGCCGCGGCAGCGGCGCGGGCGCCGGGGCGGCGATGTCCGCGACGAACGGCGGGGCGATCAGGCGCTCGAGCGCGGCGACGCATTCCTGGTCGAACTGCGCCGGGTCGCGCAGCAGCGCGATCGCGCGCTCCTGCGACCACGCGGGCCGGTAGACGCGGTCGGACACGAGCGCGTCGTAGACGTCGCAGACGGCCATGATGCGCGTGGAGGTGTCGAGCTCGTCGTTCGCCAGTCCGCGCGGATAGCCCGAGCCGTCGAGCCGCTCGTGATGGTCGAGCACGAGCCGCAGCACGCCGGGCGCGAAGCCGCCGAGATCACGCAACAGGCGCTCGCCCGCCTCCGGGTGCTTGCGGATGTGCGCGAACTCGTCGTCGTCGAGCGGCCCGGGCTTGGTCAGCACCTCGTACGGGACGGATAGCTTGCCCATGTCGTGCAGGAGCCCGCCCAGCGCGAGCAGGCGCAGCCGGCGGCGCGGCAGCCCGAGCGCCTCGCCGACCTCGACGGCGAGCATCGCGACGCGGCGCGTGTGGCCCTCCGTCGCGGCGTCCTTCTCGCCCAGGCGGACGACCAGCGACCGCACGCGGGGGCCGAGGAACGATTCCTCCTGCGCGACCAGCTCGGTCGCGCCGAGGTCGCCGACCAGCGCGCGCGAAGCGGCGCCGTGGCGCAGGTCGAGCGCCGCCGGCAGGCCGAGCGCGATCAGTCCCGCGAGCTCGAGCAGGTGGCCGAGGTAGAAGCCGAGCTGGGTGTAGGACACCGTCAGCTGCGTGATCAGCGAGAACGCGAGCCAGGCGATGCCGGCGACGGTGAGCAGGTCTGCAGGCCGGCGGGTGAGCTGCCACGTGCGCACGGCGCGGATCGCGATCAGCGCCATCAGCGCGAGGCCGGCGGCGAGCAGCACGTACGCGGCGGGGTCACCGGTCTGCGGCACGCCGGGGACGAGCGCGGGGAACGCGAGCGCGCTCGCGCCGAGGGCGAGGATCGTGGCGACGATCGTCACCTGCGCCGCGATCAGCGGGCCGATGTGGCGCGGGCGGCGCAGCCCGGGCAGCGCACTGAGCGCGAGCACGAGCGCGCCCGCGGGCAGCGACGCGGCGCCGGCGACCGCGACGACGCCGTTCTGGCCGGCGATCACGCCCGGCGTCGCGAAACCGTGGATCGCGAGCAGCGCCGTCATCGTAGAGAAGGCCGTCCCGAGTAGCACGGTGCGGCCGTCGCGGCGCTTGGCGCCCGCGATCGTGAGGATGACGGAGGCGACGGCGGCCGTCAGCGCGCCGCTGAGCACGAGCGCGAAGTGGGTGAACGACGAGGTCTCGAGCGGCTGGCCGGAGGCCCACTCCAGGACCGCGCCCGGGATGAGCGCCATCGCGGCGACGGCCGCAACCAGGGGCAGCGAGCGATGATCGACGCCGGACGTCACGCCATGATGATCGGCAGGGTCGCCGCGCGTATTTAGTCGCCGGCCCTGCCGATTACGCGCGAACGCCCTCAGGCCGTCGCGCGCGCGACCGCCGCTCGCGCCCGCGCGACCCGCGGATCGGCTCTCGCGCCCGCGAGGTTGATCTCGACGAGGCGCGCCGCTGCGCGCGCTGCGCCGGCGGCGAGATCGGCGCCCGCGAGCGCATCGCCGACCAGCCCGGGACGCCCGGCGCCGGGCGAGCGCGCGAGCCAGCTCCGCCGCCTGCGCCGCGGTCTCCGCGATCGCCAGCGGCACGTCGGCGGCCGCCGCCTTCGCCGCGGCCAGCCGCGCCGGCCGCTCCGGATCGTCCGCCGCCAGCCGCTGCGCCTCGAGCACCGGCGCATACGCCGTCAGGTCGGCCTCGCCCAGGCGCATCGCCGCGTCGCGGAGCGCCGCGGCATGCGCCACGTCGTCGTCGCGCCCCGCGAAGCGCGCCGCCATCTCGGCCAGGGCGGCGCCCAGCGCGCAGCCCGCGGCGGCCGCCGCGCCGCCGCCCGGCGCGGGGGTGCGCTCGGCCACCGCGGCGACGAACGTCTCCAGGCTCACCGCGATGCCCCTCTTTGCGGGGTTGTGTAAGCGCGCCACATGTCCCGAACCCAAACGATGGCCGCTTTACACATTGCCCGTCCGATCTGATCGCGGATAGAACCCCGACGAGCGCACGTCTCGTTCGAGGCGTGGAGCGACCGAGGAGGAGCGCAATGCTGACAGCGATCTTCGCGCAGGCGGCAGAACCGGCGAGTGCCGAGCAGCTCACCCGCGACAGCGCGATCCTCGCGGAGCAGTTCTACTTCTTCACCGTCGTCCTGATGTGGCTGATCCACGCGGGGTTCATGTCCTACGAGGCCGGCATCGCGCGGCGCAAGAACGTGATGGCGACGGCGATGAAGAACATCCTCACGATCGCCGTGGTGACGCCGACGTTCTACTACTTCGGCTGGTGGATCTACAACTGCAACCAGCCGGGCCTTCCGATCGGCCCGAACAGCACCGACTTCACCGCCGCCGCCTGCCAGGGCGGCATTCCCTGGAGCGACGCGTTCGGGCCGAACCTCGCGAACAACATCAACCTGATCTTCTTCCTGGCGTTCCTGCTCTTCAGCTGGACGACGGCCTCGATCATGTCCGGCGCGATCATCGAGCGCGCGCGGCTGTCGGCCTACCTCGTGCTCGCGGCGATCCTCGGCTCGGCCGTGTGGATCCTCGACGCGTCCTGGGGCTGGAGCGCAGGCGGCTGGCTGACGATGCGCTTCGGCTTCCACGACTCGATCGCCTCGGGCGTCGTCCACGGCGTCGCGGGCGCGTTCACGCTCGGCGTGCTCTTCAACCTCGGGCCGCGGATCGGGAGATACACGCGCGAAGGCCTGGCGCGCCAGTTCAGACCGCACAACCTGCACATCACCGCGCTCGGCCTGATGTTGATATTCACGGGCTTCTACGGGTTCTACGCCGCTTGCCTGGTGATCGCGTCGACGTCGTTCCCGGGCTGGGCGAACATCTACCTCAGCCCGACCACGCTCGGCTCGATCACGATGGTGATCACGTTCGGCTTCGCGGGCGGCTTCACCGGGGGCTACTTCGCCAGCAAGGGCGACCCGTTCTGGACGATCTCCGGCGGCCTCGCCGGCGTGATCGGCGTGTCGGCCGGCGCCGACGTGTACGCGCCGACGCTGGCCTACCTGATCGCCATCCTGACCGCCGTCCTGGTGGTCCACGCCGGCGGCTGGCTCGAGACGAAGATGCGCGTCGACGACGCGGTCGGGGCGGTCGCCGTGCACGGCGTGGCCGGCTTCCTCGGCATGCTCTGGGTCGGGATATTCGCGGCGGGCTACCCGACCGGGATAAACAACGTGGAATCCTCGATCGGCGGCCAGCTGATGGGCATGGCGACCTTCCTGCCGCTCGGCTTCCTCAGCGGCTGGGTCGCGTCGTGGCTGCTGAAGCGGTTCGGCGTGCTGCGCGTGCCCGCTGCGGTCGAGCTGGCCGGCCTCGACATCGTCGAGTACGGCACGCTCGTTTATCCGGAGATGGGCGTCATCAAGGAGCAGATCGTCGAGCCCGACGGCACGCTGGTGGAGTCAGAGGCGGTGCTGCAGCTCGAGCTGTCCAACGGGCAGGCCCACCACTTCGAGCAACTGAGGAAGTAGAAGATGCTCAGCTTCGCAATCTCGCTCGCGATCATGCTCGCCGTCGTGGGCGGGTCAGTGCAGTGGGCCGCGCGCACATCGCGCCGGCGCAATCTCTCGGAGGACGCAAATGCCCGCGATCATTGACAGCGCCGCGAACTGCGTCACCAGCGTCAGCGGCGCCAAGCCGGCCGACGACTCGGCCGACTTCATCATCCAGGCCGCGTACGAGAACTGCGCGGGCTTCATGACGTTCGGTCCCGGCAGCACGTACGGGGACGAGGGCGCGGCCGCCGCCACGAGCTACTACGTGCTCACCTGGCTCGGCATCGCGGTGATGCTCGGCGTGCTCGTGTACTGGGTCCTGTGGGAGAACCGCCGGCTCACTCGCTGGAACACGGCCCACGGCGCCTCAACAGCCGCCGCCGCCGGCGCCGCCCCCGCTCCCGCCTCGACGACCGACAAGTGAAAGAGGCCTTCGATGGAAGAACGTGACCGCCCCTTCGAGTTCCCGCCGCTGCAGACGCACTCGAGGAAGTTCGAGCTCGTGATGCTCGGCCTATCGATCGCCTGCGTGATCATCGTGCTGGCGATCATCCTCCTCACCAACCTGGGCACCGAGTTCCGGCCGACGGCGTAGACCGCTTGGCCGTCGATCCCGTACCGTCGGGGGCTGTGCAAGAGCGTCCGATCCGCGTACGCATCGACCCGCCGCCCGAGGAACCGCCGAAGCGACCCACGCGGCTGACCCGGCGCGGCGTGCTGGCGTTCGTCGTGCTGCTCGGGGTGACGATCTTCGCGGCGCAGAGCTGTCAGCAGTCCCAGATCCGCTTCTCGAAGGAGCGGGCGATCGCGACGGCTCGGCCGGAAGCCGGCTTCACGCCGGAGCGCACGCAGGTGCGGCTGGTGCGCCAAGGCCTCAACGGGCGCCCGTACTGGGCGGTCTCGTTCTCGATCCCTGGATCCGGTCCCGACGAGTTCAGCAAGCTGACGACCGTGCGCGTGGACGCCAATACGGGCAAGATCGCAGCGGTCAACCGGGAGGAATAGGCGCCGGGTCGAGCAGCCCGAGCCGCTTCGCGAGCCACGGCGCGGGCGCGGCCTGCAGCAGCAGCGTGGCGACGATCGCCAGCGCGACGACGCCCGCGAGCAGGTCGATGTTCGGCACGCCGAGCCCCGCGAGCACGCCGACGAGCGCCGCCGGCACGACGCCCGTCTCGCGCGTCCAGCACAGGAACGCGAGCTCGGGGCGCGTCCAGCGCGCGCGCCGGTCGGGCAGCGTGCACGCGAGCACCGCGACCGGGCGCGCCACCAGCAGCAGCACCGCCACGACGGCGAGCGAGGGCGCCCAGTTGTCGGCCAGCGTCGCGAACGGCAGCGCCGCGCCGACGACGAGGAAGACGAAGATCGTCACCACCTCGGAGAGCGTGCGCGAGGAGATCCGCAGCTCGTCCTCGTTGTGGCTGTGCATGACGAGCCCGAGCATCTCCATGTTGCCGACGATCAGCCCCGCGAGGAAGGCCCCGAGGTAGCCGCTCCCGCCGGCGAAGTCCAGCGACACGTAGCTCACCGCGACGACGGCGAGCACCGCGATCGGCGCCGAGTCGCGCAGGATGCCCGTACGGCGGCTCGAGATCGTCGCCGACAGCAGCACGCCGGCGAGCACGCCGACGACGGAGCTGATCGCGAGCTGGGCGAGGAACTCCGACGCCGGCCCGCCGATGCCGCTCTCGCCGCTCAGCAGCGCGCCGGCGATCGCGAGCGCGAGCACGGCGCCGGTCGGGTCGTTGAACGCCGACTCCGCGATCACGGTCTGAGCGATCCGCAGGCGCAGCCGCGAGGCCACGAACAGCGGGATCAGGATCGCCGGGTCGGTCGGCGAGAGCACCGCGCCGATCAACAGCCCCTGCTCGAACGGCAGCCCGAACGCGAGCGCCGCCACCGCGCCCGTCAGCAGCGCGGTCACGAGCACGCCCGGGATCGCGAGCAGCCCGAGGCTGACAGCGACCTGGCGCAGCACGGTGAGCGACAGGTTGAGCCCGCCGTAGAAGAGGATCGACGATACGCCGAAGGTGAACAGGATTTGCGCGCCGAGCGAGTCCAGCGGGACGTCGACGACGTCGAGCACCGAGGGCCCGAGCAGCGCCCCGATCGCGATCAGCAGGACGATCTCCGGTATCCGCAGCAGATCGGCCAGCACACGCGCTGCAAGCCCCGCGGCCAGCAACAGGCCGACCGTGAGGATCACGTCGCGGGTCACGTCTCGCGGCGCTCCAGGGCGAGTCGGACGACGTCCTGCGCGGTGATCAGCAGCAGCACGATGACGACGCCCGCGCCGATCGCGACCGCGACCAGCTCGCGCCGCGCCGTCGTGCGCGCGTCGTCGAACTCGCGCGCGGCCGTGGCGGCATGCCGGTCCTGCTCGTCGGCGAGCGTGTCCGCCGCTCTCGCCATCGCCCGGAAGTTCTCGATCTCAGGGCCGAGGAAGATCCGCCGCACCTCCGCATGGCGCCCTGCCTGCAGCGCCTCATAGGCCTCGACGTCGAGCTCCGTGAACGCGTCGAAGGCCGTGTCGAGCTCGTCGAGCAGGGCCTGGTCGCGCGGTGCTCGCAGCTCCTTGCGCGCCGCCGCGAGCAGCTCCTCCGTGCGCTTCACCGATGCCTCGAACGTCGACCGGCTGCGCCCGCGGTCATAGCCGTAGGCGGTCTGCCAGCCGTTCATGTCGGTGACCGCGAACTTCAGCTCGAGCGCGCGCGCCTGCCGGGCGCCGGCGCGCCTGGACGTCGTCGGAACGGTCATCGAGCGTCCCGAACGCCGCGAGCGCGACGCCGATCGTCACGAGCGGCCCGAGCACCGTGAGCGCCATCGCTGCGAGCAGCTTCCCGCGGATCGTCACTCGCGCAACATCCCAGGCGCGTCAAGGGCGGGTATCGTCCGCGACAGCCGATGATCCTGTTCGTCGTTCTCGGGCACACGCCGCTGATCCTGCTCTTCACCCTGCTCGGGCTGCTCTACCTGAGCTGGCTCGACCTGCGCAACGAGGAGCTCGAGGCCCAGGTCAAGCTGTGGTGGGGGCTGCTCGTCTTCCTCACGCACGTGCCCGGCTACCTCGCGCTCCGGATCTGGCTCGCGGTCAGGCGCCGCCGCGACGCCGCGCGTCGTCCAGCCTGACGAGCTTCACCGCGAGCTCGAGCGCCAGCAGGTCCTCGCCCTCGAGCTTGAGCCCCGTCACGCGCTCGATCCGCGCGAGCCGCTGGCGCAGGGTGTTCGGGTGGATGTAGAGCGTGCGCGCGGTGTCGGCCACGGAGCGGCGCCGCGCGAGGTACTCCTCGAGCGTGTCGAGCAGCGCGGTGCGGCGCTGGCGGTCGTGCGCGAGCAGCGCCTCGACGGCCGTCCAGTGGCGATCGCGCGGTGACTCGTCCAGCCGCAGGTCGACGAGGTACTTGTAGGCGCCGAGCTGCTCGTAGCCGAGCGCGCCGCCGCCCGGCCGCAGCGTCAGCGCGATCTGCGCGGCGCGCTGGGCCTCGCGCAGCGCCTGGCGGCTCTCGGCGATCCCGCTGCCCGGAGCGCTCACGCCCAGCACGACGTGCTCGGCGGCGGCGACGGACTCGCAGGCCGCGATCACGCGCTCGGCGCCGCCCGTGCGCGGCATCAGCACGACGGCGCGCAGGCCGTGGCGGCCGGCGTCGAAGAAGCCGGTCTGGTCGCGCCCGCGCAGGCGCGCGCCGAGGCGCGTGGCGACTGCCTCCCAGTCGGCGCCCGCGCCGTTGCCGCCGGCGTGCTCGCCGTGCAGGAACACGTGCGGCCGCGACAGGTCGCAGCCGGGCGGCGCGGCGGCGTACACGACGCCGTCGGGCGAGCGGTCGGCGAGCGCGTCGAACATGTCCTTGACGCGGTCGCGTGCGGTCAGGCGCTCGATCAGCTCTGCCCGCTCGAGCCCCATCGCGGTCTGGTCGGCGAGCGCGCGCAGCAGCTCTTCGTCGCCGGCGCCGAAGCGCCGCGGGCGCAGGACGCAGAGCAGGCCCAGCTGCTCGTCGGACGCGACCAGCGGGGTCGTCAGCAGCGCGGCGTCCTCGTGGTCGGGCCACAGCTCGCGGCTCGAGCCGCCGTGGCGGCCGCGCGAGAGCAGCTCGAGCAGCAGCGCGCCGCCCTGCGGCCGCGGGCCGGGCGCCTCCGGCGGGTCCGAGGCGACGAGGCGCAGCTCGCCGCCGCCCGGCTCGAGCCGGAAGAGCTGGCACAGGTCCGCTTTCAGCAGCGCGCGCGCGCCTGCCGTCGCCGCCTCGTGCAGGCGCTCGTGGCGCGTCGCGGCGGCGAGCCGCTGCGAGACCTCCGCCAGCTGCGTGAGCGCGGCTACGCGCTCGCGCGCCTCCTCGTAGAGCTGCGCGTCCTCGATCGCGCCGCCGACCAGCGTCGCGGTGTGGGTGAGCAGTTCGACGTCCTCCTCGGTGAACTCGCGCGGCGCGGCCGTGTGGAGCACGATCACGCCGATCACGTCGCCCGAGCGCGCCGTCACCGGGACCGCCGCCATCGACTGCCAGCGCTCCTCCTCGAGCTCGGGGAAGTAGCGCATGCGCGGGTCGCGCAGGGCGCTGTCGCGGATCAGCGCCGCCTCCTTGTGCTCGGCGACCCAGCCGGTGACGCCCTCGCCGACGCCCATCTCGATCTGGCCGACGAACTTGCTGTGGACGGGCGAGGCCGCGCGCAGCAGCAGCCGGTCGGACTCGAGCAGGTAGATCAGGCACGCGTGGCAGCCGGTCGCCTCCGTCGCGATGTCGACCACCCCCGCGAGCACCTCGTCGATGTCGAGCGTCGAGAAGACGGTGGTGATGACCGCGCGTAGCGTGACCGCCTCGTCGGAGGTGCCTATGTGCACATCGCACACTCTATTCGCCGCAGGTCCGGTCACGGAGGCCATTGCTGGCCGGGCGCGGGCGCGGCTATATCAGGGTCACAATGGCAAGCGACGCCTCTCCCTCCGCGGACCAGCTCCGCAACCAGCTCGACGAGCTCGGCGTCGAGTTCGTCTTCGCCCAGTTCGTCGACATGCACGGCAAGCCGAGCGCCAAGCTCGTGCCCGTCGCGCACCTCGAGGGCCTGCTCTCCGACGGCGCCGGGTTCGCCGGCTTCGCCGCCGGCGACATCGGCCAGGGCCCGCACGATCCCGACATCGCGGCGATGCCGGACGCGAGCACGCTGACGCACCTGCCGTGGAAGCCGGAGATCGCGCGCTTCGCCTGCGACATCACGGTCGAGGGCGAGGCGTGGCCGTACTGCCCGCGCACGATCCTGCGCAACCAGCTGGCGCGGGCGAAGGACCTGGGCTTCGACTTCAAGATCGGCTGCGAGCTCGAGTACTTCCTCGTGCGCCGGCGCGAGGACGGCGGGATCGAGCTCGCCGACCCGCTCGACGACCTCGACCAGCCCTGTTACGACATGCGCGCGCTGACGCGGTCGCTCGGGTTCGTCACCGACGTCGCGCGGCATGTCAACGCGCTCGGCTGGGACATCTACGCGACCGACCACGAGGACGCCAACGGCCAGTTCGAGCAGAACTTCCAGTACGACGACGCGCTCGTCACCTGCGACCGCGCGATCTTCTTCCGCTACATGGTCGAGTCGCTCGCGCAGGAGCGCGGGCTGCTCGCGACGTTCATGCCGAAGCCGTTCGCGGAGCTGACCGGCAACGGCTGCCACTTCCACATGAGCCTCTGGGAGGGCGACCGCAACGTGTTCGACGCCGACCCGTCGGACGACCCGCGCGGGCTCGGGCTCTCGGCTCAGGGCTACCACTTCACCGCCGGCCTGCTCGAGCACGCCAAGGCATACATCGCGGTGACCGCGCCGACGGTCAACTCCTACAAGCGGCTGAAGGTCGGCGACCCGCGCTCGGGCGCGACGTGGGCTCCCGTCTACGTCTCCTACGCCTACAACAACCGCACGCAGATGCTGCGCGTGCCGGCGCCGGGGCGCGTCGAGGACCGCACGGTCGACGGCTCCTGCAACCCGTACCTCGCCGCGACCGTGCTGCTGGCCGCGGGCCTGGACGGGATCGAGCGCGAGCTCGAGTGCCCGGACCCGAACAGCCTGAACCTGTACGAGTCGACGCCCGCGCAGCGCGCGGAGCTGGGGATCGACACGCTGCCGGAGAACCTGCTCGACGCCACCCGCGAGCTCGAGCGCGACGACGTGATCCGCAAGGCGCTCGGCAGCACGCGCGGGGGCGACTACGTCGACTACTTCGTCGAGTGCAAGCGGCGCGAGGTCCAGGCCGCGCACGAGCAGATCACGCCCTACGAGCTCAACCGCTACCTCCAGCTCTTCTAGCCATGTGCGGGATCGTCGGACTGTTCGCCAAGTCGCCCGACGTCGAGTTGCGGCTCGGCGCGCACCTGGGAGAGATGCTCGGCCAGCTCGCCGACCGCGGGCCCGACTCGGCCGGCATGGCGCTCTACCGCGAGCCGGCGGCGCTGGGCTCGACGAAGCTGACGCTGTTCTCCGCCGACCCGGACGAGGACTGGGCTGCGGTCGGCGACGCCACGGTCCACGCGAGCCACGCGGTCGTGGAGCTCGAGGGCAGCGCCGAGGAGGTCGCCGGGCGCGTGCGCGAGCAGTTCCCGCACCTGCGGGTGATGAGCGCCGGCGAGCGGATCGAGATCTTCAAGGAGGCCGGCCACCCGCGCGAGTTCGTCGAGCGCTTCGGCCTGGCGTCGATGGCGGGATCGCACGGGCTGGGGCACACGCGCATGGCGACCGAGAGCAAGGTCACGACCGAGGGGGCGCACCCGTTCTCGACCGGCCTCGACCTGTGCCTGGTTCACAACGGCTCGCTCTCGAACCACAACCGGCTGCGGCGGATGCTGCGACGCGAGGGGATCGCGTTCCAGACCGAGAACGACACCGAGGTCGCGGCCGGCTTCCTCGAGTGGCGGCTGCGCGAGGGCGACACGCTGGAGGGCGCGCTCGAGCGCTGCCTCACCGACCTCGACGGCTTCTACACGTTCGCGGTCGGCACCGCCGACGGGTTCGCGGTGCTGCGCGACCCGATCGCGTGCAAGCCCGCCGTGATGGCCGAGAACGACGACTGGGTCGCGATGGCGTCGGAGTACCGCGCGATCGCCGTGTTGCCCGGCGCCGACGCCGCGGAGGTGTGGGAGCCCGAGCCCGCGCGCGTCTACTCGTGGGAGAAGGCGAAAGCCTGATGGCCGTCGCCGCCGACGCGACCGAGTCGGTCGACCTCGCCGTCACCCCCCTGCGCGACCTCAACCGGCGGCTGCACGCCGTCGACCCGCCGCCGCGCTGGCGCGTCGTGCACCCGAGCGGCGCGCACGCGGTCGCGGTCGGGATCGACGCCGAGATCGAGGTCGACGTCGATGGACACGTCGGCTACTACTGCGCCGGGATGAACAAGCTCGCGACCGTGCGCGTGCACGGCAACGCGGGCGTCGGCCTGGCCGAGAACATCATGTCGGGCACCGTCGTGGTCGACGGCTACGCCGGGCAGTCGTGCGCAGCCTCGGGGCGCGGTGGGCTGGTGGTCGTGCGCGGCGACGCGTCGGCGCGCTGCGGGATCTCGATGAAGGGCGTCGAGATCGTCGTCGCGGGGTCGGTCGGGCACATGAGCGCGTTCATGGCGCAGAAGGGCTCCCTTGTGGTCTGCGGCGATGCGGGCGACGCGCTCGGCGACTCGATCTACGAGGCGCGCCTGTACGTGCGCGGAAGCGTCGCCTCGCTCGGCGCCGACTGCGTGGAGAAGGAGCTGCGCCCAGAACACGCCGGGCAGCTCGCGGACCTGCTCGCGCGCGCGGGCGTCGACGCCGACCCGGGCGAGTTCCGCCGCTACGGCTCGGCGCGCGCGCTGTACAACTTCGACGTCGACAACGCGGGCGCGTACTGATGGCCGTCAACGGCTGGCATCCGGGGCTGCGCGAGTCGGCGACGTTCGACCGCAACGCGATCGCCGAGATCCAGCGCGCTGCCGGCGAGGGCATCTACGACATCCGCGGCTGGGGCGCCAAGCGCCGCGTGCCGCACTTCGACGACCTGCTGTTCCTCGGCGCGAGCGTCTCGCGCTACCCGCTCGAGGGCTACCGCGAGCGCTGCGCGACCGACGTGGTGCTCGGCGACCGCCACGCGACGAAGCCGCTCGAGCTGCAGATCCCGATCACGATCGCGGGCATGAGCTTCGGCGCGCTCTCGGCGCCGGCCAAGGAGGCGCTGGGCCGCGGCGCGACCGCGATGGGCACGGCGACGACGACGGGCGACGGCGGCATGACCGAGGAGGAGCGCGGGCACTCTGCGACGCTCGTCTACCAGCTGCTGCCCTCGCGCTACGGCATGAACCCGGACGACCTGCGCCGCTGCGACGCGATCGAGGTCGTCGTCGGCCAGGGCGCCAAGCCCGGCGGTGGCGGCATGCTGCTGGGCCAGAAGATCTCCGACCGCGTCGCCGAGATGCGCGACCTGCCGAAGGGCATCGACCAGCGCTCGGCGTGCCGCCATCCCGACTGGACCGGGCCCGACGACCTCGAGATCAAGATCGGCGAGCTGCGCGAGATCACCGACTGGGAGAAGCCGATCTTCGTCAAGGTCGGCGCCACGCGCACCTACTACGACGTCGCGCTGGCGGTCAAGGCGGGCGCCGACGTGATCGTGCTCGACGGCATGCAGGGCGGCACCGCCGCCACGCAGGAGGTCTTCATCGAGCACGTCGGCATCCCGATCCTCGCCGCGATCCCGCTCGCCGTCGAGGCGCTGCAGGAGCTCGACATGCACCGCCGCGTGCAACTCGTCGTCTCCGGCGGGATTCGATCAGGAGCGGATGTGGCGAAGGCGCTCGCACTCGGCGCCGACGCGGTCTCGATCGGCGTCGCCGCGCTGATCGCGCTCGGCGACAACGCGCCCGCGCTCGAGCGCGAGTACGCCGCGATCGGCTCCGCCGCCGGCTACTACGACGACTGGCACGCGGGCCGCGACCCGGCCGGGATCTCGACCCAGGACGACGACCTCGCCGCGCGCTTCGATCCCGAGCTCGGCGGCCGCCGGCTCGCGAACTACCTGCGCACGCTCACGCTCGAGACGCAGACGCTCGCGCGCGCCTGCGGCAAGTCCCACGTGCACAACCTCGAGCCCGAGGACCTCGTCGCGCTCACCGTCGAAGCCGCCGCGATGGCGCGCGTCCCGCTCGCCGGCACGACCTGGATCCCCGGAACCTAAACGGTGCCAGCCCCTCTTTAGTTCACGTGACGCGCACGCGGACGACCCGCGAGTGACCCTTGGAGAACGGGTACAGCGCGTCCGGGCGCACCAGGGCGCGCATGCGGAACGAGCGTCCCACGGAGCCGCTCGAGAAGCGGTAGTGCGCGGTGAAGCGGCGGCCGCGGTGGGCGCGCGCGGTCTTGAACGTGCGCCAGCGCCCGCGCTCGAACGCCTGCAGCTCGACCGTCTTGCCGCGGGCGGGCACGCGGCCGCCGCGCAGGCGACCGGAGAGCCGCAGGCGCCCGCCCGCCGGCACCGCGTGCGGCGTCGCGCGCAAAGTCAGGCGAGCGGGAGTGCGCAGCCGCAGCGTGCGCGAGCATGCCAGCAGCGGGTCGGTGGGATGCGCGCGATAGCCCACGCGCAGCCTGCGCGACGGGCCGCCCGGCACGGCGAGCCGGTAGGAGCCGCCTGCGCCGGTCACGCCGCTGGCGGCGACGCGCTGGGGCGCGCCGCGGCGGATCTGGCGGCTGACGAGCAGGACCTGCGTGCCCGGAGCCGCTCCCGAGACCGTTCCGGCGACGGTGGCGCCGCGGCCGCGCGGGCGGGTGAGCCGGGTCCTGCGCTGGCCGCGAAAGCGGATCTTGACCGGCGTGATCGCGCGCGTCACGGCCGGATCGCAGCCGGGGGACTGGTTGGCGGTCGTGATCTGGACCGGGCCGTACGTGACCGTGTTCGTGTCGGTGGCGTCGGTCACGAGCAGCCGCACCGAGTGTGGCCCGTCCGCGAGCAGCGCCGTGTTCAGCGAGATCGTGCCGGAGGCCGAGAGGCGGCAGGGCACAGCGCTCGTGAACGGCTCCCGGCAGCGGCCGCCGTTGTCGTCGACGACCTGCGTGACGGCGGCCTTGCCGTCGACCTCGAGCGTCGCCCGGTAGAGGCCGCCGCCGCGATCGGCGGCCGAGAAGGAGACGCTGCGCGTGCCCGCGACGGGGCGCCGCGTGTCGAGCAGGTCGCCCGACGGCGTCCCGACGAGCGCGGGGTCGAGCCGGTCGGACAGCGCGGCGTCGAGCCGGTGCAGCGTCACGCGCGTTCCACCGCCGGCGGGGCACGGGCCCGGATTGCAGTCGACGTAGAGCAGCAGGCCGCCGGTGTCGGGCGTCCGGCGCGCGATCCGCGACGCTGACGAGGCCTTCCCGTCGCCGAACCCCCGGCACGCGCCGCCGCCGACCGTCCAGCATGTCTCGACGTGATTCTCCACGGTGGCGGCGTCCGCGTCGCGGAACAGGGTGTAGTTCCACGGCGGCGGCACCGCGACCGTTCGATAGAGGGCGAAGCTCGCGAGCCGGGTGTCGGCGGGCACGCGATAGCGGATCCCGAACCCTTCGAGCTGACCGAACTCGCGCACGGGCGGGCCCGAGCTGACGCCCGTGGCCGGGCAGGCGAACCCGATCCCGGCGCCCCCGCTTATCGCGCTGAAGCCGTCGACCGAACCGACCCCACCGCTCGGGGCGCGGCAGTAGTGGACGGTGTAGGTGTCCTGCGCCCGCGCGCCGGCCGCGGGCACGAGCGCCAGCAGCACGGCGAGCAGCAGGGTCTGGCGCGTCGCCCTCACGCCGCGCAGGGTAGCCCTCCTGGAGAGTGCCGGCCCGCGTTAGGTCGTCTTGACGATCAGGACCGAGCAGGGCGCGTTGTGCGAGACGGAGTTCGGCACGCTGCCGAGCAGCTTGCGCTCCATGCCCTTGTTGCCGATCACGAGCACGTCCGCGCCGTTGCTCTCCGCCAGCGCGACGAGGATCTTCGCGGGATCGCCCTCGCGGGCCTCGCTCGCCCAGCGCAGCCCCTTCTCCTCCGCGCGCTCCTCGCACTCGCGCAGCGTGGCGTCCACGTCCTCGGCCGGGTTGATCGTCCACTGCAGGTCCTCCGGCGCATCGCGTGCCTCGCGTTCGAGGCGTGAGTCGCGCACGGGCACGTAGGCGGAGATGAAGACGATCCGCGCCTCGTAGCGCGCCGCCATGTCGATCGCGAACTCGACCGCCTTGTCCGCCGTGCCCGAGCCGTCTGTCCCGACAGCCACTGTTTCGACCATCGCCGGAGCATATGCGGCGACGCGCCGCCGCGTGTAGGTAGCCTCAGAGCCGATGGCAATCGACGAGCACGAGGAGTTCGCCGACATCTCCGTGGCGCCAGTCGTCGGCCCGGACGACCTGCGCCGGTTCACCGACTCGGGGATCGAGGTCCAGCCGCTCTACACGGCCGACGACGTCGAAGACGGGCTGGAGGAGCGACTCGGCGAGCCCGGCGAGCCTCCGTTCACGCGCGGGCCGCACCGCGAGATGTACCGCAGGCAGTTCTGGACGATGCGCCAGTACGCGGGCTACGCGTCGGCGAAGGAGTCCAACGAGCGTTACAAGTACCTGCTCGCTCACGGCTCCACGGGGCTCTCGATGGCCTTCGACCTGCCGACGCAGCTCGGCCTGGATTCCGACGACCCGCGCTGCCTCGGCGAGGTCGGCCGCACCGGCGTGGCGATCGACACGCTCGACGACATGCGCACCGCGTTCGGCGGCATCCCGCTCGACGAGGTCTCCACGTCGATGACGATCAACGCTCCGGCCGCGGTGCTGCTGCTGCTCTACCAGCTCGTCGGCGAGGAGCAGGGAGTGACGCCGGAGAAGCTGCGCGGCACGGTCCAGAACGACATCCTCAAGGAGTACATCGCGCGCGGGAACTTCATCTACCCGCCGGTCCCGTCGATGCGCCTGACGACCGACCTGTTCGCCTACTGCGCCGAGCACATCCCGCGCTGGAACACGGTCTCGATCTCGGGCTATCACTTCCGCGAGAAGGGCTGCTCGGCCGTGCAGGAGGTCGCGTTCACGCTCGCCAACGGGATGGCGTACGTGCAGGCGGCGATCGACGCGGGCCTGGCGGTCGACGAGTTCGCGCCGCGACTCGCCTTCTTCTTCAACGGCCACAACAACGTCTTCCAGGAGGTGGCCAAGTTCCGCGCGGCACGGCGGATCTGGGCCGAGGCGATGCGCGACCGCTTCGGCGCCACCGACCCGCGGGCGATGATGATCCGCTTCCACACGCAGACCGGCGGCGTCACCCTGACGGCGCAGCAGCCGCTCAACAACGTCGTGCGCGTCGCCCTCCAGGCCTTCGCGGCGGTCTGCGGCGGCACGCAGTCGCTGCACACGAACGGCTACGACGAGGCGCTCGCGCTGCCGACCGAGCGCGCCGCCAAGCTCGCGCTGCGGACGCAGCAGATCATCGCCCACGAGTCGGGCGCCGCCGACACGGTCGACCCGTTCGCCGGCTCCTACTTCGTCGAGGCGCTGACCGACGAGGTCGAGCGCCGCGCCCGCACGCTGATCGAGCGGGTCGACGAGCTCGGCGGCTCGGTGCAGGCGATCTCGTTCATCAAGGGCGAGATCGAGGAGTCCGCCTTCGGCTACCACGAGCGCTACCGGACCGGGCAGGACGTCGTGGTCGGCGTCAACAAGTACGCCGAGGAGGACGTCGAGGTCGAGGACATCCTGCGCGTCGATCCCGAGGCCGAGCGTGCCCAGCTCGAGCGCCTGGCGGCGTTCAAGAGCGGGCGCGACCAGGCGCTCGCGGACCGCCGGGTCGAGGAGCTCAAGGCCGCCTGCCGCGGCGACGAGAACCTGCTTCCGCCGATCCGCGAGGCGCTCAGGGACTCCTGCACCCTCGGCGAGGTCTGCGGCGCGATGCGAGAGGTCTTCGGCGACTACCAGCCGGAGTCCTGAAAGCGAGCGCCCAGGGGAAGGGAACCACGGCGAGCGGGCGAAGCCCTTCGTCGATGGAAGCCAAGCGCACGCTCGTCAAGAGCCCGCCCGAGCTGTGGGCGGAGCTGTCGGACATGGCCGCGCTCGCCCGTCACCTGGGCGAGTTCGGCGAGATCCGCATCACCCGCACGGAGCCTGAGTCGGTCGTCGAATGGGAGGGCGACCTGGCCTCCGGCTCCGTGCGGCTGGAGCCCTCCGGCTGGGGCACGAAGGTCACGCTCACGGCGCTGCCCGTGATGCTCGACCCGCCGCCCCCGCCCGAGCCGGAACCGGAGCCCGAGCCCGACCCGCCGGTCCCGCCCGGCTTCTGGGCGCGACTGTTCCGGCGCCGCGCGCCGGAGCCGCCGCCCGTCGCTCCGCCGCCGCCGCCACCCGACCCGCAGCCACTGCCGGCGATCCAGGCGGCGACAGGCGCGGCCGTGCTCGCCAACGCGCTCGATGCGCTCGGCGCCGCGCACCACCGTCCCTTCTCGCGCTGACGCCGCGGGAGCGCGTCACACCGGCGCGCTCCCTCGTATAGTCGGGACGATGACGCTTCGCGCCGGAATCCTGAGCCTTGCACTCGCACTGATCGCCGCGGCTCCGGCGCACGCCGCCTTCGACGTCACCGCCTTCGAGCTGACGCCGTCCTCGACGGCGGCCGGTGCGCATGCCGACGTGACGATCGCGACGTCGTTCACGCCCTACGACGCCGCCGACCCGCCGCAGCGGCCGCGCAACGTCGTCTTCCACCTGCCGCCGGGGCTCGCCGGCGACCCGTTCTCGACGCCGCGCTGCAGCGAGGCCGACTTCCGCGCCGACGCCTGCCCCGCGGCCTCGAAGATCGGCAGCGTCGCGGTCGAGGCGACGGCGATCATCCTGATGGTGCCCCAGCACCAGACGGCGACGGGCGACCTCTACAACCTCGAGCCGGCCGGACCCGAGCCGGCGCGCCTGGGCGCCGTGATCCGGCCGATGGGCGGCGTCCTCGGCAAGCTGTTCGTGCCGACGGTGATCAACGCGCGGCCGTCCGACGGCGGCCTGGACTCGATCGTCACCGACCTGCCGACCGAGCTCGGCGGGATCCAGCTCTACACGGAGCGGATGGCGTTCACGCTGCAGGGCCGCCCCGCGGGCGGCACCGGGCCGTTCGCGCGCAACCCGACCTCCTGCAACCCGGCCACGACCGTCGTCGAGGCGACGCCCTACGGCGAGCCTGCGACGACCGTCACCAAGTCGAGCTCCTTCACCCCGACCGATTGCGGCGCGCTCGCCTTCGAGCCGCACATCACGGGCACGGTCGGCGAGCGCGGCATGACGGCGCGCCAGGCCAAGCCGCCGGTGAGCACCGTGATCGCACAGGGGCCGGAGCAGGCGGGCCAGAGCTCGGCGACCGTGACGCTGCCGCCGATCATCGGTCCGGACCTCTCCCAGCTCGCCCGCGCCTGCGCGGCCGACCAGGCCGCCGCGCGTGCCTGCCCCGACAGCGCGAAGGTCGGCACAGTCACCGCCGGGACGCCGCTGCTGGCGTTCCCGCTGACGGGCAGCGTCTACCTGGTGTCGCGCGGGCCCGGCTCGCTGCCCGGGCTGACGATCCAGCTCGCCGACCCGATCCCGCTGCGCCTCGACGGGATCGTCGCGCTCGCGCCCGAAGGCCTGAAGACGACGTTCACGGGGCTGCCCGACGTGCCGCTCGCCTCGTTCCGGCTCGACCTGTTCGGCGGCACCGCCGGCGCGTTCATCCTCGCCTCGGACCTCTGCGCCGCGCCACCGCCGGCGGTCAACGCCGTGTTCGCCGCGCATTCCGGCGCGCAGTTCTCCGAGAGCGCCACGATGACCGTCGTCGGCTGCACGCCGCCGCCCGCCGTGGCGGCGAAGATCACGCGCCTGCGCACGGGCAAGCCGACGCTGCGGCTGTCGGTCGCCGCCGCCGAGGGCGCCCCGGGACTGCGCGAGGTCCGGCTGCTGCTGCCCGACAAGCTGCGGGCGAAGCCCAAGCGCGCGCGCCGCGGCGCGCGGGCGAACGCCGGCACGACGAAGCTGCCGCGCAGCGCGATCAAGCTCACCCGCGACGGCGAGCTGCGCGTCACGCTGCCCGAGGGCACGCGCACGCTCGAGCGCGAAGCTGTCGAAGGGAGCGCTGCGCGTCGGCCGCAAGCTCAAGCGCAAGCGCAAGCCGAAGCGCCAGGCGCTGCGGGTGCTCGTGCGCGACTCCGACGGCTCCCGTCCGCCGGTGACGCTCAAGGTGCGGCCACGGCGGCGCTGACCCGCGCATAGACTGCGCGGCCCATGCGCGAGAAAGCCCTCGAGACGAACGAAGAGAAGCTCGCCCGGCTGCAGGAGCTGCGCGACTCCGCGATCCACCATGCCTCCGAGAAGGCGGTGGAGAAGCAGCACGCGAAGGGCAAGTACACGGCTCGCGAGCGGATCGAGAAGCTGCTCGACCCGGGCTCCTTCCAGGAGCTCGACACCTACGTGCGCCACCGTACGCACGACTTCGAGATGGACAAGTCGCGCCCGTGGGGTGACGCGGTCGTGACCGGCCACGGCACGATCGACGGCCGCCGCGTGTGCGTCTTCTCGCAGGACTTCACCGTGTTCGGCGGCTCGCTCGGGGAGGTCATGAGCGAGAAGATGTGCAAGGTGATGGACCTGGCGGCCAAGATCGGCTGCCCGGTGATCGGCATCAACGACTCCGGCGGTGCGCGCATCCAGGAGGGCGTCGTCTCGCTCGGCGCGTACGGCGACGTGTTCGTGCGCAACGTCCAGTCCTCGGGCGTGATCCCGCAGATCAGCCTGATCATGGGCCCGTGCGCCGGCGGCGCCGTCTACTCCCCCGCCATGACGGACTTCATCCTCATGGTCAAGGAGACCTCGCACATGTTCATCACGGGCCCCGACGTGATCAAGACGGTCACCGGCGAGGAGGTCGAGTTCGAGGAGCTCGGCGGCGCGATGAGCCACAACTCGAAGTCGGGCGTCGCGCACTTCGCGTGCGACGACGAGGACGTATGCCTTTCGGACACGCGCTACCTGCTCTCGTTCCTGCCGCAGAACAACCTCGAGTCACCGCCGCGCGTGCAGCCGTCAGACGACCCGGAGCGGATGGACGCCGAGCTCGACACGGTCGTCCCCGACAGCCCGAACAAGCCCTACGACATGCGCGACGTCGTGCGCCTGCTCGTCGACGACGGCGAGTTCCTCGAGGTCCAGGAGCACTTCGCGGCGAACATCATCTGCGGCTTCGCGCGCCTGAACGGCTGGACCGTCGGCGTCGTCGGCAACCAGCCGCGCGCGATGGCCGGCGTGCTCGACATCGACGCCTCCGTCAAGGCCGCGCGCTTCGTCCGCACCTGCGACGCCTACAACATCCCGCTGCTGACGCTCGTCGACGTGCCCGGCTTCCTGCCCGGCACGACGCAGGAGTGGGGCGGCATCATCCGCCACGGGGCCAAGCTGCTCTACGCCTACACCGAGGCGACGGTGCCGAAGATCACGCTGATAACGCGCAAGGCCTACGGCGGCGCCTACGACGTCATGGCGTCCAAGCACATGCTGGCCGACTTCAACTTCGCCTGGCCGACGGCCGAGATCGCGGTGATGGGACCGGACGGCGCCGTCAACATCATCCACCGCCGCGACATCGCCGCGTCGCCGACGCCCGAGGAGCGCCGCGGCAAGCTGATCGACGACTACAAGGCGCGCTTCGCGAACCCCTACTCGGCGGCGGAGCGCGGCTACATCGACGACGTGATCGTGCCGCACGAGACGCGGCCGAAGCTGATCGCCGCACTCGAGACCCTGCGGACCAAGCGCGTCCAGGGCCCCAAGCGCAAGCACGGGAACATCCCGCTCTAGCCCGGCGCGGCCTCCGCGCGGATGGCGCGGTTGCGACTGAGCCAGTAGGCGAGCGCGAGCGCCAGCAGCGGCGGCCCGACGATCGCGTAGGCGGGCAGGTCGAGCCCCGCCTTGGACGCGACCCCCAGCGCCGCCGCGAGCATCGTGGCGCCGAGCGCGGGGCGGAGCCCGGCCGCGGGCACCCTGCGCGAGAGCCACTCGCCCAGCAGCACCCCCGGCAGGGAGCCGAGCAGGATGTTGCCCATCAGCCCGTAGTCGACGTTGCCGGCGATCACGTGCGCCAGGCCCGCCGCCCACAGCAGCACCGCCGCGTGGAACACGTCGGTCCCGACCACGCGGTGCGGGCTGAGCCGGAAGAAGAGGATCAGCGCGAGGCCGATCAGCGCGCCGCTGCCGACCGACGTCACGCCGAGCACGAAGCCGAGCACGAGTCCCAGCCCGACCGCCATCCCCTTGTTGCGTCGCGTCAGCGGCACCGAGTGGCGCTCGCGCTCGTGCACGTTGGCGATGAAGAGCGCGCGCCCCAGAGTCACCAGCGACGTGAACGCGAGCGCCGCGGCGACTCCCCACAGCAGCGCCGTGTCGGGCGGTGACGGGAGGCTCTCCACGAGGATCACCCCGCCGATCGAGCCCGGGACGCTGCCGAACGCCAGCCAGGTCGCCGTGCCGAGGTCGACGGTGTTGTTGCGGAAGTGCTGCCAGCCGCCGACGGTCTTCGTCAGCGCCCCGTAGGCGATGTCCGTGCCGATCGCGACCACCGGCTGCGTGCCGATCACGATCAGCAGCAGCGGCGTCATCAGCGAGCCACCGCCGATGCCTGTGAGGCCGACGAGGATGCCCACGCCCAGTCCGAACGCGATGATCAGCGGATCCATCGGCGAGGCGTTCTAGCACTCCCCCGTGACTACGTCGACATCTCAATGCGCATAGGCTGGCGCGGTCAACTCGGGAAAGGCTCGCCGTCCATGCTCTCACGCCGTCAGTTCCTGGTCCGGTCGGGCGCCGCCGGCGCAGTGGTGCTCGCGCCGCAGGCGCTGCTTCCGGATCTGGCAAGCGCGCGCAAGGCGCCGCTGCTGCGGTCGGGCAAGTTCGCCGAGGGCATCGCCTCCGGTGATCCCGCACCGCACGGCGTGACGCTGTGGACGCGGGTCGCGGAACTGGAGCGCAAGGGCGCGGTCCGCCTCGAGGTGGCGCGCGACAAGGGGTTCCGGCGCGTGATCGCGTCAGAGCGGATCGGCACCGGCCCGGACCAGGGCGGCAGCGTCAAGGCGCGCGTCACCGGGCTACGCCCGTACGAGCAGTACTTCTACCGCTTCGAGACCAAGACGAGCCAGAGCGCGGTCGGCCGCTTCCGCACTGCGCCGCCGGCGGACTCCAATCAGCCGCTGACGTTCGCGTTCTTCTCGTGCCAGGACTGGACGCACGGCTTCTACAACGCGCACGACGTCATGGCTGACGAGGACCTCGACTTCGTCGTCTGCCTCGGCGACTACATCTACGCCGAGACCTACCACACGCTCGCCGGCGGGACTGCGGTGCGCGACGACACGATCGGCTCGCCCGGCTACGCCGACATCCCGCTGATGGCGACGACGCTCGAGCACTATCGCGAGAAGTACGCGCTCTACCGCGGCGACAAGTCGCTGCGCAAGGTGCACGCGAAGGCGCCGATGATCGTCGTCTGGGACGACCACGAGGTCCAGGACAACTATGCCGGCAAGGCGCCCGGCGGGGGACTTCCGCCCGAGCAGCTCTACAGCCCGGCGCGCCAGAGCGCCGGCTATCGCGCGTGGTTCGAGTCGATGCCGACGTACTCGGGGCGGCGCGACCGGATCTACCGGAGGCTGCGCTTCGGCAAGACGATGGACCTGATAATGCTCGACCAGCGCCGCTATCGCGGCGACCAGCCGTGCGGTGACGAGACGGTCCCGCCCTGCCCCGAGTTGCCGCAGCCGCGCGACCTCCTCGGCCGTAGGCAGATGGCCTGGGTCAAGCGCCAGCTCGAATCCTCGAAGGCCGCCTGGAAGGTGATCGGCAACGAGGTGATGATGATGCCGGCCAAGGTGACCGGTGGCGCCTATGCCGAGTACGACTCGTGGCACGGCTACCCGACCGAGCGCGAGGAGCTGCTGGGCCACGTCAAGAGCAAGAGGATCGACGACGTCGTCTTCATCACCGGTGACATCCACACGTTCATCGCAGGCGACGTGCGGACCCAGAACGGCGACGGCGAAACCGTCGCCCTGGAGTTCGTCGGCGGCGGCGTCACCTCGCAGAACTTCGGCGAGACCGACCTCCCGATCGGGGGCGGGCAGATCCTCAAGGGCAACGACGCCAATCCCAACACCGACCAGGGGATCATCGACGCGCTCCGCGGGATCAATCCCTGGGTCGACCAGGCCGACTTCGACCACCACGGATTCGGGCTCGTCAAGGTGTCGCGCAAGGGCTTCGACGTGTCGCTCAAGCGCGTCTCGACGATCAAGTCCAAGTCGACGTCGACAGAGCCCGACGGCCCGTTCCGCTATCGGGTCGAGCGGGGCCAGAAGTCCGTCAAGGGAGTGAACGGCCCAGCTGCATAGCGGTCAGAGCGCGATCTCCTGCGCCGCGACGCTCCCCTCCCCCCACGCCGCGTGCGCGGCGATCGCGATCGCGAGGTCCTGGATCGCCAGGCCGGTGCTGTCGAACAACGTCACGGCGTCGGGGTCCGCGCGCCCGGGGGCGGAGCCTGCGAGCACGGCGCCGAGGTCGGTCACCGCGTCGCGGGTGATCGCGCCGGCCTGCACTGCGCCGGTCAGCTCGCCGCCGTGCGACGCCTGCTCCCACTCGTCGCAGAACAGCGCGCAGCGGCTGACCGCCTCGACGCTCGCCTCCGCCTTCCCGGGGCCGTCGGCGCCGAGCATGTTCAGGTGCAGGCCGGGCCGCAGGTCGCCGACCTCGACCACCGGCTCGTGACCCGGGGTGACGCAGCAGACGACGTCGCACGCCAGCGCCGCGCGGCGCTCGCCGGCGCTCCAGCCGAGCTCGGCGGCGAGCGCCGCGGCCGCCTCCGGGCGCGGGTCGGCGCAGACGCCCGGCCCGTAGCCCGCGGCGGCCAGGCAGCGCGCGGCCCAGGCGCCGTGCAGCCCGCAGCCGATCACCCCGACCGACGCCGCGCCCGGGCGGGCGAGCGCCTGCGCCGCCACCGCCGCCACCGCGCCCGTCCGCAGCGCCGTGACCGCGCGCGCGTCGAGCAGCATGCGCGGCGCGCTGGTGGCGGCGTCCGAGAGGCAGACGACGCCCATCACGGTCGGCAGCCCGTGTGCCGCCGGGTTGCCGGGGAACGAGGAGATCCACTTGAGCATCGCGAAGCCGCCGCCGAGCGCCGGCATCGCGCGGAAGTCCCCGTGCGGGGGCGCCTGCAGGTAGACCTTCGACGGCATCGTCCACTCGCCGGCGTGGTGGGCGGCGAACGCCGCGCGCACGTGCTCGATCGCCGCCGCCGGCGAGACGGCCGCGAGCACCGCGTCATGGCCGAGGACGGGGACTACCACGTGCCCCAGGGGGCGGGCGCGTCGAGCGGGTGCCCGACGGCCTCGAGCCGGGCAGCCCGCAGCCACGGCTCCGGGGCGGGATCCGGCGGCGCCGGCGGCGGCAGCGTGTCGCGCAGGAACTGCTCGACCGCGGCGATCACCGCCGCCGCCTCCTCAGGGGAGGCCGACGACCCTTCGAGTCGCAACCGCGGGCGCCGGTTCACGCCCGCAACGCTACCTAAAGAGGGGCTGGCACCGTTTACCTAAACGGGGGCTGGCACCGTTTAGACCGCGCACTCGCCTTCGCCGCGGATGACCTGGAACGGGACGTTGCGGTTCCAGTCGATGAAGTGGGTCATCGTCTCGAGCCCGAACTCGACCGGCAGCGCGAGGTCGCGGACCTTGTCCTCGAACACCTTCGTGCCGACGCGCTCGGCGTAGGCGTTGAAGACCTCGCCCTCGTAGCGCTCGTCCTCGTATGCGCGGATCCAGCGCTCGACGGCCTCCGGCACGCGCTTGGCCGGCAGGCGCACCTTCAGGCGCGCCCCGTAGACGATCTCGCCGCCCTCGTAGTTGCCGCCGATGTGCGCCACGTAGGCCGGGATCGTGTGCTCGCCGACCTTGATCGACGCGCCGTAGAACCCGATGTTGCCGATGTGGTGCTGGCTGCAGCCGTTCGGGCAGCCCGACATCTTGATGTGGATGCGGCGCGTCAGCGGGTCGGTGATCCCCATCGACTCGATCCGCTCCTGGACGGCGCGGTTGAGCCCCATCGAGCTCGTGATGCCGAGCTTGCAGGAGTCGGTGCCGGGGCAGGAGACGACGTCGTTGACCTGGTCGGCGCCCGCGTCGCCGAGGCCGAGCTCGACGAGCCGGCGCCAGACGTCGTAGACGGCCTCGTCGCGCACCCAGCGCAGCACGATGTTCTGGTGCACGGTCGTGCGCGCGTAGCCGCCGCAGTAGTCGCGCATGATCGTGGCGAGGCCGCGGAACTGCTCGGGCGTCAGATCGCCGCGGACGACCTTGACCTGGACGGCGGAGAAGCCCTGCTGGCGCTGCTGCTCGACGTTGGCGGCGTGGAAGCGCTCGAACTCCGTGCCGTCGCCGTTCGGCGATCCGGTGGAGAGCAGCGGCGCGGGCGCGTTGGCCTCCTCGTCGTGGACGAACAGGCGGTGGTCGATCGAGAAGTCGCGCTCGGCGACCCAGTCGCCCTGCAGCTCCTCGTCGACGAGCTCGCGCATGGCCTCGATGCCGATCTTGTCGACGAGCACCTTGAGGCGGGCGCGCGCGCGGTTGGGCGCGCAGCCAGTCCTGGCGGTCGAAGATGCGGAGCACGGCCTCGGCCCACTTGAGGTACTCGCCGTCCTCGGCGGTGACGAAGTCCACGAGCGTGGGCGCGACGCGCGGCATGATCGACGTGCCGCCGCCGACGCGGATCTCGAAGCCGCGCACACCGTCGCGCTCGCGCGCGATGAACGCGATGTCGTGGATCCCGGTCAGGGCGCGGTCGGTGTCGGAGCCGGTGAACGCCGTCTTGACCTTGCGCGGCATCAGCTGCGTCGTCGGGTGGCGCACGAAGTAGCGCACGTAGGCGCCGACGTAGGGCGTCGGGTCCCAGAGCTCGTCGTGGCAGACCCCGGCCCACGGGTCGGCGGTGACGTTGCGCACCGTGTTGCCGCAGCCCTCGCGGCTGGAGAGGCCGACGTCGGAGATCTCCCGGATCACCGCGGCCGCGTCGCGCAGCGGCACGTGATGCATCTGGATGTTCTGCCGCGTCGTGATGTGGCCCTTCTTAAGCGGCGTGTAGCGCTCGACGACCGCGGCGAAGGCATCCATCTGCTCAGGCGAGACTCCGCCCCACGGCAGCTTCACGCGGATCATCTGCACGTCGGCCTGGCGCTGGCCGTAGACGCCCTGCTTGAGCCGGAAGCCGATGAACTCGTTCTCCTCCGTCTCGCCCGCGAGGTACTTCTCGGCCTCGTTGTCGAAGTCGTCGAATTCGCGCCGGAGGATCGGGATCACGTGCCCCGGGACGTCCTCGCGGACCTCCGGGTTCTCGATCGATCCCTTGCGGCCGTGGGTGGTCGAAGGCTCCATGCGATCACAAGGTACCACGTAAACCATGAACTCTGATCGGGTTTTATATCTCGAATCCCGATCGGACTTGATACCTTTTGGTCCGATGGTGCTTTCCCGCCCTGAAACGGTGATTCTCGAAGCGGTCGAGCGGTTCGAGGAGGCAGGCCTGGCGCTTGCCGCCTCGTGGCAGAAGGAGACCGCCGTGCTCGTCGACCTGGTGCGCCGTCACGCACCGGCCGCGCGCATCTTCACGCTCGACACCGGCGTGCTGTTCGAGCAGACCTACGCCACCTGGCGCGCGGTCGAGGAGCGCTACGGGATCACGGTCGAGTCCTATCGCGGCGACTGGGTGCACGGGCTCTGGGCGACCGACCCCGACCGCTGCTGCTTCCTGCGCAAGGTCGAGCCGCTCGAGCGCGCGCTCGTCGACGCCGACTGCTGGATCTCCGGCGTGCGCCGCGACCAGTCGCCCGATCGCGCGGACACGGAGGAGATCGAGTGGGACGAGCGCCACGGCCTCTGGAAGGCGAACCCGCTGGCGACGTGGTCCGAGGAGGAGGTCTGGGACTACATCGCGCTCCACGACCTCCCCTACAACCCGCTGCATGACCAGGGGTACTCGTCGATCGGCTGCACCCACTGCACGCTCCCCGGCGCCGGGCGCGAGGGCCGCTGGTCGGGCCTCGAGAAGAGCGAGTGCGGGATGCACGCACCCGTCTCGGGCTGATCCGTCGCTATGGTCGGGGCCGTGAAGTCCTCCGATACCCGCTGGCACGAGGGCGCCGTCAACGCGCAGGATCGCGCGGCCGCGCTCGGCTTCACGGGCGCCACCGTCTGGCTGACCGGCCTGCCGGCGTCCGGCAAGTCGACGCTGGCGGTCGAGGTCGAGGCGCTGCTGATCGGCGCCGGCCGGCCGGCGCTGCGGCTCGACGGCGACAACCTCCGCCACGGGCTCAACGGCGACCTCGGGTTCAGCGCGGCCGACCGCGCGGAGAACGTCCGCCGCACCGCACACGCCGCGGCGCTGCTGGCCGAGGCCGGCGTCGTCGCACTGGTCGCGCTCGTCTCGCCGTACGCCGCCGACCGCGCCGCCGCGCGCGCGATCCACGAGGCTGCGGGCGTTCCGTTCCTGGAGGTCTGGGTCTCGACGCCGCTGGACGTCTGCGAGAAGCGCGACCCCAAGGGGCTCTATGCCCGCGCGCGCGCCGGCGACCTGCCCGGCCTGACCGGGGTCGGCGACGTCTACGAGGAGCCCGAGGCGCCCGAGTTGTCGGTCGCCGGCGACGAGCCGATCCCCGCCGCGGCGGCGCGCGTGCTCGTCGCGCTCGCCTAGGTCCAGGCGGCGCGCAGCCGGCGCAGGCCCTCGGCGATCTCCTCCGGCGGATGCGTCGTGAAGGAGAGCCGCAGCGTGGCGGTGTCGGGCGGACCGGCGAAGAACGGGAAGCCGGGCACGAACGCGACGTCGTGGTCGAGCGCGCGCTCGAGCAGCGCGGCGGCGTCCCAGCCGTCGGGCAGCCGCGCCCAGACGAACATGCCGCCGTCGGGGCGGTTGTGCGTCGATCCCGGCGGCAGCGCATCGGCGAGCCCGGCCAGCAGCGCATCGCGGCGCGCGCCATAGGCACGCCGGAGGCCACCGACGCGCTCGTCGAGGTCGACGGCCGCCAGCCAGCGCGCCGCTGCGGCCTGATCGACCGTGGAGGAGTGCAGATCCGCTGCCTGCTTGGCGATCGTCAGCGGGCGGCGCAGCGGCGCGGGCGCCCGGACCCAGCCGATCCGCAACCCGGGGGCCGCGATCTTCGACAGCGTCGAGAGCGACAGCACCCGGTCGTCGAGCGCGGCCAGCGCCGGCAGTCCCTCGCCGCGGTAGCGCAGCTCGCCGTACGGGTCGTCCTCCAGCAGCCAGAAGCCGGCCCGCCGCGCGATCTCGACGAGCGCCTCGCGGCGGTCGAGCGGAAGCGTGCGCCCGGTCGGGTTCTGGAACGTCGGGATCGTGTAGAGCAGCCGCGCACCGTGACGCGCGGCCAGCGTTGCGGCCGCCTCGGGGTCGAGGCCGTCGTCGTCGCATGGCACCGGCACGACGGTCGCGCCGGCGAGCTGGAAGGCCTGCAGCGCGGCCAGGTAGGAGGGCTCCTCGACGAGCACGATGTCGCCCGGCTCCAGCAGCACGGTGGCGATCAGCGTCAGCGCCTGCTGCGAGCCGCTCGTGATCAGCAGCGCCTCCGCGGTGGTCGGCAGCCCGCGCGCCGTCAGCCGCGCCGCGACCTGGGCCCGCAGCGCCGGGTCGCCCTCGGTGGTCGAGTACTGCAGCGAGCGCCCGGCGGTCGCGTCGGCGAGCGCGGCCGCGAACGCGGCGCGCAGCCCCGCCGCGTCGAACAGCTCGGGCGCTGGCAGTCCGCCGGCGAACGAGATCACCCAGGCCGCTCGGTCAGCGCGAGGATCTCGCGTACCGGCGACGAACGGACCCCGCGCAGGCGGGCCGCGAGCGGCGGCGAGGGCGGGTCGTCGACGCGGTCGTCGGGAGCACGCGCGGTCACGCTGCGAGCCTAGCGGCGCGCGGGGCGCGCCGGGCGCCGGAGCGCGCGCCGTCCCTACAGCCCGGCGGGCAGCCGGCAGGCGTAGCCCCAGCGGTGGCTCGGCGTTCCCCAGGCGGCCCGTGAGCCGAGCTCGGCCAGGCTCGTGGGCTTGCTGCGCTGCTTCATCCCGGTGGCGGGCCGCTCGATGTGCAGCACGTCGATGCCGGAGGTCGTGTCGAGCCCGTAGACGATCTCGCGCTGGGGATCGGCCGGCGCGAAGTACGCGCCCCAGAACGTGCCCTGGCTGTAGTGGTAGCCGACCTGCTTGATGTCGCGCGGGTTGGAGATGTCGAGGAAGCGGACGCCCTGGTCGTACCAGCCCTGGGCGATCAGGCCGCGGTCCTCCTCGAACCAGTGCGCCGAGCAGTTGCCCGTGGCGGGTGAGCGGCCGGTCGCGTTCGCGAGCTCGTTCAGCTCGGTCGTCCAGAGGTCGACCAGCACGAGCTTGATCGAGCCGTCCGCGTTGCGCTGACCGGTGATGCGCCACGTCTGCAGCGAGCCCTGGCCCTCGCAGGTCGGCTTCGCGTAGTCCTCCTCGGTGATCGCGAGCACGTTGCCCATCCCGGCGCGCGTAGCCGCGCTCACCTGACCGGTGGAGGACATGTTGATCGACGTGCGCTGCATGTTGTGATGGAGGAAGTCGAGCGGGCCGGAGCCGTCGTCGCCCGGCAGGCCGCCGCCGGTGTTGACGATGCTCGGGTCCGAGCGGTAGCGCAGCTTCGGCGCCCGCGGGTAGGTCGTGTTGTAGCCGAACGTCCCGTCCTCGCCCGTGACCCAGGCGATCCCGGACGGGTCGACCTGTACGTCGTGCGTGAAGCCCTTCCCCGGGAGCGGCACCACGGCCACCTTGCGCGGGTTGTCGAGGTCGCGGATGTCGTAGACGGCCAGGCCCTCGCTGGTGCCTGTCGTGTAGAGGTACTTGCAGCCCTGGATGCAGTTGGCGATGTGGCCGTTGTCCGTGTTGTCCTGGCCGATCAGCGGCACGTTGGTCGGCAGCGCCGTGCGGATGCTCGGGTTGCTCGGGTCCGCGACGTCGATCAGGTAGATCATGCCGACGCCCGAGAAGGACGGATCGTTCGTGATCACGACGGTGTTGCGGCCGACGTCCACGTCCTCGTTCTCGAAGTGCGGCAGTGCGAGCTGGGACAGCTTGCGCGGCACCGCCGGCACGGAGACGTCATAGATCTGGAGGCCCGTCGCGGAGGTGACGTACATCGTCTCGCCGTCGGGCGAGAAGCGCGCGCCGATCGCGCCCGCGGAGTCGGGCACCTTGCCCAGCAGCCTGACGTTGTCGGACTCCAGAGCGGCGCTCGCCGGAGCGGCGAGGATGAGAGTGAGGATCCCGGCGAGGGTGGCGATCGCGCGATGCATGAAAGCCCCAACGCCGGGAGCCCTCGAAACTTGCGGTTCAGGCCAGCGCGGGCACTGCCCGGACCTCTCCCTGCAGCTCGGCGAGCAGGTCGGCCATGACGAGCTCGAGGTCGGGATCGGCGAGCCGTCCCTCCGCGGTGAAGGCGTCTCCCGCCAGGCCAACCGGCAGCTCGCGGTCGACCACCCTGGCGCCGATCGCGGAGAGCACCTTGCGCAGCTCCGCCTGCGCCCAGACCGCGCCGAAAAGGCCGGTGCTGGCCCCCACCACGGCGACCGGCTTGCCGCGCAGCGGGCTCTCCGCGAGCGGGCGCGAGAGCCAGTCCAGCGCGTTCTTCAGCGTGCCGGGGATCGAGTGGTTGTACTCGGGCGTGGCGAACAGGACCACGTCGGCGCCCGCGACCGCATCGGCAAGCGAGCGCAGGCTCTCCGGCCGCGACTCCGGGCCGAAGTCGTCGTCCGCGTCGTACGGGGGCACTGCCTTGAGGTCCTCCCACAGCTCGAGCTCGGCTCCGGGCGGCAGCAGCGCGGCGGCCGCCCGGAGGAGCGCGGCGTTGTGGGAGTCGCGGCGCAGGCTGCCCGAGATTCCCAGAACGCGCATTACGACTTCACGAAGAAGAGGTCGATGACCAGCTTCGTCTCGTTGGCCAGCGCGAGGCCGCCCTTGGGCAGCGGCGCGTTCCAGCTGACGCCGAAGTGCGAGCGGTCGATGGCGGCCTCGAGCTGGACGCCGATGCGCTCGTTGCCGTGCAGGTCCTCGTGGACGGGCGTGAGCTCGCCGCGCCCCTCGACCTGGCGCGTCTCGCCCTTGATCGTGAGGTCGCCGGCGACGATCAGCTCGTCGCCGTCGATCCGGAACGACGTGGAGTCGAACGTGATCGCCGGGTGGCGCTCGGTGTCGAAGAAGTCCGGCGACTGGAGGTGGGCGTGGAAGTTCGGGTCCTTGATCACGATCGAGCTGGGATCGACGGAGCCGTGCAGGCGCGGTTCATCCCCGGTCGTGTCGAGCGTCGCCGTGTAGCGATCGAACTCGGTGCGGAAGGTCGAGACCATGTACTTGACCGCGAAGCTGACGGTCGAATGGATCGGATCGACGTTCCAGGTGGCAGCGGGCAGTTGCTGCTGGATGGCAGTGGTCATGCTGTTGGCGCTCCCCGATTCGAAGTGTGCGGACCGAGGTCCGCTTACCTTTCGTGAGTGAGGGTAGCGTGCCGGACCGCGGTCCGCAAGAGGTAACCGGACCGCGGTCCTAGAGGCGACCATGTGCGCGCCGTCGGCGGGACCGGAGCTGACCCCGGCATCGAGGGGAAGCCCGCCGGACGTAGGGGAAGTAATGTGGCGCGCCGCATGTTCTCCAAGGTCCTCGTCGCCAATCGCGGGGAGATCGCCGTGCGCGTGATTCGTGCGCTCGACGAGCTCGGCATCGCGTCCGTGGCGGTCTACTCCGAGGCCGACCGCAATTCGCTGCACGTCGAGCGCGCGACCGAGGCCTACCTGATCGGACCGGGCCCGGCGACGGAGTCCTACCTCGTCGTCGACAAGCTGCTCGAGGTGATCGAGCAGTCGGGGGCCGAGGCCGTCCACCCCGGCTACGGCTTCCTCGCAGAGAACGCCGCGTTCGCGCAGCGCCTGGACAAGGCGGGCATCGTGTTCATCGGCCCGCCCGCGTCGGCGATCGAGGCGATGGGCTCGAAGACGCGGGCGCGCGAGCTGATGCAGGCGGCCGGCGTGCCGATCGTCCCCGGCACGACCGACGCCGTCGACACGATCGACGACGCGCGCAAGATCGCCGAGGACATCGGCTACCCGATCGCGGTCAAGGCCGCGGGCGGCGGCGGCGGCAAGGGCTTCCGCGTCGCGCTCGAGCCCGACAAGCTCGAGGACGCTTTCGAGGGCGCGGCCCGCGAGGGCGAGAAGTTCTTCTCCGACCCGACCGTCTACCTCGAGCGCTACCTGCCCGACCCGCGCCACGTCGAGGTCCAGGTGCTCGCCGACGGCCACGGCTCGGTCATCCACCTCGGCGAGCGTGACTGCTCGATCCAGCGCCGCCACCAGAAGCTGATCGAGGAGTCGCCCGCGCCGATGGTGGACGAGGCGCTGCGCGAGCGCATCGGCAAGATCGCGACCGAGGCCGCGCGCGCGGTCGACTACCGCGGCGCCGGCACGATCGAGGGCCTGCTGGCCGACGGCGAGTACTTCTTCCTCGAGATGAACACGCGCGTGCAGGTCGAGCACTGCGTCACCGAGGCGACGACCGGGATCGACATCGTGCGCGAGCAGATCCGGATCGCCGCGGGCGAGCCCTTGTCGGTCACGCAGGACGAGGTCGTCCTGCGCGGCCACGCGATCGAGTGCCGGATCAACGCCGAGGACGCGTCGAAGAACTTCGCCCCGGCGCCGGGCACGGTGACGAGCTACCGCGAGCCGGCCGGCCCGGGCGTGCGCGTCGACTCAGGCGTGCTCGCCGGATCGGAGATCACGCCGCTGTACGATCCGATGGTCGCGAAGCTGATCGTCTGGGACTCCGACCGCGAGGCGGCGACGCGGCGGATGGCGCGCGCGCTCGACGAGTTCGACATCGAGGGCGTACGCACACTGATCCCGTTCCACAAGGCGATCATGGCGTCCGAGCAGTGGGCGCGCGCCGAGACGTGCCGCGATCTCGTCGAGGACCGGGCGTGGCTGAAGACGCTTGCGTTCGAGCCGCCGCCGGCGCGTGAGAACGGCAGCAACGAGGGGGAGTCCGAAGCGCTCGAGCGCTCCTACACGGTCGAGGTCTCGGGCAAGCGGTTCGACGTGCGCGTGCTGGGTGACGCGATCGCCGCGCCCTCCGGCGACGGCGCCGCCCCTGCGGCGGCCCGCCCGCGCCGCGAGCGCAAGTCCGGCGGCGGCGGCGCGGGCGGCGACACGCTCGCCTCGCCGCTCCAGGGCAACGTCTTCAAGGTCCTGGTCGAGCAGGGCGCGACCGTCGAGGAGGGCGCGCTGATCTGCATCATCGAGGCGATGAAGATGGAGAACGAGATCACCGCCCACAAGTCGGGCGTGGTCGCCGAGCTCCCGATCTCCGAGGGAGCAGCGGTCACGCCAGGGGACACCCTCGCGGTGATCACGGCGCCCGAGTAGGGGGCGAATCCCAGCCGCGTTTGCACTTAAGCACCGTATGGGTGCTCAAGTGCAAACAGCTGCGCTCGACCGGCGGATCGCCGAGCTCGCCGACCTCGATCACGGGATCGTGGACTTCGGCGGGCTGGCTGCGATCGGGGCCTCGCGGCGGCAGATCGGGCGGAGGTTGGAGGCGATGCGGTTCATCCGGCTGCATCGCGGCGTCTACGCCGTCGGCCATCGCAAGCTGACGAAGGAGGGTTGGTGGCTCGCGGCGGTGCGGGCGATCGGGCCCGGCGCCGTGTTGAGTCAGATCCACGCTTCCGCCCTCTATGACTTCCGGCCTGCACCTGGAGGCAGGATCAATGTGACCGTCGCCGGTCCGGGCCGGCGGCAGCGGAAGGGAATCCGTCTGCACAACGTGCGCGAGCTTCCCCCCACCGATGTCACCACCGTGAACCGAATCCCCGTCACCACGCCGAACCGCACGCTCGCGGACCTCGCCGGCACCACCACCCGCGCGCAGCTCGCCCGCGCACTGGAGGCCGCCGAAGCCCAACGCCTGCTCGACGTTCCCTCATTGCTGGCCGTATGCGCCGGTCGACCAGGGGCGAAACGGATCCGAGAGCTCGTCGCGACCGAGCTTCCCCACACGCGCAGCGACTTCGAGGCCGCCTTCGTCGACCTCTGCGACCGCCACGGCCTCCCGCGCCCGCTAATGAACGCGCAGCTCCACGGCTACGAGGTCGACGCCCATTGGCCCGGGTACGGACTCGCCGTCGAGCTCGACAGCTGGCGCCACCACGGAACGCGAGCGGCGTTCGAGCGCGACAAGGTGCGCGACGCCGAGCTGCTCGCCCACGGCATCACGACCCTCCGCTTCACCCACCACCAGGTCACCCGCCGCCACCGCTGGGTGGCAGCACAGCTCAGCCCTGCACTCGGCCGACGTTCTCGGCGTGGATCTTCCTCATCGCGCCGGTCCGCCGCGTGAGCGGCAACGGAGCGTCCGCGCCGCGCTCCACCAGCGCCGACAGGTAGGCGCGGTCCTCACGCAGGATCGCCAGGGCGCGCTCGGAGTCGAGCACCGCGCCGTGACCCGGCACGACGTGACCGGCCTGTTCCACGAGCGGCTCCAACCGGTCCAGGGTCCCCTGATAAGCCGACACCGAGCCGCCCGGCGAGATCCACGGGATCTCGACCGGCGACAGGTAGTCCCCGCACACGAGCACGGACGCCCACGGGATCCAGACCGCCATCCCGTCGCCCGTGTGCCCCTCGGCAGGATGCAGCTCGAGCTCGCGCTCGCCGAGCGAGCAATGCCCGGGCACCGGCAGCGCCTGGGCGCCGGGGAGCGCCAGCGGGAACGGGCGCTCGACGTAGTTCTCCTCGTCGAAGTCGCGCAGCTCGCGCTGCGCCGCGCCCGGCTCCGCTCGCAGCCGCGCGGCGCTCGACTCGGCGAGGCCGAGCGGCCCGTCGGCGAAGGCGTAGCGGCCCAGCAGGTGGTCCCAGTCCGCGTGCGTCGCGACGCAGCCGACCACCCGGAAGCCCGCCTGCTCGGCGATCACCGGCAACAGCTCCAGCTCGTCGGGGAGCACAGGGGAGTCGACGCAGAACGCCTCCTCCCCCGACTTCACCAGCGTGCACGTCGTCTGCCAGAAGCGCGACGTGACCACGAAGACGTCGGGGTGCAGCCCGACGGCCTTCACCGGCTCAGGCGGCGCCGAGCAGCTTGGCCGCCTCGAGGAGGTTCTTGACCTCCGCGGTCGGCTTCTTCTGGCTCGGCTCCAGCGTCTCCTTGGACCGGTTGACCCAGATCACGGGGACCTTGGCCGCCAGGCACGGCTCGACGTCGTAGTAGTAGCTCGAGCCGACGTGGACCCAGCCCTTCTTGCCGCCGATCCTGCGCTCGGCCTCCTTGAAGTGCGCGGGGTCCGGCTTGTAGGAGCGCACCTGCTGGGCCGTGACGACGAGGTCGAAGTCGGCCTTGAAGTGGCGCCGCGTCTCGCCGAGCAGCTTGTCGTCGACGTTCGAGACCAGGCCGATCTCGAACTTCTTCGAGAAGCGGTCGAGCTGCGTGTTGGTCTCCTTGAACGGCGGCCAGCGCTTGACGGAGTCGGGCAGGAAGCCGGAGCGCGAGGGCTCGAGCGGCCAGCCGAGCTGCTTGGAGATCTGGACCGCGGAACGGCGCAGGACCTCGGCGTAGAGCTCGTAGGACCCGCTCTTGATGTCCCGCTGGGTCTGGAGGAACAGCGGGATCAGCTCGTCGCGCGAGAGCGTGTAGCCGTCTCGCTCGGCTTCCTTCGAGAATGCGTCGTAGGCACCGGTCTCCCAGTCGATGAGGGTGCCGTAGACGTCGAACGTGACGTAGGTGACTTCCTTGGGGATCGGCATAGGCGACCGAGCATTGTGACAGCGCCGCTGCGACGACGGCGCGTATCCTGCGGTCCATGTCCACGATCTCGTTCGCCCGGGGCGCGCCGTCGCTCGACATCGTCGACGTGGAGGGCCTGCGCGAGGCCGCGGCGATGGCGTTCGACAACGACCCCGGCGGGACCGTCGCGTACGGGACGGCGGCGGGCTACGGACCGCTGCGCGAGTGGATCGCCGAGGAGCACGGCGTCGCGGTCGAGCAGGTGCTCGTCACGAACGGCTCGATGCAGGCCGACGCGTTCCTGTTCCAGCTGCTCGTCGATCCGGGCGACGCGGTCGTCGTCGAGTCGCCGACGTACGACCGCACGCTGCTGAACCTGCGCAACCTCGGCGCCGACCTGCACATGGTCGAGCTGGAGACCGACGGCATCGACACCGCGGCGCTGGGCGCGCTGCTCGAGGGCGGGGTGAAGCCGAAGCTCGCCCACGTCATCCCCAACTTCCAGAACCCCGCCGGTCACACGCTCAGCGCCGGGAAGCGCGGCCAGCTGCTGCGGCTCGCCGCCGAGCACGACTTCACCATCTTCGAGGACGACCCCTACCTCGCGATCCGCTTCGAGGGCGAGTCGCTGCCCACGATGCTCTCCGACGACGACGCGGGCAAGGTCGTCTACGCGTCCTCGTTCTCCAAGACGGTCTGCCCGGGCATCCGCGTCGGCTACCTGGTCGGGCCGCAGGCGGTGATCAAGCAGATCCAGGCGATCGCGACCAACACCTACATCTCGCCGAACATGGTCGCCCAGTCGATCGTCAACCAGTTCGCGCGCTCCGGGCGCATGGACGGCGCGATCGACACGGTGAAGAACGCGCTGCGCGAACGCCGCGACGCGCTCGTCGCGGCGCTCGAGCGCGAGCTGCCCGAGGCGCGCTTCACGCCGCCGTCGGGCGGCTACTTCATGTGGGTGGAGCTGCCCGACGGCACGATCGTCGCCGAGCTCGAGAACGCCGCCAAGGAGCGTGGCGTGGTGTTCGTCAAGGGCACCGACTTCCTGCTCGAGGGCGGCGAGAACACGCTCCGGCTCGCCTATTCCGGCGTCACCCCGGAAGAGATCGACGAGGGCGTCACGCGGCTCGCCGAGGCGGCGCGCTCGCTGGGTGTCGCCGCCTGAGCGCCACCCGTATGGAACGGCTCGCTCCCAGTTCGGCGAGCTGTTCCTGCCCGACGGCGAAGGTCCCTGGCCGGTGGCCGCCGTGCTGCACGGCGGCTTCTGGCGGGCGCAGTACGGACGCAAGCTCATGCGCCCGCTCTGCGCCGACCTCGCCGCGCGCGGCTGGGCGGCGTGGAACGTGGAGTACCGCCGCCTCGGCAGGCTCTCGGGCGGCGGCTTCCCACGCACGCTCGACGACGTCGCCGCCGCCGTCGACCACCTCGCGGACCTGCGGTGCCAGCCCCTCTTCATGTTGGACCGCGTGGTGGCGATCGGGCACTCCGCCGGCGGCCAGCTCGCAGCGTGGCTCGCCACGCGGGACGAGCCGCGCGTGCGCGTGACGGGCGTCGTCTGCCAGGCGGGCGTGACGGACCTGCGGCTCGCGGCGGAGCTCGGCCTCTCGCGCGGCGTCGTGCACAGGTTCCTCGGCGGGACGCCGGCGAGCGTCCCGGGGCGCTACGCCGCCGCCTCGCCGGCCGAGCGGCTGCCGCTCGGCGTGCCGGTGCTGCTGACCCACGGCGGCCGTGACGACACCGTCCCGCCGCTGATGAGCGAGCGCTTCGCGGCGGCGGCGCGCGCGGCGGGCGACGCGGTCGACGTGCTGGTCGAGCCGGGCGCGGGCCACTTCGGCCACCTCGATCCGGCGGACCCGCTCTGGCGGGCGGTGACCGAATGGATCCGCTGAGCCGCGCCGCGGCCGCGACGGCCGACGCGGCGGACCCGCTCGCCGGCTACCGCGACCGGTTCGTCCACGAGGACGAGCGGATCTACCTCGACGGCAACTCGCTCGGGCGGCTCCCGGTCGCCACGCGCGAGCGCCTCGCGGCGATGACGGCGGAATGGGGCGAGCAGCTCGTCGGCGGCTGGCCGGGATGGATCGACGCGCCGACACGCGTGGGCGACCTGATCGCGGAGGTGATCGGCGCCGGCCCGGGCGAGGTCGTCGCCTGCGACTCGACGACCGTGAACCTGTTCAAGCTCGTCTCCGCGGCGCTCGACGCCCGCGGCGGCGGCGCGCTCGTCACGGACCGCGCGAACTTCCCCACCGATCGCTACGTGCTCGAGGGGATCGCCGCCGCGCGCGGGCTCGAGCTGCGGCTGTTCGACGGCGAGCCGGAGGCCGCCACGCTGCCGTGCGGGCGCGGCGACGTCGTCGTCCTCTCCCAGGTCGGCTACCGCACGGGCGCGCTGGCCGATCTGGCCGCGCTGCAGGCCGCGGCGCGCGAGCGTGAGGCGACGCTGATCTGGGACCTCAGCCACTCGGCCGGCGCCGTCCCGGTGGACCTGCGCGGCGCCGGCGCAGAGCTGGCGGTGGGCTGCACCTACAAGTACCTCAACGCCGGTCCGGGCGCCCCGGCGTACCTCTACGTCGCCGCCGCGCTGCAGGACCGGCTGCGCTCGCCGATCTGGGGCTGGTTCGGGCAGCGCGAGCAGTTCGCGATGGAGCGCACTTACGACCCGGAGCCGGACATCCGCCGCTTCCTCGCGGGCACGCCGCCGATCCTCGGCCTCGCGGCGGTCGAGGAGGGAGTGCGCCTGACGGCCGCGGCGGGGGTCGACCCGTTGCGCACCAAGTCGATCGCGCTGACCGAGCTGATCGTCGCGCTGCGCGACGCGTGGCTCGCCCCGCTCGGCTTCGAGCTGGCGAGCCCGCGCGACCCGGAGCGCAGGGGCTCGCATGTCTCGCTGAGCCACCCGGACGCGTGGCGGATAACGCGTGCGCTGATCGAGCAGGCGAGCGTGATCCCCGACTTCCGCAGCCCCGACAGCGTCCGGCTCGGCGTCGCGCCGCTCTACACCCGCCATGTCGACGTCTGGGACGCGCTCGACCGGTTGCGCGGCCTGGTCGAGCGCGGCGAGCACGAGGCGGTCGACCCGACGCCGGGACGCGTGACATGACCGCGCCGGCCGATGCCGAGCGGATCGCGCGCGAGCGCTACGGCATCGAGGCCCGCGCCACCGCCCTGCCCGGCGAGATCGACCTCAACTTCGCGCTCGACGGCGCGGCCGGGCGCCACGTGCTCAAGCTCTACGCCCCCGCGACCGACCCGGACCTGCTCGATCTCCAGGACGCTGCGCTGGAGCACCTCGCCGCCGTCGATGCCGTGCCGCGCCTGATACGGCCCCGCGGCGGCGCACGGACGCAGCAGGGCGAGCGGCTCGTGCGCGTGCTCACCTGGGTCGCCGGCGCACCGTGGGCGGCAAGCGCCGTGCACACGCCGGCGATGCTCGCGAGCCTCGGGCGGACCGTCGCGGGCGTCGACCGCGCGCTGGCGAGCTTCGACCACCCGGCGCTGCCCGGCCGCCTGAGGTGGAACATGCTCGCCGCGGGAGACCTCGCCGGCGATGCGACCGGTGACGCCGCGGCCGTGCTCGAGCGCTTCGGCGCCGAGACCCTGCCGCGCCTGCGCGCGCTCCCGGCGCAGGCGATCCACAACGACGCGAACGAGCACAACGTGCTCGTCGGCGACGACGGCGCGGTCTGCGGGCTGATCGACTTCGGCGACCTCTGCCGCGCACCGCGGGTGTGCGGCCTCGCGGTCGCGTGCGCGTACGCGATGGCGATGCTGCCCGTGCCCGAGCGCGAGCTGCTGCCGCTCGTGGCCGGCTATCACGAGGTCGCGCCGCTCGGCCCGGATGAGCTCGCGCTGCTGCCCGACCTGATCCGCGCACGGCTGGCGATGAGCATCGCGATGGCCGTGCGCCAGCGTCGCGACCAGCCCGACAACGAGTACCTGCTGATCAGCCAGGAGGCGGTGCCGGCACTGCTGAGCCGGCTCGGCCCGGTCCCGCACGAGCTCGAGCACCTGCGCCTCCGTTCGGCCTGCGGGTACGAGGCGGTGCCCCATGCCCGGGCGGTGCGCGGCTTCCTCCAGACCGCGGAGCCCGGGCCGGTGTGCGGGCCGCCGCTCGAGACCGCGCCGGTGCTCGACTGGTCCGCCGGGACGGCCGGCGCCGGCGCACCGCCGGCCACTGTGCCGTCGATCGGCCGCTACCTCGAGGACCGCGAAATCTACGACTCAGCCGCGTTCGCGACCGAGCTGCCGGGCGAGCGCCGCACCCTCCACCTCGGCGTCGACGTGTTCCTCGACGCCGGCGAGCCGATCCTCGCGCCGCTCGAGGGCGTCGTCCGCGACAGCGCGCACCGCCCGGCCGCGCGCGACTTCGGCGGCGTCGTGCTGGTCGACCACGCGACGCCGGACGGCGTGACCTTCCACACGCTCTACGGCCACCTCTCCGCGGAGCTGCCGGCGCCGGGCGCGCGGCTCGCGCGCGGCGACGTGATCGGGGTCATCGGCACGGCGGAGGAGAACGGCGGCTGGGCGCCGCACCTGCACCTGCAGCTGCTCAGCACCGACCTCGGCGCCGGCTGCGGAGTCCACGGGGTCGGCACGCTCGCCGAGCGCGACGTCTGGGAGTCCGTCAGCCCGGACCCCAACCTCCTGCTCGGGCTGCGCGGCGGCGTCCGCGCCGAGCCTTCGCGACTGACGACGGACGTCCGGGCAGCCCGCAGCAGCTCGATCTCGCGCTCGCTCAGCGTCGCCTACGCCGAGCCGCTGCGGATCGTGCGCGGCGAGGGCGCGTACCTGTACGACGAGCACGGCGACGCGTACCTCGACCTCGTCAACAACGTCTGCCACGTCGGCCATGCCCATCCGCGGGTCGTGCGTGCGGCCGCCGAGCAGATGGCGCGCCTGAACACGAACACGCGCTACCTGCACGACCTGCTCGTCACCTACGCGCGCCGGCTGGCCGCGACGCTGCCCGACCCGCTCAACGTCGTCTTCCTCGTCAACTCCGGCAGCGAGGCGAACGACCTCGCGCTGCGCCTCGCCCGGGCGCACACGGGCGCGCGCGACGTGCTGGTGCTCGAGCACGCCTATCACGGCAACCTCTCCGCGCTCGTCGAGATCTCGCCGTACAAGTTCGACGGGCCCGGCGGCAGCGGCCGCCCCGCGCACGTCCACGTCTGCACGCTGCCGCGCAGCGCCGAGGACGCCGGCGACGTGCAACGCCGCGCGGCGGGGATCGCGCCGGCCGCGTTCATCGCCGAGTCGCTGCCGGGCGTCGCCGGCCAGGTCGTGCTGCCCGCCGGCTACCTCGAGGCCGCCTACGCCCACGCGCGCGCCGCGGGCGCGGTCTGCATCGCCGACGAGGTGCAGGTCGGCTTCGGCCGCGTCGGGAGCAGCTTCTGGGGCTTCGAGCTCGGCGGCGTGGTGCCGGACATCGTCACGCTCGGCAAGCCGATCGGCAACGGCCACCCGCTCGGCGCCGTGGTCACCACGCCCGCGATCGCGCGCTCGTTCGAGACCGGGATGGAGTACTTCAACACGTTCGGCGGCAACCCCGTCTCGTGCGCCGCGGGGCTCGCGGTGCTCGACGTGATCGCCGACGAGCGGCTCCAGTCGCACGCGGCCCGGCTCGGCGCGAGGATCATGGAGGGGCTGCGCGAGCTCGCCGCCCGCCACCCGCTGATCGGCGACGTGCGCGGCGCGGGCCTGTTCATCGGCGTCGAGCTGACCCCGCCCGGCGGCGGGCCGGCCACCGCCGAGGCCGCGGCTGTCGTCGAGCGCGCGCGGCACGCACGCGTGCTGCTCTCCACCGACGGCCCTGGCCGCAACGTGCTCAAGATCAAGCCGCCGATGGTGATCGGCGACGCCGACGCCGAGCGGTTCCTCGCCGTGCTCGACGCGGCGCTGGACTAGCGCCCGTAGCGATCCTTGGAGAGCACGAGCTGCTCGGGCAGCGCGGTGCGCGGCGGCGGCGACGGGTCGGCCTTGACCGCGACCGTCTCCGCCACGGAGACCGTCAGCTCGCAGCGCCGCCCGCCGGCCTCGACCACGACCTGCTCCTCGTCGCGCTCGGCGACGATGCCCTCCATGCCGGGCTCGATGCCCGCGTCCTTGAGGTAGTGCAGCAGGTCCTCGGCCTCGTTCTCGAAGCGCAGCACGCGCACGTTCGCGCCCACCTCGACGTCCGCGAGGGGCACGCCGACGATCCGCTCCCCGACCGTGATCGGATGGCCGTGCGGACAGGTCTTGGCGTCGCCGATCGCCGCCAGCATCCGGGACTCCAGCACCGGCGACATCGCGTGCTCGAGCCGCTCCGCCTCCTCGTGGACCTCGTCCCAGGGGATCCCGAGCACGTCGGTGAGGAAGCGCTCGATCAATCGGTGGCGGCGGACCACGCCCTCGGCGTGCTCGCGCCCGTTCTCGGTGAATGCGAGCACCTTGTCGGCGCCGCGCGTGATGTAGCCGTCGCGCTCGAGCCGGCCGATCATCTCGTGCACCGTCGGGGCCGAGAGCTGCATCGCGCGAGCCACGTTCGCGCCCGTCATCGGCAGCCCGGCCTCCTGGAGCCAGAAGATCGTCTGCAGGTACTCCTCTTCGGCGACGGTCGCGTGGTCGTGGGACATGCCGCCATCGTACCCGGCTAGGAGCCGCTGCCCATGGCCTCCAGCCGCCGCTCGGCCAACTCCAGGAACGCGCGGGTCGCGGGCGAGATGTGCGCGTTGCGCCGGGTGACGAAGGCGAACGTGTCGTACAGCGGCGGGTCGAGCGAGACGCTCGACAGCGTGCGCGAGAAGCCGCGCGTCACGAGCACGTTGGGCGCCGCGATCGTGTCGCCCAGCCGGCGCGCGGCGAGGTCCAGCGCCGCCGTCATGTACTCGACCTCGATCTGCGGCTCGATCCGGACGCCGGCGCGCTGGGCGCGCTCGTTGAGCTGGCGGCGCATCGGATCCACGGCGCCCCAGCGCGCGTCGTAGAGGATCAGCGGCGCTGCGGCGAGCTCCTCGATCGTGATCGGCTTGGTCAAGCGCTGCGGGCTAGCGCTGACGTAGTGGTTCTCCTCGCGGATCGACGGCCGCACGTCCAGGCCGCGGTCGTCGATCGGCAGCGCGATCAGCCCGGCCTCGAGCTCACCGTCACGGACCGCGTCGGCGACCTCGGCGGAGTTCTGCCCGACGACGCGCACGCGGACGTCGGGGTGGCGGCGGCGGAAGTCCTGCACCAGCCCGCCGAGCAGGTAGTGGTGAGCGCTGCCGAACGTGCCGAAGGTGGCCGTGCCGCCCTTGAGAGTGCGTACCTCCTTGAGCGACTCGACGGCCTCCTCGGCGCTGGCGAGCGTCTTCTCGGCATGCGGTTGCAGCATGCGTCCCGCCTCGGTCAGCACCAGCCGCCGTCCGGCGCGGGCGAACAGCTCGACGCCCAGCTCGGCCTCGAGCCGGCGGATCTGGTCGGATAGGCTCGGCTGGGCCATCAGCAGCGCCGAAGCGGCCGCCGAGAACGAGCCGTGCTCGGCCGCCGCGACGAAGTAGCGAAGCTGCTGAAGTGTCATAGGCTCTGCCTTCTGATCCTGTAGTCAACAGAGTCTACAACTAGATCGCGCAGCGTCCGATACTAGTTGCATGATCACTCTCCTCGCAGTCGCGGCCCCCGTTGCCGTCATGGGCGCGATCAACGCTCTCGCCGCGAAGTACGGCGCCGACACCCGGCCCGGCTTCGACGAGCGGACGCCGATTCGTTAGCCCCATCCATCCTCCGAGAGCCCCGCGACCAACGGGGCTCTCGACGTTTCAGGAACGCTCCCCGAGCTCCGCGAGCAGCGTGCTCTCGAGCACCGGGTCCAGTCCGCTCGCGCGCAGCTCGGAGCGCCAGTCCGCCTGTTCGCCGCCGTCGCGCAGCCAGGCCCACGTGGCGCCGACGGTCGCCGCCGGCGGCCGGATCGTCAGCCCGGCGTCCCGCGCCCGGCTCGCGGCGACGGAATAGACGGCCGCCGCCTCGGCGACCGGAGCCGGCCACAGCGGCAGCTCGGTCCACGGGTCGGCCAGCGCCGCCGCCACACGCTCGCCGTCGACCCAGCACAAGCGCGCGTGCGGGTTGACGACCGTCCGGGCGAGCTCGAGCAGCTCCTCCCAGGTCAGCAGGCCGGGTGGTGCCACGGCGTTGAACGCACCGGCACGGCAGTCCGCCGCCATCGCGAGCACCCAGCGCGCGAGATCGCGCGCGTCGATCAGCTGGATCGTCGCGGCGCGCGGCTCCGGCGCGAGCACGTCGCCGCCGCGCGCCATCCGGCGCAGCCAATAGGGCAGCCGGCCGATGTTCTCGTGCGGCCCGACGATCACGCCCGCGCGCACCTGCAGCACGCGCCCCGGCATCGCGGCCTCGGCCGCCCGCTCGGCCGCCGCCTTCAGCGGCCCGTACTCCTTTTCTCCGCCCTCGAAGACGGCGCTGTCCTCGTCGACCGGCTCGGCGGGCCAATCGCGGTAGACCGACGCGGACGATATGAACGAGTAGTGCGCGGCGCGATCGGCAAGCGTGCGCGCGGCGCCGCCGACCGCCTCCGGATCGAACCCGCAGGTGTCGATCACCGTGTCCCAGGCGCCGCCGGGCAGGCGGTCGAGGTCGGTCGCGCGGTCCCCGAGCACCTCCTCGGCGTCGGGGTGCACTCCCGGGCCATGCCGGCCGCGATGGAAGTAGGTGACCTCGTCGCCGCGGTCAAGCGCCGCCTCGACGATGGCGCGACCGAGGAAGACGGTGCCGCCGATGACGAGTACGCGCACGCCGGTAGGATCGCGCTTTCGTGCCGCTGCCGCTCTCCCCACCCCTGCTCCCGCAGCTCGCGAAGACGGCGCGCACGCTGCCGACCGGCGACGGCTGGGCCTACGAGCCGAAGTGGGACGGCTTCCGCGCGATCGCGTTCGTCGACGGCGCCGACGTGCACCTCCAGTCGCGCAACGGCAGGCCACTCTCGCGCTACTTCCCCGAGCTGAAGTTCCCCGCCGGCCGCTACGTGCTCGACGGCGAGATCGTGCTGTTCGACGCCGAGGGCCGCCAGGACTTCGACGCGCTCGGCCAGCGCATCCACCCGGCGAAGTCGCGGATCGACATGCTGGCGGAGTCGACGCCGACGCGCTTCATCGCCTTCGACCTGCTGGCCGAGGGGGACGACACGCTGCTCGACCTGCCCCAGGCGGAGCGTCGCGAGCGCCTGGGGCAGATCGTCGAGGCGCCGGTCGACCTGACGCCGACCACGGAGGACCCCGACGCGGCCGCGCCGTGGCTGCAACACGCCGAGGGCGTGATCGCCAAGCGCCAGGACGCGCGCTACTGCCCGGGCGAGCGCGTCGGCATGGTCAAGATCAAGCGCATCCGCACGATCGACGCCGTGATCGTGGGCTGGCGGCCGGGCAAGGAGGAGAACACCCTCGGCTCGCTCATCCTCGGCCTCTACGACGACGCCGGCAAGATGCGCGTCGTCGGTCACTCCTCGGGGTTCAAGGCGGCCGAGAAGCGCGAGCTGCCCGCGCGGCTGGCCCCCTATGAGACCGGTCAGCGCGGCATGGGAGACCCGAGCCGCTGGAACAACGAGCGCGAGCTCGAGTGGGTCGAGCTGAGGCCCGAGCTCGTCGTCGAGGTGACGTTCGACCACGTCTCGAACAACCGCATCCGGCACGGCACGAAGGTGAGCCGCTGGCGCGACGACAAGGATCCGCGCGACTGCCTGATGGATCAGCTGGACTAACCGTGTTAGTCTGTGGACTATGCCCGTTCACAGAATCAGCCAAGTAGGGATCGTCAACGCCTACCTCGTGCAGGAGGACGACGGGCTCACGCTCGTCGACGCGCTCATGTCGGGCTCGGCCCACAAGCACATCCTCGCCGCGGCGGCGACGATCGGCGCGCCGATCGTCCGCATCGCGCTCACCCACTCCCACAACGACCACATCGGCGCGCTCGACAAGCTCGCGGCCGCCCTGCCGGGCGCCGAGGTGCTGATCTCCGCCCGCGAGGAGCGCCTGCTCGCCAAGGACAAGACGATGGATCCCGGCGAGCCGCAGGTGAAGCTGAAGGGCGGCTACTCGGGCGCCAAGACGAAGCCGACGGCGACGTTCAAGCCCGGCGACCGCGTCGGCTCGCTCGAGGTCCACGCGGCTCCCGGCCACACGCCTGGGCAGGTCGCGTTCCTCGATCCCCGCGACGGCACCCTGTACTGCGCCGACGCGTACTCGACGCTCGGCGGCGTCGCGACCACGGCCAAGCCGTACGCCCGCTTCCCGCTGCCCGGATTCGCCACGTGGCACGGGCCGACGGCGCTGGAGTCCGCGGTCTCGCTGCGCGCGCTCGACGCGGCACGGCTCGCGCCCGGTCACGGCGGCGTCGTCGAGACGCCCGCCACGGCGATGGACCGCGCGATCGCCCGCGGCGCCTGATCGTGGCCGGTCGCGGCCTGGACCGCTCGCTCGTCGTCGCCACCGCCGGCGACATCGCCGACGCCGCGGGCCTCGACGCGGTGACGCTCGCACGCGTCGCCGGCGCGCTCGGCGTGCGCTCACCGTCGCTCTACAACCACGTCGCCGGCCGCGACGGGCTGCTGCGCGGTCTCGCCGCGGAGTCCACCCGCGAGCTGGCGGCGGTGCTGCGGCGGGCGGCGACCGGACGCGCGGGCGCCGACGCGATCGGCGCCGTCGCCGCGGCCCAGCGCTCGTACGCGCTGGCACATCCCGGGCGCTACGCGACGACGGTGGCGGCGCCGGCCGACGGCGACTCCGAGCACGAGCGGGCCGCGGCCGACGCGGTCGACGTGCTCGCGGCGGTGCTCGGCGGCTCCGGGCTCGAGGACGACGAGCTGATCCACGCGGTGCGGGCGCTGCGCAGCGCCGTCCATGGCTTCGCCGCGCTCGAGGCGGCCGGCGGCTTCGGACTCGCGGTCGACCGCGACGAGTCCTTCGCCCGGCTCGTCGACGCGCTCGCGAAGGGGATCGCGGGCTAGTAGACGCCCGGGACGCGCGGCTGGCGCTGGCGCGAGTGACTCTGCAGCTCCTGGCTCTCCGCGCGCCAGAGCTGCAGCCGGTCGAACCGCTCGCGTGCCTCCGCGATGTCGACCTGGTGCAGCTTGCCCCAGTCCAGCAGCGGCGAGAGGGCCATCAGCAGCGCCTCGCCGGTGTCGGAGAGCTCGTACTCGACGCGCGCCGGCACGCGCGCGTAGACGTGGCGCAGCACGAGCCCGTCGCGCTCGAGCTGGCGCAGCGTCGCCGAGAGCATGCGGCGCGAGACGCCGTCGATCTGGCGCAGCAGCTCGTTGAAGCGATGGGTTCCGCACGTGAGTCGCGCGAGCACCGAGAGGCTCCACTTAGCGCCGAGGACGCCGAGTGCTCCTTGCAGGGCGTCCAGCGCAGGGTCGTCGGGCACCCAGGGGCCACCGGCACCTACGGTTGCGGGACGCGAGTGCACGACACAGGAAATATGACACTCCTGCGCGGGATCCGCGAAGATCGCTCACGCGCCTTAACGACGGCTCAACTTGCCGCGGCGGATCTGCGCGAATCGTTGCGCGTGACTCGCGAAAGCGAAGGATCGTTGCGCGTGTGGCCCGACTGCACCCGCTTGGCTGCACCCGGCTGCCCGCCCCCGCGAGCGACTGTCAGGATGCGCCGATGGTGAGCCTGCCGGAGCGTCCCGTGCTCGTCGCGCCCGACTCGTTCAAGGGCACCTTCCGCGCCGCAGAGGTCGCCGCCGCGATCGGCCGCGGGCTCGAGCGCGCCGGCCTGATGCCGCCCGACCTCTGCCCGCTGGCCGACGGCGGCGAGGGCACGATGGAAGCGCTGCTGCTGGCGCTCGGCGGCGAGACCGTCGCCGCCGACGTCCACGATCCGCTCGGGCGGCCGCTGCAGCGCGCCGTTCGGGCTGGTCGAGGACGGCGGCACCGCGGTGCTGGAGATGGCCGCCGCCTCGGGCCTCGGGCTCGTGGCCGAGGCCGAGCGCGACCCGTGGCAGGCGTCGACATACGGGACCGGCGAGCTGATCTGCGCTGCTGTCGACGCGGGCGCCCAGGTGGTCCTCGTCGGCGTCGGCGGCTCGGCCACGACCGACGGCGGCGCGGGCGCGCTCGAGGCGATCGAGGAGCACGGCGGCCTCGGCGGCGCGCGGATCGTCGTCCTCACCGACGTGCGCACGCCCTTCGAGCGCGCGCCGGCGGTGTTCGGGCCGCAGAAGGGCGCCGACCCCGAGATGGTGGCGCGGCTGGAGGAGCGGCTGGCCGAGCTTGCCGCCCGGCTTCCGCGCGACCCGCGCGGCGTGCCGATGACCGGCGCGGCCGGCGGCCTGAGCGGCGGGCTGTGGGCGGCGCACGGCGCAGTGCTCGAGGCCGGCGCGCCATGGATCCTGAACGCGCTCGGCTTCGACGACCGCATGCGCGCCGCCCGCGCCGTCGTGACCGGCGAGGGCAAGCTCGACGAGCAGACGCTCGAAGGGAAGCTCGTAGGCGAGATCGGCACGCGGACGCGCCAGGCCGGCGTACCGCTGCACGCGATTGTCGGCACGGACGCGCTCGACGGTTTCGGCAAGCGGATCATCGACCTCCAGCTCGTGCAGGAGGCGACGGACCTCGAGCAGCTCGAGGCCGCCGGCGAGACGCTCGGCCGCGCCCTGGCCGACGGCACGGCGTAGGGACTGACGCGCGTAACCTGAGTAACTGACGCGGCGTCTATGGGTAAGAGGGCGAAGCCCCCGGACCGAACCCTGCCCAGATGCCCCCCCGCCCGCAACTCTCGCTGCCCACGCCCGGTTCCCGCCGCGCCGCCGTCGTCGGCGCGGGCTCGTTCGGCACCGCCGTCGCCGTGCTGCTCGCGCGCGGCGGCCTGCGCACGACGCTGCAGACCCGCACCGCCGAGCAGGCCGCGCGCCTGGCAGCCGATCGCGAGAACAAGGTGTACCTGCCCGAGGTCGAGCTGCCGCGCGAGCTGCGCATCGAGCCCGCGAGCGCGGGCCTCGCCCGCGCGGACTACGTGTTCCTCGGCGTCCCGTCGAGCGGGCTCGGCGAGGTGATCGCCGGCCTCGAAGCGGCGGGGCTGCCGCGCCGCACGCCCGTGGTCAGCCTCGCCAAGGGGCTCGTGCCGCCAGACGGCGTCCAGCCGAGCGTGCTGCTGGGAGAGCTGCTCGGGCCCGAGCGCGTCGCCGTGATCGGCGGGCCCGCGCACGCGCGCGAGATGGTGACCGAGGGCGCCGCACTGGTCGCGGCCTCCGTCGACGAACGGCTCGCGCTGATGATCGCCGCCGTCTTCACCCGCGCCGGGGTCGTCTGCGAGCGCTCGAGCGACCCGATCGGCGTCGAGCTCGCGGGCGCCGCGAAGAACGCGGCCGCGCTGGCGGCCGGCGCGACCGAGTCCCAGGGCTTGAACGCGGCGGGTGCCGCCGCCGGCCACATCTTCGGCGAGGTCTGGCGTTACGCGGTGCTGCAGGGCGCGCGACCGGAGTCGATGATCGGCCTCGCCGGGACGGGCGATCTCGTCGGGACCGCGCTCGCGCCGCAGTCGCGCAACCGCCGCGCCGGCGAGCTCCTGGCCCAGGGCGTTCCAGCAGCCGAGATCCCGGCGCGCATCGGCCAGGCCTGCGAGTCGCTCGATCTCGTGCCGCTGCTGGCGGGCGCGCTGGCCGGCGCGAAGCGTGGAGGCGCCGGTGACGCGCGCGCTCTGCCGCCTGATCGAGGGCGAGCTGCCGCTCGACGAATGGGTCGCGCTCGTGCGCGCGACGGTGCCTCCGCCGGCGCGCTTCAGGACGCCGACCTGGTGGGAGCGACTGCGGACGCGGGCGGGCCGGCGGGCTTAGCCGATGCTGAGGAAGGACTTAGCGCCCGGTAACCGGGTGCTTCTTCCATGTCTCGCATGAATAGGCCAAGCCGTCTCTCGAACGTCTTCTTCACCTTCCTGGGGGCGGCGGCGGTCGGCCTCGTCGTCGCGGTGCTCGCCGTCGCCGGCGTGTTCGACTCGACCACGCGCGTCGTCACGCAGGCGCCGGAGGCAGAGACCACCGCCGTATCCGACCGGCCGGCCGCCGAGACCAACGTGTCGGAGATCTACGCCCAGACCGCGCAGGGCGTCGCCTACGTCCAGAACGGCAACAGCGGCAGCGGCTCCGGCTTCCTGATCGACGGCCAGGGCCATGTCGTGACGAACGACCACGTGGTCGAGGGCGGCAACGAGTTCACCGTCCGCTTCGGCGAGGACGGCGACGCGCTGCCCGCCAAGCTGGTCGGCAAGGACGCGTCGACCGACCTCGCCGTGCTCGAGGTCGACCCCGACAAGGTCCCCGCCGAGACCAAGCCGCTCGAGCTGGCGTCCTCCTCGCAGCTGCGTCCCGGCGACATGGCGATCGCGATCGGCAGCCCGTTCGGGCTGTCGGGCAGCGTGACGACCGGGATCGTCTCGGCGCTCGACCGCGAGATCAAGGCGCCGAACGGCTTCGACATCTCCGGCGTGCTGCAGACCGACGCGGCGATCAACCCCGGCAACTCCGGCGGCCCGCTGCTCGACGCCGAGGGCCGCGTGATCGGCGTGAACTCGCAGATCGCATCGGACTCCTCGCGCCAGTCGAGCGGCGTCGGCTTCGCCGTCCCGGTGGACACCGTCAAGGAGGTCGTGCCGCAGCTGCTCAAGGGCGGCGACATCGAGCGCGCCTACCTCGGCGTCTCCTCGACGATCGACCCGAACGAGGACGGCGCGGTGGTCGCGGCGATCACGCAGACGGGCCCGGCGGCCGATTCCGACCTGCGCCCGGGCGACCGCATCGTCGCGGTCGAGGGCCATGCGGTGTCCGAGCCGGGCGACCTCGCGACGGCGATCCTGGAGTACAAGCCGGGCGATCGCGTCGAGCTGAAGCTGGTACGCGGCGGCCAGCAGCGTACGATCGAGGTGGAACTCGGCGCCCGCCCCGACCAGCTGACCCAGGGATGAGCGCCCTGTCCGCACCGCACCCGACCGGGAGTCAGACCGACTTGAGCACCGAGGACGTACGCCTGAGGGCTCTGGAGGGACGCGCCGACGAGAGCCCGGCGCGCGAAGCCCATGCCGCGCTCGAGACCGCGCTGTTCGAGGTCAAGCGCGTCATCGTCGGCCAGGAGGGAATGCTCGAGCGCCTGCTCGTCGCCCTGCTCGCGGGCGGCCACGTGCTGCTCGAGGGCGTGCCCGGCCTGGCGAAGACGCTCACGATCAAGACCGTCGCCGACGTGCTCGGAGGTTCCTTCAAGCGGCTCCAGTTCACGCCGGACCTCGTCCCGGCCGACCTCGTCGGGACCCGCATCTACCGCGCCGACACGGGCGGCTTCGACACCGAGCTGGGCCCGGTGTTCTGCAACTTCCTGCTGGCCGACGAGATCAACCGCGCGCCCGCGAAGGTCCAGTCGGCGCTGCTCGAGGTGATGCAGGAGCACCAGGTCACGATCGGCCACGAGACCCACCCGGTCCCGGCGCCGTTCCTCGTGATGGCGACGCAGAACCCGATCGAGTCCGAGGGCACGTACCCGCTGCCCGAGGCGCAGGTCGACCGCTTCATGTTCAAGCTGGTGGTCGATTACCCGGCCGCGCGCGACGAGGTCGCGGTGGTCGAGCGCTCGCTCGCCGGCGGCGGCGAGGCGCGCGAGGTGCTCTCGCCCGCCGCGCTCGAGCGCCACCAGCGCGCCGCGCGCGCGGTCTACGTCGACCGCCGCGTGATGGAGTACGCGGTCGCGCTGACGACGGCCACGCGCGCCCATGACGAGCGCGGCTGGGTCGAGTTCGGCGCATCGCCGCGCGGATCGATCAACCTCGTCCACGCGGGCCGCGCGCTGGCGCTGCTGCGCGGACGCGACTACGTGCTGCCGACCGACGTGCGCGACCTCGCGCGCGACGTGCTGCGCCACCGCATCGTGCTGACCTACGAGGCGCTCGCCGCCGGGGTCGATGCCGACCGCGTGCTCGACGACGTGCTCGAGCAGGTGCCCGTCCCCCGCATCGAGCTGGCCGACGAGGGCACGCGCCCGCGATGAGCTTCCGCGAGCCGCTGCTGCTCGCCGGGCTCGTCTTCGTCCCACTGGCCCTGCTGGCCTACTGGGTCGCGCAGCGCCGGCGCCGCCGCTACGCGATCCGCTACCCGGCCGTCGACGTACTTGCGAGCGTCGCGGGCCGCGCGCGCGGGCGTCACCTTCCCGCACTGCTCGCGCTGCTGTCGCTGGCCGCGCTCGGGATCGCGCTCGGGCGCCCCGAGCGCACGATCGCGATCGAGCAGCGCCAGGGGACCGTGATGCTGGTGCACGACACGTCGGGCTCGATGCAGGCGACCGACGTCAAGCCCGACCGGTTGAGCGCCGCGCGCGAGGCCGCGCGCACGCTCGTGAAGTCGCTGCCGGAGGAGTTCCGGCTCGGGGTGATCTCCTTCAACACCCGCGTCGAGCAGGTGTCCGAGCCGACCACCGACCGCTCGCAGGTGCTGCGCGCGATCGACTCCCTCGAGGTGCAGGGCGGCACGTCGATGGGCGACGGGCTGCGCCTCGGGATCAACGCGATCCGCGCGCCGGTGACCGGCGTGGACGGCCGTCCGCAACGGCTGCCGGGCGCGATCGTGCTGCTCTCGGACGGTGCGAGCACCAAGGGCGCGGACCCGCGCCAGGTCGCGGCCGAGGCGAAGAAGCAGAAGATCCCGATCTACGCCGTCGCGCTCGGCACGCAGAACGGGACGCTGCGCCAGCCGGACGGCAGCACCTCACCGGTGCCCCCCGACACGGCGACGCTCGAGTCGATCGCCCGCACCACGGGCGGGCGCTTCTTCACCGCGCCGACGGCGCGCGACCTCGAGGCCGTCTACGCGAACCTCGGGCGCGGGCTCGCGACGCGCAAGGCGAAGCAGGAGATCACCGCCGCGTTCGCCGGCGGCGGGCTCGCGCTGCTGCTCGCGGGGCTCGTGACCGGGCTGCTGCGCAACGGGCGGCTGCCATGAGCCAGCGCGGCCTGCCGCAGGCCGAGCGCACGCCGGAGCGGCCCGGGCCCGGCCCGGTCCCCGACGCGGTCCTGCGCTCGCTCGACCTCGCGGTGATGCGCCGGATCCAGTCGCTCGTGCCCGGCGACAACATCACGCCGCAGGTCGGCGCCGGCACCGAGCTGGCGCTGATCCGGCCCTACCAGCCGGGCGACGACGTGCGCTACATCGACTGGAACGTGACCGCGCGGCTGCGCGAGCCGCACGTCCGCGTGCACGTCGGCGAGCGCGCGATGACGGCCTGGCTGATGCTCGACGTCTCCCCGTCGATGAGCTTCGGCACGGCGCTGCGGCGCAAGGCCGACGTCGCCGAGGGCGTCAGCGTCGCCGTCGGACACGTCGCCACGCGGCGGGGCAACCGGCTCGGCGTGGTGGCGTTCGGCGGGCGCGAGCCGCGCGTGCTGCGCCCGCGCCAGGGCCGGCTCGGGCTGCTCGGGCTGCTGGCGGAGCTGCGCGCCGAGCCGCCCGCCGACGGCGCCGGCGCGACTTCCCTCGGCGATGCGACGCGGCGGATGGCGGCGCTGGCCCGGGCGCGCGGGCTCGTCGTCGTCGTGTCCGACTTCCGCGGGGAGCGCGACTGGGAGGGCGGCCTGCGCTCGCTGCGCGCCCGCCACGGCGTGCTCGCCGTCGAGGTGCGCGACCCGCGGGAGCTGGAGCTGCCCGCCGTCGGCGACGTCTGGATGGTCGATCCGGAGACCGGGCGCCAGATCGTCGTCAACACGAGCCGCCGCAAGGTGCGCCGGCGCTTCAAGGCGGCCGCGGCCGCCGAGCGCGAGGAGGTCGCCGCCGCGCTGCGGCGCGCCGGCGCCGACCACCTGGTGCTCTCGACGGACGGGGACTGGCTGCGCGAGCTCGCGGCCCACCTGCGACGGGCCGATCAGATGCGCCGCAGCGCGATGGCGGCCGGCGGCCCGGGCCGTGCGGCGGCCGCGGCGCACAAGGTGCCGGGCCACGCGCCGCGGCACGTCGCGCCGGAGCCGGACGCCGAGCCGGTCACGCGGCGGCATCGAAAGGCGGGCGCATGAGCTTCCGCGAGCCGACGGTGCTGCTCGGGCTCGCCCTGCTGCCCGTCGCGATGCTCGCCTACCTCGCGATGCAACGGCGCCGGCAGCGCGAGGCGGCCGCGTTCGGCAACCCGGCGCTCCTGCCCGGGCTGATGACCGCCCGGCCGGGCTGGCGCCGCCATCTGCCCGCCGGCCTGCTGCTGCTCGCGCTCGCCACGATGATCCTCGCGCTCGCGCGCCCGCAGCGCAGCGTCGCCGCACCGCAGCGCGCGGCGACCGTCGTGCTCGTCAACGACGTCTCAGGCTCGATGCGCGCGGAGGACGTCGACCCGACACGGCTGACGGCGGCCGTGAAGTCGGCCAAGATCCTCGTCGACAAGACGCCCGACAACTTCCGGATCGGGCTGGTGACGTTCGCCGACTACGCCGAACAGCGCGTCGCGCCGACGACGGACCGCGGCGCAGTGAACGGAGCGCTCGAGCGCATGGTCGCCGACGGCGGCACCGCGATGGGCGACGGCCTCGCGCGCGGCCTGCAGACCGCGCAGACGCCGGTGCCGACCCAGGACGGCAAGGGCACGCGCAAGCTGCCGGCGATCATCGTGTTGCTCTCCGACGGCAAGAACACGCTCGGCGTCAACAGCCCGCTCGAGATCGCCGAGCAGGCGCGCAAGGCGCGCATCCCGATCTTCGCGATCGCGCTCGGCACCGAGGGCGGCGAGGTCGTCCAGCGCGATCCGTTCGGCTTCACCCAGCACATCCCGGTGCCGCCGGACAAGGACACCTTGCGCGAGATCGCCCGGACCACCGGCGGGCGCTTCTTCGAGGCGGTCAGCACGAGCGACGCCGAGCAGATCTACAGCCGGATCGGTACGCGGCTGACCTCCAGGCCCGAGCAGCGCGAGATCACGGTCGCGTTCGCCGGCGGCGCCTTCGTCCTCCTGATCGCCGGCGGCGCGTTCTCGCTGATCTGGTTCGGGCGCCTGCCGTAGGCCTCTAGGCTCAGGGACGATGGCCGTCGTCCGCGACATCGAGCCTTGGGACGAGCTGCTCGCCGCGGGCCGCGACGACGAGCGGCTGGTCATGCAGGCGGCGCAGAACCGGCGCCGCGCGCGCGCCGTCGCGCTGCCCGAGGAGCTGCATCCCGAGGTCGCCGAGGCGCTGCTCGCGCGCGGCGTCGACCGGCTCTGGTCGCACCAGGCCGAGGCCCTGCACGCCGCCTGGGCGGGCCCGACGATCGTCACGACCGGGACTGCGAGCGGCAAGTCGCTGTGCTTCCAGCTGCCGACGCTCGACACGCTCTGCCGCGACGCGCGCGCCCGCGCGCTCTACCTCTACCCGACGAAGGCGCTCGCCCAGGACCAGGCGCGCTCGCTGCATGCGCTCGGCGTGGCACGCGCGCGGCCCGCGATCTACGACGGCGACACGCCGCGCGAGCAGCGCGCGCAGATCCGCAAGCGCGCGAACGTCATCCTGACCAACCCGGACATGCTGCACCTCGGCATACTGCCCAACCACCGGGCGTGGGCCGACGTGTTCGCCAACCTCGCCATCGTCGTGGTCGACGAGGCGCACGTCTACCGCGGCGTGTTCGGCTCGCACGTGGCGAACGTGCTGCGGCGGCTGCGCCGGATCGCCGCCGCCTACGGGACCGAGCCGCGCTTCGTCCTCGCCAGCGCCACGATCGCCAACCCGGGCGAGCTCGCCGAGCGGCTGACCGGGCTGCCCGACGTGACCGTGGTCGAGCGCGACGGCTCCCCGGGCGCGAAGAAGACGATCGCGATGTGGAACCCGCCGATCGTCGATGAGCAGCTCGCGACGCGGCGCTCGGCGCTGGCCGAGGCCGCCGACCTGCTGGCGGAGCTGGTCAGCCGGGAAGCGCGCACGATCGTGTTCATGAAGTCGCGCAAGGCTGTCGAGCTGATCGCGCGCTTCGCCCAGCTGGCGCTCGAGGACATGGGCCGCGGCGAGCTGGCCGAGCGGATCGCTCCCTACCGCGCCGGCTACACGCCGCAGCAGCGGCGCGAGCTCGAGCGGCGGCTCGTCGACGGCGAGCTGCTCGGCGTCGTGTCGACCGACGCGCTCGAGCTGGGGATCGACATCGGCTCGCTCGACGCGGCGATCTGCGTCACGTTCCCCGGCACCGTCGCGTCGCTGCGGCAGATGTGGGGCCGGGCCGGGCGGCGCGGGCGGGGGCTCGCGCTCTACGTCGCCGGCGAGGACGCGCTCGACCAGTTCTTCTGCCGCCACCCGGACGAGTTCCTCGACCGGCCCGTGGAGGCGGCGATCCTCGATCCCGCGAACGAGCAGATCCAGGCCGGCCACGTGCTCTGCGCCGCGCACGAGGGGCCGCTGGAAGCGGCCGACACGGAGTGGTTCGGCGACGGGCTCGAGCAGGCCACCGCGCGACTCGAGGCGGCGGGCGACCTGCGCCGGCGCCCGGGCGGCACGTTCGTCCCGCGCCACGCGGGCGAGTACCCCGCGAGCGCGGTCTCGCTGCGCTCGACGGGCCGCGACGGATTCTCGATCGTGGACGTCGGCTCGGGCGAGCTGCTGGGAACCGTGGACGCGGGCCGCGCGTTCAACACGACGCACGAGGGCGCGGTCTACCTGCACGGCGGGCGCGCGTTCGAGGTCACGCAGCTCGACATCGAGCTGCGGCGCGCGTTCGTGGAGCCGTTCGAGGGCGACTGGTACACGCAGGCCAAGCGCGAGACCGACATGTACATCGAGCGGCTCGACGACCGCCGCGAGTGGCTCGGCGTCCGCCTCTCGTTCGGCACCGTGGTCGTGACCGAGCAGGTCGTCGCCTACCAGTCGCGCCGCCTGTCGGACCACGAGGTGCTCGATCTCGTCGGCCTCGACCTGCCGCAGACCTCGTTCTCGACGCAGGCGCTGTGGTACGAGCTGCCCGACGCGATCGTCTCGGACGACCTGCCGCTCGACCAGCTCCTCGGTGCGCTGCACGCGGCCGAGCACACGCAGATCGCCGTGCTCCCGCTGCTGGCGATGTGCGACCGCTGGGACATCGGCGGGCTCTCGACCAACCTGCATCCGCAGACCGGCGGGCCGACGATCTTCATCTACGACGGCCATCCCGGGGGGATCGGGATCACGCGGCGCGGGTTCCTCGCGTTCGACGCGCTGGTCGACGACGCGCACCGGCTGATCGGCGAGTGTCCGTGCGAGAAGGGCTGCCCGTCGTGCGTGCAGTCACCCAAGTGCGGCAACCTCAACGAGCCGCTGTCGAAGCTCGGCGCGGCGCAGCTGATGGGCCGGATGCTGGCCTCCGAGCGCTCCTAGCGGGGCGCTAGTCGACGCGCTCGGTGGCCGGGTCGTAGCGCCAGCAGGAAGCGCCCGCCGGCAGGTGGACGCCGCCGAGCCAGCGCTCCGGCCGGCCGTCCCACTCGCGCTCGCCGGCCAGGATCGCGCGGCTCTCCGCGGTGAGCTCGAGCGCGTCCGTGAGCGGAAGCGCGGCGAGGTACTCGAACGCGATCGTGTCGCCGAGGAAGGGGCGCTCCTCCTGGGTCTGGGCGGCGAGGAACGCCTCGGCGGGCGTGCCGGCGCCGTCGGCGACGGCCTGCAACAGCGCTCGCTCGCTGCGGTTCAACCCGTCGCCGGTCCAGGGGAACTGCTGCAGGTGGCGGCGGGCCGCGGCGCCGAAGACCGTGCCCTGCGGAAGCGCGTGCAGCGCGTGCGGCTCCGGCGCGCGGAACGCGTCCCAGAGCGCCCGCGCCGCGGCGACCTCGTCCTCGCGCACGGTGTCGTCGCCGTGCATCAGACGCCGGAGCTCGCGGTCCGGCAGCTCGGCGACGCCGGCGAACTCCTCGACCCCGACGAGCACCAGGCGCGCGCGACCGGGCTCGACGCGATCGAGGATCTGGGCCAGCTGGAGGACGTCGTAGAGGTCGGACTCGAACCACAGGACGATCTCCTCGCCGGCGGCCAGCGCCGTGGTGAGCCGCTCGTCGCGCCGGGTCATCGAGTCGAGCGCGCTCGAGCGATCCTCCCACCCCCGCGACGCGATGAAAGCCGCGCGCTCGGCGCACAGCTGCGCGGCGTCGAGATCTGGCGGGACCGGGCCCTCGTGCAACGCGTCGCGCCATGGGAGGACATCGCCGGAGGCGCCCGCGGCGCGGAGCCGGCGCGCCGCGCCGTCCCCGTTCGTGACATGCAGCACGCGCGGAGTCTCGCGCACGATCGGGTGCAGCGGTGGAGGTCGTCCGGCGCCGGGCCGACACTGCAGGGGCAATGCGTCGCCTGCCGTCCCTGCTGTGCGCCGCGCTGACGCTGCTAGCCGCGCCCGCCTCCGTGCCTGCAGCCGGCCTCGTGACCGGCGGCACTCCAGCGCCCTCCTTCAGCGGCGGCGTGACGTACGGCCAGCTTCCCGTCCGTCCCGTGGCGAGCGAGTTCAGCGTGGCGCCCGGGACGCTGGAGGCCGGCCGCCCCGCGACGTTCGCGTTCCGCATCGACGGCGGCTCGCGCACCGTACGCGTGCGGATCGAGCTGAAGCGAGCGGGTGCCCCGGCTGCGGCCAAGCGGCTCCGGCTCGGATACCGGCGCACGGGTCGCGAGCACAGCTACGTCTGGACGCCGTCGATGGGCGACCTGCCCGCCGGCGAGTACACGGTCACGCTGCGGGCGTTCGACGACGCCGGCCACGGACTGCGCCGCACCGCGAGCGCATCCGGACGCGACCGGGTGACCGTCCAGGTCCCCCCGCCGCCGCCGGTCACCACCGCGGGCGTCTTCCCGCTGCAGGGCGCGTACTCGTTCGGAGGCGAGGACGCGCGCTTCGGCGCCGGCCGCGAGGGCCACGTCCACCAGGGCCAGGACATCAGCGCGGCCGAGGGCACGCCGGTCGTCGCCCCGGTCACGGCGACGGTCACGTGGCGCGCGTTCCAGGCCGAAGGGGCCGGCCGCTACGTCGTGATGCGCGGCGCCGACGGCAGCGACTACGTCTTCATGCACCTCAAGACGGGTTCCGTGACGGTCGTGGAGGGATCCGTCCTGGCCGCCGGGCAGCAGTTCGCACAGGTCGGCAGCACCGGAGCCTCTTCCGGCCCGCACCTGCACTTCGAGATCTGGCCTGACGGCTGGTATTCCTCGGACGCTTCGCAGCCGATCGACCCGCTCGCGCAGCTCCAGGCGTGGGCGGCGAAGCGCTAGCCTGTTCGCGCTCGGCGAGATAGCTCAGTTGGTAGAGCACACGACTGAAAATCGTGGTGTCCCCGGTTCGAGTCCGGGTCTCGCCATCCCGAGAACCGCCTGCTAGAGGCGGTCTTATCGCCCTGGAAGGGCCAAGAGCCGCGGCGGGGATGCGGGCCAATTTCCGTGCGGGTGCCTAATCGAGTGCCTAGACCGGAGGCCGCCTTGTGGCGCAGGCGTTCCAGCCGGCGTGCTTACGGGACCCCTGACAAGCTCGTTGAATGTGCCCGCTGCTTCCTTAAGGCACATGCGGTAGCGGAGGCCTAGCTTGCGCGTCCAGGCCGAAGCGGCACTCGGGGTTCTCCGCCGGGCGCGCTGCCCCCTTGCATGGAACGCGATAGCGGGAGCGTGACTGCTGCTTTCCACGGATGCAGGAGCGCGGTGGGCACCGATTGCGCCCCGGCGGACGCCTGGTCCTCGTCCAACTGAGGAGCGACCTGCTGGGCACGGGGTCGCTATCGCAATGCGCCCGAGAGGAAGCGCGGGCGACGTGAGCTCGGATCTAGACTCGCGCCGTGCAGTCGGTCGGCTCCGACGATCAGATCCGCTTGGCCGAGGTGATGGCGTCTCTCTCGCTGGCCACCGACCTGGGGTTGGGCCAGCCGCTGGAGCGTGAGCTCGGCGTGTGCCTATCGGCGCTCGGGCTGGCCGATCGGCTCGGCTGCAGCGCAGACGAGTGCTCTGAGGTCTACTACGTCGCGCTCCTCGCTCACATCGGCTGCACCGCCGCCGCTGCCTACTTTGCAAGCTGGGTCGGGGGCGATGAGATCCACTTCCAAAGCGGCGTGCAGGTGCTGGGCCCGGCCTCGGAGCCCGCAGAGGACATCCGCTACCTCGTCCGCCGGCTCGCCGACGACCGGCCGCTCCCCGAGCGCGCCTGCCTGGTCGCCAAACAGCTCATCGGCGGCAAGGAGCAGTTCGAGCTGGCGGCGGCGAACCTCTGCGAGGGCGGGAGGCTGCTCGCCACGCGCCTTCACCTGCCCGACGAGGTAGCCCGCGCGCTCGGCCAGGTGACGGCGCGCTGGGACGGAAAGGGGATACCCGCAGACGTGGAGGGGGAGCAGATCTCGCGGCCGCTTCGCATCGTCCGCGTCGCGCACGACGTCGTCGCCATCGCCCAGGCGCGCGACCTCCAGGCGGCGATGGAGGCGCTCAGCCGGCGCCGCGGCCGCGGCTACGACCCGCAGGTCGTCGACGCCGCACTCGCCGAGCCCGAGCTGTTCCTGAGAGCGGCGGATGCCCCCGACGCCTGGGAGCGGGTCATCGCAGAGGAGCCCGAGCCGGTGGCGACGATCTCACGCGCGGGGCTTGAAACGGTCGCCCGTGCCTTCGCCGAGTTCACCGATCTCAAGGTCGGCTTCCTGCGCGGACACTCGACCCGGGTCGCCGAACTGGCCGCCAACGCGGCCGAGGCTTTGGGCTGCTCGCGCTCGGAGGCCGCCGAGGTGCGCGCCGCCGGCCTCTTCCACGATCTCGGGCGACTGGCGGTGCCGAATGGGATCTGGGAGAAGCGCGGCCCTCTGAGCGCCGGCGAGTGGGAGCGCGTTCGTCTCCACCCCTACTACACCGAGCGGGTGCTGGAGCGCTCCCCGGCGCTGGCACCGCTCGCTCTGCTGGCGGGGTCACACCATGAGCGCCTCGACGGCTCCGGGTACCACCGCGGAGCCAGCGCCGCTCAACTCGGCGTCGGCGCCCGGCTGCTGGCCGCCGCCGACACCTTCGATGCGATGACCCACGAGCGCCCTCACCGGCACGCCCTCGGCCCCGAGCAGGCGAGGGACGAGCTGGGCGTGATGGTGGGCGCGGGAACGATCGAGAAGCGAGCGGCGGACGCCGTCCTCGAGGCCGCCGGGTCGGCGCCGACCGAGACCCGTCAGGCCTACCCCGGGGGCCTCACCGAGCGCGAGATCGAGGTCCTGCGCCTCCTCGCCCAGGGCAAGACGAACAGGGAGATCGCCGAGGCACTCGTGATCACGGAGAAGACCGCCGGCCACCACGTCGAGCACATCTACGCGAAGGCGGAAGTGTCCACGCGCGTCGGAGCAGCCCTCTTCGCCATGCGGCACGACCTGGTCGAGTAGACACAACATCGAGAAGGCCGTTGCCGCCCAAGATGGGGCGTTCACCCGATGCGGGGGCGACCGAGGGCGCCTAGGGTCGCGATCGAAAGACCGTGACCGCGAGGAGGAGTGAGCATGCCCGAGACTGAGGCGAACGGGGTCAGGCTCTATTACGAGATCCATGGCGGCGGGGAGCCCCTCGTGCTGGTCCATGGATCGTGGGTGGATGCAACGCGCTGGCGCTTCGTGGTGCCCGGCTTGGCGGAGTCGTTCCATGTGCTCGTCTATGACCGGCGCGGCCACTCGCGCAGCGAGCGACCTGATGCGCCGGGCAGCGTCGATGAGGATGGGGACGATCTCGCCGCGCTCCTGGAGACACTCGACCTCGCGCCGGCGCACGTCGTCACGAACTCCTATGGCGGCAACATCGCCCTGCGACTGGCGACCAGGCGCCCGGAGATCTTCCGCTCGCTCTCCTGCCACGAGCCACCGCTCTGGAGCCTGTTCGAGGGTGATCCGGAGGCTCAGGAGATCCTCCAGCACGGCGCCCGCAGCCTCGATGCGGTCGGCCGGCGGATCGCCGACGGCGATCACGAGGGGGCGGCGCGGCAATTCGTGGAGGAGGTCGCGTTCGGTCCTGGTGCATGGGAGAACGAGCTCCCGCCGGAGATGAGGGCGATCTTCGTCCGCAACGCCCCGACCTTTCTCGACGAGCTGCAGGACGCGAAGCAGCTCCGCATCGACGAGGACGCGCTTTCGCACCTCGAGCTGTCGGTGCGGCTCACACAAGGATCCGAGAGCCCGCCCACATTCCCTGCCGTGATCGATCGGCTCATCGACCTGATCCCACACGCCAGTCGGGAGACGATCGATGGCGCCGGGCACGGGCCGCAGCTGACCCACCCCGAGCGCTACGTGCAGGTCGTAACCCGCGCCGCACGCGGGAACGCGCTCGCGACCGAGGAGGTGCGCTGATGCCCGAGCAAGTGGTAAACGGCGTCCGCCTCCACTACGAGGAACATGGCGCGGGAGCACCGATAGCCCTCATCCACGGCTGCGGGGGCTCGGCACTCGGCTTTGCCGACGCCGTCGAGAAGCTGGCGGAGCTTGGGCGCGTGATCGCCTACGACCGACGCGGGTGCGCACGCAGCGAGCGACCTCGCGCTGACGCTACCCGGATCGGGTGCGGGCGCTTGTCCTGTTGGAGCCCGACGCGCCACGCGCGCTCGCGCCGGCGGCCGCCGAGTGGGTGGACGCATTGGGCGACCGTCTCCGCAGGTGAGCACACAGGCCGGCGTCGACGCCGTCGGCGAGGCTCTGATCACCGAGGTGGCCGGCGAGAGCGCCTGGCGCTCGTTTCCCGACGAGTGGCGGCGGGTCGTCATCGACAACGGGCCCGCGATCCTCGCGGAGCTCGAGGGCGAGTGGTGGCTTGAGGCCGACGCTGCAGAACTCGCCACGATCAAGCAGCCTGCCCTGCTGGTGGCGGCCGCCGACTCACCGCCGGAGTTCCACGAGCCCGTTCGAAGCAATGGCGGACGCGTTACCCAACGCGCGCAGCGTGCTGGTCGGGGGCGGCCACATCATCGATCCCGCGGCACCCGAGGTACTCGCCTTCATCGGGGAGGTGGTCGGGCGACGCCAGGCAGATACCGCTTCAGCTTCCGCGCCTTAGCTTGGACTGACGGTTGAGCGGCTTGTGCTTCGTCCATCAAGCAGGCGCCTGACGGTGATCGGACGACGTGCCCGCATTGGACGAGCCACAGTCGTCTCGGCTGACGTTGACGCCAGGCCTGCTCCGTCCGGCGGATGCGAGAGTCGAGCGGCCGCGGGACCTGGCGCCTGGACCCGGGGCGTCCGAAGCGAGTGCAAGTAGGGCATCAGTGAGCGTGCTCGCTCTACTCGCGACGCGGTCGCTTGCTTGTGGTCCGGGCTGGAGGCGACGCTGGGTGCCGGTGTGCGGGGATCGGAGACGGCAGGGTGTGGAGCGGCACTCTGGTTCGGCAGCGATGCCGGCTCTGTTGGTCAGCTACACACGGCTGTGAGCGGTCGGCGTTCATCACGAACACGTCGCCGTTAACACAGCGTTAGCTTGGCCGGTCGGCCCGGCGCGGGCGTTAGGCGGGCTGGATGTTCTTGTTGTGGTGGAAGGCGTTCTCGGGGTCGTACTTGGCCTTGACCTCGGCGAGTCGCCGGTAGATCTGATCGCCGTAGGCCTCTCGAACCCGGCTGGAGTCGTCGTCGGAATCAAGGAAGTTGACGTAGACGCTTCCAGCGCGGTGCGGTTGGAGGGCTTGGAGGAACCGCCGCGCCCAAGCGGTCTCGGCCGCAGCGTGCTCGCCGGACTCGTCAGGGAGCCACACGGCGTCGATGATGATGTTGTGGGCCACGTCGCGACCGGCGTAGGCGGTGGCGTCGTGGGGGACTCGGGCGACGGCGCCACCCATGTGGAACATGGCCGCGTACGACCGGGGCGAGCTGGCGGCGTAGGCGTGCTCGGCGATGACGGCGATGGCGTCGTCGGAGAGGCCGGCGAGGTTCGTCGCCTTCCAGTAGTAGTGCCACCCGTGGAGGACGGTGTCGTCGAGGCCGCCCTGGAAGGCGACGTACGGCGAGGGTGCGAGCAGGTCAACGAGCGGCGTCCCGAACCGGCGCAGCGCCCGCACCGCACGCTCGCCGTCTTCGACGGCGCCGGCGTAGCAGCAGGCGACGGCGATGGCCGGCCGCCAGTGCAGGTGCTCGGGGATGACCGGCAGTGGGGGGACGGTGCCGAGCCTGACGACGCTGCCGAGCTCGTCGGGCGCTACGGCGGCGAAGTCGCGGTAGAAGCGCAGCACGTCGGTGGTGTCGTCGGCCGCCCAGAAGACGGGCCCGGCCATCACGGTCGGGCCGACGGGGTGCAGGGCGAACCGGAACGAGGTGACGACGCCGAAGTTGCCGCCGCCGCCTCGCAGCGCCCAGAACAGATCGGGGTGTTCGTCGGCGGACGCCCGGACGATGCTGCCCTCGGCGGTGACCACCTCGGCGGCAAGCAGGTTGTCGACGGTGAGCCCGTGTTTGCGCATGAGGAAGCCGATGCCACCGCCGAGGGTGAGTCCGGCGACGCCGGTGTGGCCCACGATGCCGCCAGTGGTGGCCAGACCGTGGGCCTGCGTCTCGTGGTCGACGTCGCCCCACAGAGCACCACCTTGCACCCAGGCCGTGCGACCGGCGGGGTCGACCCACACGGCCCGCATCGCCGAGAGGTCGATGACGACCCCGTCGTCGCACACCGCGGTGCCGGCCACGTTGTGGCCCCCGCCCCGCACGGCGATCTCCAGGTCGTGGTCGCGCGCGAAGCGCACCGCCGCGACGGCATCGGCCACGCCCGCGCAGCGAGCGATGCAGGCCGGATGGCGGTCAATCGCGCCATTCCAGATCCTGCGGGCAGTGTCGTAGCCGGGGCTTGTCGGCAACAGCAGCTCTCCGCGGAACGATCCGCCGAGCTCCTCGAACGCGATCGCCTCCAGGCGCGGTGACTGTGGTGTCTGGATTGCGGTCATCTCGTCCCTCCCACCTGTGCTCGATGCGAGCAACGTAGGCTCGCCGGCCTGCGCTGGCTAGTTCTGCTTTCGAACCAACCGGTTCGAATATCAGACCTATTGGCCGGACCCGCGCCGACCCGCGGTTAGCATGGTGGCGCGATGCGCAGCTACGCGCAGTACTGCCCGGTCGCCCACGCCACCGAGATCCTCGGCGACCGTTGGACACTTCTGATCGTGCGAGAGATGCTCGGCGGCGCGAGCGGCTTCAACGAGCTCCAACGCGGCCTCCCAGGGATCTCGCGCTCGGTCCTGACCGACCGCATGCGCGCACTCGAGCGGGCCGAGGTCATCGAGCGCAGGACGGGCCCCAAAGGGCGCACCCTGGAATATCGCCTCACGCCCGGCGGCCGTGACCTCGAGCCGGTCGTGCAGGCGATCGGCGAGTGGGGGGCGACCTGGTCGTTCACCGAGCCGCGCGCCGAGGAACTCGATCCCTCCCTGTTGATCGTCTGGATGGCCCGCCACGTCGATCGCCAGCGGCTCCCACCCAAACGAACCGTGGTTCAGTTCGACTTTCGCGACCCCAAGCGGCGTTACTGGATGGTCCTCGAGCCCTCGGAGATCTCGGTCTGCCTCCAGCATCCCGGCTTCGACGTCGACCTCGAGGTCAGCGTCGACACGAGCACGCTCTACCGCGTGTACTTGGGACGGGCCGAGCTGGGCGGCGCGATTCGAGCCGCCCAGCTGACGATGAGCGGCCCGCGGACGCTGCAACGCGGATTCGGCCACTGGTTCGCCTGGAGCGCGTTCGCCCCAGCCAGTCGCTCAGCGCAGGAGCGCCGCACAGCCGCCTCACGCCTTGCCAACCCTCATCGCGTACTGATCGCCGAATGACGGCGCTTCGGGCACTGCACCACAATGGCCGTGACCGCCACGCCCGCATCCGCGCGCAGGCAGGCATCGTCGGCTGACCGCCGTTTGCTTCTGCTCGGGACGAGGTCCAAGCGCCACGTCCCGCGGCCGCCTGATGCTCGCATCCGCCGGACAGAGCAGGCGTGACGTCAGCGTCGGCCGAGACGACTGTCACTCGTCCCGAGCGAGCGTCCTCGGTGTGCGCACTCGGACGCTCGCTCCCGCACATAAGGCGCGTGAGGCGTCTCGCGCGGGCCGGAGCTCGATCCTGTACCGATGAGTTGAATGCCCTCACACGGTCTCTTAGCCGAAGGGGGCCTACTACAACTGAAGGGGCCCCAGCTACGACGACACAGGAGACACCCATGAATTGGACGCTCGAAGTGGTGTGGGTCCCCGTCTCGGATGTGGACCGTGCGAAGGGGTTCTATGCGGAGCAGCTCGGGTTCAACGTGGACCACGACACCCAGGTGAGCGAGGGGAATCGGATCGTTCAGCTCACCCCTCCCGGGTCTGGCTGTTCGATCGTCATCGGTGAGGGGACGATCGTTCCGGACATGCTGCCGGGCTCCCTCAAGGGCTTGCAGCTGGTCGTTCCCGACATTCACGCGGCACGCGCTCAGCTCGGCGAGCGAGGGGTGGAGGTCGGTGAGATCCAGGTCATGGGCGAGAGCCCCACACCTCAGCCCGACCCACTCGACAATGTCGGGTTCGTCTTCTTCAGCGATCCGGACGGCAACGGGTGGGCCGTGCAGCAGATATCTGCCCGAGGCTAGTCTCAGCCCGCGGCGCCGCGCGGTAGCTCTCGGGCTTGCCGCTTCTGCTGTCGCCAGGTTGCGAGCGCGTCCGTGGTCGGCGCGCGCACGCCTGCGAAGGACGACGACCAGGAGCGCAGGGGGAGACTCCTGCTTCTTGGCAAAGGAGCAGTCCTGGCGCACCACTTGGCGCGCCCGCTCGCTGCTGAGTCGGACGAGCAGGAGCAGGGCGGCGGGCGCTGTCGAGATGTATGGAAGGGGGCTGTGGCGGCTTGGCTGCTCCTCTTCCCAGAGAGCGGCGACCTGGCATCTGCCTCCTCGCTGATGCGCTATGGGATCTTCGAGAGCCCGAGGTTTCCTGCGTGGCGCAGCCGGGCGAGAGAGCGAGGAGCGCGGCCCGCATCTGACTCAGCGAGACGGCTGGATGGTTCGCGGAGCAGGGGCAGGGAACCCAGCCTCGAGCAGCTTTGGCCTAGGACGCCGGTGTGTGCATCGGCGATTTCGGTCGCGCCTCCGCCGCCGACTTATGCGACAGCCACGCCTGAAGGCGGGAGCGCCTGGCGACATGAGTAGGACCCCGCTTTGCGCGACGGATGAAAGTCAAGTCGTGTGGATCGGATCGGGCTCCTGTGGGAGAGTGCCGTTCGGGTGCGGGTGACTGACGAGCTAAAGCGCAGATCGCTGGGGCTTGGAGGTCTGCCGCGCTGCTGTGCCGCTTGACGGCCTTTGAGATGCGCGCCCCGGTGTCGCGCCCGCACCCGCTTTGTTGGCCTGCCAGTCGGCGACGGTGCGTTCGTAGGCGCGCTGGGCCTGCAGCGCGAGGTCGCGTTCGGCCTGGCGCATCGCCTTGTTGGTCGACCAGACGTCGCGGCCGCCTCGGCGGCGCGGGGCGCCGGCGGTGAGCTCGAGGCGGCGCAGCTTCTTGGTGGTCAGCGAGGGCTGCGCGAACGCGTAGTCCTCGCCGCGCGTGAGCAGACACCAGAACAGGCAACCGAGCTTCCGCGCCGCGGCGACGATCGCGATCGAGTGGCCGCGCTTGGCCTTGACGCGCGCGTAGAAGGCGGCGATCGGGCCGGGCTGGCGGACGGTCGACCAGCACGCCTCGACGAGCGCGTGACGCGCGCTGCCCGAGCCCTGCTTGGAGATGTGGCCATGGTTCGCGGGCGCGGCGCCGGACTGACGGACCCGTGCGTCCAGGCCGAGATAGGCGGTCAGCTTGCGCCGGTCGGCGAAGCGGCGGATGTCGCCGATGGCGGCCATGAACGTCGCGGCGACGATGACGTTGACGCCGGGGACCGTCATCAGCCGCTTGATCTCCGGCCACGACAGCGCCTCGGCGGCGATGAGCTGGTCGACCGCGGCGATCTCTGCGTCGAGGAAGTCGACCTGGCGCAGGCCGGCGTCGACGGTCTCGCGCTCGCAGACCGCCAGCTGCTGCTCGCTCAGCCAGACCCGGCCTTTGACGCCGAACAGGTCCGAGGCGGGCGGCCGGTCTTTGAGGCAGCGCATCAACACCGCGTGGATCTCGTTCTTGACGCGCGAGCGCGCGCGGACGAGCTGCGCGCGGCGCGCCAGCCGGCGGCGCATCGTCCGGACACGCTCGTCGGGCGTCCACACGCCGTCGAGCTCGCCCGCCCACAGCAGCTTGGCCAACGTCCTGGCGTCGAGGCGATCGGTCTTCGCGCGAGCCTGGCGGATGCCGGTGTCGTTGCGCGAGACGACGATCACCCGCGCGACGTGGGGCTCGAGGATCCCGGCGATCGCCCACGCGTTGCCGGTCACCTCCAGCGCGACCCAGTCGCTGCGATCGAGGCTCTGCGCGAACAGCTCCAGCGCCTCGGGTCGCGTCTTGATCCGGCCCGCTGACCGCAGCCGGCCCTCGGCAACGATCGCCACCTCGCAGAAGTCGCGGTGGATATCCAGCGCTACCGCTCTCACTCGGTCCTCCTCGCTCTCGACGACGACGGGGAGAATCGGTGGGCAAACGACATCGACGGATCCGCGCTCGCAGCGCAACCGGGCAAGTCGCAGGGGCGGCCACTGAAAAGCCCGGGCTCAAAGCCCATCGCGCAAAACGGCCTGCCCAGCCTGCGTCCTCCCGAAAGCCCCTGTCCCAGTCGGCCGAACCCACGTCGGCGACCGGATGACACCGGAGCCTTCAAAGAGCAGTTTCATGCCGCGAAAACGCGCCGCGCCAGCCCTGTTTCAAGCAGCGCTACCACTGCTGCGCTTACCGGAACGCCAAGCGCTGCGATGCCGTCGCACTGGGCGCGGCCGGCTCCCACCTGCGACCACACGGTTCCGGACCGGGTGCAACGCACCGTCGGAGCTCCTCTGCCGCGTACCGGAGCTTTGGCTAGGCCACATAGCGCGCTGGACGACACCGAATCCCGGCGATCTTGTTGAGCTCCGCCGGCGCCCGCGGGCTTCTGCGTCCGTGAGCGCCCCGGTCAGCGGCCGGGCGCGTTTGCGGAGGCCACGCTCCAACGGACGACGGACCAGCGCGTCGACCATCGCAAGCGGCGGAGCTTGATGTAGCTCGCGACGGAACCGGCGCCGCGCCTGGATGCCGGCCTGCGTCAGATCTGGACTTCGAGTGCTCGATGCGTACCTCGTAGTCGGCCAAGCCCAGGCGGATGCGGCTCTAGGTCGTTCCGAGCGGCACGCCGACGTAGCGCGACCGTTCGGTCGTCAGCCCGCCCCTATAGAACAGGACGAGAGCCTCGCGCTGATCGATTGGCAAGTCGTGCAGGGCTCGGCGGAGCGCACTGGCCTCCTCCTGTTGCTCGAGCACCGAGGCCGGGTGTTGTTTGACCCGCGCTCCAGAGGTCTGTCGTTCGACCGGTTCCGCCCACAACAGGCGACGACGGGCGCTGGCGCCAGAGTTCGATTGCACGGCCGCGCGCGCGAGCTCGATCAGCTGCGCTGCGGCTCAACGCGACGGATAGCGATGATCGCGATGTCGTCGTCCGGCCTCCGCCCGCCGATCAGCTCATGGAGCACCCGCCGGCAGACCTCGCCGGGCACGTCCGCGCGCACCACTGTGCGCAACCGCTCGAAGCCTAGATCGATTGACTCGCCGCGCCGTTCGATGAGGCCGTCGGTGTAGAGCACCATGACCGCTCCCCTGGGCAGTGATGCGGTCGCATCGGATCGCTTCGCGCCCGCTATCGCACCAAACGGCGGGCCGATCGGCAGCTCGAGCAGCCGTGGTGCGGCGCCGGGCGCCGCGATCAGGGGCGGAGGATGGCCCGCAGTGGCGATCTGCCATTCGTCGTACGGCGGCAGGCTGGTCGCGCAGACGGCAGTGACCATGCTTCCGATTTCGAAGTGCTGGACCTTGTGGTCGGTCAGTTCGAGGACGGTCGCCGGCGAGCCGCCGAGGAGCGCGTAGGCGCGGAGCGCGCTGCGGACCCGTCCCATCACGACAGCCGCGCTCAGGCCGTGACCGGCGACGTCTCCGACAACCATCCAGAGCCTGCCCGAGGGCACGCTGAAGAAGTCGTACCAGTCACCTCCCACCGTGCGGTCATCCGGCGTGATGTAGCGAGCGGCCAGCTCGAGCCCGTCGTAGTTCGGCAGCCTTTCGGGCAGCAGGCTGCGCTCCAGCAGCCCCGCGGCCGCCTGCTCGAGCGCGAGCTGCCGTGTCTGCGTGGCGCCCGCGACGCGCTCGGCGACGACCTCGAGCAGCTCGGTATCGTGCGCAGTGAAGGGCTCGTCGCGCAGCCGCCCGACGTGCAGGACGCCGACCGCGGCTTCGCCGCCCAGCAGCGGCACGCCGAGCATCGCGCGGATGCCCTTCTCCCAGAGGATCGGGTTTGTGACGGTCGTAGAATCGATGCGCTCCAGTGCGACGGGGCGCTTGCTGGCGGCGACGCGGCCGGCGAAGCCCCGGCCGAGCGGTACGTGCACGGCCTGATGGACCTCCTCCTCGAGCCCACACGCCGCCGTGGCCACCAGCTCGCCGGAGCCCTCGTCGAGGAGCAGGACGGCGGCGGTATCCGCGTCCACGATCGCGCGAACACGGCGCAGGAGCTCGTACAGGAACTCCTGCATGTCCAGTCGCCCAAGGGCCGTGTCCGTGACCGCCTCGAGTTCCCGCAGCCGCCCGAAACCGCCGCTGGCGCCGGCCTCCGAGACATCTCGCTCAATGCCAGGCACGGCGACGGTGACCATAGCGCACCGCCTCCATCGCCTACTAGACGTGGTGACCAGCGTTGCCGACTCAAGCGCCCGGGCGGAGCAGACCAACGCCCACGACCACCGCGACCAAGACAGCAAGCTCGATCACAAAGGACAGGTGTCGCGCGATAGCGACCGAGCGTCCCCAGTGCTGCTTTTGCCTGAGGCTGTCGCATAAGTGTCGGCGACGATTCGCAGGCGCGTTTCGCCGCGAGTGATTTGCCTCGATGACGTCTCGGAAGCTCTTAGAACGCCGGTGTGTGCATCGGCGATTTCGGTCGCGCCTCCGCCGCTGTCAAGGCCGGTTGAAAGTTGACCCCGTGGCGCCGGTTGAAAATTGACCCCCTGTGGCGCTGGCGGTGGGCGTCGCGGAGGCGAGCCCGTAGGGCGAGCCGGAGCGGCGTTCACCGCGTGCGAGCCGTCGTGGAGGGGTCCGGTGGCGTGTTGGCGCTCGAGTTGAGGCGTGTAATCGCCGTCTGCGGCCCTCGCCGGGGTGCCGCGGGTGAGCGGTCAGGCCGTTTCGGCGGTTCTGGCGGCCGGGGTCCACGCCAGCCGGCCGGGACTGGCCGCACCCGCCCGTTCACATCGATGTAGCCTCCCGGCGTCACCGAGCGCGGCCTCTCAGTCATCACCCCGCGCACGTGCGCGGGGGCGTTCGCGGCTGAACGTGCCCGCGTGCGCCCGCGAGGGAGACCCCGAGAGCCCAAGCGAACGACCGTGCCGTCGAGATTTCGATGCTCGCTGTCAAGAACCGGGGCCACCGTTACGCCAGCCCCTTCAGCGAATGAGCGCCGCCGCCGCTGGCTTCTTCTCCGTCCGGCGGTGCGTGCTCTGCGGGGACCGACTCGAGCTTTGCTGTCGTCTGTCGGTCGCGCAGCTCGTCGAGCTGCGGCAGCTCGTCGAGCGGCTCTTGGGCTCGTCGACTCGGACGCGTAGGACGCGTAAGGCGTCACGCATGAGGGCTGCCGCGACGGCGTCGGCGTGGCCCTGGCTCATGTGAGCAAGACGGCGGTCTGGGACATGCACATTCCCCTTCGTATCGCATGGTGACCAATGAGTGGAAGTCGGTGCGCTGCCGGCTCCTGCAGACCTGACCCCGGGGCCGTCAGGCGGTGTCGCACGCGCCGTCGAGCTGGCAGGCACGACGCTCCAGGCGCTCGAGCTCGCCCCGGAAGTCCTGGACGGCCAGCACGAGCGGCCGGGGAACCGGAACCGTTCCGCGGGCGACGCGCATGACCTCCCGATCTTCCAGCGCTCGGAGCACCTCCCTCGTCCGGCGGATGCGGTGCTCGAGGCGGTCGCGTTCGAGGTCAACGGCGAGTGTGGGACCCATCGAGGAGAACATAACGCCCGGTCGCGGCCGGAGGAGCCGAGGAGTCGGCCTTACAACTGGACTAAATCGGCGGCCGTTGCGTTTCCTATCCGACCGATCGCGGCGCGGTCGGCTTTCCTACGATATCGTGTCCAGGAAGTGGGTTCCTCGCGGCGCTTGGAACCGGCCCCAGCTGGCCCCGTCCCCCGACGGGGGACCACAATGGTCCGCGTCCTCGACGAAGACCTCGAGCTGGCCGCGGCGATCGACCCCGGCCGGCGCGAGCTGGCGCGGATCCGGGCGATCGCGCCGTTGATCGAGGCTCCCCAAGGTCCTTGGGAGCCACCGAGCTCACCGCGACAGCCGGGAAGAGACCTCGGGCTTCTGGTTATCAACGGATTGCTGTTGCGGGACATCGAGCTGGCCGGCCGGCACTTCGTTGAGCTGCGTGGCCCCGAGGACCTGCTCCGACCGTGGGACGACGCCGCCGATGTCACCTCGGTCAGCGCGCGTCCCACCTGGACGGTGCTTGAGCCGACCCGGCTCGCGTGGCTTGATGGAGACTTCGCCTCAGAAACCGCGGCGTGGCCAGAGATCGCATCCGCATTGCTTGAGGGTGCTACTCGCCGCGCCCGGATGCTCAGCGTTCGGCTGGCCATCCTAGAGCTGAGACACGTCCACCTGAAGGTCCTGCTGCTGTTGTGGCATCTCGCCGACCGCTGGGGGTGGGTCACCTCCGAAGGTGTCCGGCTGAACCTCGAACTCACGCACGAGATGATCGCGAGCATGGTTGGAGCGCATCGCACGTCTGTGACTCTCGCGCTGCAGAAGCTCACCGGCGAGGGCCGCATCACGAAGGAAGGAGGCAGATGGCTGCTGCTCGGCACGCCACCGCAGGACCTCCACGACAGAGCAGCATCAGTCGCCGCGCGAGAGCCATCGCCCTTCGCGTAGCTTCCCGCGAGGCCTGAGCAGCCACAACTCAATCGAGGACCGCTTGTTTGGACCGCGATCTGGAGCGCGCGCGGGCGGATCTGGTCGCGGCGGCCAGGGAGCTGTCAAGGGCGCTGCGAAGTCGGGCGGCCCGATCAGGGGCGGCGGCCCTGCGCGTCCACGAGCTGGAGCGGGTTGAAGCGGCCGGCGTCGCCGTCGCGCCCGGGCCGACGAGCGTGACGATCCGGTGAGCGGGCGCGTCTTGGTTCCGTACCACTGCCGTCGAAGTCGACGTCTCGCCAGTAGACGCTGGGCTGTACGACCTCGGCGACTTGGACGAAATGGGCGTGTTCGACAAGCAGCGCCAAGAGCGCTTCGAGGAACAGTGGGAGGAGCACCCTGGGAAATCGGCGACGTGACCCGTCGGCCGATCCACCGGGAGGACCCAGCCCTGCTGCGCGTCGCCAATCAGTACGGCATCCGCGTCTTCTGAACCGACGAGCCAAGGCGCTGGCTCTACGAGGGCACTTTGTGGTCTCGGACGGCGTTGGTCTCCAAGGACGTCATAGCCTGGCCCGACCTGCGCGACCACCCGACCAGATCGGCCGGACTCGGCGCGGATACGAGTTGCGGCTCGTCCCGCCTCGCGCTGATCAGCTGAGGCTGTCGGCGACCAGCCGCCTCACGGCTGGGTGCGCGGCGATCCGCTCTTGCTCGTCCGCGTCGAGCTCTTAGTGCTCGCCGTGCCGGTGCGACGAGGCGAGGTCGTGCTTCCGGATCAGGGCGCGGAGCGACCTGTCGTTAACGCCGAGCTTGTCACCGAACTCCCGGTCGTTGAGGACTTCCGAGAACCTGATCCAGGGAGTTTAGATCGCCAGAGAGAGCCGCAAGCGTCTCTTCGTAACAAGGTGACGCGCGAGCCGACAGCGAGGATCCGACCTGCGGTCGGGGAGGACGTCGCGGCGATCCCGGCGACCGCGTTCGTTCGGACGGCAGAGCAACCGGCAGAGCAGCCGCGGCCATTAGGCACCGAAGTGCATCTCAGTGCCCAAATCCATGCGTAAAAAACGCAATTTGCGGACATCGCACCTCGGGCGGCCTCTCGTCAGAACCCGCTGAACTGCAGGTACTACGCCGGTGTTAGAGAGATTCCGGTCCACGACTGAAAAATCGTGGTGTCCCCGGTTCGAGTCCGGGTCTCGCCACTTGGTTGGGCCGACTTCCGGTCCGTCGCGTGAAGATGCCGGTGTCGGTCGTTCGTGACGATTGCGCGTGCTGTTGTTCCCGACGGGCGCTCGGAACCGTCTGCGTTCGTGGACGAACATCGGGTGGCGGTGGGGGCTGTGAAGGAGTAGGTTCGCGACAGCGCTCGGGGAAGGCATAGTCGTTTCGATCGGTCGTTCGGTCGGTCGGTCTGGGCGCTGGTTGGACGTAGGGATGCGTCAACGCTGCCCATACTGTTTCGCTCGGAGAGCCTCATGACTTCGCTGTGTCTGCTGCGCCGCTTGTCGTTCGTAGCTGCGGTGCTGGTGTCGCTGGTCGTGGTCTCTTCGGCGGGTGCTCAAGTTGGGCCGGCGTGCACGATCACGGGGACTGCGGCGGGTGAGACGTTGTCGGGCACGTCGGGTGCGGATGTGATCTGCGGCGGGAGCGGCAACGATCGTCTGATCGGCCGTGGCGGCGCGGACGTGTTGCGCGGCGAGGACGGCAACGACACGTTGATCGGCCGGACCGGCGCGGACGTGTTCGAGGGCGGCGCGGGGAGCGACTTGGTCAGCTACATCGACTCGTCGGCGGCGGTGACCGCTTCGATCGCTGATGGCGCCAATGACGGGACCGTCGGTGAGGGGGATGACGTCCAGGCCGATGTCGAGCGCATCAAGGGCTCCAGCCACGACGACGACCTGACCGGTGACGGTGGCCCCAACCAGCTGCGCGGCGACGCGGGCGTCGATCGGCTTGACGGCGGTGGCGGCGATGACGTGTTGTTCGGCGGCCCTGACGCGGACGTGTTTGTCGGTGGGATCGGGCGCGACACCGCGAATTACAGGGAGCGCTCTGCGGCGTTGACGGTCACTGTCGGCGCGGGCGCGGATGATGGCGAGGCGGGCGAGGGCGACGACGTCCAAGGCGATGTCGATGTTGTGCTCGGCGGTTCTGCGGGCGACCAGCTGACCGGTGATGGCGGCGCGAACTTCCTGTATGGCTTCGGCGGCGCGGATGAGCTCGACGGTGCCGGCGGCGATGACACGCTGTACGGGCTGGCGGGCGGCGACACGTTCGTCGGCGGCGCGGGCACCGACATGGTCAGCTACCACGGGCAGAGCGCGCCGGTGACGGCGTCTGTCGGCGGCGGCGCGAATGACGGCACGGCCGGTGAGGGCGATGACATCGGCGGCGATGTCGAGCGCATCAACGGCGGCTCGGGCGACGATCAGCTCACGGGTGACGGCGCCGCGAACGGGCTTTACGGCGCGCAGGGCGCCGATCAGCTCGACGGCGCCGGTGGCACGGACATTCTGGCCGGTGAGAGCGGCGCCGACACGATCGCGGGCGGCGACGAGACTGACGCGGTGCTCGCCGGCAAGGGCGATGACACGGTGCATGTCGAGGACGACGATCCCAGCGTCGACACCGTGAAGTGCGCGACCGGCATCGACAAGGTCTTCGCGGACGCGGGCGATTCGCTGGACGCCTCCTGTGAGAACCAGCCGCCCGACACGACCACTGACACGTTCTCGATCTCAGAGGACTCCGCGCCGGCACCCGTGGACGTGCTCGTCAACGATTCGGACCCCGAGGGACGCGCGCTGAGCATCGCCAGTTTCGACAACGTCACGGCGGGTGTGGTGACGTTGGTCGCGGGCACGCTGAGCTATGGGCCGAGTGGTCAGTTCGAGTCGCTCGGCGCCGGTTCCAACGGCGCGGCCAGCTTCACCTACAAGGCCAACGACGGCACCGACGACTCGGCCGACACGCTCGTCTCGGTGACGATCACCGGCGTCAACGACAGGCCGGTCGTCAACGCCGACGTGCCGGGCGCTTTGACCTATCCCGAGCAGAACGGCTACGTGAACCTGTTCGGCGCCAACGCGACGATCACCGATGTCGACAGCCCGACGCTCGACTCCTTGGCCGTCACGATCACGAGCGGGTTTGACGCGACCTTCGACGACATCCGGCTGGACCCCGCGGTCACCGGGTTCACGTCCGATTTCACCGGCGGTGTGCTCACGCTGACGCGCGCCGGCGGCACGGTCGCGCAGTTCCAGGACGCGCTCAGGAACATCCAGTTCCGCAACAACGACGACGACCCCGACGACCGCAACGACGGCACCGCCAACCCGGGCGCCGCCGACCGCACCGTCCAAGTGGTCGCCGACGACGGCCCCGACACCAGCACCGTCCAGAGCCGCGGCATCACGATCACCCCCGTCAACGACGCGCCGGGGGCGCCCTCGCCGGCGCCGAGCGTCACCAGCGTGCGCAACACCACGCTGGTGTCGGGCACCAACTCGGTCACCGATCCGAAGGTCACGCGCACGGTCGACCTGGAGGGCAACTCGACCGACCCCGACGGCTTGGAGTCCGCGATCACGGTCGTCCCGGCCGCGGCCGCCGCGACGGTTCAGGGCGGCCGGATCACGCTGAACGCCTCGGGCGATTTGCGCTACGAGCCGCCCGCCAGCGTCACGCTGAACGCTGACAGCTACGGCTACCAGCTGACCGACGGCACGACCGCGAGCTCGAACATCACGTTCACCGTCAACCTCGCCGGCGAGGTCTGGTACGTCGCCGATGAGGCGCCCGCGCCGAACGACGGCACCTCCGCGCGCCCATTCGCCGGGCTCGCCGCCGCGGCTGCGGTCGCGACGACCAACGACGCGATCCACATCCGCCGCGCACCCGGCGACGGCACGCTGAGCGGCGGCGTGACGCTTCAGGCCAGTCAGAAGCTGATCGGCGAGGGCGTCGCGCTGACCAATTTCGATGTCGGCACCGTGACCGCCGAGACGCTTTTCGCCGCCGGCACTAAGCCCGTCCTGACCGCCCCAAGCGGAACGGACGTCGTGACGCTGGCGTCCACCACCGAGATCGCCGGCGTGTCGATCAATCCCGACGGCGCCGCCAACGGCATCACCGGCGCGGCGACGCCGGGCGTGAGGCTGCGCTCGATGGACGTCAACGACACCGGCACCGCCGCGACCCAGCCCGGGCTCGAGCTGACCAGCACCGGCAACGGCCTGAGCTTGTCGGGCACCGTCGATGTCGCGATGCAGTCAGACAAGGCGATCGACATCAACGGCGCTGCTCTCGCAGGCACGTTTGCGAACGTCACCACGACGGCTTCGACGGCCGGCGGCGTCCGGCTGAATAACACCAGCGGCAGCCTCACGTTCCAAGACCTCGCGCTGACGACCAGCGGCACCACTGCGGCGTTCCAGCTCTCAAGCGTCGCCAGTATCGACGTTCAGGGCGGAAGTTTCACCGCGAGCATCACCACCAACGGCGGGCCCGCCGTCGACGCCACCGGTCTCACGTTCGGCACCGACCTCGTCTTTGACACGATCACCGTCGCGGGCAACCCGACCAAGGGCATAAACCTCGACGGCACCAGCGCCTACACCTTCGCCGCCGGCTCCGGCAGCGCGATCGGCGCCACCAGCGCAGTCGGCTTCGACATAAACGGCGGCTCCGGCACTGTCACCTACCCCGGCACGATCGCCAACGGCACCGGCCGGCCCGTTGACGTCACCGGCCGCAGCGGCGACACCACCTTCTCGGGCAACATCACCGGCACCGGCGGCACCGGCATCAACGTCGCCAGCAACACCGCCGGCACCACCTTGTTCAGCGGCACCACCAAGACACTCAACACCGGGGCAAACCAGGCCGTTACGCTCAGCTCCAACACCGGCCACACGATCAACTTCACCGGCGGCGGCCTCGACATCGACACCACCACCGCTACCGGACTCACCGCCACCGGCGGCGGCACCGTCAGCGTCACTGGGAGTTCGAACACGATCGACAGCACGAGCGCGATCGCGCTCAACGTCAGTAGCACGACGATCGGCAGCAGCGACATGACGTTCCAGAGCATCGTGGCTGGCAACAACACGGTCGCGACGGATCCCGCCAGCGGGATTGCGCTGAGCGCGACGGGTTCGGTGGGCGGGCTGACGGTGACCGGGACGGGGACGACGGCCGGCTCGGGCGGCCTGATCCAGAACACGAGCGCGCGGGCGGTGAGTGCGATCGATTCGGATCAGCTGACGCTGAAGAACATGAACCTCACGAACGGTGCGACAACGGACGGGGCGCCGTGCCTGCAGCTTTCGCTGGGCACGAACACGGGTTGTAACGCGCCGATCAACGTGCAGGACGCGATCGACGTGTCGCTTGACGGCATGGCGATCGCCGGCAGCGCTCAGCAGGGCATCAACGGCCGCAACGTCACCAACTTCGTGCTGACCAACAGCACGATCACAGGGGTCGGCAACGCCGCCGATGAGGATGGGATCCACTTCTTCAACATGCTCGGCACCTCGACGATCACGAACGTAAGCGTCACGGGCAGCTTCGACGACAACATGATCATCCAGAACAGTGGCGCCGGGACCGGCACCGTGACCGTCAATGAGACGGTCGCCGCGGCGAGCAACTTCTCGACCTCGACGCAGGGCAGCGGGATCGTGCTCGGCGCGCGGGAGGGCGCGACTCTGACGGTGAACGTCGACGACACTACGTTCGACAACAATTTCAGCGGCGGCATCCCAGGGACGGCGTCGAACAGCGCGGCTGCGAGCTCGTTGCGAATCAACGTGACCGACTCGACGTTCACCAACAACAACGACGGCCTCGATTTCTCGGCCACGCAGACGTCGACGACCAAGTTCAACGTCACGAACAACACGTTCAGCGGCCAAGACTTCGGGAATATCGGCATCCTCGGTGGGGCGTTTGCGACCGCAGCCAGCGGCGTCCACGGGACGATCGCGAACAACAACCTCACGACCGCGCCGGGCCGGACGACCGACTCGATCGTGGTGTTCCAGGCGGGCGCCGGCGAGCTCAGGACGCTGATCGACAACAACAACATCAGCTACGGCGGAACGCAGAGAGGAATTCTCGTCCAGGGTGGTCAGGACGGCAATGGCAACATGGAGGTGACGATCAGGAACAACGACTTCACCATCACGGGCAACGCGGTCACGGGCATCCTCGCAAACGTCGCCGTCACCGGGTGCAATCCCGCGGGTCCGGGATGCGTTCCGAACAGCACGTCGATGTGCGCCGATATCGGCGGCGCCTCGGCCAAGAACACCTTCGTGTACTCGGGCGGCACGATGAGCGCCGCCGGCGACATCCGCGTTCGCCAGCGCAACGAGGGAACAGTGATCCTGCCCGGCTACGGCGGCTCAGCGACCGACACCGCGGCGGTCTCCAACTACCTGAGCGGTCGAAACACGGTCCTTACAGCGCCCACGGCGTCGTTCATCTCCACCGGGTTTGCGGGCGGCGCGGCGTGCGCGCAGCCTACGCCATAGAGAAAAGTCGAAGGATTGGAGAGAGGAAGCCGTGGCCGAACCGTTTCTGGCTGAGATTCGACTGATGTCGTTTAATTTCGCGCCCAAGGGATGGGCGATGTGCAACGGACAACTGCTCCCGATCAACCAGAATCAGGCGCTGTTCTCGCTGCTCGGGACGACCTACGGAGGCGACGGTCGCGTCAACTTCGCCTTACCGGACCTGCGTGGGCGCGCGTCCATCCATACCGGTGGCGGCCACACGCTGGGCGAACGGGCTGGCGAGCAGGCGCACACGCTCTCGCTGTCGGAGCTGCCCACCCATGCCCACATCGTCCAGGGCAGTGGAAACAACGGCAGCACGCAGGACGCAGCGAACAACGTGCTGGGAGTAGTGCCCGGGCGGATCTACACCGACGCCGCAAACCTTACGGCCGTGATCCCCGCCACCATCACCAACGTGGGCGGCAGCCAGGCCCACCTCAACATGCAGCCTTTCCTGACCCTGACGTTCTGTATCGCACTCCAGGGCATCTTTGCGAGCCAAACCTAGAGAGGGACACCATGGCGCAACCCTACGTCGGCGAGATTCGCATGTTCGCTGGCAACTTCGCTCCCGCTGGGTGGATGTTCTGCGAAGGCCAGTTCCTCCCGATCTCTGAGAACGAGACTCTGTTTCAGCTCATTGGTACGACTTATGGCGGTGACGGTGAGAGCACGTTCGTGCTTCCAGATCTTCGCGGCCGCATTCCTATACATCAAGGCAGCGGATTCATCCTTGCAGAGACGGGCGGCGCCGAGGAGATCACACTCACCGCCAACCAGATTTCAGCGCACAGCCACCCACTGCTGGCTTCGACCAATGTCGCTCAAGATACGAGCCCCGCCGGGAAGGTCATGGGTCAAACCGGTGGTGCCATGATGTACATGCAGGACGCCCCTGACACGAACATGAGCCCAGTCGCAGTGACCACCGTGGGCGGCAGCCAGCCCCATACGAATTTCCAGCCGTACTTGTGCATTAACTACATCATTTCGTTGTTCGGCATCTTCCCCTCCCCCACCTAGGAGAAACCGTGGCGGACCCATTTGTGGCAGAGATCCGGATTTTTCCGTTCAACTTCGCGCCGAAGGGGTGGGCTTTCTGCAATGGGCAACTGCTCCCCTTGTCGCAGAACACCGCGCTCTTCTCGCTCCTCGGCACCACCTACGGAGGGGATGGCAAGTCCAATTTCGCGCTTCCCGACCTGGAGGGCTCGGCCGGGATGCATCCGGGACAAGGGCCGGGCCTCAGCCTTCACGATCTGGGCGAAACCGGCGGATCGGAGACCGTCACTCTGCTCGAGTCCGAGATCCCCGCTCACACGCATTCGATGAGGGCCCACGACCTCGACCTGGGCGAGCTCAACGCGCCGGCCCCCAACCGGTCTCTCGCCAAGTCGGCCAACGCTACCGCGTACGGGCCCGCTGCGAATCTCGTGGGCATGGCTCCGCAGGCGCTTCCTCCCGCAGGGGGCGATCTACCCCACAACAACATGCAGCCGTACCTGACGCTCAACTTCTGCATCGCGCTCCAGGGAGTCTTCCCGCCGAGGGGCTGATGAGCAGCGTCGTCGATGTGCGGCAGTGCGAGCCGGGCGATGAGGAACTCCTGTTCCGCATCTACGCGAGTACGCGCGCGGAGGAACTGGCGGCGGTGCCTTGGGACGAGGCGCAGAAGTACACGTTCGTGCGAGCGCAGTTCAACGTCCAGGACCGCTGGTATCGCGAGCACTACGCGACCGCGAGCTTCGACGTCGTCATGGTCGATCGGGAGCCGTGTGGCCGCCTCTACGTCCATCGGGGTGGTGCCGAGATCAGGATTGTGGACATCGCGCTCCTTCCCGAGCACCGCGGGAAAGGAGTCGGGAGCGCGCTCCTGCGCGATCTGCTCGCCGAGGCCGATGCGGCCGGCAAGCGCGTCACGATCCACGTCGAGCGATTCAACGCCGCGCTGCGGCTGTACGCGCGGCTCGGCTTCAAGGTCGCCGAGGACAAGGGCGTCTACCTGTTGCTCGAGCGGCAGCCCCGCTACGTGAACACAGCCTCGTAGCGGTCGGCGGCGATCGGGACGAGGAAGATCTCCAGCGGGCCGAGCGCATCGTGCTCTACGCGATAGACCCGCTGAGTCAGTGGCGGGTTCGGCCCGCCCTGGAACACGATCGAGAACGGCGCGCGGCCGCCGGGCTCGCGTGGGATCTCCGTGACCTCGACCAGTTCGGCCTCGAACGGGCTCGCGTCGTGCGGCGCGATCCGGAAGCGGTCACCAAGCAGCGCTGCGAAGTCGGCGGCCGTGAGCGTCGCGAGGTCCGGCACGACGCGATCGTACCCACCACGATCGCGTAATGCCCGCGGGCACTGCTGCCGATGTAGGGTCAGTAACATGACTCCGTCCTCCAGGCTCACCCGGCGCTCGCTGCTTCGTACGGGCACGCTCGCTACCGCGGCCACGCTCGCCGGCCTGCGGCCCTGGGCAGCCGTCGGCGCCGAGGCCGCCGCGAGCCACCTGCGGCGCTCGTCGTACGCGCGCCTGCTCGGGCAGCGCTTCGCGGTCGGACCGGTCGAACTGCGGTTGCTGTCGGTCGCGGATGTCGCAGGGGCCGCCGTGGACACCGCGCTGGCGGGCAGTGACGACGCGTTCGTCCTGACGTTCTCGGGGCCCCTCGAGCCGGTGCTCGACGCTCGCACGTACACGCTCCGCCACGCCCGGCTCGGCCGCTTCGACTTCTTCCTTTCGCCAGTCGACAGGCCGCGCAAGGACCAGCGCTACGAGGCGGTCGTCGACCGCTCGGTGAGGGTGCCGAAGTCGCCGCCCAAGCGGCCGGCTCCCCGGCTGCCGGCCTCATAATCCGGGGCTCGCCATCACGGCTCGGCGAGCACCTGGGCTCGGGACGCGGGGTGCTGCGCGAGCAGGTCGATGGTGAGCAGAACCCCCGGCTCCGACTTGTGCAGGACGGTGACGCCGAGCGTGCTGACCTGCTCGTGACGCACGACGGTGAAGCCCGGCAGCTCGGCGGTGACCATCGCGTCGCCGTCGGACACCACGATCACCTCATCGGCACGGACCTCGTTCGCAGCTCGCGCGATGCCGTTCGCCGAGCGATACACGAGCAGCGGATCGTCGCCGCCGGCGGGGACGATCCAGGCCCGCGCCTGATCTCCCTTGACGGCGTCCGCGACGCCCCTGTAGTCGAGGCGCCGGAAGTCGACGTCTGCGAGCGGCGCCACCGACAGCGCGAGCCACCCGCCGAGGACGACAACGAGGAGCGGTCGATGCCAGCTCGGTCTCAGCACGGTGATCGTGGCTGCGAGCAGCGCGATCAGCGGGGTGAGGGCGGCGATGACGTTGCGCGCGTTGAAGTAGTTCGGACCGACGAGCCAGACGGCATACGGGATAGCGACGAGGACGGCCGCACATCCGATCGCCGCGCAGAGCATGCGCTCGCCTCGACGCCAGGCGAGGAGCGCCCCGCCGGCGGCGAACGCGACCACGACGAGGCCGATCAGCGGCGTCAGCGTGTACGCGCCGCGCATGACGAGGCGCTCGCCGAGCGCGAACTGCGTGAGCGGCGTCGTCAGCGCACGAACGGCACCGGGTGAGCCGGGCAGATCGCCCGAGTGCAAGCCGGCCTGGTGGATTGCAAGCGGTAGCAGGACGGCGGCGGCGACCGCCACGGGCGCGACCGTCACGATCGCCGTCCTCAGCGGCCGAACGCGGGCGAGGATCAGCACGGCCTCCGCGGCGACCAGGAAGCCGGCGAAGTAGTGCGCCGCGAGCGCGAGGCAGCTGAGGACCGCCCACGCGGTCAGCCTGCGACGCGACGGGGTGGCGATCACCAGAGCGAGCGCCCAGAGCGAAAGCGTTCCGAGCAGGACCAGCAAGGCGTAGGTCCGCGCCTCTTGCGAGTAGTAGACGAGGAACGGGTGGACCGCGACCACCGCCGCGGCGACGAGCGCTCCGCGGGGCAGCATCGCACGGACCATGGCGTACGTCGCCGGGATCGTGAGCGTGCCCACGAGTGCGGAGAACGAGCGAACACCGACCTCGCCCTCGCCGAAAACGCGGGTCCACAACCACGCGAGCGCGTAGTACAGGTGCGGCGTCCGCTCGCTGCTGACGACGGTTTCGAGCGTCGAGTCGAGACCGGGCTGCAGCACTCTGCCCACCGTCACGGCCTCGTCATGACCGAAGCTCTGTAGATCGAGCGTGGCGAACCGCAGAACCGCGCCGACCGCCGTGATCAGGACGAGCGCGGCCAGGTGTGGACGTGCGCCTAAGGGCACGGCGGCGACCTCAGCGACTGACGTCGTAGACCAGGTGGGTGACGCGGTCGCCGCGCACGATCGTGGTCGGGTTCTCCAACCGCAGCGGCTCGGCAAGGCCGCCGGTGGCGAAGAACGGACGGCCGGACCCGAAGACCACCGGGACCTGGTTGACCACCACCTGGTCGATCAGCCCGAGCCTGAGCGCCTGGCCGCCGATCTGACCGGCGGCCACGTCGACGACCCGGTCGCCCGCGAACTCCTTGGCGGCGGTGATCGCCTGCTCGACGCCGTCGACGAACGTGAACGGTGCGGTGTCGGCGTACTCCCAGTCCGTCGGCGGCCGGTGGGTGACGACGAAGACGTGCTCGCCGGCGGCCGGCTTGCCGTCCCAGCCGTTGGTCATGTCGAACACTCGCCGTCCGATGACGTTCGCAGCCATGTCGCCGTACACGTCGAGCATGAAGTCGGCCGACGCCTGTGTGGTCCGGAGCTCGCCGTCGGAGCCCGGGAAGCTCCAGGCGACATCGCCGTTGCCCAACCAGTCGAACAGCGGCCCGACGCCGTCGTGGTCGTCGGCCATGAACCCGTCCAGGGAGACCACCGCGCCCATGATCGTCATGCCCATGATCTCGTCCTTTCGCCGCGGGCGTCACCCGGGTTCGATGTTCTGGTTGAGGTGGAAGACGTTGTCGGGGTCGTAGGCGGTCTTGAGCGTCCTGAGGCGTGCGAGCTTGGCGGGAGGGTATGCGCGCGTCACGCCGGAGGCTCCTTCGTCGCTCATCGCGTTGACGTACATGCCGCCGGCGAAGGGCTCGAGCGACGCGGCGTAGCGCCGGGCCGCGGTCATCCGCTGCTCGTCCTCGGCAGCGTCGGACCAGCGCGCGGCAGCGACGAACTCGAACATCGCGTCGCGCTGGCTGAAGGCGCTGTCGGCGTCCGGCACCTCCGCGATCGCGCCGCCGTAGGCCTGCAGGGAGGCGGCGGGCAGCTGCTCGCCGTACCCGTCGGGCGTGCCGCGGAGCAGGAACGCGTCGATCGCCGCGTCCGGCAGCGACCGGAAGTAGTGGCCCTTCCAGTACCGGCGCAGCGCGTGGCCTTCGAGCGTGTCGTCCATCCGCTGCAGCTCCAGGTACGAGAGCTCCTGGATGCGTTCGGCGACCGGCCGGCCGAGGGCGCGCAGCGCCGGGAGGAGCTGCCCGTCGAGCTCGGGCTCGCCGGCCCATACGAAGCCGATGCTGGCGACCGGCCGGTCGCGCCACTGCGGCGGAAGCACCGGCGATTGCGATTCGCCGACCCAGGCGGTGAACGTGGCCGCGCGCGGGGCGGCCGCGTTCAGGTCGCGCCAGCCACGCAGCGCCGGCGCCGCGTCCTCGATCGCGAAGAAGAGCTCGACGACGTGAGCCTGGCGGGCCACCGGATGCAGCCGGAACTCGAACTCGGAGACGACGCCGAAGTTGCCGCCGCCGCCGCGCAGGCCCCAGAACAGGTCCGGGTTCCCGGCCTGGTCGACATGCAGCCGGCGGCCGTCGGCGGTGATCAGCTCGTACGCCGCCACGTTGTCGCACGACAGCCCCAGCCGGCGCGCGAGCCAGCCCATGCCGCCGCCGAGCGTCAGCCCGCCGGCGCCGGTGTGTGAGACGTTGCCCGCGGTCGTGGTCAGTCCGTGCTCCATCGCGGCGCGATCGAGCGCGCCGAGCAGCGCGCCGCCCTGCACCCACGCGCGACGGCGCTCGGGATCCACACGGACGCCGCCCATCGGGGTCAGGTCGATCATCAGGCCGCCGTCCGGGACGCACAGCCCGAGCACGCTGTGCCCGCCGCAGCGCACGCCGATCTCGAGGTCCCGGTCACGGCCGTAGCGGATCGCCTCGACCACCTCGTCCGCGCTCGTGCAGCGCACGATCACCCGCGGCCGGCGGTCGACCATCGCGTTCCAGACCGTCCGTGCCTCGTCGTATCCAGGGGCGCCGTCTTCCAGGAGCCGACCATCCGTCGCAGCACGCATGGGCTACTCCCCACCCTCACCGAACTGGCGGAGCAGGCTCACGTCGTCGCGGATCGCGTCGTGTTCGGCCGCGCGGCCGTTCGCGTCGAAGCGGTACAGGTGGCATTGGCGCCACTCGACCTTCCTGCCGGTGGCCGCGACCCCGAGGAGCGTGCCCGCGTGGGTCCCCGACATCGTGCCGATGCAGATCACCGTGTCGCCGTCGCTGGCCAGGTGCTCGATCTCGAAGTGCGCGTCGCGAAAGGCCTCCCAGAGCCGTTCCATCACCTGACGGTGGCCCGCGGGACCGGGCGGCGTGCCCGGCAGCGCGTTGCGGTTCACGAACCCAGGCGCCGTGATCGTGTCCAGCGCATCGAGAGCGCGCCCGTTGAACGCCTCCTCCCAGAGCGTACGGATGCGCGCTTCGATGTCCCCGGCCATGCGGTTCCTCCCTGTCGTCCCGGATCTGCGGTCGGGTTGGTACCACAGGTCGGTGCCGCGGTGCTGATGACAGCCTCATTCGGCGAAGCCACGGTCATTTCCCGCGGTGTTGCGGATGGACGAATGTCCGACAGACCGGAATACCGCGCGAGGCGTACGGTCGGCGGGTCCGCCTCCCACGACACCCCAGACTCGCGTCCGCGCCAGTCGCGGTCGTCCTTCTGCTCGCCGCACCCGCGGTGGCCGGCGCCGCGACGGCCGGCGTCGACGGGTCGCTGCTGCGCTTCGACGGGCGCGCGAACGAGGCCAACACCCTCACGGTCGAGCAGAACGAGGAGGTGGTGGTGTTCACGGACGCGACGGCGACCGTGGTGCCGGGCGCGTTCTGCTCGCAGGGTGGGAGCGTTCATGAGGTCGTCTGCAGCTCCACCTCCCAGATCGAGGTCAGGACGGCGCTGGCCTCGGGCTTCGGCGTCCAGCCGGACACGGTCACGCTGAACACGAGCCGGAGCACGACCGTGCAGACCGGCAGCGCCGCCGACATCATCGTCGGGGGCGAGGGCATCGACACGCTGCGCGCCGGCGCCGGCAACGACACCGTGATCGGCGGCGACGGACAGGACGCGCTGTTCGGCGAGGCAGGCGTCGACGTGCTCATGGGTGGCGCCAACCGCGACACCTACGACGGCGGCACGGAGCTCGACACGGTGTCCTATGGCGACCATGAGCTGCCTGTCGCGGCTTCGCTGGACGGCGTCGCGAACGACGGCGAGGCGGGTGAGAACGAGAACGTCGGGGCGACCGTCGAGAACCTGACCGGCGGCGCCGACGACGACGTGCTGAGCGGCGATGGCGCCGCCAACGTGCTCGACGGCAGCGACGGAGCGGACGTGCTCACAGGCGCGGCCGGCAACGACACGCTGCGCGGCGGCGCGGGCGACGACGACCTGCAGGGCGAGGACGGCGACGACACCCTGGAGGGCGGGCTGAACGTCGACCAGCTCGGCGGCGGGCCCGGCCTCGACACCCTCAACGGCGGCACCGGCGCCGACGGGATCGCCGGCGGCGACGATGCCGACCGCGTCACGTACGGCGACCGCACGGCGACCGTGACGGTGACGCTCGACGGCGCGGCCAACGACGGGCAGGCCGGCGAGAACGACCACGTCCAGGCCGACGTCGAGAACGCCACGGGTGGCGCGGGCGACGACACGCTGACCGGCGACGACGGGCCGAACGACCTCATCGGCGGTGCCGGGATCGACGCGCTCAACGGCGCGGGCGGCGACGACACGCTCGTCGGCGCGCTCGGCGCGGACGTCTTCAACGGCGGCGCGGGGAGCGGCGACACGGCCGACTACTCGCGCTTGGCCGCCGGCGCGGTGAGGGTGAGCATCGACGACGTCGCCGACGACGGCCCGGGAGCCGGCAGCGAGGGCGACAACGTCCGCAGCGACGTCGAGCGCGTCAACGGCACGAACTTCGCCGACACGCTGATCGGCAGCTCCGGGCCCGACGTGCTCATGGGCGCCAGCGGATCCGACATGCTCGACGGCGCCGGCGGCGGCGACACGCTCGCCGGCGGCTCGTCCGTCGACACGGCGACGTACGCGTCGCGGACGGCCGCGATCACGGCGAGGATCGACGGCCGCGCGAACGACGGGCAGGCGGGGGAGGGCGACGACCTGCGGCCGGACGTCGAGAACATCGTCGGCGGGTCCGCCGGCGACAGCCTGACCGGCAACCTGGCCGTGAACACGCTCACGGGCGGCAGCGGCTCCGACACGCTCAACGGCGGCGACGGCAACGACGTGCTCGACGGGGGCGCGGGGCTCGACCATGTCAACGGCGGCACGGGGACCGACACGCTGCGCGGCGGCGGCGATCCGGACACGCTCAACGGCGGCGACGGCAACGACGTCTTCGACGGCGGTCCAGGCCCCGACACCTACAACGGCGGCCCGGGCAGCTCCGACCACGCCGACTACTCGGCCCGGACGGCAGCGGTGACGGTGTTCGTCAACGGCGTGGCCGCCGACGGCGAGACCGGCGAGGGCGACAACGTCAACACTGACGTGGAGAACGTCACGGGCGGCTCGGCAGCCGACACGCTGGTCGGCAGCAACGCTTCCAACCGGCTGCGCGGGGGCGCCGGCGGCGACTCGCTGGGCGGCGGCGGCGGAGCGGATCTGCTGGACGGCGGCGCCGGACCGGACAGCCTCTCGGGCGGCAGCGGGATCGACCTCGCGACCTACGCCGGGCGCACCGCCGCGGTGACCGCTTCCATCGACGCGGTCGCCAACGACGGCGAGCCGGGCGAGGGGGACAACATCGCCACGGACGTCGAGAACCTCACCGGCGGCGGCGTGGCGGACACGCTGACCGGCTCTTCGGGCGCGAACCAGATCGACGGCGGCGGCGGCGGCGACACGGTCAACGGCGGCGCTGGCAACGACCGCTTCCCGGCGTTCCCGGGCGGCGACGTCTACAACGGCGGCAGCGGCACCGATCGCGTGCTCTATGACCAGGTGACCACAGACCTCTTCATCTCGATCGACGGCGTGGCCAACGACCGCTACTGCACCGACTTCTTCGGCTGCAGCACCGCCGACAACGTGGCGCTCGACGTCGAGGAGATCAGCGGCAGCTCGGACACCGACGTGCTCACGGGTAGCGACGCCGCCAACCGCCTGATCGGCAACGGCGGCAACGACACCCTGCGCGGCAATGGCGGCAACGACGTGCTCGAGGGCGGGCCGGGCCCGGACCTCCACGACGGCGGCGACGGGACCGGCGACCGAGCGTCCTACGAGGACCGGCTCGGCGACGTCAAGGCGGACCTCGACGGCGTCAACGACGACGGCGAGCCCGGCGAGGGCGACGTCCTCGAGGCCGACGTGGAGGGCCTCAGCGGCGGGCTGGGCGACGACGACCTGGACGGCGACAACGGGGTCAACGACGTCCGCGGAGGGCCCGGCAACGACGACCTCTCCGGCAACGGAGGCGACGACACGCTCGACGGCGGGGAGGGTAACGACAACCTCGGCGGCGGCACCGGCTTCGACGCGGTGACCTACGCGAGCCGCTTCGCTCCCATCGTCGCCTCGATCGGGGGCGGCCCCGACGGCGACGGGGAGGCCGCCGAGAGCGACAACATCTTCAGCGACATCGAGCAGCTCACCGGCGGCACCGGCAACGACACGCTCAGCGGCCAGGGCGCCACGAGCGCCGAGAAGCTGTTCGGCGGCGCGGGCGCCGACGTGCTCGACGGGCGCTTCGGCCCCGACCTGCTCGACGGGCAGTCGGGCGTCGACACCGCGAGCTATGCGAGCAAGGTGGCCGGCTCGCCGGTCAACGTCACGCTCGACGGCGTCGCCAACGACGGCACCGGCGGCGTCACCGAGGGCGACAACGCGCTGACCGAGAACGTGATCGGCACACCCGGCAACGACGTCATCTTCGGCAGCTCGGGGGCCAACCAGCTCGACGGCGGCGACGGCATCGACGACCTGCGCGGCCTGGTGGGCAACGACGTGCTGATCGGCGGCCTGGGCGCCGACAGCCTGCTCGGCGGCGACGGCAACGACGACCTGCGCGCGAAGGACGGCGTCGCCGACACGGTCAACTGCGAGGCCGGCACGGCCGACATCGCCGCCGTCGACTCGCCGGGCGACGCGGTCAGCAACTGCGAGACCGTCAGCTGACGGTCGCTCCGCGCGCCTGGGGGCGTGGCGGGAGCGTGAGCGGCCGCGGATCCTAGACTCGGTGGGTCGACGCCGGACGCAAGGGAGACCCGATGGAACGCAAGTGGTGGACGCTCCTCGTCGTCTGCATCTCCATCTTCATGCTGTTGCTGGACATCACGGTGGTGAACGTCGCGCTGCCGGTGATCCAGCGCGACCTGGGCGCTGACTTCAGCCACCTCCAGTGGGTCGTCGACGCGTACGCCCTCACACTCGCGGCGCTGCTGTTGACAGCCGGCTCGCTGGCCGACCGCTACGGCCGCCGGCTGATCTTCGCGGGCGGCCTCGTGCTGTTCGTGGCCGCTTCGCTGCTCTGCGGCTTCTCGACCACGCCGACGATGCTCGACCTGGCGCGCGGCCTCCAGGGCATCGGCGGCGCGGCGATGTTCGCCACGTCGCTCGCCCTCCTCGCCCAGGAGTTCGAGGGTCCCGAGCGCGCGACCGCGTTCGGCATCTGGGGCGCCACGACCGGTCTCGCCGTCGCGATCGGCCCGCTGGTGGGCGGAGCGTTGGTCGACGGGATCGGCTGGGAGTGGATCTTCTTCGTCAACGTGCCGATCGGCGCGCTCTGCTTGTGGATCTCGGTGGCCAAGCTGCGCGAGACGCGCGACCCGAGTCAGGGCGGCGTCGACCTCCCCGGCGTGCTCACGTTCAGCACGGCGCTCTTCTGCCTGATCTTCGCCCTCATCCGGGGCAACAGCGAGGGCTGGAGCAGCGCCTTGATCGTCGCGCTGCTTGTGGTATCGGGCCTGATGCTGGCCGCCTTCGTCGCGGTCGAGCGCCGGGTCGCGAACCCCATGTTCGACCTCGGCTTGTTCCGCAAGCCGACCTTCACCGGCGCGTCGATCGTGGCCTTCACCCTGTCGGCCTCGATGTTCGCGATGTTCCTCTACGTGACGCTCTACATGCAGAACGTGCTCGACTACACGGCGCTCGAGACCGGCCTGCGGTTCCTGCCGCTGTCGCTCCTCTCGTTCTTCGCCGCCGCGATCTCCGGACGCCTGAGCGAGAACGTTCCGGTGCGGTACTTCATGGCCGGCGGGCTCCTGCTGGTCGCCGGCGGCCTCCTGCTGATGCACGGCGTCAGCGTCGACTCGAAGTGGACCACGCTGCTCGGCGGCTTCATCCTGTCCGGCGTCGGGATCGGCCTGATCAACCCGCCGCTCGCCTCCACGGCGATCGGCGTCGTCCGGCCGCAGCAGAGCGGCATGGCATCGGGCATCAACACGACGTTCCGCCAGGTCGGCATCGCCACCGGGATCGCCGCGCTCGGGGCGATCTTCCAGGCCCGCGTGGAGTCGAAGCTGTCCGAGCTTCCGCTGCCGCGCCAGGCCGCGAGCAGGGTCGGCGAGCTTGCCGAGGCGATCGCCTCCGGTGGCTCGCAGCAGGCGATCGGCAACGCGCCGGCGCAGGCCCGTGGCCAGATCACCGACGCGGCCAACCAGGCGTTCGTCGCCGGCTTCAACACGATCCTGCTGGTCGGCGTGGCGATCGCCGTGGTCGGCGCCGTCTCTGCGCTCGTGCTCGTCCGGCAGCGCGACTTCGTAGCGGCCGGCGCGGCCGAGGGCGCGCCGGCGGGGGCATGAAACTGCCCCGCGCCGACGCACCGGGCCGGCACTATTCGCCGCCCTCCTCCGCCGGCGGGCAGTCGGTCTCGCTGGGCGTCAGCTGGAGCGCTTCGGCAACGCCGACGTCGGCCTGCGAGAGGCTCCCGTCCGCCAGCGCCTGGACCACGGAGGCCGCGGCCACGTACGCCGTCTTGGCGATGTAGCCGTTGGCCTTCTGGCCGATGTCGCCGCGCATCTCGATCAGCACCGACGCGGAGCCGAGGAGTCCGTAGGCGTTGCGCGAGATCCCGGGAGGCGTCGTCCCGCAGTAGCGCGAGAAGTTCGCGTACCCGTATTGATGGACCGCTTGGACGAGCGTCGACACCGCCTGCTTGGAGCGGAAGATGACCTGGTCGAACTGCGGGCGGATGCCGAGCTCGTCGGCGGTCTCCGTCGCGTTCGGCCACAGCGTCGAGCCGGTGACCATCCGGCCCGCGGCGTCGGTCTTCGACCCCTGGTGATGCAGATCCAACACCACGTCGACACCCGCCGCGCCGCCTGCCTCCTCGTACGCGTTGCGGACCGCCAGCGCCTCGGGCACCGGGTTGTCGCCCTGGCCCACGCCGACCGGCCCGGTGTTGGGGTCGTCCAGCGGGTCGCTGACCAGGTAGGAGTGGTAGCGGTTGATGTCATAGCCGCGGCCTGGCTCGTAGAACGCCGGGCACGGCTCGACCGTGCAGAACGGGTCGACGTTCCAGCGCCACGGCTCGCCGATCGGCGTGGCGTCGAAGCCGTCGATGTTCACCCGCGGCACGACCGTCACGGTCACGGCGTCGCGGATCTCCTTCGCCCCCGCGGCGCTGCTCGTGAGCGCGCGGACGAGCTCCACTGCCGAGTTGCTGACGGTGTACTCGTCGCCGTGCTGGTTGGCGATGATGACGATCCCGCGATCGCCGCTGCCGATCGTGACGATCGGTATCGCGCGGCCGCTGCCCTTGGCGAGGTACGGCGAGTAAGTGAGCTCCGCGGCTCCCTTGCTTCTCGCGACCAACCGCTCGAGCGTCGAGACGAGCTCGTCGTAGTCGCGAATCGCGGCAAGCGACACGTTCTGGTTCGGCTGCGCCCATGGGCCGCCGGGCGTCGACTCCGGCTGCTGCCCGCTCGCTGGCGGCGCGGTCAGCGCAGCGATCAGGCATGCGGCGCCGATCACTGCACGCAGGCGTGTGCGTCTCATTGGGATCCCCCTCCCGTCGGGATGTCAGCCGCCCGGACGTCCCACCGCCCGGACACGCTGGGGCCCTCGGTACCCCAGCCGACGCGTTTCTCACCTGTGATCACGCGCGCAGGTCCCGGCGCCGGATCGCCGCGATGGCAACCGCAGTCAGCGCCGCGCTGAACAGCCCCAGCACGGCCAGATCGCCGACGTCGACACCGTTGGCGAGCGGGTCGTCGGCCGCGTAGTAGTAGAAGGGCGAGAAGTACTTCAGCCAGGCGATCGGATCGACCAGCGGAGCGAACCCGTTGACCAGGTAGCCGACGATCGCGAAGGCGGCCGCGCCTCCTGTCGCGAGCGCCCGGCGGCCCGTGCCGGCGCCGAGGGCCAGCGCCACCGCGCCCGACGCGACGCCGTAGAAGGCCAGGTGCAGGGACAGGGCGCCGAGGTGTCCGACGCCGATCCCGCCTCCGGCCGCCGCGACCCCGGCGATCAGCCCGACCCACGTGGCCAGGGCGAGCATGAGCGCGCCGGCGGCGATCGCCGCGCCCTTGGCGGCGACCAGGGCCGAGCGCTTCGCCGGGTGGGCGAGGACCAGAGCGAGGATCCTGTCCTCCTCCTCGCCGGCCGTGACGCCCGCCACGCCCGTGATCGTCACCGCCGCGAACACGAGCGGGCCGTACACCGAGGCGATCTCGCCCCGGTACCACCCGATCAGGGTGCCGTAGTCGGCCCCGCCCAACAGCTCGGACACCCCCTCGGGCAGGTCGAGCTTTCCGATCGATCCTCCGACTGCCGGGAACAGTGCGCCGACCGTGACGAGGACCATCATCAGGCCGACAGCCGCAGACACGAGCGTCAGCAGGCGCAGGCGCAGCGTCAGCTTGAACGTCGGCCAGCTCACGGCGAATCGCCCGCGCGGTAGTAGCGCAGGAAGATCTCCTCGAGATCGTCCTCGTGCGTTCGAATCGCACGCACCTCGTGGGCGGCCGCGGCCTTGACGATGCGGTCCGCCGAGCCCTCGAAGGCCACGGTCACGCGCCCGCCTTCGGCCTTCGCCTCCCGCACCCCGGGGAGGGCGCGGAACTGCTCCGCGTCCACGGGCGCGGCGAACTCGATCTCAAGGCGCTGAACCGCGATGTGACGAAGGTTCTCGAGCGAGTCGACCACGACGAGCCGGCCCTCGCGCAGGATCGCGACGCGATGGGTGACGCGCTCGACCTCGGAGAGGGTGTGCGACGAGAGGAACACGGTTCGTCCCTGCGAGCTCACCTCCCCGAGCAGCGCGTGGAAGCTCTGCTGCACCAGCGGGTCGAGACCGGCGATCGGCTCGTCCAGGATCAACAGCTCGGGCTCGTGCATGAAGGCCTGGATCAGGCCGACCTTCTGGCGGTTGCCGGTCGAGAGCTCGCGTATCGGCCGGTCGAGCTGGGCGTCGAAACGCTCGGCGAGCGAGGCGCGCAGGCCGCTGTCGACGCCGCCTCGCAGCTCGGCCAGGTAGTCCAGCACCTCGGCTCCGGTCAGCTTCGGATACAGGGCGAAGTCGCCGGGCAGGAAACCGACCCGGTCGCGGATCGCGAGGCTCTCCTCGCGAGTGTCGTGCCCGAGCACCGACGCCGAGCCCGCGGTCGGCTCGATCAGATCCAGCAGCAGCCGCATCGTCGTCGACTTGCCCGCGCCGTTGGGACCCAGGAAGCCGAAGACCTCGCCGGGCTCGACCTCGAGGTCGAGGTCGAAGAGGCCGTGCCCGGAGCCGTAGTCCTTCGAGAGCCCCTCGGTTCGTATCGGGGGATGTGAGCCTATTTGCGGTGGACCTCCTAGCGGAGCGAGCGTAGCTCGCTCCGTCCCTATTCCTCGACGGAACCCACGGCCAGGACGCTTTCCGAGGGGTGATCGGGAGCGTCCGTCGCGGCCATGACGCGATTGCGGCCGGCCTTCTTGGCGGCGTAGAGCGCGCGGTCAGCCGCTCGGATCAGGGCGGGGCCGTCGGCGGCGTGATCGGGCAGCGTGGCGACGCCGAGGCTCGCGGTGATGCGCGCAGCGGCGACTGTGGGGGTGATCAACCCCTCGAGGGTCGCGCGCAGGGTCTCGGCGAGCCCGAGCGCGCCCGCGTGATCGGTGTCGGGCAGCAGCACGACGAACTCCTCACCGCCCCAGCGGCCGGCGAAGTCGCTGGTACGCACACCACGGCGGAGCGTCGCGCCGACGCTCTCGAGCACGTCGTCACCGGCCTGATGGCCGCGACGGTCGTTGAGCGCCTTGAAGTGATCGAGGTCGAGCACGATCGCCGAGAGCGGCGAGCCGCCGCGGGTCGATTGCGCGACCATCCGGATCAGCGCCTCCTGCACAGAGCGCGCGTTCGGCAGACCGGTCAGGGGGTCGGTGGCCGCGCGGTGCTCGGCGAGCGCTAGGTTGCGCAGGTTCGCGAGGACCGGGGCTGCCTGCTTGACCGCGCCGGTGACGGCGTCGCGCTCCGCCGGCTTCATGCGGCCGGCAGTCGTCACGAGCAGCGTGCCGATGACCTCGCCGCCGACCCGCTCGGGCACACAGAGCGAGGCGCCTTCGACGCGGTCGCACAGCTCACACGTCTGCAGAGGCGACTCACCGGGCCGGCGCTCATGGGTCTGCTCGCGGCGGATCGCCAGACACTTACGCGGCGTCGCGTCCGCGAGCGCGTCAGCGAGCCCGGGGAACGCCGATGGATCGGTCGCGGCGTCCAACGAGTCACCGGCGGCATTACGCGCGAGCGCTACGGCATGCGCGCCCCGAGCCAGTCGCTCGGCCCGCCGGCGCAGGAGCTCTCTGGCCTCGTGCACTCCGTCGACACCCTGCAGCGCGTCGACATACTCGCGCCGCTGATCGTCCTGCGCCCGATCGCGCCGCGACTGGCGCTCCACCACGAGCATCCCGAACGACAGCACGATCGCGCCGAAGATGACGACGAAGCCGAAGGCGACCCAGCGCGCGCGCTGCAGCTCGGCCTGAGCGCGCTGCTCGACATGCTCCCGAAGCGCGGCGTCCTGCTTACGGAAGTCATCCATGAGGACCTTCCGCTTCCGCGCGTTCCCGAGGTCTATCGCCCGCGGCCCGCGGTGATCGACCTGGGCGACCGCCGACCGGCCGTACGCCTGCCACCGACGCGCCGTGGACTCCAGGCCGCTCAACAGGCCTGCGGTCACGTGCTCGCGCCCGAACGCGGCCCTGGCCTCCTGCAGCGCGCGCCTGAAGTCGTCCTTGCCGAGTTCGTAGGGCCTGAGGAACGCCTTGTCGCCGGTCAGCGCGTATCCGCGCAGTCCGGTCTCCTGGTCGAGCATCGCCGTCAGCAGATCACTCGAAACGCGCAACTGACCCTGCATCCCGATGACAGCTTTGCGTTGGACCCCGGCGATCAGCCACACGCTGCCGCCGATCATGAGGACCGACATCGCGAGCAGCACCCGGAGACGAGCGTAGTTGGACATGGCTACGACATCTGTCGACCCCGGAGCGAGAAGCTTTAGCTCGGCCACGCGTATGCTGCGGGGCGGACGGGCTGCTGCTCGCGCCATGGCAGCCGAGAGCCCTGCGCTGCACATTTGCTCTAGACGATTGTGCAGCCCCTGGATAGAGTCCGCCGGGGGTCGGGATTGGGCGCGAACGCTCGCGCACTCGGAGGAGGAGGTCGGATCGGCAATGGCGGAACCAGTGCTAGAGGCACGGGACATCGTGAAGAACTTCGGGCGCGTGCAAGCACTGCGCGGGGCGAGCTTCAGCGTCTATCCCCAGGAGGTGGTCGCTCTCATCGGCGACAACGGGGCGGGGAAGAGCACACTGGTGAAGACGCTGGTCGGGGTGCATCCGCCCGACAGCGGGCAGATCTTCTTCGAGGGCAAGCCGGTCTCGATCAACACGCCGCATGATTCCCGCGACCTCGGGATCGAGACGGTCTACCAGGACCTCGCGCTCGCGGCCGAGATCGACCCGGCCGCGAACATGTTCCTCGGGCGCGAGCTGATGCGGCCGGGGCTGCTCGGGAAGCTGGGCTTCCTCGACAAGGCGGCCATGCGGAAGCGCAGCGACGAGGCGTTCAAGAGCCTCGGGGTGCGGATCCAGGACACGGGCGCGCGGGTGGCGAACATGTCCGGCGGTCAGCGCCAGGGCATCGCGATCTGCCGCGCCGTGACGTGGGCGAAGAAGGTCGTGTTCATGGACGAGCCGACGGCCGCGCTGGGCGTGGTGCAGACGCGCAACGTCCTGGATCAGATCAAGCGCGTGCGCGAGCACGGACTCTCCGTCGTGCTGATCAGCCACAACATGCCCGAGGTCTTCGAGGTCGCCGATCGGATCGAGGTGCTGCGGCTCGGGGCCCGCGTCGCGCGCCTCAAGCCCGAGGACGTCTCGATGGAGGAAGTCGTCTCCGCGATGACCGGCGCGCTGACCTTCCACGACGAGGACCAGGAGCAGGGGTCATGACGGCGCCCGTCCATCCCCCCGACGGCGAGGCGTCCGTCGACGAGGCGCCGGAGCCCGACCGCAACGATCCGCTGTGGAAGCGGCTGGTCGGGGGTTCGAGCATCTCGATCGCCCTGATCCTCGCCGGGCTGATCGTGGTCTTCTCGCTGCTGCGCTTCGAGGAGTTCTTCGCCGTTTCGAACGCCCGCAACATCGCCACGGACGCGGCGGTGCTGCTCGTGCTGGCGACGGGCCTCACCTTCGTAATCATCACGGCCGGCATCGACCTCTCGGTCGGCGCCGTGCTCGTGTTCGCCGGCGTGGTGTCGGCAAAGGTCATGAACGAGATGGGCGGCGACAACTGGGGGGTTATCGTCGTCGGCCTGGTGGTCGCGCTCCTGGCGGGATGCGCCTGGGGGATCCTGAACGGATTCCTGATCACGAAGGCGAACATCCCCTCGTTCATCGTCACCCTGGGCACGCTGGGCATGGCGCTCGGGTCGGCGCTGCTGATCACGGGCGGCGTCGACGAGCGCGAGGTGCCGTTCAAGCTGATCGAGACGATCGGCTCGGGACGGCTCTTCGGCGAGATCCCGTACCTCGTGCTGATCGCCGCGGCGGTCGCGCTGGTGTTCGGGATAATCCTGGCGCAGACGCGTTTCGGCCGCTACACGTACGCGATCGGCTCGAACCCGGAAGGCGTGCGCCGCGCCGGTGTCAACGTCGACGCGCACCTGATCAAGATCTATGCGCTCGGCGGCACGCTGGCCGGGCTGGCAGGATTTCTCTCGCTCGCGCGCTTCGGGACGACTTCCATCGGCGGTCACTCGACGGACAACCTCGACGCCATCGCCGCCATCGTGATCGGCGGCACGAGCCTGTTCGGGGGCGTCGGCACGATGCTGGGCACGCTCGTCGGCGTGTTCATCCCGGCGGTGCTGCGCAACGGCTTCGTGATCGTCGGCGTGCAACCGTTCTGGCAGCAGGTCGCCGTCGGCGCGGTGCTGATCATCGCGGTCTATCTCGACCAACTCCGCCGCTCGCGTTATGCGCGCTAGCGGCAGCAATCGGTAGGAGGAGGAGGCACATGCAAGGCAAGTCAGGTACGAGCCGGCGGTTCCGCGCCGCGTTCGCGGTGGGAGTCGCGGCCATGGCGCTCGTGGTGGGAGCCTGCGGCGACGACGAGGAGAGCTCGGGGGGAAGCGCCTCTGGCGGCGATGACAACTACAAGATCACTCTGATCGCCGGCGTGAAGGGCGACGAGTTCTACATCACGATGAACTGCGGTGCGCAGGCGGAGGCGAAGAAGCTGGGCGTCGACCTCGACTTCCAGGGTCCCGACCAGTTCGACGCCACGCTGCAGACGCCGATCGTCAACGGCGTGATCGCCAAGAAGCCCGACGCGATCCTGATCGCGCCCACGGACTCCAAGGCGATGTACGCCCCGATCAAGCAGGCCGCGGACGCGGGCATCAAGATCGTGCTCGTCGACACGACGCTGGAGCAGGCCGACCTGGCCGTCTCGCAGATCGCGTCGGACAACGTCGGCGGCGGCGAGGCGGCGGCGAAGGCGCTGGCCGACGCGATCGGTGGGTCCGGCAAGGTGTTCGTCAACAACGTCAAGCCGGGCATCTCGACGACCGACCAGCGAGCGCAGGGCTTCGAGGCAGCTGCGAAGGAGCTCGGCCTGGAGTACGTCGGGCAGGAGTACAACCAGGATCAGCCCGACAAGGCCGCGGCGATCACCAAGGCGCAGATCGCGAAGAACCCGGACCTGAAGGGCATCTTCGCGACGAACCTGTTCGGGGCCGAAGGCTCCGCGGCGGGGCTGCGCGAGGCGGGCGTCAAGAGCGTGAAGATCGTCGGTTTCGACGCCGGGCCCAAGCAGGTGGCGGATCTCAAGGAGGGCCTGCTCGAGGCACTGGTCGCCCAGAAGCCCGCCGATATCGGCGCGCAGGGCGTCCAGCAGGCGGTCGCCGCGCTCAAGGACGAGCCGACCAAGCCCAAGATCGGCACGGGGTCGACCATCCTCACCCAGGACACGCTGGCCGACAACCCGGACGCCGTCTACAAGTCGTCCTGCTAGACGGACGCTGAGCGAGCGGGGCATGGCCAGGCGGCCATGCCCCGCTTCGCGTCAAGGAGCCTCGAGTTGTTCGAGCGCGGCAGCCGCGGTCGCGGCGTCGGTCACGAGCACGTCGATCAGGCCCGCGCGCGCGGCGCCGACGATCGAGCCCGCCTTCGCCGCGCCCGCGGCGACCGCGATCACGGTGCCCGTGTTGCGCAGCTGCGCCGGCGACACGCCGAGCAGCCGTTCCTCCGAGTCGAAGGGCGTCGGTTTGCCCTCGATGTCGAAGTAGCGCGAGACCACGTCGCCAACGGCGTCGCTCAGGTCGACGCGTCCCGCGATCACGTGTCCGGGACCCGTCTCCCCCGCACCCGGCGGCGGGCCGATGCCGACGAGCGCCGCCTTGAGCTGGTCCCACAAGCCGAGGCGGCGACCGACCTCGGGATCCGCCAGGAGGGAGCGGCGCAGCTCGGCGGACGGCAGCGCGGGGGAGTGGATGAAGTGCACGTCGGCGCCGCTGGCGTCGGCGATGCGGCGCGCGATCTCGTTCGTCTGGAACCGTACGTCGATCTCGTCGAGCCCGGCGATCGCCGGCACGAGGCAGACACCCCGCAGCGATGGGAACCGGCGCGACCGCGCGATCTCCCACATCGTCGCCCCCCACGAGATCGCCATCGCGTCGCCCGGGCGGAGCCCGAGCCGCTCGATCTCGCCGACTGCGGGGCCGACAAGGGCCTGCAGCCCGCCGCGCGGAGGAGTCGGGACGACCACGACCCGTCGCAGCCCGAGCGCCGGCTCGAGCTGCCCCGCGAGGTCGGAGGCGACGAGCGGCCGCTGGATCTCGATCCGGACGATCCCCTGCGCGCGCGCGAGCTGGAGCATCCGCGACACCGTGGACCGCGAGATCCCGAGCCGGTCGGCGATCTGCTGCTGCGAGAGATGATCCTGGTAGTACAGCTCCGCGGCCGCCAGCAGCGAGGCGGCTCCGGCGTCTCCCGCGTCGGGAGGATCTGCGGAAACTTTGTGCGGCACAGTTTCCCATGGTGGCACACCCCTTGGCTACACTTGTGTTCTGGACAGATGTGCAATGACTGACCGCCCAGGACACCCCGCGAGTTGGCGCCGGCTCGACTCCCATCGCGCCTGGCTCGGGAGCGAGACCGGCCGGCTGCTCGACTTCGCGCGCGGGTCCTATGTCGACCGCGGGTTTCGGCTGGCTCGACGCGGACGGCCGCCCGGATGCGGACAAGCCGCTGCAGCTGTGGATAACCACTCGCATGACGCACGTGTTCGCGCTCGGCGAGCTGATCGGGCACCCCGGCTGCGGCCCACTCGTCGACCACGGCCTCGGCGACGATCCGGGACACCTTCGGCGACCCCGCGCACGGGGGCTGGTTCTCCGAGATCTCCGACGCGGGGCCGGTGCGCACCGAGAAGGAGGCGTACTCGCACGCGTTCGTGCTGCTGGCCGCGGCCGGGGCGACGATGGCCGGCCGCCCGACGGCGCCCGCCCTGCTGGACGAGATCGCGCAGCGTCGTCGAGCAGCGGTTCTGGTCCGAGGACGAAGGTGCCTGCCGCGAGAGCTGGGACGGCGGCTGGAACGAGCTCGAGGAGTACCGCGGAGCGAACGCGAACATGCACATGATCGAGGCGTTTCTGGCGGCCGGCGACGCCACCGGCGACGCGCGCTGGTCCCAGCGCGCGCTGCGCATCGCCGAGCGGCTCATCCGCGACGTCGCGGGAGCCCGCGACTGGCGCATCCTCGAGCACTTCGATGCCGAGTGGCGGCCGCTGCCCGATTACAACGCCGATCACCCGCGCCACCCGTTCCGGCCGTTCGGCGTGACGCCGGGCCACGGCCTCGAGTGGTCGCGCCTCCTGCTCCAGATCCGCGCTGCCGTCGACGCGCCGCCCGACTGGCTCGCCGAAGCCGCCGCAGGGCCTCTTCGGTCGCGCGGTGGCCGACGGCTGGGGCCCGCCCGGCGGCTTCGCGTACACGACCGACTTCGACGGAAAGCCCGTCGTCTCCGATCGCCTGCACTGGCCGGTCACGGAAGCGATCGGCGCCGCCGCCGCGCTGCACGAGCTGACCGGCGGCGAGGAGTACGAGCGCTGGTACCGCAGCTGCTGGGACTTCGCAGCGGCGAACCTGATCGACCGCCGGCGCGGCAGCTGGCACGCCGAGCTCGACGAGTCGCTCCAGCCGAGCGAGCAGACGTGGAGCGGCAAGCCCGACGTCTACCACGCGCTCCAGGCCACACTCATCCCGCGACTGCCGGTCAGGCCGAGCCTGGCCGGCGCGCTGCGGGACGGGTCGCTCGCCTGAGCGGCCCTCCCACGACAGAGCAAGGAACGACCGAGCATGGCTCACCCGAACACCACGCAGGCCGCCCCGACGACCGCCGAGCGCCGCGCGCTCCAGCAGCTCAAGACCGCCGGCGGCCACTTCGCTGTGATCGCCGCCGACCACGGCCAACCGCTGATCGACATGCTCGAAGGCCTCGGGCTCTCGAGCGCCCCCGAAGAGCAGCGGGCGTTCAAGTCCGACCTCGTGGAGACCGTGGGCAGGGACGCCAGCGCCGTGCTGCTCGACCCGGACGTGTCGTTGCCGCAGATCGTCGATCACGAGCTGCTCGCGCGCGACGTCGGGCTCATCGTGCGGATCGAGGCGGACGGCTACGAGGTGCGGGACGGCCTGCGCGAATCGCAGATGATCTCCGGCCTCGGCGCGAGCGGCGCGCGGGCACTGGGCGCCACGGCGGCCAAGATCATGGTCTTCCTGCGCGCGGACCGCGAGGACCTCGACGGCTATACCGCGCAGATGGTCCGCGCAGCGCTCGAGGACTGCCGCCGTGCGGACCTGCTGTGCGTGATGGAGCTCATGACCTACCGGCTCGACGACGAGACGCCCGAGGACTTCGCCGCCCTGAAGGAGGACCTCGTCGTCGACGGCGCCGTGCTGCTGCAGGAGTGCGGCTCGAAGGTGCTCAAGCTCGAGTATCCCGGCAGCGCAGCCGGCTGCCGGCGCGTGTCGGACGCGCTCGACGTGCCCTGGGCGGTGCTCTCCGCGGGCGTCGACCACGACGCGTTCTGCCTCCAGTTGCGGGACGCGATGGACGGCGGCGCCGACGGCTTCATCGCAGGGCGATCGCTGTGGAAGGAGGCCGTCGGCCAGCCGCCTGAGCAGCGCCGCCGCTTCCTCGGCGAGGTCGCGCGCCGCCGCATGGAGGAGATGCTCGAGATCGTCGATTCCGGGGCTGATCGTGGGCGCGATGCTCCTCGGCATCGACGTGGGGACCAGCTTCTGCAAGGCGGTGGTCCTCGACGGTGACGGCGAGGAGCTCGCACGGGCGCGCGCGCGGACGCCGTGGAGACAGGTGCCGACCGGAGCGGAGCTCGATCCGCAGCGCACTGGCCGCGACGGCGCTCTCCGTGGCCGCGGAGGCCGTCGCCGCCGCCCCCGCGGGGCCGGTCGTGGGCGTCGGCGTCGCCGGCATGGCCGAGACCGGCGTCCTGCTCGACGCCGCGGGCGCCCCGTCGGCCCGGCGATCGCCTGGCACGATTCCCGCGGCGTCGAGGAGGCCACGAGCCGTCAGCGCCGACCTCGGCGCCCCGGAGTTCGAGACGCGGACCGGCCTGCCGGCCTCGGCCCTGTGCACGCTGAGCAAGCTGCGCTGGCAGCGTTCGCATCTCCCCGAGGCCGGCTCGGCCGTCCGCTGGCTCGGCGTGCCGGAATGGGTGGCGCGGTCGCTCGGAGCCGCCGAGCGTGGCCGAGCTGTCGCTCGCGTCGCGCACCGGCCTGTTCGAACTGCGCGAGCGCCGCTGGTGGACGGACGCGCTCGCGTGGCTCGGCGTCGAGGCCGGCTTCATGGCCGAGCCCGTGCCCGCCGGCACGCCGGTCGGGCGCGTTCGCGACGCGCTGCCCGGCGCGCGCGACGCCGTCATCGTCATCGCCGGGCACGACCACGTCGCCGCGATGGTCGGCGCGGGCGCCGACAGGGACGGCGACGTGCTGCACTCCTCCGGCACCTCGGACGTCTTCGTGCGCACCATCCCGGCCCAGCTCGAACCGGCCCGCATCGCCGCGGCGGTGTCCGCCGGCGTGACCGTCGGCTGGCACGTCGTGCCCGACCGCTGGGTGCTGCTCAGCGGCAACGAGCTCGACGTCGCGCTCGCGTCGGTGCTCCAGCTGCTGGGCATCGACGGCGAGGCCGAGCGCGATGCGCTCGATGCCGCGGCCGCCGCGCTGCCGCCGTCGGCTCCGCCCGGTGACGGCCCGGCAGAGCTGTGGCGCGCGGCGCTCGCAGCCGGCGCCGATCTCAGCGCCGCCACGCTCGCCCGCAGCGACGCGGTCGGCGGGCCCCACCGCCGGATCGTCGCAACCGGAGGCGGCGTCCGCGGCGCGGCAGCGCGAGCCGTGAAGGAGCAGCGCCTCGGTCCGATCGAGTGGTCGCCGGTGCAGGAGGCCACGGCCCGCGGGGCCGCACTGCTCGCGGGCGCCGCCGCGTCGGTGACGCCCGCCACCGTTGTCATGGGATCGTGCTCGCATGCCTGAGCCCGCACGGCTGGCGGTCGTCGGAAGCCTCAACCTGGACCTCGTCACGCGCGTCGCGCGGCTGCCCGGCCCGGGCGAGACCCTGCTCGCCGACGGCTACCGGCAGTCGCTGGGCGGAAAGGGCGCCAACCAGGCCGTCTCCGCAGTCCGGCACGGCGTCGACGTGGCGATGATCGCCTGCGTCGGCGACGACCCGGATGGCGACCGGCTGACCGGCGCGCTCGCGGACGAGGGCGTCGACGTCACCGGCGTCAGCCGGCGCACGGACGTGCCGACGGGCGTCGCGCACATCGCCGTCGACCCGCAGGGCGCCAACACGATCGTCGTCGCGCAGGGCGCGAACGGTGAGCTCGCGCGCGCGCAGGTGCTCGAAGCGCTCGATCGGCTCCCGGCGCCGGACGTGGTCCTGATCCAACTCGAGATCCCGCTCGAGGCCGTCGCCGCGGCGGCCGCGACCGAGGGCGCACGCATCGTCCTCAACCCTGCCCCCGCCCGCGCGCTGCCCGCGGAGCTCCTCCGCCGGGTCGACGTGCTGGTGCCGAACCTGCCGGAACTGGCGGCGCTGACCGGCGGCGGCGCGCCCGAGTCGCTCGACACGATCGCCGGCCGCGCGCGCGATCTCGCCGACGGCGGCGCGGTGGTGGTGACGCTCGGCGAGCGCGGAGCGCTCGTCCTCGACTCGGACGGCGCGACGCACATCCCGGCGCCGCAAGTCGACGCGATCGACACGACCGGCGCGGGCGATGCGTTCTGCGGCAGCCTTGCCGCGCAGCTGGCGCGCGGCCACGCGCTCGTCGACGCGGCGCGCGATGCGGTGCAGGTCGCGGCACTCTCGACGACGCGCTCCGGAGCCCTGGAGGCGTTTCCATCCCGCGACGAGATCCAGGCGGCGCTGGCCCGACCGAGCGTCGGATGATGATCCTGGCCGTCGGTGAGCAGGGACCCTCGATGCATGTCGATCCATCCCTCGCCTCAACCGCGTTCGCTCGAGGCGCTCGGGTTTCGCGTCGCCCTCGCCACTCTCGCCGATCGCATCGCACTGGGGCCACCCGCCGGGTGCGAGTACGGCTAACCCGAGCGAGCGAGCGGCGGTCGCCCGCTAGGTTGCGCCCATATGCGCAAACTTGCCGCCTGGTGCCACGATCGGCGCCGCACCGTGATCGGCCTCTGGGTCGCCGCCTTCTTCCTGTTCGCCGCGCTGTGGGGTACCGCCGCCGGCGAGTTCGTCAACAGCTTCCAGCTTCCCGGTACGGAGTCGCAGCGGGCGTACGACCTGCTCAAGGAGAAGTTCCCGGCGCAGTCGGGAGACACCGCCAGCGTCGTCTTCGCCGTCGACGAGGGCGGCGTGCTCGACTCCGGCAACCGCGCGGAGATCGAGCGCGTCCGCGCGGAGATCGAGAAGTCGCCCGAGGTGCTCGCGGTCGGCGATCCGTTCGCGCGCGGCGCGCCCGTCTCCGAGGACGGCACGATCACGTTCGCCCAGATCCAGTTCCGCAAGGGCGGCGGCGACGTCGATCCGGCGGCGATCAAGACGATGGCCGAGGACACGCTCGCGCTCGACGGCAAGGGCGGCGTCCAGGTGGCGCTCGGCGGGGACATCATCCACTGGTCGACGGCCGAGCAGGGCGGCGCCGGGGAGATCTTCGGACTCCTCGTGGCGGCGCTCGTGCTGTTCCTGACGCTCGGCGTGGTCGCGATGGGGCTGCCGCTGCTCAACGCGCTGTTCGCGATGATCGTGAGCCTGTCGCTGATGGCGGTGGTCGGGACCCGCCTGCTCGACGTCGTCGACTGGTCGCCGCAGCTGGCGGCGATGATCGGGATCGGCGTCGGCATCGACTACGCGCTGCTGATCCTCAACCGCTTCCGGCTGGAGCGCGGCGCCGGGCGCGACGTGCGCGACGCGACGCTGGTCGCGATCGACACGTCAGGCCGCGCCGTCCTGTTCGCGGGCGTCGTGGTCGTGATCGCGATGCTCGGCATGATGCTGCTCGGCATCTCGTTCCTCTACGGCCCGGCGATCGCCGCGGCGCTCTCCGTGCTGTTCACGATGACCGCCGCGCTGACGCTGATGCCGGCGCTGCTGAGCAAGATCGGCGGCCGGGTCAAGCCGGCGAAGGGCGGCAACGGCGGCGGCGCCGACCTGGCCGATCAGCGAGAGCGGCTTCGCGGCGCGCTGGAGCCGCTTCGTGGCGCGCCGGCCGCTGCCGGTGGCCATCCTCGCTCTCGCCGTGCTGATCGCGCTGGCGCTGCCCGCGACGCACATGCGCCTGGCGACGAGCGACGCCAGCACGTACAAGGAGGACGACACGTCGCGGATCGCCTACGACCTGCTCAAGGAGGGCTTCGGCCCCGGCTTCAGCGCGCCGCTGCTGCTCGCGGTCGAGCTGCCGGAGGCGGGCGACGAGGCGCCGCTGCAGTCGATCGGCGACGCGCTGGGCGCGCAGGACGGGATCGCCCAGGTCCTGCCGCCGCAGCTCAACGAGAGCGGCGACACGGCGACGATGATCGCCTACCCGAGGACGACGCCGCAGGACGAGCGCACCGACGAGGTCGTCAAGACGGCGCGCGAGGAGACCCTGCCGCCGATCGAGGAGCAGACCGGCGCGCGGGTGTCGATCGGCGGCGCGACGGCGACCAACCTCGACTTCTCGAGCACGATCCGCGACAAGCTGCCGCTGTTCATCGGCGTCGTCGTCGGGCTATCGCTGCTGCTGCTCGCGGTCGTCTTCCGCTCGCTGCTGATCCCGGTCAAGGCCGGCATCTTCAACCTGCTGTCGATCGCGGGCGCGTTCGGCGTCGTGACGCTGATCTTCCAGGACGGTAACCTGGCGGGCCTGTTCGGCGACGCGACCGGGCCGATCGAGTCGTTCCTGCCGATCATGGTCTTCGCCGTCGTGTTCGGCCTGTCGATGGACTACGAGGTGTTCCTCGTCTCGCGCATGCACGAGGAGTGGGTGCACACGAAGGACGCGCGCTACGCGGTGCAGCACGGGCTGGCGATGACCGGCCGCGTGGTGACCGCGGCGGCGATCATCATGATCGCGGTCTTCGGCGCCTTCGCGATCGGCAACGAGCGAGCGCTGGCGATGATGGGCGTCGGCTTCGCCTCGGCGATCTTCATCGACGCCTTCATCATCCGGCTGCTGCTCCTGCCGGCGGTGATGCACCTCGCCGGACCGGCGATGTGGTGGATGCCGGCGTGGCTCGACGAGCGCCTGCCGCACTTCCACATCGAGCGGCCCGACGAGGACGACGACGAACCGCCGCCGGTCGACGGCGCGTACCGGCGAGCCTGAGCCGGAGCCCGTGTCCGGCTAGGGCTGGGCCTGGTAGCGCGGCGTCGGCAGCCCGCCTAGTGGCGGCTCATCCGCACCTGCAGCGGGGTGCGGGAGCGGCGCGCGCGGGCCGCCTGCCGGCGCAGCTCCAGAACGAGCGCGGCGATCTCCGGCCGGCAAGCGGCTGCGCCGCGGGCGATGACAGCTGCCGAGCGCGAGCATGGGGCCGGCGAGGAGGCGTCGTCGCGGCCGGCGAGCGGGGAACGTAGGGCTGCTCAAGCCGTCGGTGGTCAGCTGAGACCAGAGCGAAGCAGTACGACGTCCATTCGGCCGTCAGCGGCCCACCTGGATGAGCTGCGCTGTCGTTCGCGGACTAGGCAGCGTGCGCGCATTCGCCGCACGCGGGTGCCGCCGCCGGGTGGGATCTCGACCGCGAGCGTCCCCCAGCGAACGACCCGGATCGGCGAGCCCGGCGAGCCGCTCGGCGTGGCGTCGCGGCGCGGACGCCCGGGACGGCCTTCGCCGATCATCCGCCGTCGTCGACTGGCGGCACGGGACCCGGCGATCGCGACGACTTGCAGCGTTCGTCGCGCCTCCATGACGACGACGTCGGCGGCGGGCTCGCGGGCGGCGAGCCGCGGTCGAGCGCGCGACGATCGAGACCGGAACGGCGCGCGGGCGGCGAGGCCCTCAGCGCCGGTCCAGTCCCGCTCCGTCAGCGCAGCGGGATGGAGCCGGCGTGCGAGCTCGGCGACGGAGACGCTGGCGCTCAGCTCCGCCTCGCGATCGAGCGGAGCCGGCGGCGGCCTGCTACGTGCCGTTCTGCCGGCGCGCGAGGTTCAGCGGACGACAGCGAGACGAAGGCGCTGGGCGCTCGTGCATCGGCACGATCCGGCGGCGCCGACCGCGCCGTCCGGCGGCGACCGCCTCGTGCTCGACGGCGCGAACGTCGCGTAGCACCCGTGCTGCTCGGCGGCACGCGCTGGTTCTGAGCGCGAGCGTCGCGGCCGCGCCTGCCGTGCGCGCCAGCTCGCGGTCTCGAGCAGCGCCGGCTCGTGCACGATCGCCGCCACGGGCGCCCGCGCGCTCGATCCGGTCACCATGTCGGTGCCCGCTGGGCGCGGGCTGATCGACACGCGTCGTCGCCGCCGTCGATGTAGGTTCGAGATCCGGGCAGCCGGTAGGGAGCGCGAGCGACCGATAGACGAGCGGATCGGCGGCGCTCGCGCGCGCTCACCCCGCCCGCCGCTCGTACAGCGCGCTGACCGCGCCCGCCGCGACAGGCTCGAGCGCATCGGCCCACCAGGAACGCGAACGGCATCGAGGTGATCACCGGATCAGGAGGCAGCGAAGACCTGCGTGCTGGCGGACGCCGGCGAGATCGGGAGCACGCTCGTCCACGCCGACGACGACGAAGCGGCCCCCGTCCAGACGACGGGCGCGAGCGCGCGCCGCTGCACCTCGCCGAAGCCGCGCCAGCGCCGCAGCAGCACCACGCCGAGCCCGGCGAGCAACACGACGCTGACGACGAGGCCGATGCCCTCCCGCCGCTCGTCGCCTGCTCGTGGCCCACACCAGCAGCGGTTGTCCGGGCACTGACGGCAGTCGTCGGCCCGCCGTCACGAGCACCGCCAGGAGCGGCAGCGCGATCTGGCGGACCAGCCGAGGACCACCAGCCGGCGCTCGAGCCCCGGCTGCACGCGCCCGCTCGGGAACGCGCCAGAGTGCACGAGCGCACCGAGCAGAGCGTGCGGACCAGCGCCACAGCGTAGGCCCAGGCGGTGTCCGCGCTCGTCAGCGCGCCGAGGAACCACGTGAAGCCGACGAGTGCGATCAGCGGGCCCACGCGAGTCCGGACGCCGCCACCAGGCGAAGATGCCCGCGCCGGCGAACCCCCAGCCGAGCGTCAGCGCAGCATGATCGAGGAGGTTGAATCGCCTCCCTCGCTCGCCGTTACGAGCGCGAGCGCCGCCAGCCCGAGCGCGAGGCCCGCGACGGCAAGCCCGATGAGTGCGCGGCGAAGGCCGCTCACATGAGCAGACGCTAGCGGGTCGCAGCCGCCTCCTCATCCGGCCGGTCGAGCGCGAGCGAGCCGGCACGCAGGCGTAGTCCGGACTGCTGGCGGGGAACACTCGCCGGATGACGCCGCGGCATACGAGTCCTCGGCCGTCGCGTCCATCGACAGCGCGCTTTCGCTCGCCGACTGGAGACGGCGCGTCTTCGAGCTCGACGCGACGTCCGCGAAGACCCGGACCCGGCCGCGGCGTGGCGTCGCTGGCGGGCCGCCCGGGACGAGCAGTTCGCCGACCTCCGCGGTCGCCGCTGCCGGACGGCGAGCGCGACGATTTCACCGGCCTGGACTATTCGACTACGACCCGGCCGCGCGCGTGCTCGCCACCGTCGAGCCGCTGGAGCCCGCGACCTCGAGATCGCCACCAGCGGCGAGGAGCCGTTCCGCGTTCATGTGCTTCGGCACGGCCGGGTTCGAGCTCGGCGATGAGATGCTCGCGCTCGAGCTCTACTGGCTCGAGGGATACGGCGGTGGCCTCTACGTGCCGTTCGCGGACGCGACGAGCGGCGACGAGACGTACGGCGCCGGGCGCTACGTGCTCGACACGATCAAGGGCGCCGACCCGGTGTCGAGGGCGACCGGCTCGTGCTCGACTTCAACTTCGCCTACAACCCGTCGTGCTCGTAGGACCCGCGCTGGATCTGTCCGCTGGCGCCGCCGGCGAACCGGCTGGCCGTCGCCGTCCGACGCGGGCGAGCGCGTCGGCTGAGGGGCCGATCCCGAATGGGACGATGCGGAGCGTCGCGTCAGGAACGCGCTGCGGCGAGCAACTGCTCGCGCGACGCCAGCTTGACCCGCGGGCGCTGCTCGCTGCGGCCGCGCTCGAGCTCCTGGCCGTCGATCGCCCGCCAGCCGTCGGCGCTCACCAGGTCCGGCTTGCGCTCGGCCAGCAGCGCGTCGATCTCCTCCCGGCCGGGCTTCGGAGGCTGCGGCAGCGCGCCCGCGTCGAGGTCCTCGACGAGGCGGTTCACGGTGTCCTCGGCATCGCGCTTGTTCGTGCCCAGGATCCCGGTCGGACCGCGCTTGATCCAGCCGACGGCGTAGACGCCCGGGAGCGGCTCGCCGTCGGGCGCGAGCACCCGGCCGCGCTCGTTGGGGAGCACGATAGTGGCGCTCGTCGAAGGGCACGTCGGGCAGCGGCACCGCCCGGTAGCCGACAGAGCGCAGCACCAGGCCGCAGTCGATCGTCTCGACCGCATCGTCGGCCGCCTGCGCCCGCAGCGTGCCGTCCTCGGCCCGGACGATCCGGTTGCGGCGGACGTCGACCGCCGCCACCGTGCCGGAACCGCGGATCTCGACCGGCGAGCGCAGGAAGCGCAGCGCGATGCGCCGCCGGGCGCCGGCGCGCGCGGGCGCGGCCGCGAACTCGCGCAGCAGCTCGACGTTCTTGCGCGCGGTGAACGTCCCCTCCTCGGCCAGCCACCCCTGCGAGACCGTGTCGAGCTCGACGTCGCCGGGCTCGACCCGCAGGTCGACGCCGTCGAGATGGCCCAGCTCCCGCAGCTCGGCGCTGGTGAAGGCGGCCTGCGCAGGCCCGCGGCGGCCGAGCACGATCACCTCCTCGATCCGGCTCTCGCGCAGCGCCTCCAGCGCGTGATCGGCGATGTCCGTGCGCTCGAGCTCACGCGTGCTCAGTGTCAGCACGCGCGCGACGTCCGCCGCCACGTTGCCGTTGCCGATCACCACGGCCCGCCGCGCGGTCAGGTCGAACTCGAGCTCGCGGTAGTCCGGGTGGCCGTTGTACCAGGCGACGAACTCGGTCGCTGCCCAGCTCCCGGGCAGGTCCTCGCCGGGGATTCCCAGGGACTTGTCGGTCTGCGCCCCGGTCGCGTAGATCACCGCCTGGTAGTGGCGCATCAGCTCGGAGTGCGAGACGTCGACGCCGACCTCGACGTTGCCGAGGAAGCGGCAGCCGCGCCGCAGCGTCTGCCGGTCGAACGTCTGCTCCAGGCGCTTGATCTCCTGGTGGTCGGGGGCCACGCCGGCACGCAGCAGCCCCCACGGCGTCGGCAGCCGCTCGAGCAGGTCGATCTCCGCGTCGCCGCGCGCCCGCAGCAGGCACGCCGCGGCGAACGCTCCGGCCGGCCCGGCGCCGACGACGGCCACGCGTGGTCGCGTGCCGGCCATCACGCCGCGGTGCGCTCGGCCGTGCCCTGCTCGGCGAAGAACTGCGCGTTGAACTCGAGCGCGTACTCGTACTTCTCGGGCAGCTCGAAGTCGGGGAAGATCGCGTCGACCGGGCATGCCTCGACGCAGGCGTCGCAGTCGATGCAGACCTCGGGATCGATGTAGAGCTGCTCGGCGGTCTCGAAGTCGAGCGCCCCCAGCTTCGGATGGATGCAGTCGACAGGACAGACCTCGATGCAGGAATCGTCCTTGATGCAGCTGCCGGCGATTACGTAGGTCATAGCTCGGGACAGGGTACATACCCGGCAAACTCGGCCGTGTTTTACGGGATTCACGACCGGCTCGGCGCTCGTCCGAAACCCGACACGCGGTTCTTCGCCGGCGGCGAGGCGTGCAGCATCGCCGGGTAGCGGTTCCCTCGTGACCGGCGCCCCGGTTCCACAGCGCCCGACGCTGCCGAAGCTCCGCACGGCGATGCAGGGGTGCCGTGCCTGCGAGCTCTGGGCCGACGCGACCCAGGCCGTCCCCGGCGCGGGCACGTCGCGCGCGCAGGCGATGTTCGTCGGCGAGCAGCCGGGCGACCGGGAGGATCGCGAGGGCGCTCCGTTCGTCGGCCCGGCCGGCGCCCTGTTCGACCGGGCGCTCGAGCAGGCCGGCATCGAGCGCAACCAGGTCTACGTGACGAACATGGTCAAGCACTTCCGCTACGAGTCGCGCGGCAAGCGACGCATCCACCAGCGGCCCGACGCCGAGCACATCGCCGCCTGCCGGCCGTGGCTCGATGCCGAGCTGGCCGTCGTGCGCCCGCAGGTGCTCGTCTGCCTCGGCGCGACGGCGGCCCAGGCGCTCGTCGATCGCAAGGTGCGGGTGACGCGCGACCGCGGGCGGCCGCTCGAGTCGGAGCTCGCACCCTGCACGATGGTCACCGTGCATCCCTCCTCGATCCTGCGCTCGCGCGACGACGCGTCGCGGCGCGATGCCTTCGGCGCGTTCGTCGCGGACCTCGAGCAGGTCGCGGCCGCGCTGGCCGGAGCCCGGTAGGCCGATGGCACGCGACATCGCCCTCCTGGTGATCGACATGCTCAACCCGTACGGGCACGACGACGCGGACGTGCTCGCGGAGAGCGTCGCAGCGATCGTGCCGACGATGGCGGGGCTCATCGACGAGGCGACCGGCGCCGACGACGTCCGGCTGATCTACGTGAACGACAACTACGGGGACTTCACCGCGACGCGCGACGACATCGTGCGGCGGGCGGTGGAAGGGGAGCGACCGGACCTCGTCGAGCCGCTCGTCCCGCCCGACGGCACCGACTTCCTGCAGAAGGTGCGCCACAGCGCGTTCTACAGCACCGCGCTCGACCACCTCTTGCGCGCGCGCAGCGTCGAGACGATCGTGCTCGCCGGGCAGGTCACCGAGCAGTGCATCCTCTACACCGCCCTCGACGCGTACGTCCGGCACTTCGACATCCGCGTCGTCCGCGATGCGGTGGCGCACATCGACCCGGAGCTCGGTGCAGCGGCGCTGCGGATGATGGAGTGCAACATGCGCGTCGACATCGTCGACGCCGGGCAGTCCCTGGCGGCACCGCGGTGACGCGCGGTCACGCGGTGCGGGCGCGCTTGGACGGCTTCACCTCGGATCGCTCGTCTAGCTGCAGCTCGCGCTCGGCCCCCGGGGTGCCGGATTCGAGTTGCCGGGAGCGCTCGCGCTCCGCGTTGAGCTCGGCGCCGAACAGGATCGCCAGGTTCGTGATCCAGAGCCAGACGAGGAAGATCACGACCCCGCCGAGCGTGCCGTAGGTCTTGTCGTAGGAGCCGAAGTTCGCGACATAGAACGCGAACGCGGCGGACGCGACCAGCCAGACCACGATCGCGAAGACCGCGCCCGGGACGATCGACTTGAAGCCGCCGAGCTTGGCGTTCGGCGACGCGAAGTAGAGCAGCGCGATCATGCCGACCACGACCGCGAGCAGGACGGGCCACTTGGCGATGTCCCAGACCGTCACCGCGCTGTCGGCGATGCCGATGGCCGACCCGACAGCCTCGGCGAGCGGGCCCGTCAGCACCAGCGCGACCAGCACGAGGGCGAGCAGCAGCACGAGCACGAGCGTCACGAGCATCTGCAGCGGCCGCAGCTTGATGAACGAGCGGCCCTCCTCGACCTCGTAGATGACATTCGCGGCGCGCATGAACGCGCCGACGTAGCCGGAGGCCGTCCACAGCGCCGCGACGATGCCGACGATCAGCATGATGCCGGCCGTGCTGCTGTTCTTCGTCAGGCTCTCGATCGGGCCCTTGAACGTGTCGACGGCCGAGCTCGGCCCGACCGACGAGACGACCTCTGTGAGCGTGTCGGTGACCTTCTGCGGGTCCCCGACGATCCCGACGATCGAGACCAGCGCGAGCAGCGCGGGGAAGACCGAGAGGATCGCGTAGTAGGTGAGCGCCGCGGCGCGGTCGGTGAGCTCGTCCTCCTTGAACTCGGTCAACGTCCGCTTGAGCGTCTGGCCGAGCGAGCCCTTGCGAGCGTGCGCCGGACCCTCGGGGCGGCGGGCCGATCGCTTCTCCGTGCCGGGGGCGGCTTCTGAAGTGCTCACGTCGTGTCCTTTGTCCTGAATGCGGGGGGTGCGCGAGGGCTTCCCGCGCCGTTTGCATCTGAACCCCTCACGACGGAGTCCGGGAGCCGCCAGGTCAGGGGCCCGACTCACCCACGATCCGGTGCGACGCCGAACGAGAGGCAGAGCAGGCAGACGTCGTCCTGGCCCTGCTCGTCGGCCAGCATCGCCGCGGTCAACTCCTCGATCAGCACCGGCAGCGGCTCGTCCCGGCGGCTGTCGAACTCCGCGACGAGCCGGTCGAGCCCCTCGTCGAGCGACCGGTCGCGGCGCTCGAAGAGCCCGTCGGTATAGAGCAGGAGCCGCGCCCCGGGCTGGAGCGTGAGCGTGGCCTCGGAGCGCCGGGGCATGCCCGCGAACTTGCCCAGCGGCGTCGAGCGGCCCTCCCACAGCAGCGTCGGCGGTTCTCCCGGCTGGGCGAGCAGGGGCGGAGGATGGCCGGCGCAGGCGAAGCGCGTGTGGCCCGTGTCGAGCTCGATCTCGGCGTAGGCGAGGGTCGCCCAGCGCGCGGTCTCGATCTGCTCGGCGAACGTGTCGAGGCGCTCGATCAGGCGGGCGGGCCCGAGCAGCACTCCCGCCAGCGCGCGGATCGCGCTGCGGAGCCGGCCCATCGCGCTGGCGGCCTGGATACCGCGGCCGACGACGTCGCCGACCACGATCCCGATCGTCCGCTCCGCGACGGCGAAGGTGTCGTACCAGTCGCCGCCGACCTCGAGCGTCTCGACGGCGGGCCGGTACTTCGTGGCGACCTGGAAGCGCGGATCGTGCGGCGGCTCCCCGGGGAGCATGCTCTGCTGGAGCGTGTGGGCGACCGAGCGCGCCTCCTCGTAGAGGCGTGCGTTCTCGAGCGCGAGGGCAGCCCGGTCCGCCAGGCCGGTCAGGAACGCCATGTCCTCGGGACCGAATCGTCGCTCGGGCTCGAACGAGGCCAGCGTGAGCATCCCGAGCTCACGGCCCCGCGCGCGCAGCGGCAGGGCGGCGAGCGACAGCGGCGCAGCCGGGTCCGATTCGAGCACCAGCTGCGGCTCTCCGCTCGCGGCAGCCTCCGCCACCGCCGCGTCGACGAGCGGGCCGGGGCCGGCAATCCGGTCGCGGGCGGCCACCGCGACCGTCGTCCGGTTTCCGTCCTCCGTGATCTCGACGCGTGCGAGGTCCGCGATGCGCGCGACGACCAGGTCGACGAGCCGCTGCGCCCGCCGCGCGAGCTCCTGGGACTCGTCGAGCGCGCTGCTCGTCTCCGCCAGGAAGGCCCAGCGGCGCGCCGCCCGCTCGGTCTGCGCCTGCAGACGGACCCGCTCGACCGCCTGCGCGCACTGACTCGCGGCCGCCACCAGGAACGAGCGATCCTCGTCGGAGACATCGCGCGCGTCGGGGAAGCCGAGCGACAGCACGCCGATCGACCGCCCCTCGACCACCAGCGGCAGCACGGCCAGCGCTCCGAGCTCCGCCGCGGCCTGGAAGAACGGCGCGAGCGACTGCAGCGCCTCGGTCGCCGCCTGCTCCGCGTCGGCGCCGCCGAATCGCCACGACCCCCGGTCCACCGTCTCGGATCCGGAGGCTGCGACGTCCCGGAGACTTCCCTCGTGCTCGTCGCAGAGCGCGAGCGCCACCTCGGCGGCGGCGCTGCTCGTGCTCAGCTCCTCGGCCATCGCGGCCGCGATCCGCGCCGGGTCGAGCGCGGCGGCCAGCACCGCCGTGATCCGCGCCAGGCGCTCCGTGCGTTCGCGCGCGGCGCGCTCCCGATCGCGTGCGAGCAGCAACTCGCGCTCATACTGGCGGCGGTCGGTCGCGTCGAACACGGTCGTGCGGATCAGCGCGGGCTCCCCGTCCGCATCCCGCGTGAGGTCGGAGTTGAACAGCACCGGCAGCCGGCGGTCGTCCGCGCAGACCACCTCCAGCGCGATCTCCCGGACCTTTCCCTGCATCCGCAGCAGCGGGACGTAGTGGGTCTCGTGGTAGATCCTGCCGCCGACCGGGAGCAGGTCCTGGAAGCGCCTGCGGCCGACCAGGTCCTCGCGGCTGTAGCCCGTCCATCTCAGGAAGGTCTGGTTGACCTTCGCGATCGTTCCGTCCGGGAGCGTCGACAGGTACCCGCAGGGGGCGTTCTCGTAGAGATCCTCGTGGGTCTCGTCGTACTCGGCCAACGAGCCCGCCAGGGTTAGAGGAACGACCTGATGGCGGCGATCGTCTCCGCCGGGGCGCTCAGGTTCGGGCAGTGCCCGGTCGCGTCCAGGACCAGAAGCCGGCTGCCGGGGATCTGCGCGTGCACGTACTCGCCCACGGCCCGCGGCGCGATCGCATCCTCGGAGCACTGCAGGACCAGCGTCGGGACCTTCACGTTCGCGAGGTCGGCGCGGTTGTCGGAGAGGAACGTGACGCGCGCGAAGTGCGCGGCGATCTCGGGATCGCTGCGGCAGAAGCTGTTCGTCAGCTCCTCGCCCAGCTCGGGGCGGTCCGGGTTCCCCATGATCACCGGCGCCATCACGCTCGACCAGCCGAGGTAGTTGCTCTCGAGCGAATCGAGCAGCTCCTCGATGTCGGCGCGGCTGAAGCCGCCGCCATAGTCGCCGTCGTCGAGGTAGCGGGGCGAGGGCCCGACGAGGATCAGCTTCTCGAACCGGTCGGGCTCCCGCGTCGCCGCCAGCACACCGATCATGGCGCTGACGGAGTGGCCGACGAAGATCACGCGCTTCAGGTCGAGCTCGCGACAGATCTCGAGGACGTCCTCGGCATAGCCGTCGAGCGAGTCGTAGCGGCGGCGGTCGTACGCGCTCTGGTCCGACCCGCCGGCGCCGACGTGGTCGAACAGCACCACCCGATGGTCGTCCTCGAACGCGGGCGTGACCAGGCGCCACATCTGCTGATCGCAGCCGAAGCCGTGCGCGAAGAGCATCGGCTGCGCCGTCTCCGCGCCGGAGACCCTCACGTTGTTGCGGGCTACGACGTTCAGGCGGCCAGCATAGACACGAGCTCCGGGGCGAGCGGCGCGAGGACGAAGACCTGGACGACCATGTCCGGGTCGAAGACGACCTGGCTGTGACATGCGAGGACCTTGCGCCCCGCGAGCGCCTCGACCGCCGCGGCCAGGATGGGGTTCTTCAGCTCCTGGAGCTCCAGGCGCAACTGACGGACGAGGTCCTGCCGACCGGCCTCGATGAGCGTGCGCTCCGCCGTCGTGAACGGATCCTCGAGCACGCAGAAGAGGAAGTTGTCCGCGAGGTACGCCTTGTTGACGAGCGCCCACAGCGTGCCGCGACGTCCCGGGAGCGCGAGCGCGACGCGTCACGTCTCCGACCTGACCGCCAGTTCTGCGGCGCGTTCGCGTTCGAGCCTGCATGCGCATGAGACGACTTGCAGCGGCGGCCGCGTTCATGGGCGCGTTGGCCGGAGCCCCGGCGGCGAGCGCCGCCGAGGAGCCCATCACGAGCCCGAACGTCACGCACGTCAAGAACATCCCCTTCGCCGCGAAGAACGGCACGGTCCCGAACTACGGCACCGACATCGAGTTCGCGAGGCTGGGCGGGCGCCAGTACGCGCTGGCCGGCACGTACCGCAACGGGCTCCAGATCGTCGACGTGACCAACCCGCAGCGCGCGCGTATCACATCGGTCTACGACTGCGGCGTCACCCAGGGCGACGTGCAGGTCTTCCGCCAGGCGGACCTTCCCGGCCGCACCTTCGTGACCTACACCTCCGACACCTACGGCGACGGCACGTCGACCTGTTACCGGGAGGCGGCAGCGCGCGGCTTCGACGCCCGCAAGAGCGACGGCACCGGCCGGAACGGCACGTTCATCGCCGAGATCACGAACCCGCTCGCGCCGCGGACGGTCTCCTTCGTGGAGTTCGCCCAGGGCTCGCACAACATGACCGTGCACCCGAGCGGCAACTGGCTCTACAACTCGAACTCCGACCTGATCACCTCGACCCAGCCGGCGATCGAGTACACCGACATCTCAAGACCCGGCCACCCGGGCGCGACGCGCGAGCTCGCGCTGCCGACCCGGCCCGGACTCGGCACCGAGTCGCACGACATCACGTTCAACGAGGACGGCACGCGCGCGTACTCAGCGGCGCTGTCGCAGGGCGTGATCATCGACACCACCCATCCCGGCGCGCCGGAGCTGATCACGTCGTTCCTGAACCCGGCGATCAACGTCTGGCACCAGGCCGACCCGTTCACGCTCACCGACGCGAGCGGCACGGAGCGCGAGTACCTGGTCGTCGAGGACGAGTTCGCCGGCGCACAGGGGACGGGTCAGTGCCCGAACGGGGGCGTCTGGTTCTACGAGGTGACCGGCGCCCTCGAGCGTAACCCCGCGCTCGTGGGCTACTACAACATCGACGACGTCCGGCCGACGACGACGCCGGACGGGACCTGCACGGCGCACGTGTTCGACGTGCACGAGGCCGAACAGGTCATGACGATCGCCTGGTACAACGGCGGCACGCGCGTGCTCGACCTCTCGGGCCTGACCGGGATCACGATCGGCGGCACGCAGGTCTCGGGCGACGGCGTGAAGGAGATCGGCTCGGCACGCTTCCCTGGCTCCGACACGTGGTCGGCGAAGACGCCGGCGATCGACCCTGCCGGCGACTTCTACCTCTTCGCCAACGACATCGCGCGCGGGCTGGACATCTGGAGCTTCGACAGCGCGGGCGCCACGACCGCCGCGAAGGGCCGTTGGATGGGCGGAGCCGAGGCACAGGCGTACTTCGCCCAGCGCCGCGTGGCGCTGCCCGCCGGCTACGCGTTGCGCTGCCTGCTGCCCTCCGGATAGGTGAGCCACACCATCCCTGAGATCCCCCTGAGACCGCGGTTCAGGGGGAATCTCCGGGAGCGTCCCCGATGGCAGGGCTGCTGCGGGGCGGCAGTGTGGTGCTCGTCCCACCCCCCACACACAAGGATGGCCCAGATGTTCACGCTCCGCCGCAGCATCGCTTCGCTTCTCACCGTCACCGCCCTCGGCTTCGCCGCCTGTGGAGGCGACTCGGACTCGGAGAAGATCCAGAAGGACGCCGCCGAGCTCCAGCAGCAGGGCGAGGAGCTCCGCCAGGACGCCGAGAAGGCCGTCCAGGACGTCCAGGACGGCACGAAGTCGGCCGAGGAGGCCTCAGCCGAGATCCAGGCCGGCGCCGAGGACCTCGCCGAGGACGCCACCGACACCGCCAGCGACGCGATCGACGAGGTCAAGGACAACGCGAACGTGCCCGACGAGGCCGAGGACGCGCTCGAGCAGGCCCAGAAGGATCTCGAGGCGTCGACCCCGTAGCGACTAGAAGGCGTAGCGAACGCCCGTCAGCGACTCGGAGACCTCCCACAACCGGCGGGCGGTCTCCGGGTCCTGCGCGCGTTTGCTCATGCCGACGAGGTGCGGGCTGCCGCGCCACTCCCCGGGCCCGTCGGGCCCGACGTAGCTCCCGCCGGGCAGGTCCGGCATCGTCGCGGCATAGAGCGGCGACAGCGCTCCCGCGTCCGCGCTCTGCGCGACGACCAGGTTGAGCACGCGCATCACGATCCGGTCGGCGAGCGGCGGCGCGGCGAACTGCAGGTTCGTCGCCGAGTAGCCCGGATGCGCGGCGACGCTCACGAGCGGCAGGCCGGCCGCCCGCGCGCGCCGGTCGAGCTCGCGCATGAACAGCAGGTTGGCGAGCTTGGACTGCCCGTACGCGCCCCAGCGCCGGTAGCGGCGCTCGCTCTGAAGGTCGTCGAAGTCGATCTTCCCGATGCGGTGGCCGATGCTGGGAAGTGACACGACGCGCGGCGCCGCGGCCGCCTTCAGACGCTCGAGCAGCAGGCCGGTCAGCGCGAAGTGACCGAGATGGTTCGTGCCGAGCTGGAGCTCGAAGCCGTCGGCGGTCTCCGAGCGCGGCGGGGCCATCACGCCCGCGTTGTTGACGAGCAGGTCCAGCGGGCGCTCCTGGGCCGCCGCGAACTCGCGCACCGACGCCAGGTTGCCGAGATCGAGCGCGGCGAGCTCGGCGTCCCCGCCGGCCGCGCGGACCTCGGCGAGCGCGAGCTCGCCCTTCTGCATGTTGCGGCAGGCGAGCACGACCGACGCGCCGTTGCGCGCCAGCTCGCGCGCGGCGATCAGCCCGAGGCCGCTGTTGGCGCCGGTGACGATCGCGCGGCGGCCGGTCTGGTCGGGGATGTCAGCGGTGGACCAGGCCACGCGCCGCCTCCGCGAACGCGCCGATCAGCGGGTGCAGCGGCTGCCCGGCGAGCGCACCGACCTGCGGCTGGAAGAGCGTCGCGACGAAGAACGGGTGCGCGGGCAGCTCGATTGCCTCGACGCCGGCGTCCGGCGCACGCGCCGAGATGACCACACCCGCCGACTCGAGGCGCTCCTCGAAGTCCTCGGCGAGCCCGTATCCGCACCAGTGAAAGCCGGAGAACGGCTCGCCGCCGCAGATCTCGGCGAGCCTGGTGCCCGGCACGCAGGTCACCTCTCGCCGCTCGCCGACGAGGCTGCACGCGAGCTGGGCGATCACGGGGTCGGCGGCGTCGGGGTCGGCCTCCGCGTGCGCCGGATCGGCGACGCCGGCCAGCCGGCGCGCGAGCGCGATCGCCGTGTACTGGAACCCTCCGCAGGTGCCCAGCAACGGGGTGCCGGAGTCGAGCGCCCAGCCGATCGCCGCGTCGACGGCCGCCTCGTCTCGATACGGCGTGCCGGGGATCACCCAGAGCCCGTCGACGCCGGCGAGGCTCCGTGCGGCGGGCGTGTCCGAGCCCACCCAGCGCGCTTCGACGCCCGCGGGCAGGAGCGCGATCGCGGCCTCCAACTCGCGATGGGTGACCTTGCGCAGGTCCTTGTCGCCGAGCAGTGCGATCCGCGTGGGCACGAGCGCAAGCGTAGGCCATCAGCAGACCTGCTGGCCGCTGCAAGCGATCCGACTGGAGCGGCGACGGCCGGGATGCTGTCATGGGAGGCATGGCGCCCTCCGGCATGACGGCACGAGCCTGGTGGCTCTTCGCGGCCGTCTCGGTGCTGTGGGGCATCCCCTACCTCTTCATCAAGCTCGCCGTCGAGGACATCTCGCCGATCTGGGTCGCGTTCGGCCGCATCGCCGTGGCGCTCGTGGTGCTGCTCCCCTACGCGTGGCACAAGGGGGCGCTGCGCGGGCTCGGCAAGCACTGGAAGCCGCTGCTGGTCTACTCGCTCGTGGAGATCTGCCTGCCGTGGCCCCTGATCGGCTTCGGCGAGGAGCGCGTCAGCTCGGGGCTCGCCGCGATCCTGATCGCGGCGGTGCCGCTGATCGTCGCGCTGATGGCGCTGCGCGTCGACCACGAGGAGCGTGCCGAGGGCGCGCGGCTCGTCGGCCTGATCGTCGGCTTCGCCGGTGTCGTCGTGCTGCTCGGGCTCGACGTGGCCGGGCGTCCGGGCGAGCTGCTCGGCGCGCTGGCGATCCTGCTCGCGGCCGTCGGCTACGCCGCGGGCCCGATCATCATCAAGCACCGCTTCCGCGACATCGACCCGCTCGGCCCGGTGACGGCCTCGATGGGCATCTCGACGCTCGTGCTCGCGCCGGCCGCCGCGTTCTCGGCGCCCGCGCAGATGCCCTCGACCCAGACGCTGCTGTCGGTGCTGGTGCTCGGGCTCGCGTGCAGCGCGCTCGGGTTCCTGCTCTTCTTCGCCCTGATCCACGCGGTCGGCCCTGGCCGCGCGACCGTGATCACGTTCGTGAACCCCGTCGTCGCGGTGGCGCTCGGCATCGTCGTGCTGGGCGAAGGGATCGGGCTCAGCGCGGTCGCCGGTCTGCTGCTGATCCTCGCCGGGTCCTGGTTGTCGACCGGGGGCAAGCCGCCCCCGGGCGTGATGGCCCGCCTCGCGGCACGCCGGCGGCGTCGTGACGCGCTGCCGCAGCGGACCTGAGCCTGGACTCTCGGCTACGCGCGGGCGCGGCTCGGACGCTTGCGCCGAGCCGGAGCGGCCTCCTCGTCGTCCTCCTCGTCCTCGTCGCCTGCGGCGTCCTCGGCATCGTCGGGCTCGGGCTCCTCGGCCTCGGGCTCCTCGACGAGCTCGTCCTCGGCCTCTTCGTCCTCGAAGTCCTCGGCCTCTTCGTCCTCGCCGTCCTGGCCGGCGAGCAACTGCAACTGCTCGCGGATGAGATCCCGGTTCTTGAAGGCCGCGTAGCCCGCGGCGGAGATCACCGCGCCGGCGGCCAGCTTGCGGAAGCCGCCGCGCCCGGACTTCTCCTTGGTCTCGCCGTCGTCGCCGTCCAGTGCGGTCAACAGCGCTGCGACCGCCATCTTCCGCAGCTGGTCAGTCGGGATCTTCTGATTCGCCGGAAGTTTCATCTCTTGCTCCTCATTGCATTGGGGGGAAAGCGTCAGCGCGCAAGCGGATGCTCCTTGTTGCCGAGCACCGCGCGGTAGAGACCGAGCAGGATCATCACGCCGATGACGGCGCCGATCAGACCGCCGAGATCGAACATCGCGTTGTCGCCGATGTTGAGCAGCTCGGTGAACACGAGGAAGCCGACGACGGCGCCGGCGATGCCGAGCAGGACCGTCGCGATGAACCCCATCGCATCGCGTCCGGGCATCAGGAGGCGTCCGAGGTAGCCCGCCACGATTCCCAGGATGATCGCCCCCAGCATGTGATCCCTCCCCCTTGCGGATTGCACGTTCTGGGAGAGGCCTCCCCAGATGCTCGCGGCAGCAAACGGCGGGGCGTCCGGGCGCCGCCGGACCCCTGCTTTGATGGGCGCATGCCGTTCACGCGCCGCGAGGCCCTCGCCGCCGCGGGCGCGGCGTGGCTCGCCGCCGGCACGGGTCGGGCGCCGGCGATGCCGCGTCAACCCCCGCTCCCGAGCGCGATGGGGCGCGGTTTCGACCTCACCCCGCAGGGCCTGCGCACGCCCGGCGTGCTGCAGGACTACACGGTGCTGCGGGTCCAGCCGTGGGCGCCGCCGCTGATCGCGCGCGCAACGCACGTGCGCTTCTGGGTCGATTGGCCGTTCGTGCAGCCCGACGGCGCGATCGCACTCGAGGATCCGGCCAATCCCGGCCGGCCCCACCTGGAGGCGCTCGACGCGCAGGTCGACGCGGTCGTGGCCGACGGGCTGCAGGCGATCCTGATGCCGTACCGCTATCCGCGCTGGGTCAACCACACGGGCGTCCACTTCCACGGCAAGTCGCCGGAGTGGCGGATGCCGCGGTCCGGCCATGGGCCCGACAGCCCGTGGGCGCACTTCGTCGCGGCGCTGTGGTTGCGTTACTCGTGCCGGATGTCCTGCTTCGAGGTCGTCAACGAGCCCAACCTCCAGATCTGGCCGCAGGACGACGTCGCCGAGCGTGTCGCGGAGATGATCACGACGGTCGACGCGATCGCGCGCCGGCACGAGGTCGACGTCACGTGCCTGGCCCCGTCGATATCCGACGCCGAGTCCGACCGGCCGTTCATGATCACCGAGCAGCGCCCCTTCAACGCCGCGCTGCTCGACTCGCTCGACCGGCGCGGCTTCGAGGGCGGCGAGCGCTGGGTCTGGTCGTTTCACAACTACAACGACGCCGAGCTCGGCGGCGACCGCGTGAGCGCGATGCGCGCACAGATCGCCGGGCGCTGGCGCGGGCGCGGCGCCGCCGACGGCGGCCCGCTCGTGTACGCGACCGAGGGCGGCGTCCGGCTCGAGGGCGTCGAGCGCCGCTACGGCAGGACCTTCTCGCCGCGGCGCCAGCGGGTCGAGCAGGGCGCGATGCTCGCCGACGCGATCGCGCGCTACGAGGGCACGCCCGGCGTCGGCCTGTTCACGCAGTACACGGTCACGGCCGATCCGGCCTACGACTGCGGGCTGCGCGAGCGGGACGGCTCGAGCCGTCCCGCCTTCGACGCCTTCGTCGCCTAGCGTAACGTCGCCGAAGGCGAGCGCGAGGTACGAGCGTCTCGCCTGGCAGGCGAAATCTCCAGATACCTCATCAGCCGGTCGCCGATGCGCACCTCGTCGCCGTGGTGCAACGGCGACTCCTGTACGCGCCGGCCGTTGACGAAGACGCCGTTGAGGCTGCGGTCGTCCGCGATCACCGGCGCGCCCTCGCGCTCCAGCACGAGCGCATGGCGGCGCGAGACCGTGGTGTCGTCGAGCACGATGTCCGACGTCGTGCGCCGGCCGATCCGGGTGAGGCGGCCGAGCGGCAGGACGACGACGTCGTCGCCGTCGGGGATGGCGAGGTAGCGTCCGGGCGCGAGCCGCCAGACCGCGACGGCAGCCGCGCGCACGCGGTGCAGAAGCGCACCGGAGCGGATCACGACGGTGGGGGCCTCGCACGCGAGGGAGTTGGGGGCTGGGAGGCTCACGGCGGTCATGTCCCGTCCAACGTTCCCGGACATTTCCAAGCGCCGGATAAGGAATTGCCGATAGAAACCTGATGATGCTCGCCCCGCTCGCCGCGGCCGCCGCCATCGCCGGCTGCCCGCTCTTCCCACCGTCCTGGTCCACGAACCAGCGCGTCGACACGCTGCCCGTGGCCCCCGACTCGGCGGCGATCGTGCGCTCGATCGGTGTCGGCGGCGCGCTCAAGGCCGACTTCGGCTCCGGCCTCTGGGAGGGCGGCCCGATCGGGATCCCCTACGACGTGGTCGGCCGCGCGACCAGGCGCTCCAGGGTGCGCTTCGAGTACGCGGGCGAATCGGACCGCGTGCGCTACCCGATCCCGCGCGGCGTGCAGATCGAGGGCGGCCCGGACTCCGACGGCGACCGCCATGCGCTGCTCGTCGACCGCAGCCGCTGCAAGCTGTTCGAGCTGTATGCCCTGCGCAAGCAGAGCGGCCGCTGGACGGCAGGCTCCGGCGCCACCTGGAGCCTGCGCAGGCCGCGGCTGCGGCCATCCGGCTGGACGAGCGCGGACGCGGCCGGCCTGCCGATCCTGCCGCTGCTGGCGCGCTACCAGGAGGTCAGGCGCGGACGCATCGACCACGCGCTGCGGATGACCGTGTCCGAGAGCCGGAGCGCATTCGTCTTCCCGGCGCGCCACTTCGCCTCCTCGGACTCCGACCCGGCGCTGCCGCGGATGGGCGAGCGCCTGCGACTCCGCGCCGGCACGGACATCTCGGGCCTGCCGCGACAGGCGCGCGTCGTCGCTCAGGCGATGAAGGAATACGGGCTGATCGTGGCCGACAACGGCTCGGACTGGTATGTGACGGGAGCGCCGCATCCCCGCTGGGACAACGATCAGCTGCAGCAGCTGGGCCGCCTCCGCGGCAGCGACTTCGAGGTGGTCCGGCCGGCTCCCTGAGATTTCCGAAACGGAACGCTTGCGTTTCGGATCAACATAGGCTACCTTGCGCGAGACAAATGAAACGGCAGCGTTCCGTTTCGTAATCCAACTCCCCAGAGGTTGCCCCATGTCTCCCGCCGTCTCCGATCCCGCCGTCCCAGATCCTCGCCGCTGGTGGACGCTCATCGTCCTCTGTTTCTCCCTGCTGGTGATCGCGCTCGACAACACGATCCTCAACGTGGCGCTGCCCACGCTCCAGCGCGATCTCGATGCAAGCGCATCGGACCTGCAGTGGATCGTCGACTCCTACATGCTGGTGTTCGCCGCCGTACTGCTGACGGCAGGCGCGCTCGGTGACCGCTTCGGACGCAAGAAGGCGCTCACGTTCGGGCTCGCCGTATTCGGGCTGGGATCAGGGCTCTCAGCCCTGGCCGAGTCCTCGGACATGCTGATCGCGACACGGGCGCTGATGGGCGTCGGCGGCGCTTTCATCATGCCTTCGACGCTCTCGATCCTGACCGCCGTTTTCCCCGCGAACGAGCGCGCCAAGGCGATCGGCATCTGGGCCGCCGTCTCCGGGCTCGGCATCGTGATCGGGCCCGTGACCGGCGGCTGGCTGGTCGAGCACGGCGACTGGAGCCTCGTCTTCCTCGTCAACCTCCCGATCGTCGCCGCGGCGCTGCTCAGCGGGCGCTGGCTGGTGCCCGAGTCGCTCGACCCGGCGAAGCCGCGGCTCGACGCCGGTGGCTTCGCGCTCTCGAGCCTCGGGCTCGGCGCGCTGGTCTGGGGCGTCATCGAGGCGCCGGCCCGCGGCTGGACCGACGGCATGATCCTCGGCGCGTTCACCCTGGCGGCCGTCGCGCTCGCCGCGTTCATCGCCTGGGAGCTGCGGGTGCGCCAGCCGATGCTCGACGTGCGGCTGTTTCTCAACCGCCGCTTCTCGGCCGCCAGCGGCGCGATCACGGTGGCGTTCTTCTCGCTCTTCGGGACGATCTTCTTCCTGACGCAGTACCTGCAGTCCGTGCTCGGCTACGGCGCATTCGACAGCGGACTGCGCGTGATGCCGGTCGCAGCCGGACTGATCCTCGGCGGGCCGCTGTCGGCGAAGCTGAGCGAGCGCGTCGGCACGAAGCGCGTCGTCGGCGCCGGGCTGGCGTTCGTCGCGGTCGGGCTGACGATGCTTTCCGGCGCCGAGGTCGGCAGCGGCTACGGGCTCGTCGCGGCGGTCCTGCTCGTGCTCGGGCTCGGCATGGGCCTGATCATGGCGCCCGCCACGGAGTCGGTCATGGGATCGCTCCCGCTCGCCAAGGCGAGCGTCGGCTCGGCGGTCAACGACGCCACGCGGACGATGGGCGGCGCGCTGGGCGTCGCGGTGCTCGGGTCGCTCCTGTCCAGCGGCTACCGTGCGGGCATGGACGGCGTCACCCAGGGGCTCCCGAGCGGCGTGGCGGAGATGGCGAACCAGTCGCTCGCCGGCGGGCTCGCGGTGGCCCACCGGATCGGCGGCGGCACCGGCGGCCGCGTCTCGGACGCAGCGCAGCAGGCGTTCGTCGACGGCATGCAGACCGCAGCGCTCGCGGGGGCCGCGATCGCCGCGCTCGGCGCCGTGATCACGCTCGTGGCGCTGCCCGCCCACGCGCCCTCGGCGCAGCCGGTGCCGGCGTGAGCAGCGGGCCCGCTCGGACCGCGACGGACCGGCGCCCGCCGGGCCGGCCGCGGTCCGAGCGCTCGCATCGCGCGATCGTGCGGGCGACGCTGGATCTGCTCGTCGAGGTCGGCTACCAGCGCCTGACGATGGAGCAGGTCCAGCGCCGTGCCGGCGTCGGCAAGGCGACGATCTACCGGCGCTGGGACTCCAAGGCCGAGCTGGTCAAGGACGCGATCCAGTACGTCGGCGCGGAGCTGCCGGTGCCCGACACCGGCTCGCTGGCCGGGGACTACGCGGCGGTCGCGGCCGCGGTGGTCTCGATCGCCACCGACCGCAACGCCGCGCTGCTGATGCCACGGCTGCTGGCCGAGGCGAGCCGTGACGAGGAGCTGCACGCGATCTTCTACGCGCAGCTCGTCGAGCCACGGCGGCGCGTGATGCGGATCGTGCTGGCGCGGGCGCGCGACCGCGGCGAAGTGCGCGACGACGTCGACATCGAGCTCACGATCGACATGCTCGCCGGGCCGGTCATCTACCGCTTGCTCCTCACCGGCGGCGACCTCGCGCCGGCGGCCGCCGTTGCGCCGCGCCTGCTCGAGGCGCTGCTCACGGGCCTGAGGCCACCTCCACCCGGCCGTTGACCACGCCGAGCCGGCGGTTGCCGGCGAGCAGCTCGAGCAGCTCGGCGCCGACCAGCTCGCGGCGCCAGCCACGCAGGGTGCGCACGTCCGGCTCGGGCTTCGCGCGCCGCGAGGCGACCACGATCGGCGAGAGGTCGGCGCGCGCGGCGATCAGCTCGTAGGCGAGTCCGGCCTCCTGCGCGCGGGCCCGCACGAGCGCCTCGGCGAGCGCGATCGTCGGCCCGTCGACGGCGTCCGTCGCGAGCCGCTCGCTCTCGTCGAAGGTGATCGGCGGTGCCGCGCGCCCACGCTCCACGGCGGCGAGGATGTCGCGCGCGCGGCGCCGGATGACGTCCGGCCCCGCGCCGCGGATCTGGCCCAGCGCCTGCGTGCTGCTCGGCGCTCGCTTGGCGAGCTCCACCAGCGTCGGGTCGCGCACGATCGACCCGACAGGGCGATCCTCCGCCGAGGCGGCGCGCTCGCGCCAGGCCGCCAGCTCGCGCGCCAGGGCGCGACCGCGCGGGTCCAGCCCGGAGATGCGCGGCAGCCGCCGCCACGCATCCTCGGGCGCGCGCTCGTCGGTCGCCGCCGCGATCACCAGGCATTCCTCGCGCGCCCACTCCAGCCGCCCCCGGTCGGTCAGCCGCCGCTGCAGCTCGTCGGCCAGCGGCAGCAGGTGCTCGACATCCTCGCGCGCGTAGCGCTGCTGCTCGGGCGTCAGCGGCCGGGCATCCCAGCGCGTGAACGATGCCGACTTCTCGAGCCGGATCTTGAGCACGTCGTGCAGCAGGCCCGTGTACCCGGCCTGCGCGGAGAAGCCGGCGAAGCCGGCGGCGATCTGCGTGTCGAAGACGTTCGCGAACCTGGCGCTCCAGGCGCGGCGGAGGATCGCGACGTCCTGCCGGCCCGCGTGCAGGACCACCTCGATCGCGGGGTCGGCGAACACCTCCGCAAGCGGCGCGGGATCGCCGAGATCCTCCTCCAGCGGGTCGAGCACGACGATCTCGTCGCCGACGCAGACCTGCACGAGGCAGAGCAGCGGGCGATAGCGGCCCTCGGGCATGAACTCCGTGTCGATCCCGAGCCGCCCCTCCTCGCGGGCGCGCGCGGCGAGACGTGAGAGCTCAGACACCGAGCACCTTCTCCCAGCGCTCGCTGCGCCGCGCCGGCGTCATCCCGCCCGACTCGTACAACCGTGCCGCGGCAGCCGTGCGGCCATGGACCGTCGCCTCGGCGTAGCGCAGCCGCTTGCGCTTGAACGCATCTATCAGCAGCAAGAGCAGCGTCAGCCCCTTGCCCTGGCCGCGGGCGCGGTGAGCGACGGCCAGCGTGGTGATCATGCCCACCCGCTTCTGGCCGGTGTCGCCCTTCTCCCCCAGCGCGGCGCCGACGATGCCCTGGGCGTCGTGCAGCAGCAGCCACAGTTCCGGATCCCAGCCGGGCTTGTCCATGCCGGTGGCGCGCCATCCCTCCAGCGACTGCGGCAGATGGCCCTCGACGCCGGTGTAGGCGCCCTGCACGAGATGCCAGACCTCCTCGGTGTCGCGCTCCTCGTCGAAGGTCCGCACGAGGGCGGGTGGTGGCGGCGGAGCTTCCTTGAGTGCCAGGCGCATGCGGAAGTAATGGTGCACGGGCCACCAGCCCGCCTCCAGCAGGAGGACGCGCGCCGCGGTGTTGGCCGTCGGCACGAACTGTCGCACCACCCGCAGGCCGCGTGCGCGAGCCTGGGACTCGGCCGCCAGCCGCAGCTCCGTGCCGAAGCCCCGGCCGACCGAGTCCGGATGCACCGCCACGAGCACGTCCGCGCCGGTCACGATCGCGTACGCGGCCAGCGCGCCGGAGTCATCCTCCACGATCCAGGCGTCGCACTCGAGGTCGCACAGCTCCCAGTCGGACCGGACGTCGGTGACCGTGACCTCCGCCTCGCCGAGGTCGGCGACGTCACGCGCACGCAGCAGCTCGGCGACGGCTTCCGCGTCACCGGCGGTCGGTGCGCGCAGCACGTGACCGGCGGGGGTGGTCGTGTCCATCGCCAGCGACAGTACCCATCACAACGGTTCAGCCGGGCGGGATCTGTCGCCCGACCCGGTGGCGCCTACCCGATGCGAACCGGCGTGCCGATCGACACGCGCCGGAACAGGTCGATCACGTCGGGCACGGTCATGCGGATGCAGCCGTGCGATGCGCGCGTTCCGATCGACCACGGCTCGCCGGTGCCGTGGATCCCGACGGCGCCGCTGACGCCCATCCAGCGCGCCTTGAGCGGGTTGTTCCAGGCGCCGCCCCCGACCTGCTGGCCGGCCATCTCGCCCGCCCAGGGCGAGTTCGGCGCGGTCCACGTCGGGTTGACCTGCTTCGTCTGGATCGCGAACAGCCCGGCCGGGGTCGGGTACGCGGGCTGCCCGACGGCGACGCCGTAGCCCTTGACGAACTTCAGCCGCTTGAACAGCCGCAGGCGGAAGTGCGAGCGATCGATCGTGACCACGGTGCGGTAGATCTTGCGCAGCTCCTTCGTGCGGACGTCCGGCGTGACCGTCTTGCGGCCGGGCTTGATCGCGCGCGCCGCCAGGGGATCGGCCAGCGCCTTCTTGATCGCCTCGATCAGCACGCGCTCGGGCAGCTTGTGGCCCTTGCGGCTCTTGCGCTTGACCATCCGCGTCATCCTGATCTTGAGCCTCGCGTCGCGCGGCGCCACGTCGACCGCCTTCGCGGTCTGCTTGATGAAGCGCCAGAGCGGCGTGCGCTCGAAGGAGACGGCAGGCGCGGCGGATGCCGGCGGATGGCTCCCGTCGGGCGCGGGCGGCGCGGCCTGGCCGGCCTTCAGCGCCCGCAGCGCAGTCCTGTCGGCGCGGAACTCGAAGTCGATCCGGGACATCTTCAAGACGAAGCTGCGGCGGGCGGCGGTGACGACGATGTCCTGCGCGAGCACCGGCCCGAGGGTCTGCTCGAGCCTTGCCTGGGCCTCGGCGACCGTGAGGTTGCCGACGTCGATGCCGGAGACCGTGACGCCGGCGCGGATGCGCGGCTCCTCGGCGGGCACCTGGGCGGCGGCGGCGGACGCCGTCGCCGCGGCGATCGAAATGGTGAGGCAGAGGATGCTGAGGGCCCGTCGCATGGCGATCAGGGTAGCCGCGCATTCGCGGTGGCGGCGCGCTTGCGCCGCATCGGGCGGGCCGGGGGCGCCTCGTGCTCGGCCAGGAAGCGGTCGAGCATCACCCAGGTCGTGCCGCGGGCCGCGCGGCCGGTCAGCACTCCGAGATGACCGCCCGGCGCGGTCTCGAGTCCTACCGGCGGCGCGCTCGGGAGCAGCCCGGCCACGTGATGGCACGCCGCCACCGGCGCGATCCCGTCGCCGCGCCCCGCGATCGACAGCACCGGGACCTTCACCGCGGCGAGGTCGAGCACGCGGTCGCCCAGCGCGAGCCGGCCGTCCGCGAGGTCGTTCGAGCGGAAGAAGCGGTGGTAGAGCTGGCCGAACGTGCGGCCCGGATAGGCGTGCATGCTGTCCATGAAGATGTCGACGGCCTCGATCTGGGCGAGCAGCTCGCGGTCGTGCAGGTTGCTGACGATGGTCCATGGCTTCATCACGTACTTGTCGATTCCTGCGAGCTGGTAGCCGCGCTTGACGAGCGGCGCCGGCGCGCCACCGAGCACGCGGTAGAGCTGCGTCACGAGCTGGCCCTGCGTGACGGCGGCCACGGGCCGCAGCGGCGCCACGAGCGGCACGCGCGAGAAGTCGAACGGGCTGGCGACCATCGCGGTCGACGCGACCGGCAGCTGCTCGTCCGTGCACTGGGCGAGCAGCGCCAGGATGCCTCCCAGGCACCAGCCGACGAGCTGCACCGGCCGGCCGCCGGCATCCTCGGACGCCGCGCGCACGGCCTTCGGGATCACGTCCTCGATCCAGTGCTCGAGCCCGAGCGTGCGGTCGCCGAACCGAACCCGGCCGTAGTCGACGAGGTAGGTCTCGCGCCCGCGCCTGAGCAGGTGCTCGGCCAGCGAGCAGCCGCGACGCAGGTCGAAGCACAGCGCGGGTGCGGCGAGCGGCGGCACCAGCAGCACCGGCAGCGAGGCCGCCCGGCGCCCGCCGCGCCCCAGCGGCAGGTAGCGGTGCACGCGCCGCAGCGGCCCCTCGTCGATCAGCGCGGACGGCATCCGGCGCGTGTCGGCGAGGCCGCCGCGCACGGTCGCGTCGAAGAGGTTGACGGCGGCGCCGACCGCGTCAGCGGGGCTCGGCAGGCTGGGCATCGAGAGCCGATGATGACGCCTGGAACCCGAGCAGCAGCTCGGCCAGGCGCTCGGTCGCCTCGAGCTGGGGGCAGTGCCCGACGCCGTCGAGCAGCACGAGCTCCGTGCCCGCGAGCGCATCGAGCAGCACGCGCGCTCCCGTGTGCGGGACCATCCGGTCGCGGGTTCCCCAGACGAGCAGCACCGGGCAGGCGATCGCCGCGAGGTCGGGCGGCGGCATCCGCAGCTCGGGCAGGATCCGCCGGCCCGACGCCAGCAGGCGCGCGACCTGCGCCCTTCCCGCATGGTGACCGGCGAAGCTGGCGACCAGCGCCGGGTCGGCCGCGGCCGGACCGGAGAACGCGAGCCGCTCGTAGACGGTGCCGACCGCGGCCCGCATCGCGACGGACGGCAGCGGCAGCGGCAGCGCGAGCAGGCGCCGGACCAGCGGGTCGCGCCGGACGGCGTCGAACCAGCCCGGCATGTCGAGCCCTGCCGGCGCGACCGGCACGACCCCGGCGAGCCCTGGCAACCCTGCGGCCGCGAGCCGCAGCGCGACCAGCCCGCCGAGCGAGTTGCCGCACAGCACGACCGCCCCACCCTCGGCCCACGATCGCGCGAGCTCGGTGGCGAACGCGTCCAGCTGCGGCAGCACCGGTCCTTCCGCGAGCGGGTCCGCATGCGCGTACCCGGGCAGGTCGACGGCGATCGCGCGGCGCTCGCGCTCGGCGAGGAGCGCCAGCAGCGGCCGCCACGTGTCGGCCGAGTCGCCCCAGCCGTGGAGCAGCACGATGCCCGGGCCCTCCCCCTCCAGCTCGAGCGCCCGCGTACGGAACCCGGCCGCGCTGGTGGAGTGCTCGATGAGTGGCTGCACGGGAACGGAGGTACCCTCGATCGATGAGCTCCGCGACAAGCGACGAGACCTCGGCGCGCGAGCTGCCGCCTGGATTGTGGGACAGGCTGCGGCTGGATCCCGCGCGCGCGCCGGAGCACATCGCGCTCGCGGCCGGCCGCACCTTCGCGCCCCAGGCCGAGGGCTGGGCCGCCGACAAGCGCGCGCGCTTCGCCGTCTCGCCGCGCGAGCTGGCGCTGATGGCGAAGAAGCGCCACGCGACGATGGCGCGGTTCGAGGGCGCCGCGACCGGAGTCGGCGGCATCGTCACGATGGCGCCCGACCTGGTCGCGCTCACGTGGATCCAGGCGCGGCTCGTGTTCTACGTGGCGGCGGCCTACGGCTATGACCCGCACGACCCGATGCGCCCCGCGGAGCTGCTCGTGCTGCACGACTTCTATCCGGACCCCGAGACGGCGCGCAGGGCGCTCGACGGCATCGGCGCGACGATGGTCGAGGCGTTCGTCGGCTCCAAGCTGCAGCGCGACGAGGCGCTGGCGCTGCGGCTGGCCAAGTTCCTCGGCATCCGCTCGGCGCGCAAGCTCGCCGGGCGCATGATCCCCGGCGTCGCGATCGCCTTCAACGCGATCGGCAACGAGCGCCGCACGCGCGCGCTCGCCGACAAGGCGATCCGCTTCTACGGCGGCTGATCAGGGCCGGCCGTAGACCGGGATCGCCGCGCCGTTGGTGGGCGCGGACTCAGCGCTGCAGAGAAAGCGGATCACGGCGGCGATCTCGGCCGGCGGCGTCAGGCCGCCGTGCTGGTCGGCCGGCA
>CAWIVY010000002.1:0-355005 GCA_963839615.1 uncultured Solirubrobacteraceae bacterium
AGGCCAAGTCGGCGTAGGGGTCTGCCGCCGGCGAACGTCAACGGCGGCAAGTGAGGGGAGGGCCCGGATCGCGGGTGGCGCTTGCGCGGAAGCGCCCCGGCGCGGCGAACGTCCGTGAGCCGGGGCTATGGCCGGTACTGACGGACGTTCGGCACCCTCCGGAGCGCCGAACGTCGCTGAGTAGTCCCTATGGGGCGTACTGAGCGACGTTCGGCGCGCAATCGCGGAGAACGTCGCATGCCGCGACCTGGGCCCCAATGCGACGTTTCCGCCTCGCCCCGCGTCGAGTGGCGACTTACCGGGCCTGAGACCGTGTAATTCGCCACTCGGCGGCGATCCCGCCCCCCTGGTCGGGCCTGCCTTCTTATTGCTGACGTTGACGTTCGCCGCCGGCGCGAGCTGAAGTGGCCGCCACGCCCGCGATCTCCTCCGGCACGGCCGCAAGCGCGGTCCGGGCGGACGATCGGCCTAGACTCCTCGGCCCGATGAGCAACCTGCAGGAACGCACGCGCTGGGAGCCGGCCGAGGCCGAGGCGCCGATCTTCGAGCGCTGGCTCGAGTCCGGCCTCTTCACCCCCGAGCCTGCGGGGACGGCGGACGAGAACTTCTCGATCGCGATCCCGCCGCCCAACGTGACCGGCGTCCTGCACATGGGCCACGCGCTCAACGGCTCGGTCCAGGACTGCCTGATCCGCTACAACCGCATGCTCGGGAAGCGCACCCGCTGGACGCTCGGCACCGACCACGCGGGGATCGCCACGCAGACGCAGGTCGAGAAGCTCCTGCGCCGCGAGGGCACCTCGCGCGAGGAGATCGGCCGCGAGGCGTTCAACGAGCGCGTCTGGCGCTGGCGCGAGGAGTACGGCGGGATCATCTTCAAGCAGTTCCAGCGCCTCGGGGCCTCGTGCGTCTATGACGAGGAGCGCTTCACGCTCGACGAGAGCTACGTGCGCGCGGTGCTCAAGGTCTTCGTCGACCTCTACCACAAGGGCCTGATCTACCGCGACAACCGGATGGTCAACTGGGATCCGGGCTCGCGCTCGGCGATCTCCGACCTCGAGGTCGAGGAGCGCGAGGTCACCGACACGCTCTACTACGTCGACTACCCGATGGCCTCGGGAGGCGGCTCGGTCACCGTCGCCACGGTGCGGCCGGAGACGATGCTGGCCGACACCGCGATCGCGGTGCATCCCGACGATCCGCGCTACACGCGGCTGATCGGCGAGACCGCGATCCTGCCGCTCGTCGGCCGCCGGCTGCGGATCATCGCCGACCCGTACGTGAAGCCGGAGTTCGGCACGGGCGCGCTGAAGATCACGCCGGGACACGACCCGAACGACTTCGAGATCGGCCGCGCCCACGGGCTCGATGAGCTCGTCGTGATCGGCGAGGACGGCCTGATGTCGGAGGCGGCCGGCGAGCGCTTCGCCGGCATGACGGTGCTCGACGCACGCGCGGCCGTCGTGGAGGCGCTGCGCGAGGAGGGTGCGATCGCGCGCACGGAGCCCTACTCGCACGCGGTGCCCCACTCGCACCGCTCGGGCGAGCGGATCGAGCCGCTGATCTCGCTCCAGTGGTTCATGGCGATGGAGGAGCTGGCGCGGCCGGCGATCGCCGCGGTCCACGACGGCAGCCTGCGCGTGCACCCGGAGAGCCAGCGCAAGCGCTACGTGGAATGGCTCGGGGGGATCCGGCCCTGGTGCATCTCGCGCCAGCTCTGGTGGGGCCATCAGATCCCGGTCTGGTACCGCGGCGAGGAGACGTATGCCGGCATGACCCCGCCCGAGGGCGACGGCTGGGTCCAGGATCCCGACGTGCTCGACACCTGGTTCTCGTCGGGCCTGTGGCCGTTCGCGACGCTCGGCTGGCCGGAGGACACGCCCGAGCTGCGCGCGTTCTACCCGACCGACGTGCTCTCGACCGGGCGCGACATCCTCTTCCTCTGGGTAGCACGAATGGTGATGCTCGGAATCGAGTTCACCGGCGAGGTCCCGTTCGCCGACGTCTACAACCACTCGACGATCCTGGCCACCGACGGGCGCCGCATGTCCAAGTCGCTCGGCACGGGGATCGACCCGATCGACGTGATCGACGCCCACGGCGCCGACGGCACGCGCTTCGGCCTGCTCGCGATGTCCTCCACCCAGGACGTCCGCTTCTCCGAGGAGAAGGTCGCGCAGGGACGCCAGCTGGCCAACAAGCTGTTCAACGCCTCCCGGCTCGTGCTGCTGCGCGCGCCCGCCGGACTCGAGCTGACGGATGAGCCGCCGCAGCCGCAGGCCGTCGAGGACGCGTGGATCCTGTCGCGGCTGCAGCGCACGAAGCAGGACACCGCGCGCGCGATCGAAGCGTTCGAGTTCCACCGTGCGGCGCTCGGCCTCTACGACTTCGTCTACGGCGAGCTGTGCGACTGGTACCTGGAGATCGTCAAGCCGCGGCTGTACGACGACGACAACGAGGCCGTCGCGCGCTTCGCGCTCGGGGTGCTCGCTGAGACGCTCGCGATCGCGCATCCGGTGATCCCGTTCGTCACGGAGGAGATCTGGTCGCACGTCCCCGGCGCCGAAGGGCTGTTGATGGGGCGCTCGTGGCCGGCCGCCGACGAGTCGCTGACCGACCCGGACGCCGAGGCCGAGGTCGGGCGCGCGATCGCCGCGGTGCAGGCGCTGCGCGGCTGGCGCGACGGGATCGGCGCCGCGCCCGCGGCAGTGCTGCCGGCGCGGCTGGAGGCCGAGGGCTACGAGCGCACGGCGGCCTACGTCGCGCGGCTCGCGCGGCTCGAATGGGCGCCGGGCGACGGGCGAGCCGGCCGCGACCGTCGCGGTGCCCGGCGGCGCGATCGCGGTGCTGGAGTCCGACGCCGTCGATCCGGGCGCCGCCGCCCGCCGGATCGAGGAGCGGCGCAGCTGGCTCGACGCCGAGATCGCGCGCGCGGAGCAGAAGCTCGCCAAGGAGGGCTTCGTCGCCAAGGCGCCCGAGGCGGTCGTGGCGGCCGAGCGCTCCAAGCTCGCCGGCCTGCTCGAGGAGCGCGACGCGCTGTGACGTGGAGCGCGGAGCGCGCGGAGGAGCACCTGCTCGGGCTCGAGCTCTTCGGCATGCGCTTCGGGCTGGAGCGCATGCGCCGCCTGCTGACGGTGCTCGGCTCGCCGCAGGAGCGGTTCCGCGCCATCCACGTCGTCGGCACGAACGGGAAGAGCTCGACGGTGCGCATGACGGCCGCGCTGCTCGAGGCCCACGGCGTGTTCACCGGCGCGTACGTCTCGCCGCACCTGACCAGCTTCGCGGAGCGGATCCGGATCGGCGACGCCGACCTCGAGCCCGCGGCCTTCGGCGCGGCGGTGCAGCGCGCGGCCGAGGCGGCGGCCAAGGTCGACCGCGGGCTGCGGGACGGCGACCGCGTCACGCAGTTCGAGGTCCTGACCGCCGCCGCCTTCGACGAGCTCGCGCGGCGCGCGGTCGACGTGGCGGTCGTCGAGGCAGGCCTCGGCGGGCGCCACGACGCGACCGGCGTGCTGCGCGCGCCGATCGTCGCGCTCACGAACGTCGGCCTGGAGCACACGCGCTGGCTCGGGCCGACCGTGGCCGACATCGCGCGCGAGAAGCTGGCCGTCGTCGGTCCCGAGGCCACGCTGGTGCTCGGCGAGTCGACGCCCGAGGTGGAGGACCTCGCGCGCGCCACCGGCGCGCGCATCGTGCGGGGCGAAGCGGACGGCGCGGGCGACGCGCTGCCGGGCTACCAGCGCACGAACTTCGGCGTCGCGTGCGCGGCGGCGCGCGAGCAGCTCGGCGAGCTGGACCCCGAGCTGGTCGAGGTGGTGGCACGGAGCGTCAGCGTGCCCGGGCGGCTGCAGATCATCGGCGAGCACCCGCTCTGCGTGCTCGACGGCGCCCACAACCCGAGCGGCGCCGAGGCGCTCGCCGCAGCGCTGCCGGAGCGCCCGTTCGTCGCGGTCGTCTCGATCCTCGACGACAAGGACGCGGCCGCGATGCTCGGCGCGCTGCTGCCGCGCTGCGCCACGTTCGTCTGCACGGCGGCGCCGAGCCCGCGGGCGCTCTCGCCCGCGACGCTGGCGTCCCTGGCGGCGCAGCTGGGCGCCGGCGCGGAGATCGTGCCGGAGCCGCGCGCGGCGGTCGCCCGCGCGCGCGAGCTGGCCGGGCCGGACGGGGCCGTCGTGGTCACCGGCTCGATCTACCTGATCGCCGAGCTCGTCTCCGCGCCGGGATCCCGGAGGTCCTCGGCGCTGTGAACGATCGCGGCCCGAGCGTGCTGGGGATGATCGCCCTCGTCGCGGTCGTCGTGGCGCTTACGATCCTGATCTTCTTCGCGCTCGGCTACGCTTTCGGGCGGATGTTCCTTTAGGCGTCGGCAGCCGCGGGTACCGTTCCACTCCTCACTTATGCTCACCTTCGGCGTTTTCGGCATCGACAACGACGCGCTCAATACAGCCGTCAACGTCCTCATCCTCGTACTCATCGTCGTCTGGGCGGCGCTCGTCTTCTGGACGTTCGCGGACGCCCGGCGGCGGATCGACGACCCGATGCTGGTCGGCTGCGCGACGCTGGCGTCGCTGTTCCCGTTCGTCGGGACGATCATCTACACGATCGTGCGCCCGCCCGAGTACCTCGACGACGTGCGCCTGCGCGAGCTCGAGATGCAGGCCGCCGAGGCCCGCCTGGTGCAGCTCGACTACGAGCTCTGCCCGCACTGCGAGTACGAGGTCAAGAGCGACTACCTGCGCTGTCCGAGCTGCATGCGCAAGCTCAAGGAACGCTGCCAGTCGTGCGGCAAGGCAGTCGACCCCGCGTGGCGGCTGTGCCCGTACTGTGAAGCCGAGACCGGGGCCACTCCGCCCCCTTCGAGCGGCCGCCGGCGCCGCCGTGGCTCCACGACGTCCGAGGACGCCGTGGCCGAGGCGCCGCCCGGCTCCTCACGCTGACAATTCGACCTGACGGGAGACCTCGATGGACCGGACTCTGATCCTGGTGAAGCCGGACGCGTTCGCGCGCAACCTGACCGGCGAGATCATCGCCCGCTTCGAGCGCAAGGGCCTGCGCATCGCGGCGCTGCGCTACATGACGCTCGACCGGCAGACGGCCGAGCAGCACTACGCGGAGCACCAGGGCAAGCCCTTCTTCGAGGAGCTCGTCTCGTTCATCACGTCCGGGCCGCTCGTCGCCATGGTGCTCGAGGGCGAGGAGGCCGTGAAGGCCGCGCGCCAGGTGATCGGGGCGACGAACCCGCTCGAGGCGGCTCCCGGCTCGATCCGCGGCGACTTCGCGGTCGCGGTCGGCCAGAACATGGTCCACGGCTCCGACGCGCCCGAGTCGGCCGAGCGAGAGGCGAACCTGTTCTTCCCGCAGAGCTGATCCTCGCGTCGGCCTCGCCGCAGCGGCGGGCGATCCTCGCCGCCGCGGGGCTGGAGTTCACCACGGTGCCCACCGGGGTGGAGGAGCTCGTCGCGGGCGAGCCGCGCGCGGTGGCGGCCGAGAACGCCCGCCGCAAGGCGCTGGCGGTCCCCGGCGACCTCGTGCTCGGCGCCGACACGCTGGTGGCCGTCGACGGCGCGATCCTCGGCAAGCCGCGCGACGCCGCCCAGGCGGCCGATTACGTCGGCCGGCTCGCCGGCCGGACGCACGAGGTCGTGGGCGGGATCGCGCTGGCTCGCGACGGCGCAGTGTTCGCCGAGGCGGTCGAGGTGACCGAGGTGACGTTCCGCGCGCTCGATGACGCTGATGTCGCCGCCTATGTGGCGCTCGGCGAATGGGCCGGACGCGCGGGCGGCTACGCGATCCAGGGCCGCGGTGCGGCGCTCGTGCGCGGCATCGCGGGCGACTACCTCAACGTCGTCGGGCTGCCGCTCGCCCGGCTGCTCGATCTGCTCCCGCATGGGGGTTTGCAGCGCATTTTCGGCACGTAGTGCTTCGCTAAGGTCCCCACCCACTCCCCATGGGATTCTTCTCGTATCTGACCGGCTTCGGCGGCCGCGACATGGCCGTCGACCTGGGCACGGCGAACACGCTCGTCTACGTGCGTGGGCGCGGCATCGTGCTGTCCGAGCCGTCGGTCGTGGCGATCGACTCGCGCACGGGCGAGGTCCACGCGGTCGGGATCGAGGCCAAGCGGATGCTCGGGCGCACGCCCGGGACGATCTCGGCGATCCGCCCGCTCAAGGACGGCGTGATCGCCGACTTCGACGTCACCGAGCAGATGCTGCGCCACTTCATCCAGAAGGTGCACCAGAACCGCTGGGCGCATCCGCGCGTCGTCGTCTGCGTGCCCTCGGGCGTGACGGGCGTCGAGAAGCGCGCGGTCGAGGAGGCGTGCCTCTCGGCCGGCGCGCGCCAGGCCTACCTGATCGAGGAGCCGATGGCGGCGGCGATCGGCGCCGGGCTGCCGGTCGGCGAGCCGACCGGGAACATGGTCGTCGACATCGGCGGCGGCACCTCCGAGGTGGCGGTGATCTCGCTCGGCGGGATCGTCGTCTCGCAGTCGATCCGCGTCGGCGGCGACGAGCTCGACGAGGCGATCATCAACTACGTCAAGAAGGAGTACAAGCTCCTGATCGGCCAGCAGACGGCCGAGGAGGTCAAGCTGGAGATCGGCTCGGCATATCCGCTCGAGGAGGAGGTCCAGGCCGAGATCCGCGGCCGCGACCTCGTCTCCGGCCTGCCCAAGACCGTCGTGCTCACGTCCGAGGAGGTGCGCGCGGCGCTCGAGGAGCCGCTCGTGCAGATCATCGACGCGATCAAGGAGACGCTCGACCGCACGCCGCCCGAGCTGGCCTCCGACATCATGGACCGCGGGATCATGCTGGCCGGCGGCGGCTCGCTGCTCCAGGGGCTCGACGAGCGCCTGCGCGACGAGACGCAGATGCCCGCCCACCGCGCCGAGTCGCCGCTGACGTGCGTCGCCGTCGGCTCGGGCCGCTCGCTCGAGGAGTTCGAGGCGATCCATCGCTCGAACAGGAACTCGAGGAACCACCGGAGACAGCGCCGCTAGGCTGTCCCCGGGCCGTTTCGCTCGCGCCGTTACCGGCGGTAGCCTCCCTTCCTCGGTCCAGAGTCCGGAGTCCTTGCATGTATGACAGACAGGTGCGACGTCGCCGCGCGGTCTTGTTCGCGCTCGTCGTGTGCTGCCTGGTCCTGCTGACCGCGTACTTCGGCGAGTCCTCCGGCGGCCCGTTGAAGTCGGTCCAGACCGGCGCGATGGAGGTCGTCGCACCGGTGCAGGAGGGAGCGAACCGCGCGCTCAAGCCGTTCCGCGACCTCTTCGGCTGGTTCGGCGACACGTTCGACGCCAAGGACGAGCGCGACAAGCTCGAGGCCGAGCGCGACAAGCTGCGGGCGGAGGTCGCGCGGCTGCAGGTGGCGGCGAGCGAGAACGACGAGCTGCGCGACATGGTCGACTACGCCCGCGGGAGCGGCCTCGACACCTACCAGCCGGTCACCGCGCGCGTCTACAGCCGCTCGTTCTCCTCCTGGTACGACACGATGGAGATCAACAAGGGCTCCAGCGACGGCGTCGCCGTCAACCAGCCGGTGATCAACGGCAAGGGCCTCGTCGGAAAGGTCAAGACGGTCTCGGACGGCAATGCGATCGTCATGCTGCTGAGCGACTCGGAGTTCGGCGTGTCCGCGCTGGCCGCGCCTTCCGGGCAGCCCGGCTCGATCCTGCCGATCGCCGGCTCGCCGGGCGACCTGCTTTTCGACCTCGTGCCGCAGGCCAAGGAGGTGCGCAAGGGCGACACGATCGTCACGGCCGGCACGATCTCCGCGCGCCTGCCGTCGCCGTTCCCGCGCGGGATCCCGATCGGCGCGGTGAAGCGGGTCGAGGGCGAGGGCGAGCTCGACCGCACGATCCACGTCAAGCCGTACGCCGACCTGCGCGTACTCGACTTCGTGCGGGTGCTGACCCAGCCGGCGGCCGACCTGCGCGCCTCATCCACACCGTGACCTGGAACGCGACCAGCGTCCTCCGGCTCTTCGCGATCGGCCTCGTGGGCGGGATCCTGCAGCTGACGACGATCTCGCAGCTTGCGATCTTCGGCGTCCCGGCCGACCTCTCGCCGCTGCTCGTCGCTGCCATCGGGCTGCTCTGCGGCTCGATCGCGGGCGCGAGCTTCGGCTTCGGCCTGGGGCTCTTCATGGACACGCTGCTGGCCCAGACGCTCGGCCTCACCTCGCTCGTGCTGCTCCTGGTCGGCTACGCCGCGGGGCGCCTGCGCGAGCTGCGCGACCCCGCCCACGCGCTGGTGCCGGTGGCCGTCGGGGCGGCCGCGACCGCCGCGGCCGCGATCGGCTTCGCCGTGCTCCAGTTCCTGCTCGGCGTCGACGCGCCCGTCTCGTTGCTGCTCGTGCGCCAGATCCTGATGACGATCGTGCTCAACACGCTGCTCGCGATGCCGGTCTACCTCGCATGCCGCCGCTTCCTCGCGCCGTACCTGCCCGACGATCCGCGCCGGCGCAGGCGCCGCGCCTACACCACCGGCGGCTTGAGCCCGCTCAGCCGCGCCTAGCCGCTCGCAGATGCCACCGCCGATCGAGGACCGCCGCCCGCCGATCACGCCGCAGCTCGCGGTGCGTGTCGCCGTGCTCGGCGGGTTCGCGTTCGTGCTGTTCGCGGTCATCTTCTTCCGGCTCTGGTTCCTGCAGGTGCTGACCGGCGACGACTACGTCGTCCAGGCGCGCGAGAACCGCATCCGCAAGGTCAAGATCGAGGCCCCGCGCGGCAACATCGTCGACCGCGACGGCCGGACGCTGGTGAAGACGCGCGCCGCGCCCGTCGTCCAGCTGCTGCCCAACTCGGTCCCCGAGGCGGAGCTCAAGGCGGCCGAGACCTACCGCAAGCTGCTGGCGGCGTCCGAGGGCCGGCGGCTCGGCGCGGCGCAGGACCTGCGCGAGCTCGAGCGCCGGCTGCGCGCCGACGGGCGCAAGTCGACGCGGGAGGAGCGCAAGCAGCGCCGCGAGCTCGGCGCACGCGCGCGCCGCGCCGACAAGGTCCCGATCGGCCCGATCCCGCCGGGCGAGCCCGCGCTGCGGGCGCTCTACAAGCGGCTCGGCAGGGTGATCGACATGGAGCCCGCGACGATCCACCGGCGCGTGATCCAGGGGATCGCCGACCAGCCCTCCGCGAACGTGACGATCAAGACCGACGTCCCCGCGGCCGCGTTCAACTACCTGCTCGAGCACCGCGAGGACTTCCACGGCATCGTCGTCGAGAAGAAGTACCTGCGCCACTACCCGTACAAGACGCTCGGCGCCCAGCTCTTCGGCACGCTGCGCGAGATCTCGCCCGACGAGGTGGAGAGCGAGGACTATCGCGGGGTCAACCCCGGGACGCGGATCGGCAAGGACGGGATCGAGGAGAGCTATGACCCCTACCTGCGCGGGACCGACGGCTTCACCCGCGTGATCGTGAACTCGTTCGGCAACCGCGACGACACCCGCCGCACGACGCGCACGGACCCGATCCAGGGCCGCCAGCTGCGCCTGACGCTCGACCTCGGGCTCCAGCGTGCGGCGCAGAACGCGGTCGCACGCGGGATCGAGGCCGCGCAGGGCAACGGCAATCCGGCCGACGCGGGCGCCTTCGTGGCGATGGACCCGCGCGACGGCGAGGTGCTCGCGCTCGGCTCCTATCCGAGCTTCGACGCGAACCTGTTCGCCAAGCCGATCGACCAGGAGACCTACGAGGAGCTCAACAGCGAGGACAACGGCGCGCCGCTGTTCAACCGCGCGATCGCGGCCGGCTATCCGACCGGCTCGACGTTCAAGCCGATCACCGCGCTCGCGGCCGTGGACGCCGGCATCATCACGACGAGCACGCCGCTGTCGGACCCGGGCGTGTTCCGCTACGGCGGGCGCGAGTTCAAGAACGCCGGCGACGCCGTGTTCGGCACGCTCGCGCTCCCGCGCGCGCTGCAGGTCTCCTCCGACGTCTTCTTCTACCAGCTCGGCGCGGCCGCCAACGAGCGCGGCGCGGTGATCCAGGAGTGGGCCCGCAAGCTGAGCTTCGGCCAGCCGACGGGCATCGACCTGCCGGGCGAGTACGGCGGCCTGGTGCCGGACGCGAAGTGGCGCAACACGGAGTACGAGAAGTACGTCCGCTGCGCGAAGAAGGCGAAGGTGCCGGCCGGAACCACCGAGGCGCTCTACGCCTGCGGCGGCGTCGAGCGCGGCTGGAGCGGCGGCGACAACGTCAACCTCGCCGTCGGCCAGGGCGACCTGCAGGCCACGCCGCTGCAGCTCGCCACCGCCTACGCCGCGATCGCCAACGGCGGCAAGGTCGTCACGCCGCACCTCGGCCAGCAGATCGAGGACGGCGCCGGGCGCCAGCTCGAGGAGATCCGCAAGCCCGCCAGGCGGCGGGTCCACATCGAGCCGACGACGCTCGAGGCGATCCGCAGCGGCCTGCAAGCCGCAGCGGGAGCGCCGGGCGGAACGTCGGTCGACGTGTTCGCGGGCTTCCCCTACACCGTCCACGGCAAGACCGGCACGGCGGAGCGCGCGCCGAACCCCGACCAGTCCTGGTACGCCGCCTACGTCGACGACCCGGTCAAGCCGATCGTCGTCGTCGTGACGATCGAGAAGGGCGGCTTCGGCGCCGAGGCCGCGGCTCCGGCCACCCGCGCGATCCTCGCGAAGTGGTTCGGCGTCCGCGACCCCGAGTTCCACGTCGGCACGAGCGCGACGCGATGAAAGGTTTCGCCTGCCAGGCGAGCGGCTCGTTCCTCGCGCTCTCCTTCGGCGACGTTACGTTGAGATACCGTGGGGCGGGCGCGTGAGCACCGGCCCCATCCAGCCCGCCTCGGAACCGCCGCCTCCGCTCATGCCGCGCGAGTGGCGGTTGCGGCTCGATCCGCTCCTGCTGCTCGCCGCGGTCGGGCTGGTGGCCTGCTCCTGCATCGCGATCAAGGGTGCGACCGCCGACGACGTCGCGGGCGACCCGCTCTACTACGTCGAGCGCCAGATCGTCTACGGGGTGGTCGGCCTGCTCCTGATGTACGGGATCTCGCGCCTGGACTACTCGCGTCTGCGCGAGCTCAAGTACGTGATCTACGGGTTCCTGATCGGCTCGATCCTGCTCGTCTTCGGCGTCGCGACGGCGACGCGCGGGTCCAAGCGCTGGATCGACACCCCGTTGATGACGTTCCAGCCGTCCGAGCTGGGCAAGGTCCTGCTCGTCGTCGCGCTCTCGGGCTTCATCGTCGATCGGCTCAGGGGTGGCGGCGGCCGCCAGACCACGGCGCGCGTGATGCTGCTGGGGCTGCTCCCGACGATGCTCGTCATGGCCCAGCCCGACCTCGGCACGTCGCTGGTCTACGTGGTCGGGACGCTGGCGCTGCTGTTCGTCGGCAGCGCGCCGTGGCGCCACTTCGCGGCGCTCGCGGCGCTCGGGGCGGTCGGGGTCGCGCTCGCGCTCGTCGCGCTGCCGGCAGCCGGCGTCGAGGTGCTCCAGCCCTACCAGGTCGACCGCCTGACCTCGTTCCTGCACCCGTCGGACGTCGGGGGCGAGGAGGGCTACCAGCAGCAGCAGTCCAAGATCGCCATCGGCTCGGGGGAGAAGACCGGGCGTGGCGTCGAGAACGCCACGCAGACCGGCCTGAACTTCCTGCCCGAGCACCACACCGACTTCATCTTCTCGGTCGTCGGCGAGACCTACGGGTTCGCCGGCGCCGCACTCGTCCTATCGCTCTACGCGCTGCTCATATGGCGCGGGCTGCACATCCTCACGATCGCGAAGAACCTGTACGGCGCCCTGATCGCCGGCGGCATCACGATGATGCTGCTGTTCCAGGTCTTCGTGAACGTCGGGATGACGGTCGGGATCATGCCGATCACCGGCGTCCCGGCACCACTTCTGAGCTTCGGCGGCTCGTCGATGCTCGTCACGTTCATGGCCGTAGGCCTGCTCCAGTCGATCCACGCGCAGGCGCGCGAGATCGGGCTGAGCAAGGGCCGGGCCTCAATTTTCCAATGAGGGATCGTCTTGAAAAAGCAAGTACTCGTAACCGTCGACCGCGGCGAGACCCGCGTCGCGATGCTCGAAGCGGCCGGGGAGGTTCCCGCCGCACGTAAGTCCAGGCGCCGCAAGAAGGGGCTGCCGACCGGCTACCGCGTGGCCGAGGTCTACCTCGAGCGTCGTGGCGGCCGCTCGATCGTGGGCAACATCTACAAGGGCAAGGTCGACAACGTCCTGCCCGGGCTCGAGGCGGCGTTCGTCGACTTCGGGCTCGACAAGAACGGCTTCCTGCACGTCGACGAGATCGTGCTCCCGGGGGTCGAGCAGGTGAAGCGCGGCCGCGGCAAGGAGTCCGGACCGCGGATCACCGACCTGCTCCGGCCCGGGCAGGAGATCGTCGTGCAGGTCATCAAGGACCCGCTCAAGACCAAGGGCGCGCGCCTGACGATGGAGCTCACGATCGCCGGTCGCTACATGGTCTACGCGCCGACCGGCGAGGGCGTCGGCGTCTCGCGCCGGCTCGACGACGCCGAGCGCACGCGCCTGCGCGCGGAGGCCAAGCAGCTCGACCTCGGCGGCGGCGGCGCGATCATCCGCACCGCGGCGCACGGCGCCACGCGCGCCGACTTCGAGCGCGAGCTCGCCTACCTGTTCAAGCTCAACGAGGTGCTGCAGAAGCGAGTCGAGGAGGCGGAAGCGCCCGCGCTCGTCTTCCAGGAGGCCGACCTCTCGGTGCGCGTCGTGCGCGACATCTTCTCGGCCCACTTCGAGCGCGCGATCGTCGACGACCCGAAGCAGCACCGCAGGCTGATCTCCTTCTTCGCCCGCACGGCGCCCGAGCTCGTGGACCGCGTCGAGCTGTGGGAGGAGCCCACGAACCTGTTCGAGGCCTACGGCGTCGACTCGGTGATCGAGGGGATGATCTCGCGCCGCGTCGACCTGCCCAGCGGCGGCTACCTGATCATCGACTACGCCGAGGCGCTCACCGTCATCGACATCAACACCGGGTCCTACACCGGCAAGGGCAAGGCGGCGCGCCTGGAGGACACGATCACGCGCACGAACCTGGAGGCGGCCGAGGAGGTCGTCAACCAGCTGCGGCTGCGCGACATCGGCGGCATCATCGTGATCGACTTCATCGACATGGCCCGCGCGCGCAACCGCGACGCGGTGCTCAAGGTGCTGCGCAAGGCGCTCGACGAGGATCGGACGAAGACGTTCGTGGTCGAGATCTCGCCGCTCGGGCTGGTCGAGATGACGCGCCAGAACGTGACCGACGGCGCGCGCGAGATCATGACCAAGCCGTGCCCGACCTGCGGCGGCGAGGGCGTCGTGAAGTCGGAGGAGACGATCGCGATCGAGGCCGAGCGCAGGATCCGCGAGCTCGTGGCGGTCGCCGGTCCCGACGGGCCCGAGGCCTACCTCGTCCGGATGAACCCGAAGGTGAGCGCCTACTTCACCGGCGAGGGCGCCCGGATGCTGCACCTGCTCGAGGAGGAGACCAACCGCTTCTTCCACTTCACCGGCTCGGAGGGACTGCCGCTCGACCACTTCGCGATCGTCGAGGAGGGCGCGCGCGCCCAGATCGAGGAGCAGAGCGTGCCGTTCCGCGAGGGCGAGGAGGTGCACGTCGACATCATCGAGCCGCACATGTACTCGGAGGACGACGCGGTCGCGAAGGTCGACGGCTACCTGATCGAGGTCGCCGACGGCATCTCCTACGTCGGCGAGAAGATGCTCGTGCGGATCGTGCAGGCGGACCGGACCGCGGCGCGCGCCGTGCTGGCCGAGGTCGCCGAGGAGGCCGCGGCGGCGAGCGAGGAGCGGCGCAAGACGCGCGAGCGCTCCGCGAAGCGCGCGGCGTCGGCGCCGCCGTCACGCGCGCGCCGGGCGCGCAAGCCGGCCACGCAGGAGTCCCAGGCCGTCGAGGCGCTGACCGAGGGCGGCGTCGCGCACGCGGGGACCGGCCCGGGGGCCGTCGACGACTCCGACGAGGACACGGCGAAGCCACGGGGGCGGCGGCGCTCGCGCTCGCGAGCCGGGTCCGCGTCCGCGTCCGCGCCGGATAAGTCCGCCAAGGACGAGGGGAGCGGGGAGCAGGAGGCCGTCGCCCCCGGTAACGTCGCCGAAGGCGAGGGCGAGGAACGAGCCGCTCGCCTGGCAGGCGAAACCGAGACCGACGACGCGGTACAATCGAAGCCTCGGCGCCGCGGCCGCAGAGGCGGACGGCGCCGTTCGCGTGCGAACGCCGAAGTCGCCCCCGAAGCCAGCGAGTGACCTGATCCGATGCCCGAGTCCACCTACGCAGTAGTCCGCACCGGCGGCAAGCAGTACCGCGTCGAGGAGGGGACCACGTTCCTCGTCGAGCGCCTGACCGCCGACGAGGGGGCCACGGTCGACCTCGAGCCGCTGCTCTACGCGAGCGGCGACGAGTCGCTGTTCGGCGCCAAGCTCGGCAAGGTCTCGGTCCAGGCGACCGTGCTGGCCCACGAGCGCGGGCCGAAGATCCGCATCTTCAAGTTCAAGCCCAAGCGCGGCTACAAGCGCACCGCCGGCCACCGGCAGGAGCTCACGCGGCTCCAGGTCACGGGCATCAAGAAGGGGTCCTCCTGACATGGCACACAAGAAGGGCCTCGGCTCCAGCCGAAACGGCCGCGACTCGAACGCAAAGCGCCTCGGCGTGAAGGTCTTCGCCGGTGAGATCGTCACCGGCGGCGAGATCATCGTGCGCCAGCGCGGCACCCGCTTCAAGCCCGGCGACGGCGTCGGGATCGGCCGCGACGACACGATCTTCGCCAAGTCGGCGGGGGTCGTGCAGTTCCACGCGGGCCGCCACGGCCGCGTGATCTCGGTTCAGCCGGCGCCCGCGGAATAAGCGGCGCAGCTCGCGGACCCCAGTCGGTCGCGCGCCGCCGGCGAACGGCAACGGCGGCATTGAGGGAGGGCTCAGGCGAGGGAAAGAATCGTCGAACGTCGGGGAGTACGCCCTATAGGGGGTGTTCAGCGACGTTCGGCGGGATGGGGCGCCGCTCGGCCCGGACCCACCCGCTCGATGCCCGCCGTTGACGTAAACGCCCGGGCATCAGCCCGGCTGAGCAGTCGGCCTGACGAGCAACTCGTTCACATCGACGTGCGCCGGCTGCGAGACGGCGTACATCACCGCGCGGGCGATGTCGTCGGCCTCGAGCGCGCGCATCTTCGGCGGCTGGTCGAAGAACGGCGTGTCGACCATGCCCGGCTCGATCAGCGTCACGCGCACCCCGCTGTCGTTGAAGTCCTGTCGCGCGGCCTCGCCCATCGCGGTGACAGCGTGCTTGGTGACCGAGTAGAACGAGCCGGGGAGGGCGCGGCGGCCGGCCACGGACGACGTCAGCAGCAGGTGGCCCTTCGTCTCGACGAGCGCGTCGTAGGCGGCGCGGATCGTCAGCGCCGCGCCGTAGACGTTCGTCAGGACCATCTCCTTCCACTCCTCCGGCGTACCCGCCTTGAAGCCGCGCGCGCCGCCGAAGCCGGCGTTCGCGAAGGCGACGTCCAGGCGGCCGTAGGCGTCGAGCGCCCGCTGCACGAGCGCCTGCTGGTCGTCCCATTCGGTGACGTCGCAGCGCACCGCGAGCGCGCGCTCGTCGCCGCCCAGCTCCTCCGCGAGGCCGCGCAGCTTGTCCTCCGAGCGCGCGGCGAGGATCAGCCGGTATCCCGACTCGGAAGCCTGGCGGGCGGTTGCGGCGCCGATGCCGGTCGAAGCGCCGGTGATGAGGAAGACCTTGTCGTGGGACATCCAGTGCCCATACCCGCGAAACCGGTTTCGCCTGCCAGGCGAGGAGATCGGTTTCGCCTGCCAGGCGAGGCGCTCGTTCCTCGCGCTCGCCTTCGGCGACATTACGATCGCTCGCCTTCGGCGATGATACGTGCATGCTGCACGACCGCGCACGCATCGAGGTCCGCGCCGGCGCGGGGGGCAACGGCTGCCTGTCCTTCCGGCGCGAGGCGCACGTACCCAAGGGCGGGCCGGACGGCGGCGACGGCGGCAACGGCGGCGACGTCGTGCTGCGCTGCGACGACAATCTGCGCGACCTGCAGAGCTTCCGCCGCCGCGCGCACTTCCGCGCCGAGCGCGGCGGCCACGGCCAGGGCGCCCAGCGCCACGGAGCCGACGGCGAGACGCTCGTGATCCCGGTGCCGCCGGGCACGCAGGTCAAGCGCTGGGACGGCACGCGCCATGACCTCGTGCGTCCCGGCCAGGAGGTGACGATCGCCGCCGGCGGCGCCGGCGGCCGCGGCAACACGCGCTTCAAGTCGTCCGTGCGCCAGGCCCCGCGCCTGGCCGAGCGCGGCCTGCCGGGCGACGAGGGCGCCGTCGAGCTCCACCTCAAACTGCTCGCCGACGTGGGGCTGGTGGGGCTCCCGAACGCGGGCAAGTCGTCGCTGCTCGCCCGGATCACGCGCGCGCAGCCGAAGGTCGCGGCGTATCCGTTCACGACGCTCGAGCCGGTGCTCGGGATGCTCGAGTCCGACGACCGCCAGCTCGTCGTGGCGGACATCCCCGGGCTGATCGAGGGCGCGAGCGGCGGCGCCGGGCTCGGCCACGACTTCCTCGCGCACGTCGAGCGCACGCGGCTGCTCGTGCACGTGCTCGACCTCGCGCCGCTCGACGGATCCGATCCCGAGTCCAACCACGCGGTGATCGAGCGCGAGCTGGCTGCCCATGATCCGCGGCTGGCGGCGCTGCCCCGCATGCTCGCGCTCTCCAAGGCCGATCTCGTCTCGCCCGAGCAGGCGGAGGCGGCCGCCGCGGAGTGGCGCGAGCGGGCCGGCGAGGAGGTGCCGGTGTTCGTCACCTCGAGCGCCACGCGCCAGGGCCTCGACGTGCTCGCGCGCGAGCTGCTGCGGCGCGTTCCGGCCGCGGAGCCGGTCGCGTACGAGGCGGCGGGCGAGGACGACGTCGCCGAGTTCAAGGTGTTCCGGCCCGCGGCGGGGCGGAACTTCGAGGTTGAGCGCACGGCTGACGGCGGGTTCCGCGTCGTCGGCGACGCGGTCGACCGCCTGATCGCGCGCCATGACATGGAGAACGACGAGGCGCTCGCGCTGGTCGAGCACCGGCTGCGCCGGATGGGCGTCATCGCGGCGCTGGAGGCGCACGGGTTCGAACCCGGCGACGACGTCGAGCTCGGCGGCATCGTCTTCGAGCTCGATCCGGGATCTCCGCTCTGACCAGGACACTAGGCTTCGCGCCCGCGATGCCCGTCCTCGTCGTCAAGCTCGGCTCCTCCGTGGTGGCCCAGGACTCGGGCGAGCTGCGGCTGTCCGTGGTCGCGCGCGTCTGCGAGGAGGTCGCGAGCCTGCACCGCTCCGGCGTCGACGTCGTCGTCGTGACCTCCGGGGCGATCGCGCGCGGCCTGCACCTGCTCGAGCGGCGCGTCCGCCGGAACGAGATCGCCGAGCTGCAGGCGGCGAGCGCGGTCGGCCAGGGGCGGCTGTACCGCACCTACGACGACCTGCTGACCGAGCAGGGGCTCCAGACGGCGCAGGTCCTGCTCACGTTCTTCGACATGAGCGCGCGCACCCACTACCTCAACGCGCGGCGCACGCTGCAGACGCTGCTCGGCTGGCGCGTGGTGCCCGTGATCAACGAGAACGACACGACCACCACCGACGAGATCTCCTTCGGCGACAACGACTTCCTGGCCGCGCAGGTCGCGGTGCTCGTCGGCGCCCAGCTGCTGGTGCTGCTGACCGACACGGACGGGCTCTACACGGCCAATCCGCGCAAGGACCCGGGCGCGGTGCTCGTCGAGGAGGTCGCCGACCACGGGGTGCTCGACGAGCTCGAGATCGGGCATGAGCTCTCCCCGCTCGGGTCCGGCGGGATGCGCTCGAAGGTCGTGGCGGCCGAGATGGCCACATCCGCCGGCATCCCGGCGGTGATCGCGAGCGGCCTGGTGCCGGGCGTGATCGCGAGCGCCTGGGCGGGCGACCGAGTGGGGACGCGGTTCGCGCCCCAGGCGGTGCGCCACTCGAGCTTCAAGCTGTGGCTCAAGTACGCGAAGCCCGCGCACGGCACGGTCACGGTCGACGCGGGTGCCGCGCGGGCGCTGCGCGAGGGTGGGACGAGCCTGCTGCCCGTCGGGATCGTCGACGTCGCGGGCGAGTTCGACGCCGGCGCCGCGGTCGAGGTGCGCGAGGCCGGCGCGGTCTCGATCGGCAAGGGGATCTGCAACTACTCCGCCGACGAGCTGCGTAGCGTGATGGGGATGCAGAGCGCTCAGGTGCGGGAGCGGCTGCCGCGGGCGACCGACGAGGCCGTGCACCGCGACTACTTCGTCCTGGCGTAAGGGCTGCGCTCGCCTATCCTTGGCCGATGGCCGTAGCGACCCAGTCAGTCACCGACCTCTGCCGCGCCGCGAAGGCCGCTGCGCGCGAGCTGGCCGCGCTGGACTCGGCGACCAAGGACCGCGCGCTGCTCGCCGTGGCCGAGGCGCTCGAAGCGCGCACCCCGGAGATCCTCGAGGCCAATGCGCGCGACCTCGAAGCCGGTCGCGAGTCCGGCCTCTCCGCCGCGCTGATGGACCGCTTGGCGCTCGACGCCGGCCGGATCGCCACGATCGCGCGCGGCGTGCGCGACATCGTCGCCCTGCCCGACCCCGTCGGCGAGGTGATCGGCGGCTCGCGCTTCGCCAACGGCCTCGCGATGCGCAAGGTGCGCGTGCCGCTCGGCGTCGTCGCCGTCGTCTACGAGGCGCGCCCGAACGTGACGATCGACGCCGCCGCGCTGTGCCTGAAGTCGGGCAACGCGATCCTGCTGCGCGGGTCGTCCTCCGCCGCGCACTCCAACGCCGTCCTGGCCGGCGTGGCGCGCGAGGCTGCCGAGGCCAACGGGCTGCCGGCCGGCGCGCTGGCCCTGGTGGCGGGCGGCGGGCGCGAGGAGCTGGCCGAGCTGGCCGGCCAGGAGGGCCTCGTCGACCTGATCATCCCGCGCGGCGGCGAGGGCCTGAAGAAGGCGCTCGCGGCGGTCGCGAAGGTGCCCGTGATCTACGCCGCCTCGGGCAATTGCCATGTCTACGTCGACGCGAGCGCGGATCTCGACGACGCGCTCCGGATCATCGTCAACGCGAAGACCCAGCGACCGGGCGTGTGCAATGCAGCCGAGACGCTGCTCGTGCACGCCGACGTGGCCGGCCTGTTCCTGCCCGCCGCGCTGGCCGCGCTGCACGAGGCGGGCGTGGAGCTGCGCGGCGACGAGCGCACCCGCGTCGCTGCCGGCAGCGTGCCGGTCGCCGAGGCGACGGACGAGGACTACGCGCAGGAGTTCCTCGCCCTCGTGCTCGCCGTCAGGGTCGTCGACTCCGCCGCGGACGCGATCGAGCACGTCAACGAGTTCGGCTCGGGCCACTCGGAGGCGATCGTGACCTCCTCGACCGCCGCGGCGCGGGCGTTCCAGCTCGGCGTCGACGCCGCCTGCGTGTACGTGAACGCTTCGACGCGGTTCACCGACGGCGGCGAGTTCGGCATGGGCGCCGAGATCGGCAACTCGACCCAGAAGCTGCACGCGCGCGGGCCGATCGGCCTGCGCGAGCTGTGCACGTTCAAGTACCTGGTCGAGGGCACGGGCCAGGTCCGGCCCTAGGCACCGGGTGGCGCTGGTCGGCCTGCTCGGCGGGACCTTCAACCCGCCACATCTCGGCCATCTCGTATGCGCGCAGGAGGCGCTGCTGCAGCTCGGGCTCGATCGCGTGCTGCTCGTGCCGCTCGGAGTCGCGCCGCACAAGGTCGTCGACGCCGATCCGGGTGTGGCGCACCGCGTCGCGATGTGCGAGGCCGCCGTCGCCGGCGACGAGCGCCTGGGAGTCTCGCGAGCCGACGCCGAGCGCGACGGCCCGTCCTACACCGTCGACCTGCTGCGGGGCCTGGGCGGCGAGCACGAGCTGACGTTCATCGTCGGCGGCGACATGGCGTACTCGCTGCCCACCTGGCGCGATCCGGAGGGCGTGCTCTCGCTCACGCGGATCGCGGTGGCCGAGCGCGAGGGAGTGCGCCGCGCCGACATCTCCGCGCGGCTCGCGGGCCTGGCGGGGGCGTCCGACCGGGTCTGCTTCTTCGACATGCCGCGGATCGACATCTCGAGCTCGCTGATCCGCGCCCGGGCAGCCGCCGGGCAGCCGCTGCGGTATCTCGTGCCCGACGCGGTGGCGGCCTACATCGAGCGCGAGGGGCTCTACCGGCCCGGCCCCTCCTATCCTTGAGGGACTCCGCATGACAGAGCCCACATCACTCACGCAGAAGCTGGACACGAACGACCCCGCAGCGCTGGCACGCGTGATCACCGACTTCGCGGCCGACAAGAAGGCGATCGACATCGCCGAGCTCGACCTCCGGGGAGTGCTGGGCTACACCGACTTCTTCGTCATCTGCTCGGGCAACACCGACCGCCAGGCCAAGGCGATCCACGACGGCATCCACCTCGGGCTCAAGAAGGACCACGGGCTGCTGCCGCGCCGGGTCGAGGGCCTCGGAGAGGCGCGCTGGATCCTGATGGACTACCTCGACGTGATCGTCCACGTCTTCACGCCCGAGGCGCGCGAGTTCTACCGCCTCGAGCAGCTCTGGGGCGAGGCGCCCCGACGCGCCGCGGGGGAGTAGAACGGCGAAGAGCCGCTCATGTGAGCGGCTCTTCGGAGGTGGAGCTAGTCGGGCTCGAACCGACGACCTTCTGGCTGCCAGCCAGACGCTCTCCCAGCTGAGCTATAGCCCCGAGTCCGTATGCGCGGCCAAGTGTACTAAGAGTCACCGGCGTTCCGGGGCGGCGCTAACCTCCCCGCTCGCATGTCCGAGCATCGCTACGACCCGCGCGCGATCGAGCCGAAGTGGCAGGAGATCTGGGCGCGCGAGAAGACGTGGGAGGTGTCGAACGAGGACGTGGCCGGCGAGTCCAAGTCCTACGTGCTCGAGATGCTGCCCTACCCGTCGGGCGAGCCGCACATGGGGCACCTGAAGAACTACGCGGTCGGGGACGCGGTCGCGCACTTCCACCGCCGCACGGGGCGAAAGGTGCTGCACCCGATCGGTTACGACGCGTTCGGCCTGCCGGCCGAGAACCATGCGATCAAGACCGGCGAGCACCCGCGCGACGCGACCGCGAAGTCGATCGCCCAGTTCCAGCGCGAGTTCCGCGAGTGGGGCGTCTCGTTCGACTGGTCGCGCGAGCTCGCGACGAGCGACCCGCGCTACTACCGCTGGACCCAGTGGCTGTTCCTGCGCTTCCTCGAGCGCGGGCTCGCCTACCGCAAGGAGGCTGCGGTCAACTGGTGCCCGAAGGACGCGACGGTGCTGGCCAACGAGCAGGTGATCGACGGCCGCTGCGAGCGCTGCGGCACGCCGGTCGAGGCCCGCCAGCTCGAGCAGTGGTTCTTCCGCATCACCGACTACGCCGACCGGCTGCTCGACGACTTGGCGACCGTCGACTGGCCCGAGCACGTCGTCGCGATGCAGCGCAACTGGATCGGGCGCTCCCAGGGCGCCGAGGTCACGTTCACCTGCGAAGAGCTCGGCATCGACTACCCCGTCTTCACGACCCGTCCCGACACGCTGTTCGGCGCGACCTTCTTCGTGATGGCGCCCGAGCACCCGGACCTGCACCGCCTGACGGCCGGGACCGAGCACGAGCAGCCGGTGCGCGACTACGTCAACAAGGTCCTCAGCGAGGACCGCACGGAGCGCGGCGCGGCCGATCGCCAGAAGACGGGCGTGCCGCTCGGGCGCACCGTCGTCAATCCCGTCAACGGCGAGCACATCCCGATGTGGGTGTCGGACTACGTGCTGATGGAGTACGGCACCGGCGCGATCATGGCGGTGCCGGGACACGATCCGCGCGATCACGCGTTCGCGACGCGGTTCGGCCTCGAGATCCGGCGCGTGATCGACGGCGACGCGGAGCTCCCCTACACGGGCGACGGCCCGCTCGTCAACTCGGACCCGCGCTTCGACGGGATGCAGAACCGCGAGGCGCTCGAGGCGATCGTCGACTGGCTCGAGGGCGAGGGCCGCGGCCACCGCTCGACGAACTACCGCCTGCGCGACTGGCTGCTCTCGCGCCAGCGCTACTGGGGCTGCCCGATCCCGGTCGTGCACTGCGAGGACTGCGGCCTGGTGCCCGTGCCCGACGACCAGCTGCCGGTGCTCCTGCCCGACGTCACCGACTACAAACCGAAGGGCAAGTCGCCGCTCGCCACCGCCGAGGACTGGGTCAACACCACCTGCCCCAAGTGCGGCAAGCCCGCGCTGCGGGAGACGGACACGATGGACACGTTCGTCGACTCCTCGTGGTACTTCCTGCGCTACTGCGACGCGGGCAACGACGAGGCGCCCTGGGACCGCGAGGTGCTCGCGCGCTGGGCGCCGGCCGACCAGTACATCGGCGGCGTCGAGCACGCGATCCTGCACCTGATGTACGCGCGCTTCTTCGTCAAGGCGCTCGCCGACATGGGCCACCTGGACCACCAGGAGCCGTTCAAGGCGCTCTTCACACAGGGGATGATCACGCGCGACGGCGCGAAGATGTCGAAGTCGAAGGGCAACGTGATCAGCCCGACGCCGTACGTCGAGCGCTACGGCGCCGACACCGCGCGCTGCTACATCCTCTTCATCGGGCCGCCGGACCAGGACGCCGACTGGTCGGACTCCGGCGTCGAAGGCGTGCACCGGTTCCTCGGCCGGCTCTGGCGGCTGGCGGCCGAGGTGGCGGAGCAGGGCGAGCCGGCCGCGGTCGACCCCAGCGCCAACGGCGCCGCCGGCGACGACCTCGAGCTGCTGCGCAAGGCCCACTGGGCGATCGACAAGGTGACCGCCGACATGAGCGGGCGCTTCTCGTTCAACACCGCGATCGCGGCGGTGATGGAGCTCGTCAACGAGTGCTACGCGCGCCGCGCCAGGGCCGGCGAGGCGAGCCTGCGCTTCGCTATCGCGACCGCCGCCTCGCTGATCTTCCCGTTCGCCCCGCACACGGGCGCCGACGTGTACGAGCTGATCACCGGGAAGCGCGTCTGGGAGGAGCCGTGGCCGGCCGCCGACCCGGCGCTGCTCGAGCGCGACGAGGTCGAGATCGCGCTGCAGATCAACGGCAAGCTGCGCGATCGCATGGCTGCGTCCGCGAGCGCCGATCGCGAGCAGCTCGAGACGCTCGCCCGTGCTCGCCCGCGCGTGCAGGCGCACATCGACGGCAAGGACGTGGTCAAGGTGATCGTCGTGCCGTCGAAGCTCGTGAACTTCGTCGTGCGCTGATCCGGCACCGGATCGTCGCAATCGGCGGCTGATCCGTGACGCGCCGGCGCCTAGCGTCGGCGCATGGCCGACCTGACGACCCGGCAGCTCGCCCTCTGCGTCGCCGGCGCGGTGCTGATGGTCGTCCTCGGCCTCAGCCAGCTGCGGCGGGGCGGCGGGGACCCGGTGGCCGCCTCATCGGAGCCAGCGAAGATCGCGGTCGATGAGAGCGGTGGCCGCGGCCGCCTCGTGATCCACGTCGCGGGCGCCGTCCGGCGGCCCGGCGTCTACAGGCTCGCGAACGGCGCCCGCGTCGACGACGCGGTTGCGCGCGCGGGCGGGGCGACGCGGCGGGCGGAGCTCGGCGGGCTCAACCTGGCGGCGAAGCTCGAGGACGGCCGTCAGGTGCTCGTGCCCGAGCGGGCGCGGCAGGCGGGCGGCGGAACCGCCACGGCCGCGGCCACGGCGCCCGAGCCGGCTCCCGGCCAGCCGCTCAACATCAACACCGCGACGCTCGAGCAGCTCGACACGCTGAGCGGCATCGGCCCGCTGACCGCGCAGAAGATCCTCGACTTCCGCGAGGAGCGCGGCGGCTTCGGCTCGATCGAGGAGCTCGGCGAGATCCCCGGGATCGGGGATGTGCGGCTCGCGTCGCTGCGCGAGGAGCTGACCCTTTGAGGCGGGCGGTGGCCTGGCTGGAGGTTGTCCGCCGCCATCCGCGCCATGTCGCGCTGTACGCCTTCGTCGCCGGCCTGCTGCTCGGGCCGGTCGCGCCGCCGCTCGCCCTCGTGGCGGCGGCCCTGGCAGCGGCGCTCGCCGGGCGCTTACCACTCGCGCTCGCCGCCGCCGTCGCGGTGCTCGCCGGCGCGGCGCTGGCCCAGGCGCGCGTCGCCGCGCTCGGCCCGGGCCGGCTGCCGGCGCTCGCCGGGGACCGGATCGACGCCCGGGCGATCCTGCTCGAGCCCGTGCGGACGTGGCGCAGCGGTACCGCGGTCGCGCGCGTGCGGCTGCTCGACGGCGGTCCCGGGCTGGCGGGGGAGATCGCGGTCGCGCGGGCCGAGCACACGCGCGCCCCGCGCGGCGCGCGGGTCGGCAGCGAGCTGCGGCTGCAGGGGACGGTCGCGCCGCTCGCCGAGTTCGAGGACTACCAGCGCCGGCGCGGCGCCCATGCCGCGATCGAGGTCGGCTCGTGGACCGCCACCGGCCGCGCACGCGGCGGGCTCGCCGGTGCGCTCGACGCGATCCGCGAGCGCGCGGCGCGCGGGCTCGGCGCCGGGCTCCGCGCGCCGGAGGCGGCGCTGCTGCGTGGCATGGTGCTCGGCCAGGACGAGGCGATCGGAGCGGCGACGAAGGAGGAGTTCCAGCGATCGGGCCTCGCGCACCTGCTCGCGGTCAGCGGCCAGAACGTGCTCCTGCTCTGCACGCTCGTGCTGGCCCTCGGTGCCGTCGCGGGACTGCCGCTGCGTGCCCGGCTCGCGGCGGCGATCGTGCTCGTCGCCGTCTACGTGCCGCTGGCGGGCGGCGGCCCGTCGATCCAGCGTGCCGGCGTGATGGGGATCGCGGGACTGGTCGCCGCGCTGGCCGGGCGCCCGGCCTCGCGCTGGTACGCGCTCGGGCTCGCGGCCGCCGTCACACTCGCGCTGAATCCGCTCGCGGTCGCCGAGCCGGGCTGGCAGCTCTCGTTCGCGGCCGTGGCGGGGCTGCTGGCGCTCGCGCCGGGGCTGCGCGGCGCGCTGACCCGCCGGCGCGTCCCCGGTTCCGTGGCCGAGGTCGCGGCGATCACGGTCGCAGCGACCGCTGCCACCGCGCCGTTGCTGGCGCTGCACTTCGAGCAGGTCTCGCTCGCGTCGCTGCCGGCGAACCTGCTCGCGGCCGCGGTCGTCGCGCCGGTCATGTGGCTCGGGATGGTCGCGATCGCGCTCGCGCAGCTCTCGCCCGGGCTCGCGGCACCGCTGAACCTGTTCTGCGCGCCGCTGCTCGGATATCTCGAGTGGGTCGCGCACGCGGCCGCTGCCGCGCCGCTCGCCGCCGTTCCGGTGCGCCTCGGCGGCCCCCTCGGGCTTGCCGGCGCGTACGCCGCGCTCGCCGTGGGGGCACTTGCAGCGATCGGCGTTGGCCGCCGCCTGGCACGCCGGGCGGACTGGGTCCGGCGACCGCGCCGCGTCTCGATCGCCGCGGCCGCGGTCGCGCTCGCGGTGGCCGTGCTGGGCGTCGCCGTAGCGCAGCCGGGCAAGGCCACGCCGCGCGCGCCGGGCGAGCTCGTCGTCTCGTTCCTCGACGTCGGGCAGGGGGACGCGACGCTGCTGCAGCGCGGCGCGGCGTCCGTGCTCGTCGACACCGGGCCGCCGGGAGGGCCGATCCTGCGCCGGCTCGACGAGGCGGGCGTGGAGCGGCTCGACCTGCTCGTCCTCACGCACGCCGAGAGCGACCACGAGGGGATGGCGCTGCCCGTCATCGCCGCCCACCGCCCGCGGCTGGTGCTCGACGGCGGCGCGGGCTGGCCGACGGCGGTCCAGCGCGGGCTGCCCGCCGCGCTCGCTCGCGCCGGTGGCCGGGCGGTCACGGCGCGCGCCGGCCAGGTCCTACGGGTGGGCTCGTTGCGGCTGCGCGTGCTGTGGCCGCCGCCGCCCGCGCCCGGCCGGCGGCCCTCGGGCAACCCGAACGACCGCGCGGTCGTCGCGCACGTGCGCGACGGGCCGTTCGACCTGCTGCTGCCCGCGGACGCCGAGTCGAACGTCACCGCCGGGCTCGACCTGCCGCGCGTCGAGGCGCTCAAGGTCGCCCACCACGGCAGCGACGACGCCGGCCTGCCCGCGATGCTGGAACGCACGGCGCCGCTCGTCGCCGCGATCGAGGTCGGTGCCGACAACACCTACGGCCATCCGACCCAGGCGACGCTCGGCGCGCTGCGCGCGGTCCCGCAGGTCGTCCGCACGGACCGCGACGGGACGGTGCGCCTGCACGTGCTCGACGGCAGGATGAGCCTCGAGCGCGGCGCCTGAGGTGGCCGCCGCGGCGTCTAGACTCGGCCGCCGTGCCCTCCTTCCGGCCTGCCTACCTGATCCACGGCGACGACCACGGTCGCATCGGCGAGCGCCGGACGCGGCTGCGCGCGATGGCCGAGAGCGAGTCCGGCGCTGCGGGCGTCGAGTTGCTCGAGGGCGACGACTGCAACCCCGACGCGGTGGCGGCGGCGCTCTGCGTGATGACGTTCGCGACGGGCCGGCGCTTCGTGATCGCCGACGGCGTCGAGCGCTGGAAGGACGCCGACGTCGCGGTCGTCGCCGACGCGATGAAGAGCATGGACCCCGAGACCCTCACGGTGGCGTTCTTCGGCCGCGAGGAGGGCCGCCACAAGATCCCGGCCGCGCTGCGCAAGCTGGTCGAGAGCGCGGGCGGCCAGATCGCGGAGGAGGGCAACGTCAAGCCGTGGGAGCTCCCCAAGTGGCTCATCGCGCGCGCCGCCGAGCTGGGCATCGAGCTCGACCAGGAGGGCGCGCGGGCGCTCGTCGCGCATGTAGGCGACCGCCAGCAGCGGCTGTTGCGCGAGCTCGAGAAGCTGGCGCTCGAGCACGGTGACGGCGCCCGGCTGGGCGCCGCCGAGGTCGACCTGTCATCGGCCAGCTCGGCCGAGCGCAAGACGTGGACGCTCGCCGACGCGCTCGTGGCCGGCGACGAGCGGACCGCGACGCGCGCGCTGCTCGAGCTGCGCGAGCAGGGCGAGCGGGTGCCCGGGCTGCTGTACGGGATGGTCCGCCGCCTGCGCGATGCGCTCGCGATCGCGGAGGCGCTCGCGGCAGGGCAGTCGCCCGCGCAGGTCAAGAAGGGGCTGCGGATGCCGCCCAGGGCGGCCGCCCAGATGGTCGCCGACGTCGGCAAGCGCGACGTCGAGGCGTTCCGCCGCGCGCTGGAGCTGATGGCCGACCTCGAGCTCGAGAGCCGCGGCGGTGGCGGCGGCGTGCTCAGCGAGGACACCGCGGCCGTGCGCGCGGTGATCGGCGCCGCGCGCTGAAGCGCGGCGCTGACGGCGTACGTCAGGCCCGCGTCAGGCCGACTGGCTGCGGCGCAGGCGCGCCGCGCGGGACTTCTTGCGCGCGCCGGTGTTGCGATGCATCGCGCCGCGCTTGACGGCCTTGTCGATCAGCTGCACGAGGCGGCGGTGCTCCGCGTCGGCCTGCTCGGCCTCGCCGGCGGTGACGGCGGCTTCGAGGCGGCGGAAGTAGGTCTTGATCGCCGAGGTGTAGCGCCGGTTCTCGTTGCGCTCGCGCTCGGTGCGCAGGATGCGCTTTTCCTGGGAATGGATGTTGGCCATACGAAGAAGGCCGCGAGCAGGGCCGCGGCGGGCGCGTACTATAGCGCCCTGCATGCGGACGGACGAAGAGCGCGACGCGGCACGCGCCGAGCGTGCGGCGCGGCGTGCGCGGCGTACGTCCGGCGACGCGCCGGCGCCTTCCGGCCGCGTTCGCAACACCGTCATCTTCTCGGTCCTGACGGGCTTCTCGCGGGTCGCCGGCCTCGCCCGCGAGATCGTCGCCCGTAGCTACTTCGGCACGTCCGGAGCGATGTCGGCCTTCACGCTCGCGTTCCAGGTGCCGAACCTGATCCGCGCGCTCGTCGCCGACGCCGCCCTCTCGTCCGCCTTCGTGCCGGTCTTCTCCGAGCTGCTCGAGAACAAGCGGCGGCGCGAGGCGCTGCAGCTCGCCGCCGCGCTCGCGGGGCTGCTGCTCGTGGCGCTGGGCACGCTGACGCTCGCGTTCATCCTGCTGGCGCCGGTGCTGATGCCGCTGCTGACCGGCGACGAGTCGACGCCCGCCTTGGACGACCTGACCGTCGGGCTCAGCCAGGTGCTGTTCCCGCTCGTCGTGCTGCTCGGCCTCAACGGCCTCGTCGTCGGGATCCTCAACGCGCACGAGCACTTCACGATCCCAGCGCTCGCGCCGCTCGTCTGGAACGTGGTCATCATCGCCGGGCTGGTCGGGCTGACGCCGCTGTTCGAGGGCGACGAGCAGCTCTACGGCTATGCGATCGGCGTGCTCGCGGGCACGACGGTGCAGCTCGTGATGTGCCTGCCGCAGCTGCGCCGGATCGGCTACCCGCTGCGCTTCTCGTTCGCGTTCCGGCACGACCCGCGCGTGCGCCAGGTGCTCGTGCTGATGCTGCCCGTGAGCCTCGGGCTGGGCCTGATCAACGTGAGCCTGCTGATCAACTCGACGATCGGCTTCCTCGTGTCCGAGGAGGCGCCGACCGCGATCGACGCCGCGTTCCGCATCTACATGCTGCCGCAGGGCATGTTCTCCGTCGCCGTGGCCACCGTGCTGTTCCCCGCGCTGAGCCGGCTCGCGACGCGCCGCGACCTGGCCGGCCTGCAGGCGCTGATCGGCACCGGCATGCGCCAGATCGCGCTGCTGCTGATCCCGAGCGCGGCGGCGTTCGCGGCGCTCTCGGAGCCGATCGTGCGGCTCGTCTACGAGCGCGGCGACTTCGACGCCGAGTCGACCCGGCAGGTGAGCGAGGCGCTGTTCTGGTTCTCCTTCTCGCTGCCGTTCTCGGGCATGACGCTGCTGCTCACGCGCAGCTTCTTCTCGCTCCAGCGCCCGTGGTTGCCGACGCAGCTCGCGATCTGGTCGCTGGCGGTCAACGCGGTCGTCTCGCTCGCGCTCTACAAGCCGCTCGGGATCGGCGGCATCGTGATCGGCACGACCGTCTCGAACCTCGTGCTGACGCTGCTCGAGGCGCGCCGGCTGCGCGCCGAGCTCGGCGGCCTGGAGGTCACGCGCACGCTCCGGGCGGCGGCGATCATGCTCGTCGCCGCCGCGCTGCTCGGCGCGGTCGCGTACGGCGCCTGGTATGGCCTCGACGAGCTGCTCGGCCGGTCGCTGCCGGCGCAGCTGCTGTCGGTCGGCATCGCGCTCGCGCTGGGTGGGCTGGCGTACGCCGCGGCGCTGCTGCGGAGCGGCCTGCCGGAGGCGCGCCAGATCCTCGACCTGTTCCGGCGCAGGGTCTCGCGGCCTCCCTCGTAGCATCTAGTCCGCCTTGGTCGACCAGTCACGCATCCGCAACTTCTCGATCATCGCCCACATCGACCACGGGAAGTCGACGCTGGCCGACCGCATCCTCGAGATGACGCAGACCGTGCACACGCGCGACATGCGCGCGCAGCTGCTGGACTCGATGGACCTCGAGCGCGAGCGCGGGATCACGATCAAGGCCCAGGCGGTCCGGGTCCTCTACACCGCGCGCGACGGCGAGACGTACCAGTTCCACCTGATCGACACGCCCGGCCACGTCGACTTCACCTACGAGGTCAGCCGCTCGCTGGCCGCGTGCGAGGGGGCGCTGCTCGTCGTCGACGCCTCCCAGGGCGTCGAGGCGCAGACGGTCGCCAACACCTACCTCGCGATCGACGGCGGGCTCGAGCTGATCCCGTGCCTGAACAAGCTCGACCTTCCCGGCGCCGAGCCCGAGCGCGTCGCCGAGGAGATCGCGGAGCTGATGGGGGAGCCGGCCGACAGCATCCGCCGCATCTCGGCCAAGACCGGCGAGGGCATCACCGACGTGCTCGAGGAGCTCGTCGCGCGGGTGCCGCCGCCCGCCGGCGACCCCGACGCGCCCCCGCGCGCGCTGATCTTCGACTCCGAGTACGACCAGTACCGCGGCGTGATCGCCTACATCCGCGTCGTCGACGGCACGTTCCGCAAGGGCGAGGCGATCCGCGCGATGGTCGCCGGCACCGAGGCCGAGATCGACGACATCGGGTTCTTCACTCCGCAGCAGATGCCGGCGCAGGACCTCGGCGCGGGCGAGGTCGGCTACCTCATCACCGGCATCAAGGACGTCACGAAGCTGCGCGTCGGCGACACGCTCACCACGAAGCTCAAGGGCGCCGAGGAGCCGCTGCCGGGCTACCGCGAGGTCAAGCCGATGGTGTTCTGCGGGCTCTTCCCGATCGACTCCGACGCCTACCCCGAGCTGCGCGACGCGCTCGAGAAGCTGACGCTCAACGACGCGGCCCTGCTGTGGGAGCCGGAGACCTCCGATGCGCTCGGCTTCGGCTTCCGCTGCGGGTTCCTCGGCCTGCTGCACATGGACATCGTGCGCGAGCGGCTCGAGCGCGAGTACGACCTCGAGCTGATGGCGACGATGCCGTCCGTCGAGTTCGAGCTGACGCTGACCGACGGCGAGATCGTGCGCGTCCACAACCCGACCGACATGCCCGACCCGGCGCGCATCGCCGAGACCCGCGAGCCCTACATCAAGGCGTCGATCCTGACGCCGAAGGAGTTCATCGGCCAGATCATGGAGCTCTGCCAGGAGCGGCGCGGAGAGCACACCGGCATGCACTACCTCTCGTCCGAGCGCGTGCAGCTGAGCTACGACCTGCCGCTGTCGGAGATCGTGCTCGACTTCTTCGACCAGCTCAAGTCGCGCACCCGCGGCTACGCGTCGCTCGACTACGAGCCGCTCGGGCTGCGGCCGTCGAACCTGGTCAAGCTCGACGTGCTGCTCGGCGGCGACCCGGTCGACGCGCTCTCGATGGTCGTGCACCGCGACAAGGCCTACGAGTTCGGCAAGACGCTGACCGAGAAGCTGCGCAAGAAGATCCCGCGCCAGCAGTACGACGTCCCGATCCAGGCCGCGGTCGGGGCGAAGATCATCGCCCGCGAGACCGTCAAGGCCTTCCGCAAGGACGTCACCGCCAAGTGCTACGGCGGTGACATCACGCGCAAGCGCAAGCTGCTCGAGCGCCAGAAGGAAGGCAAGAAGCGGATGAAGCAGGTCGGGCGCATCGAGGTTCCCCAGGACGCGTTCCTCGCCGTGCTCGAGCTCGGCGACAACGGCTGATCAGCGCGGCAGCGGCGGGACGTCGACCTGCGGGAGCTCGACCTGCGGGAGCTCGACCTGCGGGAGCTCGACCTGCGGGAGCTCGACCTGCGGCGCCTCGGGCGGCGGCACCTCGACCGCGGGCAACGTGGCCGGCGGCGTGCGCGGGCCGGGCTCGCTCGCAGCGGGTTGCGGCTGCCGTGGCTCGACGGGCGCGTCTGGGACCGAGGGCAGCGGGCGCGGCGAGACCGACCCGTCGGGTGCGACGGCGCGGCGACGGGCCACGGCCCGCCTCGACTCGCCGCGCTCCCGGTCCGCACGCGCCTCCGGGACGCGCTCGGCCGGCGGCGATGACACGCGCGCGACCCGGCCCGGCTCGGCGAGCATCACGTCGCCGCTCTCGCCGCCCGGCAGCAGCCGGTCCGGCCAGTGGCTGAAGCCGAGGATCGGGCCGAGCAGCGTTGCGGCCAGCAGCGGGACCCCAACGATCCAGGCGACAGCGAGCACGACAAGCCGTGCGGTCCTCGGCCCCATTTGCCCAGCGTCGGCCGCGTGCGGCCGAGGCACAAGTCGGCAGTCAGTTTTCCGACTGTGGACCCAAAAGCACGTATGCCGTGCTTTTCGGTCCACGTGGCACGAAATTCATCACATGGCTGAATCTCGATCCGAATGGCCGCGCTCGCCCGCGCGCTGCCGCGACTTCGATCCCGCCTCCCTCGATGCCGCAGTTCGTCCCGCCGCTACTTGGGGCCCTTGCCCGGCTTGCCGGCGAGGCCGGGCGGCGGCGTTGCCCCTTGCGGAGCGGCCTTCGGCGCCTTGGCGGGCTTGGCCGCCTCGACCTCGTGCACCTGCGCTGGCGCCGGCGCCGCGGGCAACTTGACGGGCTTCGCCGGCTTCGGATGCGACTTCACCTTGACGGGCTCCGGAGCCGGCACAGGAGCCGGGGCCGCCGCGGCCGGGGCCACCGCGGCCGGCGCCACCGCGGCCGGCGCCGCCGCGGCCGGCGCCGCCGCGGCCGGGGCCGGGGCCGCCGCGGCAGGCGCGGGCGCCTGCGGCTTCGATGCGGCCGCGTGGCGGTCGGGGGCGCGGCGCCGTGCGGCCGCGCGGCTGCGCGGAGCGACGGGCGCGCTCACGGCGCGCGCATGCGAGCGTGGGGTCACCGCGATCGCGGCCGCACCGGCGGCGGCGGGGCGACCGCGCTCGGGGACGGCGGCCGTGCGCGCGGGCGAATGCCGCGGCACGGCGGCGAGCCGCACCGTGTCCGCACGGTCGCCCGGCAGCCGCGGGTCCTGCCAGCGGTTGAACCCCACGATGGGGTTCAGCAGCGCGGCGACCAGCAGCGGTACCGCGACCAGCCATCCGATCGCGTTGAACGTCCCGAGCGTCCTCAGCCTCAAGCTCATCGAGATCCTGCCATCCCTTCCCCTGTCCGACACCGGCGCGAAGAGGTGTCGCGCCGCTCCCTGGCGTTTCTCTCGGCCGTGATCCCGGTTCCCTGAAGTGAATGGCCGCCGGCGTGTCCGGGAATAGACTGCGACGCCGTGAATCCCGCCAGCGACGCCATCGGCCGCGTCTCCGCCCCGGTCACCTACGCCGTCGGGCGCGAGAAGATCCGCGAGTACGCCAACGCCGTGGGGGAGACGAACCCGCTCCACACCGATCTCGACGCGGCGCGCGCCGCGGGCCACGCGGACCTGGTGGCGCCGCCGATGTTCGTCGTCGTCTACACGTCGCCGGCGATCGGCCCGGCGTTCTTCGACCCCGCCGTCGGGATGGACTTCGCGCGCATGGTCCACGGCGCGCAGGAGTTCACATGGGGACCGCTCGTGGTCGCCGGCGACGAGATCACGACCGAGGTCGAGGTCGCCGACATCTCCGAGCGCGGCGGCATGGGCTTCTACGTGTTCGAATCGCGCTCGGACAACGAGCGCGGCGAGCGCGTCTGCACCGGGACCTGGACATGCATCGTGCGAGGGGGGGACGAGTGATGGAGGCCGGCGAGGAGCTCCCGGAGCTCAAGATCACGCCCGACCGCTACCTGACCGTCCGCTACGCGGGCGCGTCGGGCGACTTCAACCCGATCCACGTCGACGAGGAGTTCGCGCGCTCGGTCGGCCTGCCAGGCCGCATCCTGCACGGGCTCTGGACGATGGCGCAGGTGGCGCGCGCCCAGACCGAGGCGGGCGGCGGACCGGAATGCCTCAAGCGCCTCTCCGTCCAGTTCCGCGGCATGGGCGTGCCCGAGCAGGAGGTCGTCGTGAGCTCGAAGGTGCGCGAGGTCTCCGGCGGGGTCGCGCTGGTCGACGCGGAGGCCCGCCAGGGCGACACGCGGATCGTGCGCCGCGGCCAGGCGGAAGTTCACCTCTCCTAGAATCAGCGGCGTGCTCACGCCGCGCCAGGAGCTTCTGCTCGCCAAGGTGATCGACGGCTACGCGGCGTCGGGTCAGCCCGTCGGGTCGAAGGCCCTCGCATCCGACCCGGAGGTCACCGCCGGGCCGTCGACGATCCGCAACGAGCTCGCCGTGCTCGAGGAACTCGGGCTGCTCGCGCACCCGCACACCTCCGCGGGTCGCGCGCCGACGGACGCCGGCTACCGCTACTACGTCGACCGGCTGCTGCCGGAGCCTGCCCGGGCGGACATGTCGCTGAAGCTCGCACGCCGCGAGGTCGCCGAGGCGATGCGGATGACGTCCGAGACGCTGGCCCAGGTCACCGACCTCATGTCGATCGTCTCCGCGCCGCCGATCCAGACGACGACGATCCGCCACATCGAGGTCCTCCTGCTCCAGCCCCAGGTGCTGATGGTCGTGATCATCACGTCGACCGGCGGCGTCTCCAAGCGCGTCTTCACGTTCGAGCGTCCCGTCGACGCCGGCCTCACCGACTGGGCCGCGTCCTACCTCAACGAGGCGCTCGTCGGCAAGGGCCTGGGCGCGCGCACGCTGCGCTCGCGCCTGACGGACCCGACGCTGCCGCTGACCGAGCGGACCTTCCTCGAGGGACTGTCGCCCGCGTTCACGGACCTCGCCGACACGGCCGAGGACTCGCTCTACGTCGAGGGCACGGCGCGGCTGCTGGCCGAGCACCGCTTCCAGGACGTATCCCAGCTCAACGCGCTGCTCGACATGCTCGAGCGCCGCGTCTCGCTGCTCGGCATGCTCTCGGCCGCGCTCGACCAGCGCGACCTCTACGTGCGCATCGGCGGCGAGAACGAGGCGCCGGCGCTGCACGGGCTCTCGCTGGTCGCCGCCAACTACGGCCTGCCCCAGCGCAACCTCGGCACCGTCTCGGTGATCGGCCCCACACGGATGGACTACGCGACGGCGATGGGCGCCGTGCGCACGGCGGCGCTGCAGCTGTCGCGCTTCGTCGAAGACGTCTACGACGCGGACTGAGCCGATGCCGCGCGACTACTACGAGGTGCTCGGCGTCGGCCGGGCGGCGGACGAGACCGAGATCAAGAAGGCGTTCCGGCGCCTCGCCCGCGAGCTGCATCCCGACACCAACACCGAGGATCCGCAGGCCGAGGACAAGTTCAAGGAGGCCGCGGAGGCCTACGAGGTGCTGTCCGACGGCGACCGTAGGCGCCAGTACGACGCCTACGGCCACGAGGGCCTGCGCACGGGCGGCTACGCGCCGAACTTCGAGGGCTTCGGCTCGGTCTCGGACCTGTTCTCGGCGTTCTTCGGCTCCGGCGGCTTCGACAACGCGTTCGGGACCGGCCGCGGACAGCGCGGCGGCCAGATGCAGGGCGCGGACGTCGTCGTCGCGGTCGGGATCGACCTCGCCCAGGCCGCGCGCGGCGAGACGGTCGAGATCGACTTCGAGGCCGGCGTGCGGTGCGAGCGCTGCCATGGCAACGGCGCCGAGCCCGGCACGCCGATCGTCACGTGCTCGCGCTGCCACGGCTCCGGCCAGCTGCAGGCGGTCTCGCGCACGCGTTTCGGCCAGCTCGTGCGCACCGCGGTCTGCGACGTCTGCGGCGGCGACGGCCGCGTGCCCGAGCAGGCCTGCTCCGTCTGCGCCGGCGAGGGCAAGATCACCGAGTCGCGCACGCTGCACGTCGACGTGCCCGCGGGCATCGCCGACGGCCAGCGGATCCGGCTGAGCGGCCGCGGCCACGCGGGCGAGCGCGGCGGTCCCAACGGGGATCTCTACGTCGTGATCCGGGTGCGCGAGGACGAGCGCTTCGTGCGCGATCAGGAGAACCTGCACACCGTCATCGACGTGCCCGCGCCGCTGGCGGCGCTCGGCACGACCGTGCAGGTGCCGAGCCTGGACGGCGACGTCGCGGTCGAGATCCCCGCCGGCACCCAGCCCGGCGAGATCATCACGCTGCGCGCTCGCGGCCTGCCGCCGCTGCAGCGCGGCCGCACCGGCGACCTGCACGTGCACGTCAACGTCGTCATCCCGCGCAAGCTCAACCGCGAGCAGCGCGACCTGCTCGAGCGGCTCGCGGACTCGCTCACGGACGGCAACCTGAACAGCGACGAAGGGATGCTGGCCAAGCTCAAGCGCGCCCTGGCGGGATGACCGCTCTCGTCCGGCTCGGGATCCGGGTCCGGCGCGAGCAGGCCGAGATCGCCCTCGCGGCGCTGCTGCCGATCCTTCAGAACGGCGCCGAGGAGACCGAGCCGAGCGCGGACGAGGTCGAGTACGCCGTCTACGCGCCGCGCGCAGAGCTGCCCAAGCTCGACGATGTCCGCGCGCTCGCGGGCGACGCGCTGGTCGACGTGACGGTGACCGACGTGGCGCCCGGCTGGGAGCGGCGCTGGCACGAGTACCTGCAGCCCGTCGAGGTTGCGGCCGGCGGCCGGCGCGTGCGGATCCGGCCGCCGTGGCAGCCGGCCGCCGGCGACGCCGACGTGCTCGAGGTCGTGATCGATCCCGGGGAGCTGTTCGGGGCCGGTACCCATCCGACGACCCAGCTGTGCCTCGAGCTGCTGCTCGAGCTCAAGGCCGACGGTCCGCTGTGCGACTGGGGCGCCGGCAGCGGCATCCTCGCGATCACGGCGGCGCGGGTCGGCTTCGCGCCCGTCGACGCGGTCGAGGTGATGCCAGACGGGCTCGAGGCGATCGCGCGCAACGCCGCGGCCAACGGCGTGAGCGTCCGCACGCACTGGCTCAACCTCGCGGCGACGGCAGCGCCCTGGGCGCCGACCGTCATCGCCAACCTCACGCTCGACCTGCTCGCGGCGATCGCCGACTCGCTGGAGCGCCCGCCCGAGCGGCTGATCGCCTCCGGGGCGCTGGCCGCGCGCGCCGACGAGATCGGCGAGGCGTTCGCGCGCCACGACCTGCGCGAGTCCGACCGGCGCGTGCGCGGCGAGTGGGCGGCCGTGCTGTTGGAGCGGGCTTGATCCGGCTGGCCGTCCGCGTCGCGCGCGCCGACGCGGAGGCGGTGCTCGCCGAGCTCCTCGAGCTCGCGCCCGGCGGGCTCGAGGAGCGCGAGGTCGACGAGACCGCCGTCGAGTACGTGATCTACGGCGCGCCCGGCGAGCTGCCGGCGCTGCCCGCCCTGCGCGCCGCCGCAGGCGATGCGCTGGTCGACGTCTCGAGCTCGGAGGTGCCCGACGACTGGTCGGAGCGCTGGAAGGCGTTCCACCGGCCCGTCGACGTGAGCTGGCGTTTCCGCCGGCTGCGCGTGCGGCCGCCCTGGGAGGCGCCGCTCCGCGGTGACGGCGTCGACCTGGTGATCGACCCCGGGCAGGCGTTCGGGACCGGGGCGCATCACACCACGCGTCTCTGCCTGGAGCTGCTGGTCGAGCGCGAGCCGGCCGGTGCGCTCGCCGATTGGGGCTGCGGCAGCGGGGTGCTCGCGATCGCCGCGGCCAAGCTCGGCTGGGAGCCCGTGCTCGCGTGCGACTGGGAGGAGGCCTCGGTCGAGGCCACGCGCGCGAACGCGATCGCCAACGCCGTGCCGGAGATCAGCGTCGAGCGCACGGACCTGCGCCGCGCCGAGGGTCCGTGGGCGCCGACCGTCGTAGCCAACCTCGTGCGGCCGCTGCTGCTCGCGGTCGCCGGGGTGATGACGCGCCCGCCCGAGCAGTTGATCGCGTCCGGCCTGCTCCGCCACGAGGCCGACGAGGTGGCGGCGGCGTTCGCGCGCCACGGCCTGCACGAGGCCGATCGCCGCCACGGAGGCGAGTGGGCGGCACTGCTGCTGGCGACGGGGTAGCCTCGGACGATGGCCCATGAAGTCCTGATCCTCGGCGGCGGCTTCGGCGGCCTGACCGCCGCCCGGCGCCTGGAGCGCAAGCTCGCGCCCCAGGCCGCGAAGGTGACGCTCGTCAACGACGTCAACTTCATGCTCTACACGCCGCTGCTGCCCGGCGCCGCGGGGGGCACGCTCGAGCCGCGGCACGTGGTGGTGCCGCTGCGCGAGCAGTTGCACCGGACCGAGCTGCACATCGGCACCGTCCTCGGGGCCGACCCGGAGCGGCGCACCGTGCGCGTGCACTCGATCGGCGGCCGCGAGAGCGATCTCCACTACGACCAGCTGATCGTCGCGCTCGGCTCGATCTCGCGCTCGCTGCCGATCCCGGGCCTGGCCGAGCACGCGATCGGCTTCAAGACGCTGGCCGAGGCGATCGAGTTGCGCAACCGGCTCGTGCAGACGCTCGAGCAGGCCGAGATCGAGCCCGACGAGGCGGTCCGCCGCGAGCTGCTGACCTACGTGTTCGTCGGCGCCGGCTACGCCGGCCTCGAGGGCGTCGCCGAGCTGCAGGACTTCGCCGCCGACCTCGTCCAGCGGTACCCCCGCGCGCGCCTCCAGGGCCTGCGCTTCATCCTCGTCGAGGCCAAGGACCGGGTCATGACGGAGATCCAGCCCGACCTCGCCGAGTTCGCGAGCGCCGAGCTGCGCCGGCGCGGGATCGAGATCCACACCTCGACGACGATCGAGCGTGTCGGGCCCCAGTCGGTCGAGCTGTCCAGCGGCGAGATCGTCCCGGCCCGCACCGTCGTCTGGACGGCGGGCGTCAAGCCGCACCCGGTCGTGGCGAAGCTCGGGCTGCCGCTGGACGACGGCGGGCGGATCGCGGCCGACCGCTTCTGCGCGGTGCCCGGCCGGCCCGGCGTCTGGGCGATCGGCGATGCGGCCGGGGTACCGGATCCGGCCAACAAGGGGAACCCGTCGCCGCCGACGGCGCAGCACGTGCTGCGCCAGGCCAAGGTCGCCGCCGACAACGCGGCGAACGCGCTGGCCGGCGAATCGCAGCGGCGGCGCCCGTTCCGCTATCGCACGCTCGGCGTGTTCGTCGACATGGGCCGCCACCAGGCGGTCGCGAGCACGCTCGGGATCAAGTGGCGCGGCTTCCCGGCGTGGTTCCTCGCCCGCACCTACCACCTGGCCCTGATGCCGGGGACGGCGCGCCGCGCACGGCTCGTGACGGACTGGACCACAGGCCTCCTGTTCGGGCGCGACTCGGCCGAGCTCGGCCAGCTCGGCCACGCGCCGGGCCTGGAGGCGACGAGCGCGGGCGGGACCAGGGAGTCAGAGGCCCGCGGCGACGAAGTCGTCAGCGGCGCCGGCGTTCGCCTCGACGACTGAGCGGGCGCGGAGGCACAACTTCATCCGGTTCGGCGGGACCGCGCGGTCGATCCGGACCGGGCGGCCGTCGCCGCCGAGCCAGATCAGGTCGAGCGGGAAGCGCATCGTGAACGTGTGCACCGAGCGGCAGCGCGGGAGGTGCAGCGCGTATGCGGCCGGCATCGCATCGAGCTTCGCGAGCCCCTTCATGCGGTCGGGACGGCGCTCGGCACGCGCGACTCGCAGCCCGCCGGGCAGCTCGCGCGCGGGCAGCGCGTCGAGGCGCGGACAGGCCACGGGCTCGTCAGCCGATGCAGAACTCGCAGGAACCGCCGCCGCCTCCGCCTCCGCCACCGCCGCTCGGGGCTGGAGCGGGCTGAACGGGGGCCGGCGCCGTGGGCGCCGTCGCGGGCGGCGTCGTCGTCGCGGCCGGCGGTGAGGCGTTGTTGCGACGCGCGCGGGCCGCGGCCTTCTTGCGTGCGCGTGCGCGGGCGGCGCGGGCGCGGCGCTCCCGCGCGATCCTGCGCCGCTCGGCCTGGCGGGCGGCGCGCTCGGCGCGCTCCGCGCCCGCGATGGCGGCCGCGCGTGCGTCCGCGGCGGCCTTCTCGCGTTGGCGCAACTCGAAGTCGCTGACCGACGGCGCCTCCGTGGCGGCCGGAGTCGGGGTCGCGGACGCCGGCTCCTCGACCGGAACGCGGTCCGCGGCGGGCGCGACCGGCGCCGGGTTGTCACTGCCGCTGAAGCTGCCGCTGAGCAGGTTGACCGCGAGCACGATCAGCGCGATACCGGCGATCGAGTAGAGCGCCAGCAGCACGACGGGGCTGCCGAGCGGCCCGCGCCGCCGCCGCGCGGCGCGCGACCAGCCGTCGCCGGAGGCCGGCCGCCGCCTGGGCACCGGTGGCGGCTCGACGTGCCAGTCGTCGTCCTCGAGCTCGAGCGGAGCCTCCGGGTCCGGGTCCGGAGCGCGGCGGTCAGGCGCCGCGACCGCTGGAGCGGCCGTCGAAGCGGTGCTCTTGGCGGCGCGCCCGGAGGCAGCCGGCTCGTCGATCCAGCCGAGGTCGTCGTCCCATTCGTCGTCATGCCCGTGCCGTGACATCAGCTCCATGGTGGCATCCATCCGTTGACGCGTGAAGGGCCGGCGCTATGAGAGGGCACTAGGGTGACCTTGTGCCCGGTGCGACGATGAACCAATCTCCGGAGGATGCTCCGCCGGTCCTGCTCGTGCTCGGGCTCCGTCCGGAGCGCCTGCTCGACGCCGAAGGACGCATCGACGCGTTCGTCGATCCGCCCGGTCAGGAGCAGATCGCCGTGCTGGTCGAGGCAGTGACCTCCGGGCTGCAGGCGGCCGGCAGCGTCGTCGCGATCGCGCCGGACTGGGTCGGGCGTGCTGCCTTGGGGCGCCTGACGATGGTGCGCTCGATGCTCGACACTCACCGGCTGGCGATCCACGGGACGGCGCTGCCGCCGCTCGCCGCGACCGCGCTCGCCTCGCTCGCTTCGGTCGCCGCGCAGCACACGCCGTCGACGGGGATGCTCGCCTCGCTGCTGCCCGAGCTCGAGACGCGGCTGCACGCCTTCACCTGGCTCGGCAGCGTGGCCGGGCTGTCGACCCCGGCGCCGAGCTTCGCCCAGCACCTCGCCTCGCTCGCACCCGGCAGCGCGTTCGGCGTCTCTTCGTACCCCGAGCCCGTCGTCAGCCGCCTGCACCGCGACGGGCCGACCGTGCCGGTGCCCGAGCTGGAGGGCCTGCACCGGCTGGTCGTGGCGCCGCGCGCCGGCGATGCCGACTGGATCCTGAATACGCTCAACCCCGCCCTGGGGAACCTCGAGGTGCGCCGGGTCGAGCCGACCCCCCGCGGGCCGGAGTGGTGGGGCACATCCAAGCTCGTCGAATCGGTCGCGATGCCGCTCGACGTCGAGCGGCTCGTGGGCGAGCTCGTCGCGGGCCTGGATCCCTGGGCCTGCCGCTGGTGCCGCGAGCTCGTCGGGCGCTCGCCGTGCCCGCTGTGCGGCCATCGCGGCCGCCCGGCCCGCCGCCAGCGAACCGCGCCCGCGAGTTGACGTCCCGCTCAGCACGGGGCCGCCAGCCACGACGTGGATTCGATGTCCGGGTCGTCGGCGACGACCTCGCCGCGGCCGAAGAAGCGTCCCGCCGGGCACGCGACGGGGTCGGAGAGGCGGATCGTGGCCCGCACGTCGACGCGCTCACCCTGCGCGCAGGTCGGGTTGCAGAGCACGCCCTCCATCTGCCCCGTGGCTTCGGCGCCCCGGTCGTCCCAGCGCGACCACTCCAGGCCCGCCAGGCGCCCACGGCTCGCGAACGTCAGCTTTGCGGGCCGGATCTCCATCCGGCCCTCGAGGTCGGTGACGGCGACCGCGCCGTCGTTCAGCAGCCGCTTCAGCTCCGCTCCCGGCCGTGCCTCGAGCGCCGCCCGGGTCGGGAGCGGGTCCGCGACCTCGCCGACGGGCTTGGCCGCCTGCTCGGCGGAGACCCCGTCGTCGACCGTGGCGACCGGCCGCGGGGCGTCGGACCCGCCGCAGCCGCAGAGCAGGCAGAGCCCGAGGATCACGAGCGTGCCCCGCATCAGCAGTGCTCCGCGATCAGCGCCTGCGCCTGGCCCTTGACCTGCTCGTAGCGCCCGCGCAGGCTCTCGAGCGGCCGCTGCACCTCGGCGGCGAGCTGGCCCGCGCTGAGACCCGGATAGCGGCGGTTCACCGCGACGGCCGCGTCGAGGAACAGCTTCGTCGCGACGGGGGGATTCATCGTGTCCGCCACCGACGACCCCCAGCCCTGCGTGTACTGCTGCTGGAACACGCCATGGGAGTCGGCGTCGCCGTAGCTGAGGTTGTGGATGCCCGACTCGACGATCGCGGTCTCGAACGTCGCCAGCAGGATCTTCGGTCCGTACGGCTTGGCCATCCGGCACATCAGCGCGACGATCTTCAGGTTCGGCGGGCCGCCGTACGTGCTCTGGGCGCCGAACCCGCCCGTGAAGATGTCCTCGATCGGGGTCTCCCAGTCGACCAGCTTGACGTCGAGCCCGACGTCTTCCAGCGGACCTGTGAACCCGCCCGTGGCGCCGCCGGCGCCGACCAGTCCGCTGCGGCTGGGATCGGCGTGCAGGTGGTCGTAGTGGTCGGCCGAACGCCAGATGACGAAGTAGCCGAGCCTCTGGAGCGGCTCGACCAGCGGGTCGATGGCGCGGGTCTCGGTCGGGCAGAGGTCGCCGCAGGCGGGACCGAAGTTGACGTCGATCGCGCCCCTCCCGCCGCACTTGAGATGCCAGCTCGAGGGGTTGTAGGAGTGCCCGGGGTCACCGCCGAGCTCGGGATGGCCGTTCTGCCAGACCCCGAAGCCGTGGCTCTTGAGGAACAGTCCGAGCGTGACGACGTCCTCGCAGACGGGCGGCTTGGAGATCTTCTTCGCGAGCTTGTCCCACTCCTCGTCGCTGATCCGCGGCGACCCGCCGCCGGGGATCGGTATCCCGCCGCCGCCGCCGAGGCTGTACGTCGGCAGGCCGAGCGACAGCCGCGCACGCGCCCGCGCCTCGCCGCGCGTCTGGTCGCGTCCGACGTCCTCGGCGTCCTCGCCCAGCTCCTCCTCCGTCTCGACCCAGGCCTTGACGTCGACGCCGTTGATCTCCGGCGGGTGGTCGGGATCGAGACGCGCGTCGTTGTCCCGGGCGTACTCGGCCATCTTCGCCACGACGAGGGCCGTGTCGATCGCGCTCACGTCGGTCGTGCCGAAGGTCGCCCACTGCACCTCGAGCTGGCGCTTGATCTCGCGCGCGCCGGCGAGCGCCGCGGCGTCCGCAGCAGTCTGCGCCTCCGACCGCAGCATCGCCGCCTTCCCGATCTGGAACCCGACGATGCCGAGCCCGATGATCGCGAGCAGCAGGATGACGAGGCCAGGGAGGATCTGTCCGTCGTCCCGGCGCATGCGCATGATCGCCGAGAGTAACCGCGCGACGGCCCGCGACCCATGGGCCGGGAGGCTCAACTTTGCTGGTGGGACCTCCCGGGCGCCGACGTGGGAATCTATGGTGGGCGCCAATGCAGAGACGATCGACAGAGGAGTGACCGCGTGAACCCGCGTCAACGCCGCGGGCTCCTGTTGATGGCGATCTCGGCACTGGGCCTGATCGTCGTGTTCGTGCTGATCGCCGGCTACGTCGCCGACGTGCGCGAGGAGGTCGACCCGAAGGTTCGGCTGCTGGAGCTCGCGAAGCCCGTGGAGGCGTTCCAGGCGATCACCGACGACATGGTCCGCGAGGTCGAGATGCCCGCGCGCTGGGCGCCGCCGTCGGCGCTGCGCGACGCCGGCCAACTCGTCGGGGTCGTGGCGGCGACGCCGCTGAACAAGGACTCGCTGCTGCAGGAGGACATGCTGGTGGCGCCGCCGGAGCTCGCCCCGGGCCAGCGCGAGCTGGCGATCCTGGTCGACGCCGAGACCGGCGTCGCGGGCAAGATCGGCCCCGACTCGGTGGTCGACATCGTCGCGACGTATCCCGACAACGAGCGCAAGTCGGCCGAGTCGCGCGTCGTCGTGCCGAACGCGCGCATCGTCGAGGTCGGGACGCCGCGCGTGGAGGGCGGGCGCGGCGTGAGAGAGCAGGAAGCCGACCCGTCGCAGGTCGTGCCGGTCACTTTCGCGCTCACGCCGGAGGAGGTGCTCGTCGTCTCCTACGCCGAGACGAACGCGGCCGAGGTGCGGCTGGCGCTGCTGCGTCCCGGCGACGAGTCGACGCTGACGCCGAAGCAGCGCAAGTACAGCCGCGATCCGGATCCGGAGCCCGCGCAGTGAGCCACCGGCTCCTGCTCGCGATCGCCGACCGCGATGTCGCATCGAGCGCCGCCGCGCTCGCGCAGGAGGGGGATGACCTCGAGGTGGTCGGCGTGGTCGACGAGGCCGAGGAGGTCACGCGCATGCTGCGCCGCCACGATGTCGACGTCGTGGTGCTGCACGATGCGCTCGGCGCGGTGCCGGTGCTCGACCTCGCGCGCGAGATCGGCCAGGCCTTCCCCGAGGCGGGGCTCGTGCTGATCGCCGACGACACGCCCGAGCTGCTGCGCGCCGCGATGCAGGCAGGGCTGCGCGACGTCGTCTCGCTGCCGCTGTCGCTCGAGCAGCTCGAGAGCAGCGTGCGGGCGGCGGCGCAGTGGTCGCGCGCGCTGCGCGACCGCGTCGCGGGCGAGGAGTCCGCCGCCGTCGCGCTCGGCGGCCGGCTGATCGCAGTCGCCGGAGCGAAGGGCGGCGTCGGCACGACGACGGTCGCGCTCCAGCTCGCGCTCGCCGCGGTCCGCGCGGCACCCGGCCGGCCAGTCTGCGTCGTCGACTTCGACCTGCAGAAGGGCGACCTGCGCGCGTTCCTCGACCTGCCGCACCGGCGCAGCTCGGTCGACCTGGTCGAAGTGGCGGCGGAGATCTCCGTGCGCCACCTCCAGGAGACCCTCTACACGCACAAGGAGGGGTTCCGCGTGCTGCTCGCCCCCGACGAGGGCGAGCGCGGCGAGGAGATCGACTCCGGCGTGGCCCGTGCGGTGCTCAACGCGGTCAAGGCACGCCACGCGCTGACCGTCGTCGACCTCGGCGCGCAGGTCTCCGAGGCGAGCGCGATCGGCGCCGAGATCGCCAACCAGGTGGTGATCGTGACGACGCCGGACGTGGTCTCGCTGCGCGGCGTACGCCGTCTGCGCGAGCTCTGGCGGCGGCTCGAGGTGCGCGGCGACGACGACCTCGCCGTCGTGCTCAACCGCACCTCGCGCAAGCTCGAGGTCCAGCCCGACCTCGCGCGCAAGGTGGTCGGCGGGACGCTGGCGCAGACCACGATCCCCGACGACTTCGCCGCGCTCGAGGCGGCGGTCAACACCGGCTCGCCGGTGCGGATGGAGGACCCGAAGATGCGCTCGGCGTTCGACGCGCTCGCCGGCGAGCTCGCGGCGCTTCCGGGCGCCGACGAGCAGGAGCCGAGCGGGTCCGAGCGCGGGGGGCTGCTCGCGCGCCTGGGCGGGGAGCGCGGCCAGTCGACCGCCGAGACGATGGGGCTGCTGCCGATCCTGATCGTGTTCGTGCTCGGCCTCTGGCAGATCGGCCTCGTCGGCTACACGTACGTGCTCGCGGGCCACGCCGCGCGCGAGGGCGCGCGGGAGCTCGCGACCGACCCGACGAACGAGAAGGACAACAAGCCCTTCCGCACGGTCGCGCTCGAGGACCTGCCGAAGGCCTGGCGCGAGGGGGCCGACATCACCGCGCCGAAGAAGGAGGTCGTCACGGTCAAGGTCCGGCTCGCCGTCCCGATCGTGCTGCCCGGGCTGGGCTCGCCCTTCCACATCGGCTCGGACGCGTCCACGTCGGTCGAGTCCGAGGAACTGCCCCCGAGCCAGTCCTTCACGCCGGAGCCGTCGTGAGACGGATCCCGCGCCTGCGCGACGAGCGCGGCCAGGCATCGACCGAGCTGATGGGGATGGTGTTCTGGCTGCTGTTCGCCGCGCTCTGCGTCTGGCAGCTGATGCTCGGCGCCTGGACGCTGACCCAGGCGGAGAACTCCGCGCGGACGGCCAGCCGTGTCGCCGCGCGCGACGGCGATCCCGAGAAGGCGGCTCGCAACGCGCTCTCGCGCCCGTTGCGCGACGGCTTCCACAACTTCACACTTGAGGGCGAGACGGCGACCGTGCACCTGCGCATCCCGATCATCCTGCCCGGGCTCGACGGCCCGCCCGTGTCGCGCAGCGCGAAGCTGCCAGGTTGAACATGGGCCTGCGCGACCGCATCGCCACCGAGCGAGTCCCCGCCGCGGGCCCCCAGGACGGGATCACGCGCTACCGCCAGCGCCTGCTCGAGGAGGTCGACCTCTCCGAGTTCGCGACCCTCTCAGAGCCGCAGCGCCGCGCGCGGCTCGAGCGCGTCGTCGGGCGGATGGTCGGGCGCGAGGGCCCGGTCCTCACGACGGCCGAGCGCACGCGCCTGATCCGCCAGGTGATCGACGAGGCGATCGGGCTCGGCGTGCTCGAGCCGCTGCTCGCCGATCCGACCGTGACCGAGATCATGGTCAACGGGATCGACGAGATCTTCGTCGAGCGCGACGGACGGTTGCAGCGCGCCGACATCTCCTTCGGCGACGAGGCGCAGCTCTACCAGACGATCGACCGGATCGTCTCGCAGGTCAACCGCCGCGTCGACGAGTCCAGCCCGATGGTCGATGCGCGGCTGCCGACCGGCGAGCGCGTCAACGTGATCATCCCTCCGCTCGCGCTGCGCGGGCCGACGATCACGATCCGCCGCTTCCCGCGGTTGTTCACGCTCGAGCAGCTCGTGGCCATGGGCTCGCTCGACGGCCCGACCGAGCAGCTGCTGCGCGCGCTCGTGCGCGCCAAGTTCAACATCGTCATCTCGGGCGGCACGGGCGCGGGCAAGACGACGCTCCTGAACGCGCTCTCGGCGGCGGTGCCCGCCGGCGAGCGGATCATCACCGTCGAGGACAACGCGGAGCTGCGCCTGCAGCAGCCGCACGTCGTCTCGCTCGAGGCGCGGCCGGCGAACGTCGAGGGCCGCGGCGAGGTGTCGATCCGCGAGCTCGTGCGCAACTCGCTGCGCATGCGGCCCGACCGCATCATCGTCGGCGAGGTGCGCGGCGCCGAGACGCTCGACATGCTCCAGGCGCTCAACACGGGCCACGAGGGATCGCTCGTGACGGTGCACGCGAACTCCGCCGACGACGCGATCCACCGGCTCGAGACGCTCGCGACGATGAGCGACCTGCACCTGCCGTTCGAGGCGCTGCGCGACCAGATCAACAACGCGATCCACGTGATCGTGCAGATCGACCGTTACGCGGACGCGCGCCGCCGCGTCGCCGAGGTCGCGGTCGTCGCCTCGAACCGGCGCGAGACGTTCAAGCTGGCCCCCGTCGCGTTCTTCGAGTCCGACCCGCTCGGCCCGGACCGCCGCGTCACGGGCCGCGTGCGCCATGCGCGCCTGCCCGAAGGCGTGGCGCGCCGGCTCGAGCTCGCCGGCGAGCGGTTCCCGCTGGAGTTCGGCGAGCGGGCCGAGACCGAGACCGCGGCGCGCGAGGCGGGCTGATGGGCCGCGACGGCCAGGCGCTGCTGCTGCTCGTCGGCGTGTTCCTGCTGACGCTGATCGGGCTTGCCATCTACCTCAGCGGCGCCGCCAGGCGCGCCGAGCTGGCCTCGCGCGGAGGGCCCGGCGACGACGACGCGCGCCTCGGCCGCAGGCTGCACAGGACCAACGTACGACTGCGCCGCACGACGTACGGCCGGCGGCTGTCGACCTGGCTGTCGAGCGCGGCCGCGCCGCTCGCGCCGGCCGAGTTCCTGCTCGCCACCGCCGTGGCGACGCTCGTGGCGACGCTGCTGCTCGGGCTCTTCATGCCGTGGCTCGCTGCGCTCGTGGTCGGCGCGGCCTGCACGATCGGCGGCGCGCGCTCGTGGATCGAACGGCGCCGCGGCCAGCGCCGCGACCTCTTCGTGGCGCAGCTGCCCGACGTCGCGCGGCTCCTGGCCAACGGCGCGTCGGCCGGGCTCTCGCTGCCCGCGGCGATCCAGCTCGCGGCGCGCGAGCTCGACGATCCGGCCGGGACCGAGATGCGCTCGGTCGTCGAGCAGCTGCGCGTGGGGCGGCCGGTCGACCAGGCGCTCGAGGGCCTGCGCGAGCGCCTGCCCTCGCGCGAGCTCGGCGTGCTGATGACGACGCTCGTGATCCAGCAGCGAGCCGGCGGCGACACGGTGCGCGCGCTCAACGAGCTCGGCCACACGCTCGAGGCGCGCAAGGACCTGGCGCGCGAGATCCGGACCCTGCTGTCGGGCTCGGTCTTCACGGGCTGGCTGGTGGCCGGCATCGGCGTCGTCACGATCCTGCTGCTCAACGTGATCTCGCCCGGCGTGATGCGCGAGATGACGAGCACGCTCGTCGGGCTCGGCGCGATCGCGATCGCCGGAACGCTCTGGACGGTCGCGTTCCTCCTGATCCGGCGCGCGACGCGGGTGGAGCTGTGACGCCGGCGCTCGCGGGCGCGCTCGTCGCGCTGTGCGTCTGCATCGGGCTGCTCGGCGTGCCGCTGGTGCTCGACCGCGGGCCGCTCGACCGGCTGGCCGGCCGCACCGGCGCCGCGGAGTCGCGGCGCCGCTCGATCGTCCTGCGTCTCGTCGAGAGCCTGGCCGCCCGGCTCGGCCCGCGCGTGGCGCCGTCGATCCGCCAGTCCCAGCGCACCGCGATCTCGCGCCGGCTCGACCTCGCCGGCCGCCCGGCGGACCTCACGGTCCAGCGGCTGATCGGCATCAAGGCGGCGCTGCTGGCGCTGATCGGCGGCTTCGTCGCGCTGCTCGTCCTCACCGGCAGCTCGCCGCTGCTGCTCATCCCCGCGATCCTGCTCGGCTGGTTCGGCCCCGACATCTGGCTCGCGCGCCAGGGCCGTGTGCGCCAGGAGCGGATCGAGCGCGACCTGCCCGACTTCCTCGACATCCTCGCCGTTACGGTGCGCGCCGGGCTCGGCTACCGCGGCGCGCTGGCGCGCGTGGCGCAGTCGCTCGGCGGCCCGATCGGCCAGGAGATGCTCACCGCGCTGCGCCAGATGGACCTCGGCGCGACGCGGCGCCAGGCGTTCCTGGCGCTGCGCGAACGCAACGCGTCGGAGTCGCTCGGCAGCTTCGTCGCCGCCCAGCTGCAGGCGGAGGAGCTCGGCGTGCCGCTGTCGGAGGCGTTGAACGACATCGCCGAGGACATGCGCCGCGCGGCGCACCAGTCGGCCCGCCGGCGCGCTGCGCGCGCCGCACCGCGCGTCGCGCTGATCGTGACGACGCTGATGGTCCCGGGCTCGATGATCCTGATCATCGTGTCGATCCTGCTGGGCTCCGGCGTGGCCGACAGCGGCATCCTCGGCGGCTAGGGCCCGATGGTCGCGCGCGAGCGGATCCGTTCCCGCGGCCCCGAGGGGGCCGGCGGCTGGCTCGAGTCGGCCTGCAAGCTGGTCCTGGCCGTGCGCGCCGGCGTGCTGCTGGTGACGCTCGTATGGCTGACGGGCGAGGAGGACCGCTCGCTCGTCGCGTTCGCGCTCGTCGTCGCCGCGCTGGCCTCGTTCGTGCCGCTGCGCTACTGGGACCGCGTCGCTCCGGCGCTCGTACGCCATCCCGCATACCTGGCGGCCGAGCTGATGCTGACGACCGTGATCCTGCTGCTCACGGGCGTCGAGAGCCCGTTCTTCTACTTCACGCTCGCGACGGCGCTGCTCGGCGGCCTGCTCTACGGCTGGGGCGGCGGCGCGATCTTCTCGGTGATGCTCGTCGGCGTCTACTACTGGGCGCTCCAACTGGACGCGGGAACGGTCCCTGACACCTTCCAGACGTACTTCGGGCAGCCGGCGCTGTACCCGCTCGTCGCCGCCACGGGCGCGGCGGCGCGGCGGCTGCTGGACCGCCAGGCGGAGGCCGAGGTCGAGCTCGCCGAGCAGCAGGGCCGGCTCGCGGCCGAGGGCGAGCGTGCGCGGCTCGCGCGCGACATGCACGACTCGCTCGCCAAGACGGTCTCGGGGATCGGCTTCGCCGCGCTCGCCCTCTCGCGCCGGATCGAGCGCGACCCCGAGGGCGCGGTCGTCGAGGCGCGCCGGCTCGCCGAGGATGCGCGCCAGGCCACTCGCCAGGCGCGCGAGATCATCGTCGGGCTGCGCGCCGAGACGGGCGAGTCGCTGCCGCTCTCCTCCGCGCTCGCATCCACCGCCCAGGGCTGGGCCCGCGAGACCGGCGTGCAGCTCGACCTCGCGATCGAGGAGGTCGGCGAGCTGCACCCGCAGAGCGCGCGCGAGCTCGAGTGGATCCTCAGCGAGGCGCTCGCGAACGTGCATCGCCACGCGCGCGCCGGCCGCGTCACCGTGAGGCTGCGGCGGCTCGGCGGGCGCGCCGTGCTGACCGTCTCGGACGACGGCGCCGGCTTCGACGTGCCCGACGACCTCGACGAGCTGCAGGCCGGCCGCCACTTCGGCGTCGGCGGCATGCGCGAGCGCGCGCTGATGGCCGGCGGCGGCTTCAGCGTCGAGGCCGCGCCGGGCGAGGGCTGCGTGCTGTCGGCGTGGGTGCCGACGGAGATCGCACCGCAGTCGGCGTCCGAGCCGGAGGCCGGGACCGAGGCGGTCGCGCCCGGGTCGGATAGCGTCCCCGCCCGCTCCGTCCCGGGATACACATGGCATTGATCCGCGTCCTCATCGTCGACGACAACGCGATAGTCCGGCGCGGCATCGCGAGCCTGCTCGGCGAGGCCGAGGGGATCGAGGTCGTGGGCGAGGCGGGCGATGGGCGCGAGGCGATCGCGATCGCGTCCGAGATGCGTCCGGACGTCGTCTGCCTCGACGTGCGCATGCCGGTGATGGACGGCGTCGCGGCAGCGGGCCCGCTGGCGGAGCGCTCGCGCGTGCTGATGCTGTCGTACTCCGAGGACGAGCATCTCGTCACGGGCGCGATCCGCAACGGCGCCGTCGGGTACCTCGTCCACGGCCGCTTCGACCCCGACGAGCTCGAGGCGCGCATCCGCGCCGTCGCGCGCGGCGAGATGGTGCTCTCGCCCTCCGTGACGCCGGCCGTGTTCGACGCGCTGCGGCGAGCGCCGGGTCCGGCGAACGACTCGGCCGAGGAGGGCCTGGGCGCGCTGACGGCGCGCGAGCGCGAGGTGCTCAACCTGCTCGCCCGTGGGATGTCGAACCGCGAGATCGCCGAGCAGCTCGTGATCACGAACAAGACGGTCAAGAACCACCTCAGCCGGATCTACGAGAAGATCGGCGCGCACTCGCGCTCCGAGGCCGTCGCGCTCTGGCTCGGCGTGCGCGAGTCCTGAGGGTCCCACGCCAGATTGGGGACCCGGTCCCAGGCCCAGGTTGAGTCCTGCGCCTCTCGCGGGGCGGGGCGTGCGGGCCTAGATTCCTCCGCAGTCGTCGTCAACCGATCCCGCAGGAGGCGCAACCGCCATGCAGACCACCATCGCCCGCCGCACCGAAGAGGCAACCCGAGAGCTCGGGATCCATGCCCGGGTCATGCTCGACAACATCGTCGCGACGCTCTCCGAGCGGGTTCGCGACCAGCGCGGCCAGACCGCTGCCGAGTACATGGGCATCCTCCTCGTCGTCGCCGTGATCATCGGCGCGATCGCCACGTCGGGCGTCGGGGACAAGATCTCCGGCTTCATCGGCGACATGATCGACTCCGCCAGCAAGGGCGACAAGAAGGCGCCTAAGTGATCTGAGCAGGACCCGCAAGGGCCCCGCGGCGCAATGCCCGGGGCCCTTGCTGTTCTTGCACTCGCCATGCGCTCCCGCCGCTATCTAGCCGTCTTCGCCGTCCTCTGCCTGGGCGGCTGCGGTGGTTCTGAGTTCGATGGCGATGTCGACGTGCCGGACGGCTACGCCACGTACAAGGGCAACGGCGTCAGCTTCGTGCATCCCGAGGACTGGCAGGCGACGACGAAGTCGCTCGGCCACGAGATCACCGAGCTGCGCTTCCAGGACCCGGACGCCGGCGGGTCCGCGCCGTCCGCCGTCTCGTTCACCGTGCAGCCCGGCGTCGGCGAGCGCTTCGACAGCCAGCTCGAGGGCGAGCGCAGCGTGCTCGAGGGCGCCGGGGGCGCGAAGGTGAGCCACGAGGACGTCGACGTCCCGGGCGCGACCAAGGCGGTGCGCAGCACGATCGAGTCCGAAGGCGCGCGCAGCGAGGCGCTCGACCTGCTCGCGTCCGACGGTCGCCATCTGGCGCTCGCGGCCGGCGGCCCGGACGGCGAGCAGGACCTGCTCGACGCGGACGCCGTGATCGCGTCGCTGCGGGTCGAGGAGTAGCGGGTGCGCTCGCCCTCCCGCAGCCGCGAAGAGCTTCCGGGCGTCCTCTCCGGGTGGCCCGCTTGGGCCGCGCCCGCCGCACTCGCCGGCGCGTGGGCGCTGGGACTGCTCACCGCCCTCCTGGTCGCCATCGGCCTCGGCGGCGCGGACGTGGCCGTGGCGAAGCTGGCGCTCGCGCTCCTCTCGGGCGCGGGGACCGTCGCTCTGCTCGCCTGGCTGGCCGCGCGGCCGGCGTCCGAGGACTCCGCGCGCGCCGTCGTCGCCCGCCTGGGCATCCGCCGCTGCGACCCGCGCCGCGCGCTCGTCGCCACCGCCGGGGCCGCCTCGGCCCTCGCGCTCTTCTGCCTGTTCCTCGCGTTCGCGGGCGCCTTCGACGGCGTGCGCGCGCCGCGCGAGCTGACGCGCCTGGACGGGCTCGCTTGGGCCGCCGGGCTGAGCGAGCCGGCGGTGCCGTTCGACGGCGCGGCCGTCGCGAGCCTGCTCGCACGGGCCGTGATCGGCGCGGTCGTCCTCGAGCTCCTGTTGCGCGGCGCCGTGCTGCCCGCGCTGGCGCGCCTGATCGGCGCGTGGCCCGCGATCGCCGTCACGGCCCTGATCGGCGCGATCTCCTTCGGCGCGCTGGCGGGCGACGGCACGCTGCTCCTGCCCGCGCTCGCGCTCGGCCTGCTGCTCGGCCCGCTGCTCGTCGCCACGGGCTCGATCGTCCCCGGCGCGGCGCTCTCCGCCGGCTTCACCGGGACGGCGCTCGCGCTGGCCTGCGGCTGGGGCGCCGCTGGGGCGGCGGCTACAGCGATCACGTGCGCCGCGCTCGCGGCCGCGCCGCTGCTCGCCGCAGCCGGGCGGCTGCCGCGCCGCGGCGGCGAGCGCATGCCGGCGCCGCGCGCCGGCTCCCTTGCCGCGGAGGGCGGCCAGAGCGCCGCGGAGTACATGGGCGTGCTGCTGCTCGTCGCGGTGATCGTCGGCGCGATCGCGGTCTCCGGCGCAGGCGACCGGATCGCGGGCCACGTGGAGCAGCTGATCTGCCGCATCGCGGGCGGCGACTGCTCCGAGCAGGCCGCGCTGGACAAGGACTGCCTGCTCGCCTCCAACACCGGCAAGAGCGGCGTCGCGGTCACGGTCGCGGTCGTCAAGATCGGCACCGAGAACACGCTGATCAAGCAGGTCTACGCGGACGGCCGTACGGTCTTCACGCTGCTCAAGAACGGCAGCGTCGCGGGCGAGCTGATCGCAGGCGCGAAGGCCAAGGCCGGCAAGGTCGGCTTCGACGCGACCGCATCCGTCAGCGCAGGCGGCAAGCTCGAGGGCGCGATGACCTACACCTTCACCGACCCTGCCAAGGCCGAGGAGTTCGAGGAGATGGTGCGCAAGCACGGGTCCTTCGAGCAGATCGGGCGCGACGCCGTCGAGGGCTTCGACCCGCTCGGCGTCAAGGACTGGGTGCTGGACAACACGGTCGGGGAGGACGTCGACGCCGGCGACCTGCCCGAGCCCGACTCGCAGTACGTCAACGCCGAAGTCCTCGCCACGGGCGACGCGAAGGCGATCGGCAACGTGATCGTGGCCGACGCCGGCGCGAAGGCGCTGCTCAGCCTCGCCGGCGGCGCGCGCATCTACACCTCCGGCCCGGACAAGGGACGCGTCGACCTGAACATCAAGATCGACGCGGAGCTCGCCGCCAACCTCGGGCTGGTCACGTTCGGCCCGAACGTCACCGGCAAGGGACAGTTCATCGCCACCGTCACGCTTGACAAGGACAACGGCTACCGGCCGTCGCACCTGCGCGTGATCGGCACCGCCGGCTACAACGGCGACCTGGGCGACTCCGACGTGCTGCTCAACCCGACCGGCGGGCAGCTCACCGAGATCCAGGACGCGCTCAAGCGCGGCAACCTCAAGAGCGCCGCCTTCGGCTCGACCGACGGCTCCGGCCAGCAGGTCGAGTTCACGGGCGACCTCGACCTCACGAACGACGCCGACCGCGCCGCCGCTCTGCGCGCCATGACCGGCGGCGCGTCGGGCGTCTCGTCGGCCGCCGAGCTGGCCCAGCGGCTCGAGGAGGACGGCCGGCTCACGTTCCAGGTCTACGACACGACGGCATCGAACACGGAGGCCGGGCTGAAGGTCGGGCTGGGCGTCGGCGCGGGCATCGAGGGCGGCCAGTCCAGCGACGAGCGCGACCTCGGCGCGTCGTGGGTGCGCGAGCCCGGCTCCGGCTGGCTCACGCGCAACTGCGGGCTGCCCGAGTAGCCCACGCGGCGTGCCTCGCCGGCTTCGTGGCGCGCCCGCGTAGAATATGGGGCGACTTGGAGCTTGCCGGGCAGATCAAGAGCGACGTGGCCACCGCCATGAAGGCGGGTGACCGCGACCGCGTCGGCGCGCTCCGGCTGGTCCTGTCAGAGCTGCAGAAGGCCGCCAAGGACGGTGGCGCCGACGAGCACGCGGTGCTGCGGCGCGAGCGCAAGCGCCGGCGCGAGTCGGAGGCCGCCTACCGCGAGGCGGGCCGCACCGATCTCGCCGACGGCGAGGCCTACGAGGCCGGCGTGATCGAGGAGTACCTTCCGGCCGAGCTCGACGGCGCGGAGCTCGACGCGCTCGTCGCGCGCGCGATCGAGGAGACGGGCGCCTCCGAGCCGCGCGACATGGGCAAGGCGATCAAGCACGTGATGGCGGCCGCGGGCGGCCGCGCCGACGGCAAGCAGGTGTCGACGAAGGTGAAGGAAGCGCTGAACTAGTGGCGAGAAGGCAACTGGAGCTCTCGAACGAGGTGGCGGCCGAGCTGGCCGGTGCGCAGGACGTGATCCTGAAGACGCTCGAGGAGCACCTCAGCGCGGACATCTTCCTGCGCGGCAACATGGTCACGCTCGACGGCGACGCCGAGGCGGTGCAGCTCGCCGCCACGGTCGTGCGCGAGCTGTCCGAGCTCGTCGCGCGCGGGCACGAGATCGGGCCGGCGACGATCGAGTCGGTCTCGCGCGTGCTCGACCAGGCCGAGTCGCCGAGCCAGGTGCTCGACGACGTCGTCTGGCGCCACCGCAACCTCAAGGTCGCGCCCAAGTCGGTCAACCAGAAGCGCTACGTCGACGCGATCAAGCGCTCGACGATCACGTTCGGCATCGGGCCGGCGGGCACCGGCAAGACCTTCCTGGCGATGGCGATGGCGACCGCCGCGCTCTCGCGCCGCGAGGTCAACCGGATCATCCTCTGCCGTCCCGCGGTCGAGGCGGGCGAGCGGCTCGGCTTCCTGCCCGGCGACCTGATGGCCAAGGTCGATCCGTACCTGCGCCCGCTGTTCGACGCGCTGCACGACATGATGGACTCCGAGCGCGTCTCGGCGCACCTGGAGCGCGGCGTGATCGAGGTCGCGCCGCTCGCCTTCATGCGCGGCCGCACGCTCAACGACTCGTTCGTGATCCTCGACGAGGCGCAGAACACCTCGCCCGAGCAGATGAAGATGTTCCTGACGCGGCTCGGGTTCGGCTCGCGGATGGTCGTGACCGGCGACATCACGCAGATCGACCTGCCGCGCGAGCAGCGGTCCGGCCTCGTCGTGGTCGGGGACATCCTCGACGCGGTCGACGGGGTCGAGTTCGTGCGCTTCGGCGGCGAGGACGTCGTGCGCCACAAGCTCGTGCAGCGGATCGTCGCCGCCTACGACGAGCACGCGTCGCTGCCAGGCGCCCGAGCTGCGCCCGGCGGACACCCGCCGCCGGCCGGCGTGAGCCCGCTCGAGGTCGACGTGCTCGGCGACTCCCTTCCCGCCGAGCAGGTCCGCCGTGCCTGCGTGCTGGCCGCCGCGACCGCGGGCGTCGAGGAAGGTCACGTCGCCGTCGCGTTCGTCACGCCCGCCGAGATCGCCGCGCTCAACGGCGAGCACCGCGGCAAGGAGGGCCCGACGGACGTGCTCTCGTTTCCAGTCGACGGCGCCGAGCCGGCGGCGGGCGAGCGCGAGCTCGGCGACGTCGTGATCTGCCCCGAGCACACCGAGGACCTCGCCGAGGCGGTCGTCCACGGCGTGCTGCACCTCGTCGGCATGGACCACGAGACCGACGAGGGCGAGATGCTCGCGCTGCAGGCGGAGGTGGTCTCGTGGCTGAGGTAGAGGGGACGCGCTCGGGCTTCGTCGCGCTCGCCGGCCGGCCGAACGTCGGCAAGTCGACGCTGGTCAACGCGATGGTCGGGCGCAAGGTCGCGATCGTGTCCGACAAGCCGCAGACCACCCGCCGCGCGATCCGCGGCGTCGCGACCCGCGACGACGTGCAGATCGTGCTCACCGACCTGCCGGGCGTGCAGCGCCCGCGCGACGAGCTGACCCGCCGCATGCAGCATCGCGTCGAGCAGGAGCTGCGCGAGACCGACGCGGCGCTGTTCGTGCTCAACGCCGACCAGGGCGTCGGCGGGTCCGGCGACGTATGGATCGCGGAGGCGCTGCGCGGCGCCGGCGTGCCGGTCGTGATCGCCGTCAACAAGGTCGACCGCACGTCGAACACGCGCACCGTCGCGGCGCTGCAGGCGGCGGCGGACCTGAACCCCGAGGCGGAGGTGTTCCCGGTCTCGGCGCGCACCGGGCAGCGGCGTCGAGGTGCTGGTGGAGCACCTGGCCGCGCTGCTGCCGCCGGGGCCGTTCTACTACCCCGCCGGGGAGGTCTCCGACCAGCCCGAGTCGGTGATGCTGGCCGAGCTCGTGCGCGAGCAGGTGCTCGCGCGCACGCGCCAGGAGCTCCCGCACTCGGTCGAGGTGCACGTCGAGGAGATCTCCGACCGCGGCGACCTGATCACCGTGCGCGCGCTGCTCTGGGTCGAGACCGAGTCGCAGAAGGGCATCGTGATCGGCAGCGGCGGCAGCATGGTCAAGGCGATCGGCTCGGCCGCGCGGGTCGAGCTCGAGCGCGAGCTCGGCTCGCGCGTGCACCTCGACCTGTCCGTCCGCGTGCGCCGCTCGTGGCGCGCCGACGACGCGCTGCTCGACCGGCTCGGGATCACCTTAGCCGCACCAGGTCGCGCCCGAGCTTCGCGGCCAGCGTCGCGTACTCGTCCAGCCCGACCTCGGCGTCGAACAGGAACGGGAGCGTGTGCACCGGCGCGTCGGCCTCGCGCTTGAGCCGGCGCAGGTGCGAGCGCTGCGTCTTCGCGCGCTCGTGCTCGGCAAGCGCGGCCTGCACCACGGCGAGCGCATCCGGCTCGAGCCCGTTCGCGGCCGCCGCGCGCATCTTCGCGGCCTCCTTGCCGCTGAAGCGCGCCGGATGGACGCCGTTGACGACGATCGCATCGAGCCGCATCCCGATCGCGGCGTGCAGCCGGTCGCCGAGCTCGAGCGTCTCGTTGACCGGCATCTCCTCCGGCAGCGCGACCGCGACGTAGCCGGTCCGCCGCGGGTCGACGAGCATGTCGCGGATCTTGAACGCCTGGCGCCGGATCGGCCCGACGCGCGCGATCTCGCCGAACGTGCTGGGCGCCGTCAGCATCGCCAGGCCGTGGCCGGAGGCGGGCGCGTCGACGATCACGAGGTCGTAGGTGCGGTTGTGGGCGTCCCAGCGCTCGAGCTGCGCGAGCTCCCAGACCTTGGCGATCGTGATCAGCTCCTTGGCGCCCGGGGCCGCGGCGACGAAGTGCTGGAACGCGGAGGAGCCGCTGATCAGCCGCAGCGCCGGGCCGCCGAGCTGGCGCCCGAGCCACTCCCGCAGCGCCGCGTTCGGGTCGATGCTGATCGCCCAGAGGTTCTCGGCGAGCTCGACCTCCTGCTCGCGCTGCACGCCCTCGCGGGCGAACGCACGCGAGACGCGGTCCTGCTCGGCCACCTCGCAGACGATCGTCCGGCGCCCGCGCTCCGCCGCGGCGAGGCCGAGCGCCGCCGCAACGGTCGTCTTGCCGACACCGCCCTTGCCCGTCACGTACAGCAGGGTGCGCTCGAGCAGGGGCTCATCCATGCTTCTGACAGCATGACGGGTAGACCGATGAGCGTGACCCTCGACAATTCCTACGAGACGTGCCGGCGCATGCACCGCCGCCACGACCCGACGTACTACTGGGCCACGCGCAGGCTGCCGGCGGAGATCCGGCCCGCGACGCACGCGCTCTACGGCTACGTGCGCACCGCCGACGAGATCGTCGACGGCCCGCGCCGGCCGGCGAGTGCCGAGGCACGGCGCGCGGCGCTCGACGCCTGGGAGGGGGAGCTCGAGCGCGGGCTGGCCGCCGGCCGGTCGCCGAACCCGGTCGTCGGCGCGCTCGTCGACGCCGGCCGCCGCCACCGGCTGCCGCTCGGCGAGCTGCAGACCTACATGCGCTCGATGCGGATCGACTGCGCGCCCGTGCGGATCGAGACCTGGCCCGAGCTCGAGGCCTACATGGACGGATCGGCCGGCTCGGTCGGCCGCATCATGGCCCCGCTGCTCGGCGTGCCCGAGCGCCACCACGCCGGCTACGGCCGGCTCGGGCTCGCGTTCCAGCTCGCGAACTTCATCCGCGACGTGCGCGAGGACACGAGCCTGGATCGCGTCTACCTGCCGGCGGAGGACCGGGCGCGCTTCGGTGTGACCGAGGCGGACCTGGGCGGCGCCCACGCGTCGCCGGAGCTGCGCGCGCTGCTCGCCCACGAGGTCCGCCGCGCGCGCTCGCTGTTCGCCGAGAGCGAGTCGGCGGTCGCCGCGGCGCCCGGCTCGGTCCGCAGCGGCGTGCGCTTCGCCGTCGCGATCTACCTGCGCGTGCTCGACCGCGTCGAGCGGATCGACTTCGACGTGCTGGGTCGGCGCGCCGGCGTGCGGCCGTGGCAGGTGCCGGGCGCCGCGCTCGGGGCGCTGCGCCGGTGACGCGCCGGGCGACGCTGCGCGGCCCGGAGCGCACGCCGCTGGCCGGCGCGGCGGCGCGCCCCGAGGTGCTCGTCTGCGGCGCCAGCTTCGCCGGGCTGGCCGTGGCGCGCGAGCTCGCCGGCGCCGGCGCCGACGTGCTGGTCGTCGACCGCTACGAGCTCGGCGAGCGCCAGACGTCGGCGTGCGCCGCCCCGACCCCGTGGCTGGAGGCGATGGGCGTGCGCGAGGCGATCCGCCAGGAGCTGCCCTGCATGGCGTTCCACACGCCGCACGGCTCCGCGCGCTTCCGGCTGCCGTGGAGCTGGTCCTCGTTCGACTACCGGACGCTCTGCCACGAGCTGTGGGAGCAGTGCGATGCCCGCTTCGAGATGGCGCATGTAACGTCGCGCGAGGCGGCGCCGAAGGCGGGTGCCCGGAGCTCCGCCGAAGCCGGCGCGGCGCGAGCCGACAGCGTCGCGGAGCGCGAAACCCCGATCGTGGTGCACACGGATCGCGGCGCGATCACCGCCCCGCTGGTCGTCGACGCGCTCGGCTGGCGGCGCATCCTCGGGCCCGGGGCCGAACGTGCAGCCGCCCGAGGCGCTGATCTCGCGCGGGCTCGAGGTCCACCCCGACGCCCGCGGCGGCGACACCGACCTCGACGTCTGGATCGACCGCTCGCTGATCCGCCACGGCTACGCCTGGTCGGTCCCCGCGGCGGGCGAGCAGCGGGTCGGGGTCGGCTCCTACGAGCCCCGCGACCACGTCAAGGAGCCGACGCGCGCGATCGCCGGGCGGCTCGGCGTGCCGCCCGTGCGCTACCAGGGCAACTGGTTCCCGCACGCGCTGCGGCCGGCGGCCGAGGACGGCGTCTTCTTCGCCGGCGACAGCGCCGGCCACTGCCTGCCGCTGTCGGGCGAGGGGATCCGGACGGCGTTCTACTTCGGCATCGCCTGCGGGCGCGAGCTGCGCCGGGTGCTGGCCGGGGAGGCGACCCGCGCAGAGGCGCTCGCGGCCTACGGCGCGTTCTCGGACGCGCATGCGCCGGCGTTCACGACCGCCCTGCGGCTGCAGCGGCTGATCCCGGCGCTGCCCCCGCGCGCGCTGACCGCGCTGCTCGCGGTGATGGGCCGGGAGCGGCCCTGCCGGCGCGCGTTCGGCTGGTATCTCGAGCAGGCGCATCCGCGCTTCGCCGCGCGCGCCGGCGCGCCCGTGCGCGTCGCGGCGTAGACGCTCGCCTACGGGACGACGACCAGCTTGCGATGGGGTGAGCTGCCCTGGCGCTGCCAGATCTCCGGCACCGCGTCGAGGCCGACGCGCTCGATCGCAACGCGCAGCTCGCCCGCGAGCGCATGGTGCGCCATGCGCTCATAGGCGGCGGCCTTGCGCCCCTCGTCGGCGGTGTAGTTCGTGTAGCCGCGGATGTCGACCGGCTTCGCGCGCACCGCGCTCGAGGGGATCGTGGCCTCGGCGCCCGCCGACTGGCCCACGTGCGACGAGGCGCCCGAACGGTCGCAGCGCGCTCAGCGCCGCCTGCGCCGGCTCGCCCCAGAGCGGGTCGTGCACGAGGTCGAAGCCATCGCCCCCCGCCGCCTCGCGCAGCGCGGCGGCGAGGTCCGCGGTCCCGAGCTGCACCGTCGCATCGGCGCCGAGCTCGCGCGCGAGCTCCAGCCCGTCCTCGCTGCGGGCGGCCGCGACGACGCGGCCGGCGCCGAGCAGCTTCGCGGCCTGGACCGCGATCTGGCCGACCACTCCGCTCGCTCCGAGCACGAGCACCGACTCGCCCGGCTGCAGCGCGCCGCGCCACTCGAGCGGCAGCCAGGCCGCGAGCCCGGCGACGCCGAGGCAGACGGCCAGCGCCGGGGTCGAGCCCGGCCGGGACCGGGTAACCGCTCCCGGCCTCGATCAGCGTCCGCTCGGCGAACGCCCCGCACGGCTCGACGCTCGCGTCGAAGTAGACCAGGCCGCCGTCGTCGCGCCGGCCGACGCCCTCCTTGCCCGCGACGTACGGCGGCGTCGTGGCGCTCGTTCGGGAACGTCCCGCTCGCGATGCGCACGTCGACCGGGTTCATGCCCGGCGGCGAGCACGTCGAGCACCTCGGCGCCATCGGACGGAGCCGGGTCGTCGAACTCGCCCGGCTCCGGGATCGCGCCATGTGCGCGCAGGATCGCGGCTCGCATTGCGCGGATACTACGATCCGCCGTTCGGATGGACGACTCGGAGATCGCCTACGACGAGCAGGGCCTCGTGCCCTGCGTGATCCAGGACTGGCGCTCCGGCGAGGTGCTCACGCTCGCCTATATGAACGCCGAGTCGCTCGCCGCGACGCGCCGGACCGGCGAGCTGCACCTGTGGAGCCGCTCGCGCTCCGAGCTGTGGCACAAGGGCGCGACCTCGGGGAACACCCAGGCCGTCAGGGCGATCCGCCTCGACTGCGACGGCGACGCGCTGCTCGCGCTCGTCGAGCCCGCCGGGCCGGCCTGCCACACCGGCGAGCGCACGTGCTTCCATCGCGGCGAGCTCGAGCCGCAGGCGCCGCACGAGGCGCTGCCCGCGCTCGAGCGCACGATCGCCGCGCGCGCGGAGTCGGCGCCCGCGGGCTCCTACACGGCGCAGCTGCTGGCGGACCCCCCGTTCGTGGGCGAGAAGGTCCGCGAGGAGGCCGAGGAGGTCGCCCGCGCGGCCCGCGAGGAGACGACCGAGCGGGTGGCCGAGGAGGCCGCCGACGTGCTCTACCACCTCGCCGTGCTGCTGCGCGGCCGCGGTCTCTCGCTCGCCGACGCCGAGGAGGTGCTGAGTGGCCGTCGCGGCTGAGTCGGAGCTGCGCCTCGGCGTGAGCCCGGCCCTCGACGAGGTTCGCGCGCTCGCGGCCGAGCACAACCTCGTCCCGGTCCGCCATACGTTCCTCGAGGACTGCGAGACGCCCGTCTCCGCGTTCCTGAAGCTGCGCGGCGCGGGCCCGGCGTTCCTGCTCGAGTCGGCCGAGCAGGGCCAGCGCGTCGGGCGCTGGTCGTTCATCGGCTACCGGCCGCGCCGGGTCGTGCGGTGGAGCCTCGCCGACGGCGGCGACCCGTACGCGCTCGCGGCCGCCGAGGTGCAGCGCGAGCGCCAGGCGCCGCTGCCCGGCCTGCCGCCGTTCGCGGGCGGCGCGGTCGGCTTCTTCGGCTACGACTGCGTGCGCACGGTCGAGCCGCTGGGCCCGCCGAACGAGGACACGATCGGGCTGCCCGACCTGGCGCTGATGCTGACCGACGCGCTCGTCGCCTTCGACCACCTCAAGCACACGGTCACGATCCTCGCCAACGCCTACGTCGAGGAGGAGGGCGTCGAGGCGGGCTACGAGCGCGCGCTCGGCGTGATCGCGGAGGTCCGCGAGCGGCTCGCCGGCCCGCTGCCGCGGCTGGCCGGCACCGCCGGCACGGCGCCGACCTTCGTGCCCGGGATGCCGCGCGAGACGTTCGAGGCGATGGTCGCGCGGATCGTCGAGTACATCCACGCCGGCGACGCCTTCCAGGTCGTGCCCTCGCAGCGCTGGTCCGCCGAGGTCGACGTCGACGCGTTCTCGATCTACCGCGGGCTGCGCGCGATCAACCCTTCGCCGTACATGTACTTCCTCGACTTCGAGGACTTCCAGATCGTCGGCGCCTCGCCCGAGCCGCTCGTCACGGTCACCGGCGGGCGCGCCACGACGCGGCCGATCGCCGGGACGCGGCCGCGCGGCGGCGACGCGGAGGAGGACCAGGCGATCGCGCAGGACCTGCTCGCCGACGAGAAGGAGCGCGCGGAGCACGTGATGCTCGTCGACCTCGGCCGCAACGACCTCGGCCGCGTGTGCGAGTACGGCAGCGTCGAGGTCGAGACGTTCATGGCGGTCGAGACCTACTCGCACCTGATGCACATCGTGTCGTCGGTCGCCGGCCGGCTGCGCCCGGAGGTCGGCCCGATGGACGCGCTGCGGGCGATCCTCCCGGCAGGCACGCTCTCGGGCGCGCCGAAGGTGCGCGCGATGCAGATCATCGACGAGCTCGAGCCGGTCAAGCGCGGCGCCTACGGCGGCGCCGTCGGCTACCTCTCCTACACCGGCGAGCTCGACACCTGCATCTGCATCCGCACCGTAGTGCTGCGCGACGGCCAGGCGCACATGCAGGCGGGCGGCGGCACGGTGGCCGACGCCAAGCCCGACTACGAGTACGAGGAGTCGCGCAACAAGGCGCGCGCGGTCGCCCGCGCGATCGAGCTCGCGACGCGCCAGGAGGCGTGGCCGTGAACGTGCTCGTGATCGACAACTACGACTCGTTCACCTACAACCTCGTGCAGTACCTCGGCGAGCTCGGCGCAGCTGTCGAGGTCGTGCGCAACGACGTCGAGCCGACGGACGACCTGCTCGCGCGGCGCCCGGACCGCGTGATCGTCTCGCCCGGGCCGTGCACGCCGAGCGAGGCGGGCGTGTCGGTCGAGGTGATGCGGCGCTTCCCCGAGGCCGGCATCCCGACGCTCGGGGTCTGCCTCGGCCACCAGTCGCTCGCGCAGGCGTTCGGCGGCGACGTCGTGCGCCACGAGCCGGTCCACGGCAAGACGACGGAGATCACGCACGAGGGCACGGGCCTGTTCGAGGGGCTCGAGTCGCCGCTGGTCGTGGGCCGCTACCACTCGCTCGTCGTCGACTCCCGCACGCTGCCGGACTGCCTGATGGTCACCGCGACCGGCGGCGGTGTCGTGATGGGCGTGCAGCACCGCGAGCTGCCCGCGCACGGCGTCCAATTCCATCCCGAGTCGGTGCTGACGCCCCAGGGCAAGCGCCTGCTGGAGAACTTCCTTGCCGAACCCGGTCCTGACTAGGGCGATCGACCGGCTGGCCTCGCGCGAGGACCTGCCGGCCGACGACATGTCCGCGGTGCTCGCGGAGATCATGGCCGGCAACGCGTCCGAGACCGAGACGGCCGCCGTGCTGATCGCGCTGCGCACGAAGGGCGAGACGATCGACGAGCTCGTCGGCCTGGCCACGACGATGCGGCGGCTGGCGGCGCCGGTCAGGACAGGCCGCGACGATCTCATCGACACGGCGGGCACCGGCGGCGGGCGGCAGACGTTCAACGTGTCGACGACCGCGGCGCTGATCGCGGCGGGAGCGGGCTGCGCGGTCGCGAAGCACGGCAACCGCTCCGCCACGGGCCTATCCGGCTCCGCCGACCTGCTCGAGGCGCTCGGCGTGCGGATCGACCTCGCGCCGGAGGCCGTCGCGCAGTGCATCGAGCAGATCGGTTTCGGCTTCATGTTCGCGCCGGCGCATCACGGCGCGACCCGCTTCGTCGTGCCCGTGCGCAAGGAGCTCGCCGTGCGCACGATCTTCAACTTCCTCGGCCCGCTGACGAACCCCGCCGGGGCGCAGCGCCAGGTCATCGGGGTGTCCGACCCGGCCTTCCTCGAGGTGATCGCGGGCGCGCTCGCCCGGCTCGGCGCGCGCCGGGCGCTCGTCGTCTCGAGCCTGGACGGCCTGGACGAGCTCAGCACCTCCGGCGCCACGCGCGTGGTCGAGGTCGACGGCGGCCGGCTGAGCAGTTACGAGATCGCGCCGGAGGACGTCGGCCTGGAGCGCGCGGCCTACGAGGACGTCGCCGGCGGTCCGCCCGACGCCAACGCGCAGACGACGCTGCGGATCTTCGCCGGCGAGCGCGGTGCGGCGCGTGACCTCGCGGCGCTCAACGCGGGCGCCGCGATCTACGCCGCCGGCCGCGCGGAAGGCCTGGAGCAGGGCGTCCGGGCCGCCGAGGCGGCGATCGACGCCGGCGCCGCGACGGCGGCGCTGGACCGGCTCGTCGAGCTCACGGGTAAGCTGGCGCCGACTTGAGCGTCCTGGACCGCATCGTGGAGGCCACGCGGGAGGAGGTGGAGCGCCGCCGCGAGAACGTGCCCCTCGCCGAGCTCGAGGCCGCCCTCGGCGCGCGACCGGAGAGCCGCCCGTTCCAGGAGGCGCTGACGCGCCCCGGGATCTCGCTCATCGCCGAGCACAAGCGGCGCTCGCCGTCGGCCGGGGTGATCCGCGAGGACGCCGAGCTGTCCGACATCGTGCTCGCCTACGAGCGCGGCGGCGCGGCGGCGCTCTCGATCCTGACCGAGCCGTTCCACTTCGCCGGCTCGCTCGACGACCTGCGCGCCGCGCGCGCGGCGACGCACCTGCCGGTGCTGCGCAAGGACTTCATCGTCGACCCCTACCAGCTCTACGAGTCGGCCGCTGCGGGCGCCGACGCGGTCTTGCTGATCGTCGCCGCGCTCGAGCCGGCGGTCCTGCTCGAGCTGCACCGGGAGGCGTGGGCGCTCGACCTCGACGTGCTCGTCGAGGTCCACGACGAGGAGGAGCTCGAGGCCGCGCTGGACGTCGAGGCCGAGGTGATCGGCATCAACAACCGCGATCTCGCCGACTTCACCGTCGACATCGAGCGCACGTACGAGCTGCTCTCGGACGTGCCGGCCGGGAAGACGGTCGTCTCGGAGTCGGGCTTCTCGACGCGCGAGCAGCTCGACGACCTCGACCGCGTCGGCGTGGACGCGGTCCTGATCGGCGAGACGCTGATGCGCGCGCCCGACGTCGAGTCCGCCTGCCGGGAGCTGACCGGCGGCGACGCGGCGCTTTAGGCCGTTTTACCGGCGCTTCACACCGGGCGCGCACTCTCGCCCGGATGCGAGGCTGGGTGAGCACGCTCATGGCCGCCACGATCGGCGGCGGGATCACGGCCGCGGCGCTGCTCGGCTCGGGCGCGGTGCAGACCGGTGACTCCACGGCGACGACCGAGGCGGGGCTCGGCGGCAAGGGCGCTGCGGCGCTCAGCGCGGCCAGGGGCGGCGCGCTCAGCGCGCGCGAGATCTACAAGCGCGACGGGCCGGGCGTCGTGTTCGTGCGCGCGCAGACGCTGCGCACCGATCCGACCCCGTTCGACGTTGTCGGGACGACGGCGCCGGCGGAGTCGACCGGCTCGGGCTTCGTCATCGACGCGGACGGGCTGATCCTCACGAACGCCCACGTCGTCGCGGCCGCCACCGCCGTCCGGATCACCCTCTCCGGCGGGCAAACGGTCGCGGCCAAGCCGCTCGGCAAGGATCTCGACACCGACCTGGCGCTGTTGCGCGTCGATCCCGACGGGCTCAAGCTGAAGCCGCTCGAGCTGGGCGATTCGCGGACCGTCCAGGTGGGCGACCCGACGGTCGCGATTGGCAACCCGTTCGGGCTGGAGCGGACGCTGACGACCGGCGTCGTGTCCGCCCTGCAGCGGCGCCTGACCGCTCCGAGCGGTTTCACGATCGACAACGTGATCCAGACGGATGCCGCGCTCAACCCGGGCAACTCCGGCGGACCGCTGCTCGACGCCGGCGGCCGCGTGATCGGGATCAACTCGCAGATCGCAACGGGCGGCGGCGACTCCTCCGGCGGCAGCGTCGGCATCGGCTTCGCGGTGCCCGTCAACACGGCGAAGGAAGTGATCGCGCAGCTCGAGGAGGCGGGTCACGTCGAGCGCGCGTACCTCGGCATCCAGGGGCGCCCGGGCGACGGCGGCGTGCTCGTCGAGCACGTCGAGCCGGAGTCGCCCGCAGCCGCGGCGGGGATGAACGACGCCGACGTCCTCAGCAGCCTCGACGGCCGCCCCGTGCGCACGATGGCCGACGTATCGGAGATCCTCGACCGCCACGAGCCCGGCGACGAGGTCGCGATCGAGGTGCGCACGGCGGGACAGCCGCACGGGCTGAGGGCGACGCTTGCCGACCGACCGTCCTCGCTGCCGGCGGAGTAGCGAACCTAAAGAGGGCTGGCACCGTTCAGGTGAGCCGCCCCCTCTAGGCTTGCTGGCGTGACGCGCGTCAAGGTCTGCGGCATCACCCGCCACGAGGACGCCGAGCTCGCCGTCGGGCTCGGTGCGTGGGCGCTCGGCTTCATCCTCTGGCCGCATTCGCCGCGCGCGGCGGACCCGGACGTCGCCGCCGGCATCGGCGCGGCGCTGCGGCGCCGCACCGAGCTCGTCGGCGTGTTCGTGAACGCGACGCTCGACGAGGTCGCGCAGGCCGCCGAGGCGCTGCACCTCTCCCACGTGCAGCTGCACGGCGACGAGGGGCCCGTGTACTGCGCCGAGGCCGCCCGGCGAACGGGCGCGAAGGTGATCAAGGCCGTCCGCGTTGCCGGACCGGCCGACTTCCAGGACCTCGAGCGCTTCCACACCGACTTCCACATGCTCGACACCGCCGCGCGCGGGCTGCGCGGCGGCACGGGGGAGACCTGGGACTGGGCGCTCGCGGCGCGCCGGCGGCGCAAGATCCCGGTGATCCTCTCCGGCGGGCTGAACGCGGAGAACGTCGCCGCGGGCATCGAGGCGATCGACCCGTGGGCGGTCGACGTGTCGTCCGGCGTCGAGGCGGCGCCCGGGATCAAGGACCCCGACAAGCTCGCCGCCTTCATGGCCGCGGCGGGACAGCCCGGCCTGACGCCGGTGTCCGCGGTGGAGGCCGGACCGTGACCGTCGTCGAGCACCGCTTCGGGCGCTACGGCGGCCAGTACGTGCCGGAGACGCTGATGCCGGCGCTCGCGGAGCTCGAGGCCGCGTGGATCGAGGCGCGCGCGGACCCGGAGTACCTCGCCGAGCTCGCCCGCCTGGGACGCGACTTCTGCGGCCGGCCGACGCCGCTCTACCACGCCGAGCGCCTGTCGGAGGCGGCCGGCCGGCCCGTGTGGCTCAAGCGCGAGGACCTGATGCACACCGGCTCGCACAAGCTCAACAACGCGCTCGGCCAGTGCGTGCTGGCCAAGCGCATGGGCAAGCCGCGCATCATCGCCGAGACCGGCGCCGGCCAGCACGGCGTGGCGACCGCGACCGCGTGCGCGCTGCTCGGGCTCGAGTGCGTCGTCTACATGGGCACCGAGGACATGCGGCGCCAGCGGCCCAACGTGCAGCGGATGGAGCTGCTCGGCGCGACCGTGAGCGGCGTCGACGCCGGCTCGTGCACGCTCAAGGAGGCCGTGTCGGCCGCGATCCGCGACTGGGTCGCGAACGTCGGCGACACGCACTACGCGATCGGCTCGTGCGTCGGGCCGGCCCCGTTCCCGGCGCTCGTGCGCGACCTCCAGCGCGTGATCGGCGACGAGGCGCGCGCGCAGGTGCTCGAGCGCTGCGGCCGGCTTCCCTCGCGCGTGATCGCGTGCGTCGGCGGCGGGTCGAACGCGATCGGCATGTTCATCCCGTTCGCCGGCGATCCAGGCGTCGAGCTGATCGGGGTCGAGGCCGCCGGCGACGGGCTCACCAGCGGGCGTCACGGCGCCCCGCTCACCGTCGGCGGCGTGGGCGGCCGCGGCGGGGTGCTGCATGGCTCCTACTCCGCGATCATGCAGGACGAGGACGGCCAGATCACCGAGGCGCACTCGATCTCCGCCGGCCTGGACTACCCCGGCGTCGGTCCCGAGCACGCCGCGCTGCGCGACAGCGGGCGCGCGCGCTACGAGGCGGTGACCGACGAGCAGGCGCTCGCGGCGTTCCGGCGGCTCGCCGAGCTGGAGGGGATCATCCCCGCGCTCGAGTCCTCCCACGCCGTCGCCTGGGTGCTCGAGAACGGCGCGGAGGCGGACGCGCTCGAGCTCATCTGCCTGTCGGGCCGCGGCGACAAGGACCTCGCCGAGGTGCTGGAGCGACCGGCGTGACGGTCGCCGCCGGGCAGGACACGATCGCCGCCGCGTTCGCCGCGTCGGGCAAGCGCGCGGCGCTGATGCCGTACCTGATGGGCGGCTTCCCCGACCTCGCGACGTCGCGCGCGATCGGCGCGGCCTATGCCGAGTCCGGCGCCGATCTCGTCGAGCTGGGGGTGCCGTTCTCCGACCCGCTCGCGGACGGCCCGGTGATCCACGCGGCCGGGACCGAGGCGCTCGCGGCCGGCGCGACCGTGCACGGCGTGCTGGAGGTCGGGCAGGCGCTCGCGGACACCGTCCCGGTCGTGCTCATGTGCTACGCGAACCTGGTGCTGGCGCGCGGCGTCGAGCGCTTCGCCGACGACCTCGCGCAGCGCGGCATCAGCGGCCTGATCGTCCCCGACCTGCCGCTCGAGGAGGCCGGCGACGCGCTGGCCGCCTGCGACGCGGCGGGAGTCGCGCTCGTCGGGCTGGTGGCGCCGACGACGCCGGAGGCGAGGCTCGCCGCGATCGGGCGCAGCGCGCGCGGCTTCGTCTACACGGTCTCGGTCACGGGCACGACCGGCGAGCGCCAGGGGCTCGCGGGCGACCTGGCCGCGATCCTCGCCCGCACGAAGCGCCACTTCGAGGTGCCGGTCGCGCTCGGGTTCGGCATCGGCACGCCCGAGGCGGCGGCCGAGGCGGCCGCGGCCGGCGCCGACGGCGTGATCATCGGCTCGCGGCTCGTGCGCGCCGCCGCGGAGGCATCCGACCCGGTCGCGGCCGTCGGCGAGCTGGTCGCGGAGTTCGCCGCCGCGCTGCGATAGCCGGCAGAGCACTATGATCCGCCTCCGATGGGGCTCCTGCTCACCACGATCGCCGGGCTCGTCGTCTGGATCGTGCTCTGGGCGATCGGCGTCAAGTCGTTCGACGCGTTCCTCGTCACGCTCACGATGATCGTCATCGCGGCGACCGCGCGCGTGTTCGCACCGGCGCTCCCCACGGACCGTGGCGACGACGAGCCGGGCAGCGGCTGGAACCCACGCTAACGCGGCTCTAACGCAATGTCATTGCGTCACTTCCGACGCGATGACTAGAATCGCGCGCTCAGAACAAGGTCAACCCTTTGAGGAGGGGTTACTTGAATATTCGCGGACTGGCAGCATGGAGCTGCCTCACTGCTGTAATGGCCTTCGGAGTCGCCGCCTGCGGTGACGACGAAGATGAAGGTGGCGGCGGAGGCGGCGCGTCCTCCGAGGGCGGCGGCAGCCTGACCGTCTACTCGTCGCTCCCGCTGCAGGGTGCTTCTCGTCCTCAGTCCGAGGACGTCATCAACGGAATCAAGCTCGCGCTGAGCCAGAAGGGCGGCAAGTGCGGCGACTTCACGATCAAGTACGAGTCGCTCGACGACGCCACGGCTGCGGCCGGTAAGTGGGAGGCCGGTCAGACCTCGGCCAACGCCCGCAAGGTCGCGCAGGACGACAACGCGATCGCCTACATCGGCGAGTTCAACTCGGGTGCTTCGGCGATCTCGATCCCGATCACCAACGAGGCCGGGATCCTGCATGTGAGCCCGTCGAACACGGCGCTCGGCCTGACCAAGGGCGGAGCGGGTGCCGAGCCCGGCGAGCCGGACAAGTACTACCCGTCCGGTGAGCGCAACTACGGGCGCGTCGTCCCGATCGACACGATCCAGGGCGCTGCCCAGGCCCAGTACATGAAGGACGAGGGCGTGACCAGCGTGTACATCCTCGACGACGCCGAGGTGTACGGCAAGGGCGTCGCGAAGAACACGCAGGCCGCCGCGGAGAAGCTCGGGATCAAGATCGCGGGCACCGACTCATGGGACGGCAAGGCGTCGAACTACCGGGCGCTGGCGTCGAAGATCAAGTCGAGCGGTGCGGACGGTGTCTTCACCGGCGGCATCATCGACAACAACGGCCCGCAGCTCTACAAGGACCTCAACGCGGCTGTGCCGGACGCCAAGCTGTTCGGCCCCGACGGCGTTGCGACGGTGGACTTCACCAAGGAGATCCCGGAGAAGGTTCAGGCCAAGACGTTCCTGACAGCTCCGACGGTCTCGCCGGAGGAGCTCCCGCCGGCCGGCCAGCAGTTCTACAAGGACTACGAGGCCGAGTACGGCGAGCCGCAGGACGAGATCGATCCGTACGCCGTGTACGGATACGAGGCGATGGCCGTCGTGTGTGACGCGATCGCCGAGGGCGGCGACGACCGCGCTGCCGTGATCGAGGCGTTCTTCTCCACCAAGGGCCGTGAGAGCCCGCTGGGGACGTACGACATCGACGCGGACGGCGACACCACGCTCTCCGACTACGGCGGATACACCGCCGAGGGCGGCAAGCTGGTGTTCAACAAGGTGCTGAAGGCAGCTACGAGCTAGCCACACCTACTGGCGCGAAAGCGGCGGGCCGGCTCGTCCGGCCCGCCGCCCGCGTCGACAACAGACCATGGAATCCGCATCCATTCCGGCACGACCGCCGCGCGCACGCGGTGACGTCGTCCGCGAGTTCATCTCACGGTTCGGCCTGATCGCGATCCTGCTGATCCTCCCCGTGGCATACGGGATCCAGGACCTGCAGGACGAAGGCGACCTCGGGCGGCTCGCCACCAACATCAAGGACGGCCTCTCCAACGGGGCCATCTGGGCGCTGATCGCCGTCGGCTACACGCTCGTCTACGGCATCATCGAGCTGATCAACTTCGCCCACGGCGACCTGTTCATGATCGGCAGCTTCGTGGCGTACAGCCTGATCGGCACGATCGGGCTGACGACGGCCACCGGCGGGATCGGACTCTTCTTCGGCCTCCTGCTGATCCTGCTGATCTCGATGGTGGCGACGGGATCGCTCAACACGATGATCGAGCGGGTGGCCTACAGGCCGTTGCGCAACGCGCCCAAGCTCGCGCCGCTGATCACAGCGGTCGGCTTCTCGTTCATCCTGCAGAACGTCGGCCTGCTCTGGCTCGGCGGCTCGCACCGCGGCGTGCCGGACCTGATCGAGTCCCAGCACCGCTTCACGACGGTCCTCGGCGTCCCGCTCACGCATGGCGACATGCTCGCCCTGGTCGTGACGGTGCCGCTGTTCATCTTCCTGTTGAACTTCATCAACTTCTCGCGCATCGGGCGCGCCATGCGCGCCACCGCGCAGGACCCGCAGGCGGCGCGCCTGATGGGCATCAACGTCGACACCACGATCTCCTTCACGTTCCTGGTCGGCGGCCTGATGGCCGGCGCGGCCGGCCTGATCTACGCCCTCTACCAGACCGACGTATGGTTCTTCTCCGGCTTCACGGCCGGCCTGATCGCGTTCACCGCGGCGGTGATGGGCGGCATCGGAAACCTCAAGGGAGCAGTGCTGGGCGGCCTGATCATCGGGATCATCCAGCAGATATCCGATAACCGGATCGGTACGGAGTGGACGCCGGCGATCGTGTTCGGCTACCTCGTGCTGATCCTCGTGTTCCGTCCGCAGGGGCTGATCGGCGAGCAGACGAGGGAGGCCGGATGACCGCGCTGGCCGCCCGCGTGCGGGCCTACAAGCCGCCGGAACGGCTCGGCAAGGTGAGCACCAACACGGTCTTCACGATCGCCGTGATCGTGATCGCGATCATCCTCCCGTTCTTCTACGACTCCGGCAGCGGGTTCATGAACGACGCGACCGTCGCTCTGATCTACGTGGTCATGGCGCTCGGCCTGAACATCGTGGTCGGCTTCGCGGGCCTGCTCGATCTCGGCTACGTGGCGTTCTTCGCGATCGGCGCCTACACGATGGGCTGGCTCGGATCGAGCTTCTTCAGCACCGCCAACATCCACATCGGCGTGTCGGAGTTCCTCGAGGCGCAGCCCGGGATCCACATCAACTGGCTGATCGTGGCGCCCGTCGCGGCGCTGACCGCGGCGGCGTTGGGCGCCCTGCTGGGCTTCCCGACGCTGCGGCTGCGCGGCGACTACATCGCGATCGTGACGCTCGCGTTCGGCGAGATCATCGGCCGCATCGCGATCAACTCGGACGAGGGCGTCTTCGGCATCGGCGATTTCAACCTCACCAACGGCCGCTCGGGCATCACGCCGGTCGACAAGATCGACCTCCCGCTCGTCGACGACTTCACGACGCTGAACCTCCGGCCCTGGTACTGGACGGCGCTCGCGCTCGCGCTGATCGTCCTGTTCGTCAACTTCCGCCTGCGCGACTCGCGCATCGGCCGCGCCTGGATCGCGATCCGCGAGGACGAGGTCGCCGCGATCAGCATGGGCATCCCGACCGTGCGCGTGAAGCTGCTCGCGTACGCGATGGGCGCCGCGATGGGCGGCGCGGCCGGCACGTTCCTGGGCTCGTTCTACAACACGGTCAACGCCGACCAGTTCGAGTTCTCGTTCTCGATCTTCGTGCTGGCGATGATCATCCTCGGCGGCCTTGGGTCGATCTGGGGCGTCGTGCTGGGAGCGATAGTCCTGTCCTTCATCAACACGAACCTGATACCCGACGTGCTCAACGGCGTGCCCGGGCAGCTGGGCCTGGACTTCGACCTGACCGAGCTCGGGTTCGGCATCTTCGGCTTCCTGCTCGTGATCATGATGGTCCTGCGACCACAGGGCCTGATACCCGAGAAGCGGCACCAGGCCGAGTTCGCCGACGTGCTCGACGAGACCGATCACGACACGATCGTGGAGACGCGCATATGAGCACACCGGAGACCACGGACGAGGCGACCCTTGCCCCGTCGGGGCGGGCGATCCTCGAGACGGTCCAGCTGACGAAGCAGTTCGGCGGCCTGACGGCCGTCGACAACGTGTCCTTCCGCGTGCCGGAGCATTCGATCGTGTCGATCATCGGGCCCAACGGTGCGGGGAAGACCACGTTCTTCAACATGCTCACCGGGCTCTACAAGCCGTCGCTGGGCACCGTGTCGTTCGACGGCAAGAACGTGACGACCAAGCGCCCCGACCAGATCACGGCGCTCGGGGTCGCCCGCACGTTCCAGAACATCAGGCTGTTCGGGACCATGTCCGCGGTCGAGAACGTGCTCGTCGGCCAGCACGCGCGCATGCGCGCGACCGTCTTCGGCTCGATCCTGCGCACGCCGCGGGTGCGGCGCGAGGAGCGCGAGGCGCAGGAGAAGGCGCGCGAGTTGCTCGAGTACGTCGGTGTCGACAAGCGGCGCTTCGACGACGCCGCGTCGTTTCTCTCCTACGGCGACCAGCGCCGCGTCGAGATCGCGCGCGCACTCGCGTCCGATCCGAAGCTGCTGCTGCTGGACGAGCCGACGGCCGGCATGAACCCGCAGGAGTCCGAGCGGCTGACGGCGTTCATGCGCAAGCTGCGCGACGAGCGCGAGCTGGCGATCCTCCTGATCGAGCACGACATGAAGGTGGTCATGGGCGTCTCCGAGCAGGTGACGGTGCTCGACCACGGCGAGAAGATCGCCGAAGGGGAGCCCAAGAAGGTGCGCAGCGACCCGAAGGTCGTCGAGGCCTACCTCGGAAAGCAGGGCTGAGCGATGGCACCACTGCTCGAGGTCGAGGACATCCGCACGGCCTACGGTTCGATCGAGGCGCTCAAGGGCGTGTCGCTGACGGTGGAGGAGGGCGAGGTCGTCACGCTGATCGGCTCCAACGGGGCGGGCAAGTCGACGACGCTGCGCTCGATCTCGGGCCTGACGCCGCCGCGCAAGGGCTCGATCCGGTTCCGCGGCGAGGAGATCTCGACGCTGCCCGCCCAGGAGATCGTGCGTCTCGGCATCTCGCAGTCCCCGGAGGGCCGGCGCTGCTTCCAGCGCATGACGGTGCGCGAGAACCTCGAGCTCGGCGCCTATCTGCGCCGCGACGCCAACGTCACGGGCGACATGGATCGGGTCTTCGATCTCTTCCCGCGGCTGAAGGAGCGGGAGCGCCAGAAGGCGGGCACGATGTCCGGCGGCGAGCAGCAGATGCTCGCGATGGGCCGCGCGCTGATGGCGGATCCCGCGCTGCTGCTCCTCGACGAGCCGTCGATGGGCCTGGCCCCGATACTCGTCGACCGCATCTACGAGACCGTGCGCGAGATCAACAAGCAGGGCACGACGATCCTGCTCGTCGAGCAGAACGCGAACTACGCGCTCGAGGTGTCGACGCGCGGCTACGTGCTGGAGACCGGGAAGGTCGTGCTGCACGACAAGTCGGCGGCGCTGCGCGAGAACCCGGAAGTCCAGAACGCCTATCTGGGAGCCTGAGTGATGACCGTCTTCGCACTGCTCGGATCCACGGCGCTCTGGCTGCTGTACTCGTGGTTGGTATCCGCGATCATCGCCTCCTACCTCTCGGGTCGCAAGGGCTACAGCGAGCGTGCCGGGCTCGCGAGCGGTCTGCTCCTGAACGTCATCGGCGTGGTGGTCTGGCTGGCGGTGCCGCCACGCCAGGACTCGCTGTGGAAGAAGGTGGGACCCTTCGGCCGCGGCGGCGACAAGCGCCGCCGCGACAAGATCGCCAAGGAGAGCGGGACGGAAGAGTCGTCCTAGCCGGGACCCGCCGGGTCCCGGCAGGGCTCGGGCACCGGCACCGCAGCCAGCGAGCGGCCGCCCTCGCCGGCGCGCGGGGTGACCTTGCACCACACGAACTTCGCGCCGGCGTAGTCGACGACGAGCCAGTAGGGATAGCCGAAGAGGCCGGTGCGCCGCTTGCCCTCGAGCTCCGGCGCCTCGAACTTCGACGTGTAGGCGACGCAGTCGTAGCGCCCGACGCTGGTGCCGGGGTCCTGCTCGGCCGCGCGCCGCTCCGCAGTGGTCGGGAACGGCCCGCAGTCCGCGCCCTTGATGTCGCCCTTGATCGTCCCGGCGGCGACGCGCCCGCGGGCGTCGGCGGCGATCAGCCCCTCGGCCTCGGTGATGAGCGCCGCGCGGTGCTCGAGCGGGTTCGCGCCGGCGTTCGGCGGCGTTCCCTCGGCGCGGACCGGACGGGCGTCGCGCGTGAGCCGCACGCGCTCGGCGGCCTCGAGCGCGTCCTGGCGCGCGGCGGCGCGCTTGCGCTCTCCGGCGGCGTCCTCCCGCATGCCGGCGATGACGGGCACGGCGATCGCGGCCAGCGCGAGCACCGCGACAGCCGCGTAGAGCAGCTTGCGTCGCGAGGTGCCCTTCGCATACCGGGCCGTGAGGTCTGCGCCGCAGTTCGTGCACATGCGGCCGCCGCCGCGCTGCACCTCGCCGCAGGCGGGACAGCGGCGCTCGCGGGGTGCCAGCGCGGCATGGACGTCATCACGCGCGGCAGCGCGGGCGCGGGTCCAGGGATCGTCCTGTCCGTTGCGATCCTCGACGGTCATCTATGCCAATAGCATATAGAATTAGGGCACCATGGATCACGATCTCAACGTGGTCGGAGCGCTCGTGGTCGCGCTCGGCGACCGCATGCGCGACGCCGCCGAGGACGCGGCCGGGATGGGAGGCGCGTTCCCGGCGGCGCTGGTCTCGCTGCACGAGTGGGCCGGTGGCCGGACGATCGACACGCTCGCGGGCGGACTGCGGCTCAGCCACTCGCGCACGGTTCGCGTGATCGACCGCCTGGAGGCCGCGGGGCTCGCGACCCGCGCGCGCGATCCGGTCGACGGCCGTGGCGTGCTGGTGTGCCTGACCGCTGCCGGCCGTGATGCGGGAGCGCGTGTGCTCGACGCACGCGCGGCCGCGCTGGAGGCGGGGCTGGACTCCCTCGGGCGCGATGAGCGCCGCGAGCTGGCGACGATCGCCGAGGGACTGCTCGGCGAGGCGACGACAAGCCGGCGCGCCGCAGGGGCGATCTGCCGGCTCTGCGACGCGCACGCCTGCGGTCACGACGAGGGGCACTGCCCGGTCACCCGGGCCGCGGACGCGGCCGAGGCGCGCTGAGCCGCGTCAGTCGGGCGGCGGAGCGGCGGTCTCCGCGTCGTGATCCCAGACCATGTGCTCGAGGTCGTGGGCGAGCAGCCTGCGGGCCGGCGGGTCGTCGTCCATGCCCAGGGGCGGGGGCGGGGGCTGCACGACCTGATCGGGCTGCTCTGCGCGGGCGTCGTGGTCACTCATGGGTCCCAACGCTAACGTGCGCGAGCCCCGTTGTGTAGCAATTGTCGTCGTGTCAGCCGGCGAGCGCGCTGCGGAGCGCCGCGTCGAGCTCGGGGTGGTGGAAGCGATAGCCCAGCGCCTGCGCGCGCTCCGGCACGGCGCGCTGGCCCGTCAGGACGATCTGGGACATCGCCCCGTAGAGCGCGCGGATCACGAGTGCCGGCACCGGCGCGAGCGCCGGGCGGTGCAGCGCACGGCCGAGCGCCTTGGAGAACTCCCGGTTGGTCGCCGGTTCGGGCGCCGTGGCATTGACCGGGCCGTGCCACCCCTTGCCGTCCAGCGCCGCGAGGTAGACGCCGACGAGGTCCTCGACGTGGATCCAGGGCATCTGCTGGCGCCCGCCCGCGACCGGCCCGCCGACGCCGAGCCGGAAGAAGGGCAGCATCTTCGCGAGCGCACCGGAGTGCTTGTCGAGCACGATCCCGGTGCGGACGCGCACGACGCGCATGCCGAGCTCCTCTGCCGCGGCGGCCTCGCGCTCCCAGGCGATGCAGATCCGGGCGAGGAGGTCGTCGCCGGGCGCCGCGTCCTCGCGCACCGGCTCGTCGCCGCGCGGGCCGTAGTAGCCGACGGCGGAGGCGGATACGAGCGCGCCCGGCCGCGGCTCGGCGGCACGCAGGCCGGCGACGAGATTGCGCGTTCCGAGCTCGCGCGAGGCCATGAGCCGCTGCTTGGCCCCCGCCGTCCAGCGCTGCGCGACGTCCTCGCTCGCGAGGTGCAGCACGCCGTCGCGGCCCGCGAGCGCTGCTGCGGGCGCCGGCTCGGACTGCGGCTGCCAGGCGTGCGCCTCGACACCCAGCGCCGAGCGCGCGCGCTCAGCGTCGCGCGAGAGCACCGTGACCTCGTCACCGCGCTCCTGCAGCGCGGCGACGAGCCGCCTGCCGATCCTGCCGGTCCCTCCGGTCAGCGTCACCCGCATGCGTGCGTCCTACCCGTAGAGAGCGGGACGGCGATCCGCCAGCACGTCGTTGCGCGGACCCAGCGCCTTGTCGCGCGCCGCGGCGAGGTCGACATCGGCGATCAGGAGCGCGGGCTCCGCGGCGTTCGGGCCCGCGAGCAGCCACCCGTCGGCGCCGGCGATCGAGGTGCCCGCGACCCACTCCACGCCGCGCTCGGGACCGCAGCGGTCGCAGACCGCGACCGCCATGCGGTTCGTCGCGGCGGTCACCATCGCGCGCAGCACCTCCATCGGCCGCTCGCCGGCCGGACGCGCCTCGCGCGGCCAGTTCGTCGGCACGCAGAGCAGCTCGGCGCCGCGGAGCGCGGCGGACCGGGTCCACTCCGGGAACTCGAGGTCGTAGCAGACGAGCAGCCCGATCCGGCCGTGCGGCGTGTCGAGCACCGGCGGCGGGTCGTCGCCCGCGGTGAAGACGAGCTTCTCGCGGTCCCACAGGTGGGCCTTGCGATAGACGGCGCGGATGCCCTGCGCGTCGACCAGGGCGGCGCTGTTGTAGAGCCGGCCGTCCGCGCCGAGCTCGGCGAAGCCTCCGACGATCACGAGCCCGTGCGCCGCCGCGCGCTCCGCCCAGCCGGCGAGCGTCGGGCCGTCGCCGGGCTCCGCGAGCGCCCGCGCCTCCTCGGCGTCGTGGAAGACGTAGCCCGACGCGACGAGCTCGGGCAGCACGACCACCTGCGCGCCGGCAGCCGCGGCGGCGTCGATCGCGGCGAGCGCCCGCGCGCGGTTCGCGTCCAGCTCCCCGACGACGGGCGCGAGCTGATGGCAGGCGACGCGTACGGTGCTCACCCGGCGCACTGTAGTCTCGCGCGGCGATGGCCCCGCGCTACGGCCCGCCCGACCCCTCGCTCGCGCCGCGCTACACGGGCGTCCGCACGTTCGCCCGCTTTCCCCACGTGACCGAACCGGACGGCGTGGACGCGGCGATCGTCGGCGTGCCGTTCGACACCGCGACGAGCAACCGGCCGGGCGCACGGTTCGGCCCCGAGGCGATCCGCGCGGGCTCGCTGCTGCTGCGGCCGTGGCATCCGCCGCTCGAGATCGACGTGTTCGCGAGCCAGTCGCTCGTCGACTGGGGCGACCTTGCGGTGACACCCGGCAACGCCGAGCGCACCGCGGGGCAGATCCACGACGGGCTGCGGCCGCTGGTCGCCGCCGGGATCACCCCGCTCGTGTTCGGCGGCGACCACTCGATCGTGCTCGGGGAGCTGCGCGCGCACGCCGAGCGCCACGGCCCGCTCGGGCTCGTCCTGATCGACGCCCACGCCGACACGTGGGACGAGTACTACGGCGAGCGCTACTTCCACGGGACGCCGTTCCGGCGCGCGTTCGAGGAGGGGCTGCTGGCGCCCGAGCGCTCGACGCTCGCCGGCATGCGCGGGCCTCTCTATGGACCCGCCGACCTCGCCGAGCCGCGCAGCTGGGGCTTCGAGATCCTCTCCTGCGACGCGCTGCGCGCGCTGACCCCGGCCGACTACGGGCGGCTCGTGCGCGAGCGAGCGGGGGACGGACCGCTGTTCCTGTCGTTCGACATCGACGCGATCGACCCGGCGTTCGCGCCCGCGACGGGCACGCCGGAGGTCGCCGGCCTGCTGCCGCACGAGGCGCTCGCTTTCCTGCGGTCGCTCGCGGGGCTCACGTTCGCGGGCTTCGATCTCGTCGAGGTCGCGCCGGCCTACGACGGACCGGGACAGACGACGGCCGTGCTGGCGGCGGCGATCGCCTACGAGCTGCTCGCCCTGCGCGCCGTCGCAGCGGGATAGGGTCTGCGGATGGACGCCCTGCCGCCCGGCCCGCGCATGCCGCGCGCCGCCCAGACGGTCGCCTGGACCGCGCGGCCGGGGCCGTTCATGTTGCGCGCCTGGCGCGAGTACGGCGACGCCTTCACGCTCAAGATCGGGACCGAGCCGCCCTGGGTGATGCTCGCGCACCCCGACGCCGTGCGCGAGGTCTTCACCGGCGACCCGGCCCTGCTGCACGCCGGCAAGGCCAACGTGATCCTGCGCCCGATGCTCGGCCGCGCGTCGGTGCTGCTGCTCGACGGCCCCGAGCACCTGCGCCAGCGCAAGCTGATGCTGCCCCCGTTCCACGGCTCGCGCATGGCCGGCTACCGCGAGATGGTCGCCGAGATCGCGCGCGAGCACATCGCGCGGTGGCCGCGCGGCGAGCTGCTGTCGCTCGCCCCGCGCATGCAGGCGATCACGCTCGACGTCGTCCTGCGCGTGATATTCGGGTTTCGCCTGCCAGACGAGCCGCTCGTTCCTCGCGCTCGTCTTCGGCGACGTCACGGGGAGGGCGCCGAGGAGCTGCGCGGACGGCTACGGCGCATGATGGAGTGGATCATGAGCACGCCGTCGCTGCTGGCGATGATCGCGGCCGGCCCGGACCGGGTCGAGCGCGCTCGGCTGTTCAAGCCGGCGATGCGCACCGTCGACGCGCTGCTGCTCGAGCAGATCCGCGTGCGCCGGGCGAGCCCCGACGACGACGTGCTCTCGCTGCTGCTCGAGGCCCGCGGCGAGGACGGCAGCCCGATGAGCGACCAGGAGCTCCGCGACGAGCTCGTCACGCTGCTTGTCGCGGGCCACGAGACCACCGCCACGGCGCTGTCGTGGGCGGCCGAGCGGCTCGTGCGGATGCCGGGCGGCTGGGCGGCGCTCCGCCAGGGCGGCGAGGAGTACGCCGAGGCCGCGGGCAAGGAGGCGCTGCGGCTGCGCCCGGTGCTGCCGGTCGTGCTGCGCCACCTCCAGGCTCCGATGACGATCGCCGGTTTCGACCTGCCGGCCGGCACCGTCGTCGCGCCGTCGATCTACCTCGTGCACCGGCGCGCCGAGCTCTACCCCGAGCCGGAGCGGTTCCGCCCGGAGCGCTTCCTCGGCGCGAATCCCCAGGGCGGCACGTACACGTGGATCCCGTTCGGGGGCGGCGTGCGCCGCTGCCTCGGGGCCGCCTTCGCGCTGATGGAGCTGCGCGTCGTGCTCGCCGAGGTCGGCCGGTCGCTGGAGGCGGGCGCGCCCGACCCGGCGCCCGAGGGGACGCGCCGCCGTGCGATCACGATGGTGCCGGCGCGCGGGGCAGAGGTCGTGTTGAGCTGACGGGATGACCGATGAGTCCCGGCGCTCCCGCCGGTCATTGTCTGCATGAACACGAACGAATCGCTGTGGTCACGGCTGGCAGAGCTCCCGCTCGTCATCGAGCGCTACGCCCTCGACGGGCTCAGCGCCGAATTTGCGGGCGGCATGGTGCGCACCACGATCGAGATCCAACTGCTGGGAGACGGCCACGAGGGGCTCGGCGAGGACGTCTCGCCGTTCCCCGACGACCCCGACGCCCTGCGCAACGCCCCGGACTCGCTGCCACTGGCGGGCGAGTGGACGCTCGAGAGCTTCTGCGACCACCTCGCCACGCTCGACCAGTGGCCGTCGCCGCCGGGCTGGGAGGCCGCCAGGCTCTACCGCAACTGGGCCTTCGAGTCGGCCGCGCTCGACCTCGCGCTGCGCCAGGCCGGCCGCCCGCTCCACGATGTGCTCGACCGCGAGCCGCGCCCGTTGACGTTCGTGAACTCGCTCGGCCTCGGCGAGCCGCCGTCGACCGACACGATCCACCGCCGGCTCGCCCGCTACCCGGACGTCCACTTCAAGCTCGACGCCGCGGCGGCATGGACGCTCGCCGTCTGCGAGGACCTCGCCGCCACGGGCGCGGTCGACGTGGTCGACTTCAAGGGCCAGTACGGGATCGAGGTCGAGGACGCCGGCGCTCTCGGCGCGATGTACGAGCGCGTCGTCGCGACGTTCCCGGACGCCGTCCTCGAGGACCCACACGACCTGCCCGAGATCGCCGCGCCGCTGGCGCCGCACGTCGGCCGCGTCTCCTACGACGCACTGATCCACTCGGTCGACGACCTGGCGACGACGCCGGTGAACCCGATCCGCACCGTCAACATCAAGCCGTGCCGCACGGGCAGCCTGCGCGCGCTGCTCGCCCTCTACGCCCACTGCGAGGCGCAGGGCATGCAGATGTACGGCGGCGGGATGGGCGAGAACGGCGTCGGGCGCGGCCAGATCCAGCTGCTCGCCTCGCTCTTCCACCCCGACGGCCCCAACGACGTCGCCCCGAGCGCCTTCAACCTGCCGGACCCGCCCGAAGGCCTGCCCTCCAGCCCGCTGCCATCGCAGCCTGAGCCGACCGGCTTCCGCCGCGCGCACCAGCCATTGAGCTAGCGTTGCGGGCCGCATGGCCACGGCGAACGGAGACCAACTGCGGGAGCTGTTCCTGATCGACGGGAACTCGCTCGCCTATCGCGCCTTCTTCGCCCTGCCGGAATCGATCGCCACCTCCGACGGGCGACCCACCAACGCGATCTTCGGCTTCGCCTCGATGCTGGTGAAGATCCTCACCGACCACGGCGACGTGCCGACCGTGGTCGTGTGGGACGCCGGGATGTCGGGCCGCAAGGACATCTCGCCGGACTACAAGGCGCAGCGATCGTCGCGACCCGACCTGCTCAAGCAGCAGTGGCCGCACCTCGCCCCGCTCGTCGACGCATTCGGCTATCCCAACATCTCCGTCGAGGGCTACGAGGCCGACGACGTGATCGCCGCCCTGACCGAGCGCGCGCGCGCCGACGGGATCCCGGTGATGGTCGTCACGGGCGACCGCGACGCCTACCAGCTCGTCACCGACGGCGTGCGGATCATGACGACGTCGCGCGGCATCACCGACACGAAGGTCTACGACCGCCAGGGCGTGATCGACCGCTACGGGATCCCGCCCGAGCTGGTGCCGGACTTCATCGGCCTGAAGGGCGACACGTCGGACAACATCCCGGGCGTGCCCGGCATCGGGGACAAGACCGCGGCCGAGCTCCTGCAGCGCTTCGGCTCGCTCGAGGAGGTGCTCGCGAACGTCGAGCAGATCTCCGGCGCCAAGCGCAAGCAGAACCTGACCGAGTTCGCCGAGGATGCGCGCATCTCCAAGCGGCTGGCGACGATGGTCCGCGACGTCCCGGTCGACCTCGACCTCTCCGCCGAGCTGACGCGCGAGCGCGACCGCTCGCAGCTGCGGGCGATCTTCCGCGACTTCGAGCTGCGCGACCCGCTGCGGCGGCTCGAGGAGGCGCTCGACGCGGCGGAGTCCGCCGCGATCCCGCGCCCGGAGTCCGAGAGCGCCCGCGCGGTCGCGGTGCGCAGCGGCTCCCCGGCCGACCTGCCGCGCCTGACCGGCGCCGAGCTTGCGCTCTTCGCGACGGCGCCCGAGGTGCCCGAGGGCGAGCTGCTGCCGCGCGCGAGCGGCTGGCGCTTCGGCGCCTTCGCCGGCGGATCGCATGCGCTCGCCGGTGAGGTCGCCGACCCGGCGGAGCTCGTCGCGGCGGCGGGCGACCGCCCGGTGATCGCACACGACGCGAAGGCGCTCGGCGAGGTCCCGGCGAACCTGACCTGGGACACCGAGGTCGCCGCCTACCTGCTCGACCCCGCGCGCCGCGGCTACCCGCTCGAGGAGCTCTGCGAGGAGCGCGGGATGGCCGTCGACGCCGACGATCACGAGGCCGCGCTCGCCGTGCTCGCGCACGAGCTCGCCGGCCGCCAGCGCGAGCAGGTGCGCGAGCGCGGGCTCGAGGACCTGCTGCGCGAGATCGAGCTGCCGCTGGTGCACGTGCTGCGCGAGACGGAGAAGGCGGGGATCAAGCTCGACACCGCGCGGCTCGAGCAGGCCGGGCTCGGCATGCGCGCCGCCGCGGCCACGCTCGAGCGCGAGATCTGGGAGCTCGCGGGCGAGGAGTTCATGATCGGCTCCCCGCAGCAGCTCGCCGAGGTGCTGTTCGTCAAGCTCGGGCTCTCGCGCAAGCGCCGCGGCAAGACCGGCTTCTCGACCGACGCGCGCGTGCTCCAGGCGATCCGCGACGAGCACCCGATCGTCGAGAAGGTCGAGCGCTGGCGCGAGCTCACGAAGCTCGTGCAGACCTACCTCGAGCAGCTCCCGGCGGCGATCGGGCCCGACGGGCGGCTGCACACGACGCTGCTGCAGACCAACACGGCGACCGGGCGGCTGGCGTCGATCAACCCGAACCTGCAGAACATCCCGATCCGCTCGGAGATCGGCCGCGAGATCCGCGCGTGCTTCATCGCCGAGCCCGGCAACGTGCTGATCTCGGTCGACTACTCGCAGGTCGAGCTGCGGGTGCTGGCCCACATCGCCGGCGAGGACGTGCTCAAGCAGATCTTCCTGCGCGGCGAGGACGTGCACACCGAGACGGCGGCGGCGGTCTTCGACACGGCGCCCGACCAGCTCACCGTCGCGATGCGGTCGAAGGCCAAGATGGTCAACTACGGGATCGTCTACGGGCTCTCGGCCTACGGGCTTGCGGACCGCCTGCGGATCGAGCAGGAGGAGGCGCAGGAGTTCATCGACCGCTACCTGGAGCGCTTCCCCGCCGTCGCGCAGTTCATGGCCGACGCGGTCACGCAGGCCGAGGAGCACGGCTACGTCTCGACCCTGTTCGGCCGCCGCCGCCAGGTGCCCGAGATCCGTGCGCGCAACTGGCAGACGCGCAAGCTGGGGGAGCGCCTCGCCGTCAACTCGATCATCCAGGGCACGGCGGCGGACATCATCAAGGTCGCGATGGTCCGCTGCCACGACGCGCTGGCCGCCGCCGGGCTGCTCGACGCGCGTGATCCTCCAGATCCACGACGAGCTGCTGTTCGAGGGGCCCGAGGACGAGGCTCAGCGGGCGGCGGAGATAGCGTCGGCGGAGATGGTCGGGGCCGCCGAGCTCGATCCGCCGCTCGTCGTCGACGCCGGGATCGGGCCCAACTGGCTGGACGCGAAGTGACGCGCTGAGCGCTGCGCCGCTTTGGAGCATGCAGTTCGCCGCTCCGGAGTACCGAGCAGGGCCGGGATTGGACGCCTTCGTCGCCGCGCGAAGGCTACGGTGACCCCATGGCCATCGCCGACGATCAGACCAGCACCCTGACCACCTCCTACTGGCACCCGTTCGCCGACATGGGCGCCGTGTCCAACGCGGAGCTCCTGCTCGAGCGTGGCGAGGGCGTCCACGTGTTCGATGCCGAGGGGACGCGCTACCTCGACGCCACGGCGAGCCTCTGGTACGCGAACCTGGGGCACGGCCGCGCGGACATCACGCGCGCCGTGACCGAGCAGATGGGCCGGCTGGCCGCCTACCAGACATTCGGGGACTTCTCGAACAAGCCCTCGAACGCGCTCGCCGCCCGGCTGGCGGCGCTGGCGCCGATGGAGGACGCGAAGGTCTTCCTCGCCTCCGGCGGCGGGGACGCGATCGACACCGCGGCGAAGATCGCGCGGCGCCACTGGGTGCTCCAGGGCCGGCCCGAGCGTGTGCACGTCATCAGCCGGACCAACGGCTATCACGGGACGCACGCCTTCGGGACGTCGATCGGCGGGATCGAGGCGAACACCGCCAACTGGGGCCCGCTGGTCCCGCACACATCCGCCGTCGCGTTCGACTCGCTGCCCGCACTCGAGCAGGAGATCCTGCGCGTCGGGCCCGAGCGCGTGAGTCGCCTTCTTCTGCGAGCCGGTGATCGGCGCCGGCGGCGTGCACCTGCCGCCGGAGGGCTACATCGAGGGCGTCGCCGACCTCTGTGCCGAGCACGGGATCCTGCTCGTGATCGACTCCGTCATCTGCGGCTTCGGCAGGCTCGGCACGTGGTTCGGGATCGAGCGCTGGCCGGAGGTGCGGCCGGACATGATCACCTTCGCGAAGGGCGTCACCGGCGGCTACCTGCCGCTCGGCGGCGTCGTGGTGGCGGGCGAGGTGGCCGCGCCGTTCTTCGCCGCGCCCGGCGCGCCCGTGCTTCGCCACGGTGCGACCTATGCCGGCCACCCGACCTGCTGCGCGGCCGCGCTCGCGGTGCTCGACGCGTACGAGTCGGAGAACCTGATCGGTCGCGGCCAGGAGCTCGAGGGCCCGCTCCACGACGCGCTCACGCCGCTCGCGGAGCACTCCGCCGTCGCCGAGGTCCGAGGCGGCCTCGGCCTGCTCGGCGCCGTCGAGCTCTCCGACGACGCGCTCGCGTCCGAGCCGGGCGCGGTCGCCAAGGTGGCCGCCGGCGCGCGCGCGGCCGGCGTGCTCGTGCGCCCGCTGATGCGCGGCGTGGCGGTCTCGCCGCCGCTGATCGTCGACGAGTCGCACATCGAGGAGATGGCGGCGGCGATCCGGACGGGGCTCGACCGGCTCTAAGGGCGCCGAGTGGCGAGTTCCTCGGCCTGAGGCTTGGCAAGTCGCCACTCGACGCCGCATTTCGGCCGCGGCCGAAGTGTCGGCGTGGGAGGCTGCCGGGATGGAAGCCGATCTCGCCGCCGTCGCCGCACTCATCGCCGACCCGTCGCGCGCAGCGATGCTCGACGCGCTGAACGGAGGTGACGCGCTCACAGCCGGCGCGCTGGCGCGGCGGGCGGGCGTCGCGCCGTCGACCGCGACGGAGCACCTCGCGCGGCTCGAGGCCGGCGGGCTGGTCGTCAGCGAGCGGCACGGGCGCGCGCGCCATGTGCGGCTGGCCGGCGCGCACGTGGCGCGGGCGCTCGAGGCGCTCGGCGCGATCGCGCCGCCCAAGCGCGTCACCGGGTTGCGCGCGTGGCACCACGGCGAGGCGCTGCGGTCGGCGCGCTCGTGCTACGACCACCTCGCCGGCGAGGCCGGCGTCGCGCTGGCGGACGCGCTCGTGGAGCGGGGGCTGCTCGATCCGGGCGAGGGCGGCTTCGCGATCACCGCGCACGGCGAGTCCACGCTCAAGGCGTTCGGGCTCGACGTCGACGCGATCCTCGGCGCCCGCAGGGCCACCGCGAGAGCCTGCCTCGACTGGTCCGAGCGCCGCCCGCACGTCGGTGGCGCGCTCGGCGCGGCGCTGCTCTCGGAGCTGCTCGGCCGGCGCTGGCTGAGGCGCCGGCCCGAAGGCCGCGCGCTGGCGATAACAGCCGCCGGGCGGGCTGGATTCGAGGCAACCTTCGGGGCATCGCTTGGTACGATCCGCACGAACTCCAACTCCCGCTGAGGAGGTGCCTCCATGCCGCGCGTTCTCGAGACGATGCGCGAGACCTTCTGGATCCTCGCCCTCGCCGTCATCGCCCTCTTCGTGTTCTTCGCCGCGCTCGGCGCCTTCTCGCCGACCGAGGTGATCTGGGCCACGGTCGCCGTCGCGCTGCTGTGCGTGCTGTGGATCATGCACGCCGTCCTGGAGGGCCGCCACCGCGACCACCGCGACCCGGCGATCGTGCGCGCACGGGAGCGCCGCGGGTTCTAGTGGCCTGATTCGGAATTTCGGCGGTATCGCGGCGGATGCCGGGTCGTGTCCTGCCGGTGCACGGCATCCGCGAGCATGCTGGTGGCACGTGACGGATGCCGGGTGCCGGCAGGCGCGGCCCGGCGCCGCCGACTGCCGTCGAAATTGCGAATCAGGTCACTAGCCTGCGCGGGGTGCTCGACCCCGAGATCCAGCCGATCGTCGATCTGATGGAAGCGGCGCCGGGCCCGCCGGCGCACCTGGTCCCGATCGCCCAGGCGCGCGCCGCGCACGACCTGGAGACGGCCGAGATGAGCGGCCCGGGGCAGGAGGTGGCGGAGGTTCGCGAGCTCGAGGTGCCGGGGCCGGCAGGCCCGATCCGGGTCCGGCTCTACCGCCCGCTGGAGGCGCGCGACGGGGCCGCGCTGCCGCTCGTGGCCTACCTGCACGGCGGGGGCTGGGCGATCGGCACGCTCGACGCCTTCGACCCGCTCTGCCGCGCCCTGGCGAACGCGTCCGGGCTGCTCGTCGCGAGCATCGACTACCGGCTGGCGCCCGAGCACCCGTTCCCGGCCGGGCTCGAGGACGCGCGCGCCGCGGTGCGCTGCCTGGCCGAGCAGGCGCACGAGCTCGGCGCCGACCCGGCGCGGATCGGGATCGCGGGCGACTCGGCGGGCGCCAACCTCGCGGCCGTCACGGCGCGCCGGCTGCGCGACGAGGGGGACTCACCCCTGCGCTTCCAGGCACTGATCTATCCGGTCTGCGACAGCGCGCTCAACACCCCGTCCTACCGCGACAACGGCTCGGGGTTCGGGCTCAGCTCGGCGAGCATGAAGCGCTACTGGGAGCTCTACCTCGACGGTGCCGACGGCCGCCAGCCGGACGCATCGCCGCTCCAGGCGGATGATCTCGCGGGGCTTCCGCCCGCGTTCGTACTGACGGTCCGCGAGGACGTGCTGCGCGACGAGGGCGAGGCATACGCGCGCGCGCTCGAGGACGCCGGGGTGCCGGTGACGCTGCGCCGCTACGAGGGCGCGGTGCACGGCTTCTTCCGCTGGCTGGCGAAGGCGGAGATAGCCCGCCGCGCCGTCGCCGAGACCGGCGCGGCACTGCGTGCGGGGCTGGCCTAGCCGCCCCAGGTGGCCTTGGCCACCATGTCGTCCTTGGTGCAGCGCAGCGTCAGCAGCGCGTCGCTGCCGCTGAAGTGGCAGCGGAACTTGAGCGCCCGCAGGACGCGGGGGGTGCGGCTGTACGCCGCCGCCTTGCGCTTCCACTCGAGGATCACGAAGCGCGCGCGCCGGCAGCCCATGCGCCGGGACGTCACCCGCGCGGTCGTGAAGCCGAGGTCGATCCCGCGGCAGTGCCTGGCTGCCTGGGCCGTCTTGCCGGGCGGCTTGCACGGCCGGAACGAGAACGGGTTCAGCGAGCCGTGGTCGGGGAGCTCCGTGACCCTCTGGTCGTCCTTCCAGCTCATGCACGTGTAGCGAAGGCGGCCGTTCCTCTCCCGGATCCGGGACAGCTTCACGGTCGTCGCGGTCGTCTCCGCACCGCCCTCGCCGCAGCTCGGGCTGCAGGTGAGGATGCGGTGGATGCCGCGAGCCCGCGCCACGTCGGTGCCCCAACGGCGCCAGCGCAGCTCGGTGAACTTGCTGTCGCTGAACGAGAGCTTGCCCGGCTTGATCTTCAGCTTGTGCGAGAGCGGATTGAGCGCGTAGACCGGCCCGGCGGCTGTCGAGGCCGCGGCGGGGGCGGCGGAGAGCAGGCTCCAGAGCAAGGGGAGCAGCAGCAGGAGGAGCAGGCGGCGTGGCGACATATCGGGCAATGTAGTGGCCGATGACCGTTCGCGGAGTCGCATCGCCCACCAGCGCCGAGCTCGACGCCGCCTGGGCCGTGGTCGCGGAGCGGCTGGCACCGACGCCGCTCGTGCCGTCGCCGGCGTTGGGCGAGGACGTGCTGCTGAAGCTCGAGACGCTGCAGCCGACCGGCTCGTTCAAGGTCCGCGGCGCGCTGGCGGCGCTGAGCCGCGTGGGCGGCGCGCCCGTCATCACCGCCTCCGCCGGCAATGCCGGCCTCGGCGTCGCCTGGGCGGCGGCGGCGCTCGGCGTGGATGCCACCGTCGTGGTCGCGGAGACGGCTTCCCCGGCGAAGATCGCCGCGCTGGCGGCGCTCCCGGTCACCCTGATCCGGCACGGCGCCGACTACGACGAGGCGGAGGCGCACGCGCTCGAGCTCGCGGCGCGCGGCGCGATCTACGTCTCCTCCTACAACGACACGGGCGTGATCGCGGGGCAGTCGACGATCGGGTGCGAGCTCGACGCCGAGCTGCCGGACGCGCCCACGGTCGCATGCCCGCTGGGCGGCGGCAGCCTCGCGTCGGGCCTGGGCCTGTGGGCGGCGGGGCGGCCGGGCGCGCGCATCGTGGCGGTCGAGGCCGAGCGCTCGCCGGGTTACTCGAGCGCGCTGGCGGCGGGGGAGATCACGCCGATCGAGGTGGGGGAGACGATCGCCGACGGGCTGGCCGGCAACATCGAGCCCGGCGCGGTCACCTTCGAGCTCGTGCGCGACCGCGTCGCCGCGGTGGTGGCGGTCTCGGAGCCCGAGATCGAGGAGGCGATCCGCTTCCTCGCGCGCGCACACGGGGTCGTCGCCGAAGGCGCCGGCGCGGCTGCCGTCGCCGGTGTGATGGCGGGGCGCGTGGAGCGCGGCGACGGGCCGCTCGTTGTCGTCGTGAGCGGCCGCAACATCACGCTCGAGCGGCTCGCGGCGGTGCTCGCGAGAGCGTAGGCTTGCCGCCGTGCCGATCCTGATCGCTCTGGTCGCCCTGATCGGATCGCGCGTCGCGCTGGTCTTCACGTGGCTGTTCTCGGGCATGATCGGCCGCGCGATCGACAGCACCCTGGTGGTCGTGCTCGGCTTCCTGCTGCTGCCGTGGACCACCCTGGCCTAGGTCGTCTTCTACGACGTGGGCGCCGGCCGCGAGGTCAGAGGCTTGGAGTGGTTCCTCGTCGGGATCGCGTTCGTGTTCGACGTCGGCTCCTACGCCGGCGGGCGCTCGGCGCGCGGGTAGTCGGTCAGGCCGCGCCGAACGGCGGGCATCGAGGGGTGGGTGCGAGCGAGCACTTGGACGCAAAAGCATCCATATGGTGCATTTGCGTCCAACTGCCACCGAAAGCGCTTCCGCGGAAGCGCCGTGGCGTTCCGGGCCCTCCGTCAATGCCGCCGTTCTACGCCGTTCCGGGGCCGCGAGCGCGGCGGGGCCGGGCGGCGGCCCAATCCCGCCGAACGTCCGTCAGCCGGTGCTATAGCCCGTACTCACGGACGTTCGCCGCCCAACGTCGCTGAACACCCCCTATAGGGCGTACTCCACGACGTTCGGCGCCCGGGGCGCTTCCGCGGAAGCGCTGCGCCGCTCAGGCCGCCAGCGCCTCGGCGTCCGAGCGCAGCGCCGCCGCCGGCGCGGGCAGCGCGAACTCCGGCGGTGCGATGCGCAGGTAGTGCCCGAACGCCCAGTGGGCGGGGCCGCCGCGCTCGAACGTCCGCGCCATCGCGCCGAGCGCGCGCGGGCGGAGCTTCGGAATCGCGTGCTGCACCTGCAGCATGCAGGCGTACTTCCAGCCGTGCGCGGCGGAGAACTCGCCGTAGCGCGCGAGCGCCTGCTCGCGCGAGCGGCGGCCCTCGAGCACAGCGCGCAGCTCGCGCCCGCACGCGATGCCGAAGTAGAACGCGGTGCGGATGCCCTCGGCGGTCAGCGGCAGGCAGTGGCCGGCCGAGTCGCCGACGAAGAACACGCCGTCCTCGGTGGCGGGCCGGAGCTCGTGCGGGATCCAGTTGCCCTGGTAGCCGTCAGGTGGCAGCCCGACCTCGCCGGCCAGCCGCACGGTCGGGTCCTTGACGTGGTCGCGCGGGTCGAACGAGCCGATGCCGACGCGCACCTCGTCACGGGCCGGGAACGCCCAGCCGTAGCCCGCGCGGATGACGCGCTTGTCGATCCACAGCTCGAGGTCGTCGCCGCTGCCGCCGGGATGCACCTCGAGCCCGCGCGAGAGGCGCGCGTTCGGCGGCTGCACGTGCTCGCCGCCGAGCATCCGCTTCCAGCCGAGCGCGTCGACGATCAGCGGCGCGCTCACGTCGCCTCGATCCGTCTGCACCACATCGCCCCGGCGGCCGTTGACCTTCGCCGTCTCGAACTCCGTCCCGGCGCCGTGCTGCTCCCACAGCAGGTCGCACAGGAGGCCGTAGTCGAACGTCGAGAACGTCCAGCCGAGCGGCCAGCGCGCGCTCGCGCGGGGCGTGTGGCATACGAGCGAGCCGAACGTCTGCAGGATCGAGGCATCCAGCCCGAGGTTGCGCAGCCAGCCGGTCGGGGCCGCGCACGCGGACGTCTGGCGCTCGCCGATCTCGTAGCGGTCGAGCACCAGCACGCGCGCGCCGGTCGCCCGCAGCTCGCGCGCGACCGCGAGCCCGGCGAACGAGGCGCCGCAGATCAGGACGTCGAAGTCGCCGCCGACCGGGGTGCGCTCGGCGCCGCGCTTGGTGGCTCGGACTGGCATCGGAGGGCCAGGATCATAGGTGGGCCGCCGTCCGCCCGCACGCACTGAGCCGCTAGGATTACCCGCTGCCTATGGAAGCCACTATGACCCCGCCCACCACTACTGACGCCAATGTCGTCGAAGGCTCTGAGGGCCTGCTCCTCGAGATCGACGGCCAGATCGTTCCGAACTACGACGCGACGATGGTCCTCTTCGAAGAGGGCGATGTCGTCACGGGTGCGGTGGTGCGCATCGACAAGGACGAGGTCCTCGTCGACATCGGATACAAGAGCGAGGGGGTCATCCCCTCGAACGAGCTGTCGATCCGCAAGTCGGTCGATCCCAGCGAGGAAGTCGAGATCGGCGAGGAGGTCGACGCCCTCGTCCTCACCAAGGAGGACCAGGACGGCCGCCTGATCCTCTCGAAGAAGCGTGCCCGCTTCGAGCGCGCCTGGCGGCGCATCGAGGCGGCTGCCGAGTCGGGCGAGCCCGTCCACGGCTCGGTCATCGAGGTCGTCAAGGGCGGCCTGATCGTCGACCTCGGGGTGCGCGGCTTCCTGCCCGCCTCGCTGGTGGACATCCGCCGCGTCCCGAACCTCGACGAGTACCTCGGCCAGACGATCGAGTCGAAGGTGATCGAGCTCAACCGGCCGCGCAACAACGTGGTCCTGAGCCGCCGCGCGGTGCTGGAGGAGGAGCGCAAGGAGCAGCGTCAGGCGATCCTCGAGCGGCTGCAGCCCGGCCTCATCATCGAGGGCCAGATCTCCAACATCGTCGAGTTCGGCGCGTTCGTCGACCTCGACGGGATCGACGGCCTGATCCACATCTCCGAGCTCTCGTGGTCGCACGTGAACCACCCGAGCGAGATCCTCAACATCGGCGACACCGTGCAGGTCAAGGTGCTCGACATCGACCGCGACCGGCAGCGCATCTCCCTGGGGCTCAAGCAGACCCAGGAGGATCCGTGGCAGCGCGTGGTCGACACCTACTCGGTCGGCGACGAGCTCGAGGGCAAGGTCACCAAGGTGGTCGCCTTCGGCGCGTTCGTCGAGATCCTGGAGGGCGTCGAGGGGCTCGTGCACATCTCCGAGCTCGCCCAGCAGCACGTGGAGAACCCGCGCGAGATCGTCCAGCCGGACGACGAGGTGAAGGTGAAGATCCTCGAGATCGACTCCGAGCGCCGCCGCCTGTCGCTGTCGATCAAGCGCGTCGAGGACCAGATCCTGCCGCGCCGCGACCTGCAGTCGATCGAGGGCGAGGCCGGCGACGCCGACCTCGACAACGTGCCCGAGCTCGGCCTGTCCGAGGACGTCTTCGCCGCGCCGCCCGAGGCGGACCAGTCCGTCACCGACCTCGCGGAGGCCGAAGCGGACGCCGAGGAGGCTCCGAAGGTCGAAGCGGTGGTCGTCGACGAGGCTCCGCAGGCCGAGGCCGTCGCCGAGGAGGCTGCGCAGGCCGAGGCGGACGCCGAGGAGGCTCCGAAGGTCGAAGCGGTGGTCCGCCGAGGAGGCTCCGGAGGCCGAGACGGTCGCCGAGGAGACTCCGGAGGCCGCCGAGGAGGCGCCCGCAGCCGAGGCGCCCGAGTCCAAAGAGGAGCCGGCGTAGCCGCACCGCCGTTCGTCGCCCTCACGGGCGGGATCGGAGCCGGCAAGTCCGAGGCGCTGGCGGCGCTCGCCCGATTGGGCGCCGCGACGCTCTCGACCGACGCGGTCGTGCACGAGCTCTATGCGGACCCCGAGGTGCGCGACGCCGTCGTCGCGCGCTGGGGTCCCGACGTCGCGCCGGGCGGGACCGTCGACCGCGCCGCGGTCGCGCGGCACGCGTTCGCGGCGCCGGCGGAGCGGGCGTGGCTCGAGGAGCTGCTCTGGCCGCGGGTCGGCGCGCGCGTCGCCGCGTGGCGCGAGATCGAGGCGACGCGCACGCCGCCCCCCGCGGCGCTGGTGGTCGAGACGCCGCTGCTCTTCGAGGCCGGTCTGGAAGGGCTCTACGACGCTACGCTGGTGGTGGTGGCGGACGAGGGGATTCGCGCACGGCGCGCTGCGGCGCGCGGACACGCCCTCGTCGACGAGCGCGCAGCGCGCCAGCTCTCCCAGGAGGAGAAGGCGGCGCGGGCGGACCACATCGTGCGCAACGATCGCGATCTCGACGCGCTCGAGCAGGAACTCGCCGACGTTCTTGAGAAGCTGTAGTGACCACACGATGAGCACGAGCACCGCCACTCGCAGATCGCGTCCGCAGACGGCGGCGGCGCGGGCGCGCCGCGCATGCGCACCCTGCGCCGCCGCCTGGGCTTCCTGGTGGCCGTCGCCATCGCCGCGGTGGCCGTGGCCGCCGTCATCGCGCCATGGGCCGACGACGCGGTGGAGGAGGTCGCGCTGCCCCTGCGCCACGACGACATCATCCGCCAGCAGGCGTCGGAGAAGGGGCTCGACCCGGCGCTGATCGCCGGCGTCATCTACGCCGAGTCGCACTTCCGCGACCAGACCTCCACTGCCGGCGCGAAGGGCCTGATGCAGCTGATGCCCAGCACCGCCGACTACATCGCCCAGAAGTCGGGCGGCACCGCGTTCGTGCAGGGCGACCTCGCCACGCCGCAGGTGAACATCGCCTACGGCTCGTGGTACCTGCGCTACCTGCTGCAGAAGTACGAGGGCCGCGAGGTCCTCGCGCTCGCCGCCTACAACGCCGGCGAGGGCAAGGTCGACGAGTGGACCGCGGTCGCGAGCGGCCGCGGCGAGGACTTCCGGGCCGCCGACCACATCCCCTTCGCGGAGACGCGCAACTACGTGCAGACGGTGCTCGACGCGCGAACGGAGTACCGGCGCACGTACGCGCAGGAGCTCGGGCTCTGAGCGACCCGCTGGCAGGGCGGGGGGCGCTCGTCACGGGGGTCAGCCGCCGCGCCGGGATCGGCTTCGCGCTCGCGCGGCGGCTGCGCGAGCTGGGCGCCGACCTGTTCGTCCAGGGCTTCGTGCCGCACGACGCGGGCCAGCCATGGGGCGCCGATCGCGCCGGCGTGCCGGCGCTGGCGGACGAGCTCGGCGCGGCCGGGCAGCTCGAGTGCGACTTCGCCGACCCGGCTGCGCCCGCCGACTGCGTGTCGGCGGCGGTCGCCGCGCTCGGGCACGTCGACATCCTCGTCGCCAACCACGCGATGTCGTGCAACCAGGACCTCGAGGCGCTCGAGGCCGCGGCGATCGACGCGACGCTGGCAGTCAACGTGCGCGCCACGCTGCTGCTCGTGCAGGCGTACGCCGCGCGCCACGACGACAGGCGCCCGGGGGGCCGCGTGGTCCTCTTCACGTCGGGACAGCACCTCGAGCCGATGGCGCGCGAGCTGCCCTACGCGGCGAGCAAGGGCGCCCTGCACGGGATCACGGCCTCGCTGGCCGCGCACCTGGCGCCGCGCGGCATCCTCGTCAACGCGCTCAACCCCGGCCCGACGGACACCGGCTGGGCGACGCCGGAGCTGCTCGCGCACGAGCTGCGGCGGTTGCCGCTCGGCCGCTGGGGCACACCCGAGGACGCGGCCCGCCTCGCCGGCTGGCTCGCGAGCGACGACGCCGGCTGGATCACCGGCCAGGTGATCACCGGCGACGGGGGCTTCTCGCTGAGCCGCTGAGAACGCGAGCGCGGCTCCCGGCTCGAGCGAGCCGGAAGCCGCGCGTCGCGAAGATCGCTACGCGGGCGCCGAAGCCTCGGTGTCGGCGGTCAGGCTGGCACCGCCGTCCGGGTCGAACAGCTGCATGTGGGTGGTGTCGAGCACCATCTCGACCTGCTTGCCCGGGCGGGCGCCGCTGGCGGCGTCCAGTCGCGCGACGACCTGCTGCTCGTCGCCGCCATGGCGCGGCAGGTCCGTCAGGCCGGCGTCGGCCGCCAGCTCCTGGAGGTCGGACGACTGCTGCATCTCGCCGGCCTTCACGTCGAAGTAGGCGTACAGCTCGGAGCCCATCGACTCGACGACCGAGACCTCCGCCTTGAAGCGCAGGCCCGGCTTGTCGGGCTCCACGCTCGCGTCCTCGAAGTGCTCGGGCCGCACGCCGGCGATCACGTCGCGTGCCTTGCCGTCGCCCTTCAGCCTGCTCTTCAGCTCGTCCGGCAGCGGCGTGTCGCCGAACGGGAGCTTGAGCGTGTCGCCTTCCAGCCGCGCGGGCAGGAAGTTCATCGACGGTGAGCCGATGAACCCGGCCACGAACAGGTTGCGCGGGTTCTCGTAGAGGTTCTTCGGCGAGTCGACCTGCTGGATCACGCCGCCGCGCATGACCGCCACGCGGTCGCCCAGCGTCATCGCCTCCGTCTGGTCGTGGGTCACGTACACCGTCGTCGTCTCCAGCCGCTGCTGGATCCGCGAGACCTCGGTGCGCATCTGCACGCGCAGCTTCGCGTCGAGGTTCGACAGCGGCTCGTCCATCAGGAACGCCTTCGGCGAGCGCACGATCGCGCGCCCCATCGCGACGCGCTGGCGCTGGCCGCCCGACAGGTTCGCGGGCTTGCGCTCCAGGTGGTCCTCGAGATCGAGGATCCGTGCCGCCTCCGTGACCCGCTTGTCGATCTCGCCCTGCGTCCTCCTTGGCGAGCTTGAGCGCGAAGCCCATGTTCTCGCGCACCGTCATGTGCGGGTACAGCGCGTAGTTCTGGAAGACCATCGCGATGTCGCGGTCGCGCGGCGCGAGGTCGTTGACCCGCTCACCGCCGATCAACAGGTCGCCGTCGGAGATCTCCTCCAATCCGGCGATCATCCGCAGCGCGGTCGACTTCCCGCAGCCCGACGGTCCGACGAGGATCATGAACTCCCCGTCGGCGATGTCCAGGCTCACCTGCTTGACGGCTTCTGTGCCGTCCGGGTACCGCTTCGTCACGTCTCGAAGCTGGATCTCCGCCATCCCCGCATCACCCCTTGACTGCGCCGGCGGTGAGGCCGGCGACGATCCGCTTCTGGAACAAGAGCACGAGCAGGATCAGCGGTATCGAGATCGTTACCGATGCCGCGCTGATCGTGCCCAACGGCTGTTCGAACTGCGTCGATCCCGTGAAGAACGCGATCGCGGCCGGGACCGTGCGCGCGCTCGAGGAGGACGTCAGCGTGATCGCGAGCAGGAACTCGTTCCACGCCGCGATGAACGTCAGGATCCCCGCGGTGGCCAAACCGGGCGCCGCGAGCGGCACGACGACCTTGCGGAAGGCCTCGAAGTTCGTCGCCCCGTCGACCAGCGCCGCCTCCTCGAGGTCCCGCGGGATCTCCTTGAAGAACGACGTCAGGATGTAGATCGTCAGCGGCAGCGCGAACGTCAGGTACGGGATCACGAGGCCCGGGATCGTGTCGTAGAGGCCGGTGTCGCGCCAGAGCTTGAAGATCGGCGCGGCGATCGCGATCTGCGGGAACGTCGAGATCGACAGGACGATCGCCAGGATCAGGAACTTGCGCTTCATCCGCAGCCGTGCCAGCGCGTAGGCGCAGAACGACCCGATGATGAGCGACAGCGCGGTCGTGACCAGCGCCACGATCGCGCTGTTCTTGAGCGCGAGCGTGAAGTTCGAGTCCTGGAAGATCGACTTGTAGTTCTCCAGCGACGGGCTGGGTGGCACGAGCGCCGAGGTCGACAGGTCCGGGCCCGTCTTCAGCGACGTGTTGATCAGCCAGTAGAACGGGAACAGGCAGAAGACGACGATCGCCGCCACGGCGAGCCAGATCCACCACGGGGTGCGGACCTTCGTCGGATCGCGGCGCTTCTTCCTGGTTTCGGCGCGCTCGACGGCGGCGGGAACGGATGCGGCTTCCATGTCCTACTCCTCCGCCATTGTCTTGAGGTTGCCGCCGATGAAGCGGATGTAGAGGAACGAGACCGCCATCACGATCACGAACGTGAGCACGGCCAGCGCCGAGCCCTCGCCGACGAGCCGGTTCTGCTGGAACGTCTCGTAGGAGATCAGCGACAGCGTCTGCGTCCCGTGCGCGCCCTTCGTGAGCACCCACGGGAGGTCGAAGATCCGCAACGCGTCGAGCGTGCGGAAGATCAGCGCGACGAGGATCGCCGGCATCAGCAGCGGCAGCGTGAGCTTGGTGAAGCGCTGCCAGCCCGTCGCACCGTCGACCTTGCCGGCCTCGTAGATCTCGTTCGGTATCACCTGCAGGCCGGCGAGTATCAGCAGCGCCATGAACGGCGCCGTCTTCCAGACGTCGGCGATGATCATCACGATCAGCGCCTCCGGCTCAGAGCCGAGCCAGACCGTGTCGTCCGGTAACCCGATCGCGCCGAACATCGTGTTCACGAAGCCCAGCTCGGGCTCGAAGATCGTCTGCCAGGTGATCGCGGTGACCACCGTCAGCACGGCCCACGGGACGAGGATCACGGTGCGCAGGATCCCCTGACCCTTGAAGGCCGCGTGCATGGCCATCGCCATCGCCACCCCGATGACCAGCTCGAAGAGCACGGACGCGATCGTGAAGACGAACGTCGTCCTGAACGCCGTCCAGAACTGCTTGCTGTCCTCGCCCCACAGCGCATCGGTGTAGTTGCCGAACGGAGCGCTCGGCAGCGCCCAGCGAACCTCGCCGGCGTTGATCAGTGAGTACTGATGCAGCGAGAGCCAGACGGCGTACACGATGGGGTACACCGCCACCAGTGCGATGAGCACCAGTGACGGCGACACCATGTACCACGCCAGGCGGCGCTCCGGGACTCCCCGTGAGCGCCGCTGTGGCTGGACTCCAGCCGCTTTTGCAGTGGCGGCTTCCATGGTCTAGAAGGTGGCCAGGGCCTTCTCCATCTCGGACTGCCCCGTCTTCAGGGCCTCCTCCGGCGTGACCTTGCCCGACAGCGCCTCGTTGACGTTCTTGTAGATCGCCTGCGAGATCTGCGTGTAGACCGGCGAGACCGGGCGCGAGCCCGCCTGCGCGATGGCCTGCTTGAGCTCGGCCGCGAACGGCATCGCCTTCTGCACCTCGGGTGAGTCGTAGACCGACTGGAGCACCGGGCTCAGCGAGTACTTCGCCGCGTCACGCGTGATCGACTCCTCGCTCGTGAGGAAGTCGATCAGCGCCAGCGCGCCGCCCTGGTTCTTCGAGAACGCGGAGATGACCAGGTTGTGACCGCCGAGGATGCCGCCCTTGCCGCCGCCCTCGAACTCGGGGAACGGTGCGACCTCGAACTTGGGGGCGTCCTTGTTCGCCTTGCCGATCGCATAGGCGTACGGCCAGTTGCGCTCGAACGTCGCGCGCCCGGCCTCGAACGCCCGCCGTGCCGGCTCCTCCATGTAGGTCGTGACGGACTTCTTCGCCGCGCCGTCCTTGATGCCGTCGACCATGAACTGCAGCGCCTTGAGGTTCTCCGGCGTGTCGAACGTCGCTTCCTTGCCGTCCTCGGAGAGGATGGCGCCGCCTGCGGCCAGCGAGATCTCCATGAAGTTGCAGGTCAGGCCCTCGTACGAGGCGCCCTGGTAGACGATGCCGTCGTTCTCGGCGGCGATCTTGTAGACCTCCTGCCAGGTCTTCGGCACTTCCTTGACCTGGTCGGTGCGGTAGTAGAGGAAGCCCGCGTCGGACTGCTTCGGGACGCCCCACTGCTTGCCGTCGTATGTGACCGTCTCGAACGTCGCCGGGATGAACTCGCTCTCGCGCTCCTTGACGTACGGCGTCATGTCCACGAGCCACTTCTGCGAGGCGAACTCAGCCGTCCAGACGACGTCGGAGTAGAAGATGTCGCACTCGCCCGACTTCGCCTCCTGGCGCTGGATGAACTGGTTGCGCTGCTCATCCGCGGACTCGGGGAACTCGAGCAGCTTGGCCGAGAGGCCCTTGCTCTGGTTCTCCTCGTTGAAGAGCTTGACCGACTCCTTCTGTGCTCCGGAGGTGTCCTTGCCGGTGCAGTAGGTGACCTCTCCCTTGGCGTTGTCCATCGAGGCGAGGTCGATCGCCTTGGCGCCCTTCGTCGCTCCGGTCTCCTCCGTGCCCGGAGTGCCGCCGCCGCCGCCTTCGTCGTCGCCGCAACCGGCGACCAGGCCGCCCATGAGCGCGGCACAGCCGAGCCATATGGCGACGTGTCGATGCAATCTCACTTGTGAACCCCTCCTCGTCGGCCTTCCGACCGTGTCTGGACTTGCGTGTTACCCCTCACCCGGGAGCTTCTCAAACCGAGCGGGGCGGTAGAGCTCCGCTCGATGATCTCGAGTGGCATCCGGCGGCTTGAAACCGGCTCGCCGGAGATTGCGCGCAGCAGCAGGTCGGCGCCGAGGCTGCCGATCTCCTCGAGCGGCTGCGCGACCGTGGTCAGGCCGGTGTACCCGGCGGCCTCCACGTTGTCGAAGCCGATGACCGACAACTCCTCGGGCACCGGCACGCCCGCATCCTGCGCCGCCTCGAGCACACCGATCGCCTGCACGTCGGAGGCGGAGAAGACGGCGGTCGGCCGCGGGTTCTGCGCCAGCAGCTGGGACCCGGCGACGCGCGCGACGTCGCGCCCGTGCGGGCGGCGCAGGATCCAGTCCGGCGCGATCGGGGCGCCCGCGGCGGCCAAGGCCGCCTCGAAGCCCTCGCGCCGGTGCGCGCTGGAGTCGAACCCGAACAGGTTCTCCTCCTCGTCGCCGAGGAATGCGATCCGCCGGTGGCCGAGCGCCAGCAGGTGCTCAGCCGCCATCCGGCCACCCTCGAAGTCGTCGATCGTGATGCAGGGAATCGTCGCGTGGTCGCGGTCGAGCAGCACGATCGGCACGCCGGCGAGCTGCATGCGACGCGCCTCGCTGTCGGTCGGCGCGAGCGAGATCGCGAGCAGCCCGTCGATCCGCCCGCGCGCCGCCAGCGGGCGGAACAGGTCGCGCCGCTGGTCGGGGCGCTCCACGTCGCTCAGGATCAGCTCGTAGCCCTCGCTCGCGAGCCTGTGCGAGACACCGCGCAGGCGCTCGATGACCGACGGCTGGGTGAAGAACGGAGCCACGACGCCGATCGCGTTCGCGCGGCCGGTCGACAGCGCGCGTGCGGCGGGGCTGGGCTGGTAGTCGAGCATCGCGATCGCCTCGAGCACCCGGCGGCGCGTGCCGGCGCTCACCGACGGCGACCCGTTGAGGACGCGGGACACCGTGCCGACGCCGACCCCGGCCTCTGCGGCAACCTGCGCGATGGTCATACGCCTCACCCCTCATCCCGCCCCCGGCAACGGCATCCATGGAAGCGGTTCCATCGTGCCATCACTGTCAAGCGCCGGAGCCGTATCCTGCCCGGCCATGGCAGCTCGGACATGGTGGCGGGACGGCGTGCTGTACCAGATCTATCCGCGTTCGTTCGCGGATTCCGACGGCGACGGGATCGGCGACCTGCGCGGGATCCTGGCGCGTCTGGATCATCTCGAGTGGCTCGGGATCGACGGGATCTGGCTCAACCCGACGATGCCGTCGCCCAACGACGACTGGGGCTACGACGTCTCCGACTTCTGCGCGGTGCATCCCGAGCTGGGGACGATCGAGGACCTCGATGCGCTCGTCGCCGCCGCGGGCGAGCGCGGGATCCGCGTCTTGCTCGACCTCGTCCCGAACCACACGAGCGACCGCCACGAGTGGTTCCTCGACGCCACGAGCGGGCGCGACGCGCGCTTCCGCGACTTCTACGTCTGGGCCGATCCGGGAGCGGACGGCGGGCCGCCGAACAACTGGGAGTCCAACTTCGGCGGCTCGGCCTGGCAGCTGCACGAGCCGACGGGCCAGTACTACCTGAACAACTTCCTGCCGAGCCAGCCCGACCTCAACTGGTGGAACGACGACGTGCGCGAGGCGTTCGACGACGTGCTGCGGTTCTGGTTCGCGCGCGGGATCGCCGGCTTCCGGATCGACGTCTGCCACGCGATCGTCAAGGATCGCGAGCTGCGCGACGACCCCGCCGCGACGCCCGACGACCACCCGCTGATCCGCAAGAAGGGTCACAAGCAGGTGTTCTCGATGAACCGTCCCGAGGTCCACGACGTGCTCCGGCGCTGGCGCGCGCTCGCGGAGGCGCAGGATCCGCGCCGGGTGCTGGTCGGGGAGACCTACGTGCTCGACCTCGACTCCCTGATCCCGTTCTACGGGCAGGGCGAGGACGAGCTGAACCTCGCGTTCAACTTCCTCTTCGTGCATTCCGAGCTCGACGCGGACGAGCTGCGCACGGTCGTCGAGGGCGTCGAGGAGAAGCTGCCGGAGGTGTCGTGGCCGGTCTACACCGGCTCGAACCACGACGCCGGCCGGCTCGCGACGCGCTGGGCCGGCGACGACGAGCGGCGCGCGCGCGCCGCGCTGATGATGCTGCTGACGCTGCGCGGCACGCCCTTCCTGTACTACGGCGACGAGCTCGCGCTGCCCGAGGTCCCGCTCGACCCAGCGACGGCGCTCGACCCGGTCGCGCGGCGCACCGGCGACCCGTCGCGCAACCGCGACGTCTGCCGTACGCCGATGCCCTGGACGGCCGAGCCCGGCGGCGGCTTCACGACCGCCGAGGCGACGCCGTGGCTGCCGTTCGGCGACCTGGCGGCCTGCAACGTGGCGGCTCAGCGCGAGGACCCCGGCTCCGTGCTGCACCTCGTGCGCGACCTGATCGCGCTGCGCCGGCAGCACTCCGAGCTGACGTCGGGGTCCTACGCGCCGCTGCCGGCACCGGCCGGCGCATGGGCCTGGCGCCGCGGCGAGCGGTTCGTCGTGGCGCTGAACCTGTCCGACTCCCCGCTCGCGGTCGCGGGCGTGGGCGGGCGGGTCGCGGTGGCGACGGATCGCGTGCGCGAGGGCGAGCAGGTCGCCGGCGAGGTGCGGCTCGGGCCGTACGAGGGCGTCGTGATCGAGCCGGCGTCGTGACCGCGGGCGTGGCGGACCTGCGTCCGCTCCTGTCCGAGGAGGGCTGGGCCTACGCATCGCTGCCGCCGCAGGAGCCGGGCGACCCGGGGCGCTTCCACGCCCTGTTCGGACGGGACTCGCTGATCTGCGCGCTGCAGGTGCTGCCGGCGGCGCCCGAGGTCGCCCGCGCGACCCTGCGCGCGCTCGCGGCCCGCCAGGGCCGCGTGGTCGACCCGGACACCGACGAGGAGCCGGGCAAGATCCTGCACGAGTACCGGCCGGTGGCGGACGCATGGTTCGCCGAGGCCGGCTGGCCCGTACGCGACGGAGCGCTCCTGTACTACGGCACCGCGGATGCGACGAGCTGGTTCCTCGTCGTGCTCGCCGCGCTCGGCGACGCGCGGCTGGCGCGCGAGCTCGAGCCGTCCTGGCGCGCCGCGGCCGCCTGGCTCACGGGTGCGCTCGAGGCGGGCGGCGGCCTGGTCCGCTACGGCCCGCGCCACGGCACCGGCGGCCTCACCCAGCAGGGCTGGCGCGACGCGATACCCGAGCAGCAGCGTTCCCAGGGCTCGGGCATCCTGCGGCCCGACGGCAGCGACCCGACGGCCCCGCTGGCCGACGCCGACTGCCAGGCGGCGGCGGTCGCGGCGCTCGACGCGCTCGAGCGCCTGGACCCCGGAGCGGGCTGGGCGGAGCGCGCGGGGGGCCTCCGGGCCGCGGTCTCGTCCTGGGGCCCCGACGTGATGGCGGTCGAGGCGGACGGCACGCTCGTCCCCGGGGCCGGCTCGCAGCTGGGCTGGCTGCTGTGGGCCGGCGCGCTCGAGGACGAGGCGGCGGCTGCGGCTGCCGCGCGGCTCGTGGAGCCCGACGTGCTGACGCCGTTCGGCCTGCGCACGCTCTCCTCGGAGCATCGCGCGTTCCGGCCGGACGCCTACCACCGCGGCGCCGTCTGGCCGTTCGACTGCTGGCTCGGCTGGGGCGGCCTGCGCGCCGCCGGCCGCGACGCCGAGGCCGAGCGCGTCCGCGCCGGCGTCCTGGCGGCGCTGGACCGGCTTGGCCGGGCGCCCGAGCTGTACGCCGTCAGCACCGACGGCGAGCTCGAGCCGGTCCCCGTCGCCAACCGCGTCCAGGCCTGGACCGTCGGCGCCCGCTGGGCCTTCGAGCACGACTGGGACGGTCAGTCGGGCAGCAGCGGCATCACGATTCCCTGATCGCGGTCGAGCAGCACCGCACGCGTGATCGCCGTCGACCCGAAGCGTTCGCGCACCTCGTCGAGCACGGCGTCGAGCGCCTCCGCGCGCTGCCGGTCGAACGGCAGCGCCAGCTGCACCGCTCCGTCGTCGGTGAGGTTGGAGAGCGCGATCCCGACGAGCGTGAGGCCCTGGCTCTCGATCAGCGGCATCGCCGCCGCGAGCAGGTCCCTGACCGTGGCGAGGATCGTCTGGGTGTGGGCCGTCGCCTCGGTCAGCGTGTGCGACCGGGTCGCGCGCGAGAAGTCCTCGAAGCGCATGCGGAGCGTCACCGTGCGGCAGACGCGGCGGGCCGCGCGCAGCCGGCGGGTGAGCCGGTCCACGAGTCCCACGACGACGGCGTCGAGCGCCGCGGGCGATCTTCGTCTCCGGCCGAGGGCGCGCTGCGCACCCATCGAGCGCCGCCGCCGGCCGACCCGCACCCGCCGCGGGTCGCGGTTGTGGGCGAGGGCGTGCAGCTGCCTTCCCGCCGCCCGCCCGAGGATCGCGATCAGCGCCGTCTCGGGGACCTTCGCGATCTGGCCGACGGTCGTGATGCCGTAGGCGTGGAGCTTGCGCGCCGTGACCGCCCCGACGCCCCAGACGCGCTCGATCGGGAGCGGATGCAGGAACTCCAGCTCGCCTTCGGGCGGCACGACGAGCAGGCCGTCGGGCTTCGCCACGCCGCTGGCCACCTTGGCGAGGAACTTGGTCCTCGCGACCCCGACCGTGATCGGCAGGCCGACCTGCTCGAGCACCTCGCGCCGCAGTCGCGCCGCGATCTCCTCTGGCGTGCCCGAGATCCGCTCGAGGCCGCGAACGTCGAGGAACGCCTCGTCGATCGACAGCCCCTCGACGAGCGGGGAGGTCTCCCTGAACACCGCGAAGACCGCCTTGCTGGCCTCGGAGTAGGCCGAGAAGCGCGCCTGGACGACGACCGCCCGCGGGCACAGCCGGCGCGCCTCCCGCCCGCCCATCGCGGTTCGCACCCCGCATGCCTTGGCCTCATAGCTCGCCGCGAGCACGACGCCGCCGCCGACGATGACCGGCAGTCCGCGGAGGTGCGGGGCGTCGCGCTGCTCGACCGAGGCGAAGAACGCGTCGAGATCGGCGTGGAGGATCGTGGCTGCACCGGACACGAACACATGTTCGCATCCGGATCAAGTCGGAGTTGGATTGATTCGGAGGGGCGGGGCCCGGGAGTTCGCGGCGGTCCGAGCCCGCCGAGTGGCGACTAACTCGGCCATGGCGCGGATAACTCGCCACTCGACGCAATTGGGGCGCTTCCGCGGAAGCGCCGCCGCGATCCGGGCCGCTGCCTCGTCCAGCCTGACTTCAGCGACGTTGGACAGCGAACGTCCGTGAGTACCGGCCATAGGGCCGGGTGACGGACGTTCGGCGGGCTGGGGCCTCCGTCCTGCCCGGACCCGCGCCCTCGATGCCCGCCGTCCGCCGGGGCGCCGCCTACGTCGCTCAGCGCGCGATCGTGCTCGTGCCGACGTGCTCGTCGAGCCACGCGTTCAGCGGTGCGGCTGCGCGCCACGTTCCGCCGAGGTGCGCGAGCGCCGCATCGCGGCCGATGCCGCGAGCATCGCCTCGAGCCCGCCGCGCACCTCGGTCTCGTAGCGCTCGCGGGTGGCGGCGAAATAGCGCTTCGAGTTGTCGCGCTCGAGCCCGGCGAACCACTCGAAGACCGCGGGGGAGAACCCCTGGAAGGCGGCGTCGCGGGGAGTCGTCGGCACCATTCCACACTACTCCCGTCGGAATTTGTTAGGGTGCCCTAAGCGCGCCTCCGCCGGGGGTGCCGAAGCACCATCCCGACGCGAGGAGGAACCCCGTGCACGCTACGCGGAGGCGGCTTTGCGCTGCGCTCGTGGGCACAGTCTGCGCCGTCGCAATGGGCGCATGCGGCGAGGACGAGAAGGCCGCGACGCCTGCTGCCGCAGGCGAGCAGGCGGCGGGCGATCTGCAGGGGGTGAAGGCGTTCCTGCTCGATCACACCGAGCAGCTCCACTTCGAGGCCGCGAAGCTGCGCGAGGGAGCGGAGGCGTACCACAGGCTCGCCGCCGCGGCCGACTTCGACTACGCGCGTCTGCTCGCACGCGACCGCGAGCAGGTCAAGACGCTCGTCGAGGAGGCGCAGGCCACCTTCAGCCGCGCCAATCCCGCGTACGAGGAGATGGAGGGCGTTGTCGCCGGCGTGCCCTCGCTTGCCGACTTCGACGTGATCATCGACGCCGGTGCGGACAAGAGCGACCCGGAGAACGCCGTGCCGTTCTCGCTCGAGACGCCCGCCGGCAAGACGTACGAGCAGCCGGGCAACTTCAACTACCTGATCGAGACGTCGGCGTTCGGGACCGAACCCGCGTTTGCCGCCAAGGGTGTGGCGCCCGACCTCGACGGCAACGGCAAGGTGAGCTTCGGCGAGGCGCTGCCCGACGCCGACTTCTACGTCACCGCCGCCCGCGAGTTCGAGCGCACGACGACCGAGCTGGACACCGCGGCGCGCAAGTGGTCGCCGACGCCGCAGGACGCGTTCACCGCGCTCGTCGTCATGACCCCGACGATGTCGGAGTACTTCGATGCGTGGAAGAACTCGCGCTTCGTCGCCGGCGAGGAGGCGGACGAGAAGGCGTTCGTCGCCGCCTCGCGTCTGGAGGACATCGCCGACATCCTCGGCGGCCTGCAGACCGTGTACGCGGGCGTGCGACCGCGCATCGCGGCCGTCGACGCGGCGCAGGCCGAGCAGACCGAGAAGGATCTCGCCGGGCTGACCGCGTTCGCCGAGCGGCTGCGCGACGAAGAGCAGGACGGCAGGAGGTTCTCGGCCGACGAGGCCGAGACGCTCGGCGCCGAGGCGCAGACGCGCGCGGAGGGGATCGCCGGCCAGCTCTCGCAGGCCGCCGGGCGCCTGGACATCCCGCTCGAGACCTGATCGGCATGCGCCGGGTCGCAGCACTGGTCCTCGCGGTTGCTTCCCTGCTCGCCGCTGCCACACCGGCGATGGGCGCGGGCCAGGCGCCGTGGCAGTCCGCCAAGGCGCTGCGCGAGGGGCTCTTCGCGGCCCAGACGGAGCTGATCCTCGGCGACCGCGGCGCGGCCGTACGGGATGCGCGGCGAGCCGAGCGTGCCTACCGCGGCGAGCTGCGCGCGCGGATCCGCGCCGCCGCACCCGATGCCGACGCCGACGTGCGGCAGGCGCTGGAGCGCGTCCGCAGCGCCGTGCGAGGGAGCGGCGAGCGGGCACTCGCAGCCGCGCGCGGGACGCTCCAGGGCGCCGTCTTCCGCGGTGCGATGGCCGTGACGCTCGAGGCCGTGAACCGCCGGGACGTCAGGACCGCGCGCGCCTGGCTGCTGTTGCGCGAGTTCCGCACCGCCACGCGCGTCACCCGGCCGGGCGCCGACGCCACGCTGGCGCTGAGCGGGCTGGAGCGCGGGCGGATCGCGCCCGCCGCGGCGGCGCAGGCGGTCGAGAAGGACCTGCTCGATGCCTACCAGGGCCGCCAGCGGGACCTGCTGCGCGACGCCGACATGGCTTCCAGGCGCAGCCTGCCGACGCGCCTCGCCGAGTCCGCGGCGCAGGCGGCCGCGTACTGGCCGATCCTCGCACCGCGTTATGCCGAGGATCGCGGGAAAGCCGCCGCCGACGCGCTCGGCGCCCGGTTCGCCGAGCTCGCCGCGGCGAGCTCCGCCGGTGACGTGGCCGTGTTCCGTGCCGCACGCGACGACGTGGCCGCCGGGCTCGAGGGCTTCACGGCTGCGCCGCTGAGCCCCGAGGAGTCCGCGCGCCGCGCCCAGCAGCTGTTGCGCTTCCTCGCGCTCGTCCCCGTCGAATACGGGCGCGGCGTCAAGGGGACGCGCGTCACGCTCGACTTCGAGATCCAGGAGGCGGTCGCCTTCCACGCTGCCGCCACCGCGGCGCTGGCCGACCTCCAGGGTCAACTGGCAGGCCGCGATCCGGCCCGCGCCGCGGCCGTCGAGAACGAGCTCGAGCAGTTGGGCGACAAGGTCCGCGAAGCGTCCGAGCGCACCCAGGGAGTGAGCCCCGTGGCCGAGGTCGAGGGCCTTGCCGCGAGCATCGAGTCAGGTCTCGCCGAGACGATGCCGCAAGCCTGGCAGGAGCCGAGCGACGAGTCCGACTACGACCTCATCGCGATCGCGCTCGACCGCCTCGAGGCCGCGGTCGGCGCCCAGCAGTTCGAGCAGGCAGAGCAGGCGCGGCTCGAGGCGTATGCGTTCTTCGAGTTCGGCCCCGAGCGGCGGCTCAAGTCGTTCGATCCCGGGCTGGCGACGGACGTCGAGGGCCTCGTGTGGTTCGGCGCGGTGGACACGCCCGGCCTGGCCGAGCTGATAGCCGACCGCGCGCCTCGCCGCGCGGTCCACGAGACCCGCGTGGTGCTCGACCAGAAGCTCGCCGACGCCGCCGCGACGCTCGGCGACTCGGCCAGCAAGGCGACCGTCGTCACCAACTCCGCGATCATCGTCTTCCGCGAGGGCCTCGAGGCGGTGCTCATCCTGGCCGCGATCACCGCCTCGCTCGTCGGGGCCCGCCGTCGCATGCGCCGTCCCGTACTGGTCGGCGCGGGTCTCGGGCTGCTGGTCTCGATCGCCACCTGGGTGCTCGCGCAGACGCTGCTCACGTCGCTCGAGCGCTACGGCGAGAAGCTCGAGGCGGTCGTCGGGCTGGTCGCGATCGCCGTGCTCCTGCTGATCATGAACTGGTTCTTCCACCGCGTGTACTGGAGCCAGTGGATCGGGCGCTTCCACCGGCGCCGGCGCGAGCTGATGAGCGACGAGCGCGCGGGCTTCTTCTCGGCCCAGGTGCTCGGCCTGGCCCTGCTCGGCCTGACCAGCGTGTACCGGGAGGGGTTCGAGACCGTGCTGTTCCTGCAGTCGCTGGAGCTCAGCGCCGGCACCGTCACGGTGGTCGAGGGCGCGAGCCTCGGGCTCGGGCTCACGCTGCTGGTCGCGGTGTTCACGTTCGCGTTGCAGCGCAGGCTCCCCTACAAGCGGATGCTGATCGCCACCGGCATGCTGATCGCCGTGGTGCTCGTGGTCATGGTGGGGCAGACCGCGCGCACGATGCAGGGCACGGGCTGGCTGCCGATCACGCCCGCCCCTGTCGACGTCCCCTACTGGGCCGGCCTGTGGCTGGGCGTCTTCCCGACCTGGGAGACGCTGATCGCACAGGTCTCCGCCTTCGTGTTCGTGGTCGGCTCCTACTTCCTCGCCCAGGAGGTCAAGGTCAAGCGCCCGCAGCGCAAGCTTCGCGAGGGCGTCGCCCTCCGGGAAGCCGGCGAAGGCGCGTCAGCCGTCTCCCGGCGCCCGCGGACACCGGACCGCGAGCACGAGCCCGCCCGCTAGGCGCACATCGCGAAGCGGCGCGACACCGTCTTGCGCCGCAGCTTGCGCGTGCCCTTGCGCGTGTATGTGGCGCGGGCGAAGACGCGGCCGGTCTTGCCCGCCTCGAACGGCATCCGCAATCGCCGTGCGAACGGCGCGCGCTTGTCGATGCGGCGTGGCCCGTGGCGGACGAAGAAGACCACCTTGCGCACGCGCGGCTTGGCGCGGCCCGGGCGCGCCCGGATCCGCAGCGACACGCGCAGCCGGCCGCCGGGCGGCGTGCAGCGGACGCCCGCGACGAGCTTGGCGAGCCCGTCGGGCGGCGGTGGTGGCGGAGGCGGCGGCGGAGCGACCGGGCCCCAGCTGGTCCAGGCGCCCCATCCGCGCCCGGAGATCCACTCCTTGACCAGCACGTCGGCGCCGGAGCGCGCGAACAGCAGGACGTGCCCAGCCGTGTCCGAGACGGCGACGGGCGTCGAGTCGAGCGGCTTGGGGTCGACCTGCGCCCAGTCGCTCCAGCCGGCGCCGCCCTGCCAGTGCTTCTGATAGGTGGAACGGTTGCCGCCGCGGGCGAAGAGGTCGACCATGTTCTGCTGGCGCGCGATCGCCGACGGCGCGCCGGTGATCACGCCGCCGAGGGGGATCCAGTCGAGCCAGGCGGAACCGTCCCAGGCCTTCTGGACGAGCTGCCCGTCGGTGCCGCGGAAGTAGACGTTGACGTCGCCGGGGTCCTGCGAGTTGACCGACGGACCGCTCGTGAGGTTGCCCCCGAGCGACGACCAGGGAGACCAGCCGGCGCCGGGCTGGAAGCTGCGGAAGTACAGGGCGTTGTCGGCGCCGCGCACGGCGAGGTCGAGCAGGTTCGTCCCGCGGCGCGGTGCGCTCGACGGGGCCGAGGTGGCGACGCCGCCGAGCGAGATCCAGCCCGACCAGCTACCGCCGCGGAGGACGTTCTCGTAGACCGCGCCGTTCGTCCCGGTGACGAACGCATGGATCGAGTCCCCGTAGGCTGCCGCCGCCGGTCCGGAGGTCGCCACGCCGCCGAGCGATCCCCAGGGCGTCCACGTGCCGCCCTGGAGGTGGCGCTCGTAGATGGCGCCGTCGGCGCCGCGCGCCAGCACGACGGTGTCGCCGGCGCCGCGCGACGCTGCCGCGAGGTTGTCGTCGTAGACGTCGGCCCGCGCCGGCACCGCGCAGAGCAAGCCCGCGAGCAGCGCCACGACGAACGGCCCGATCCTCCACTTCACGGGGCTAGTTGTAGCGCAGGGCACTGATCTCGGTGGAAGTGGGTACGAAACGCCGAGCGAAGCGAAACGGGGAGGAGCGCGACGTGAGGGCGAAGCGTGCAGTTGGAATCGGGATCGTGCTGGCAACGCTGGCTGCCGGGACCGCGCAGGGAGCCGAGCTGTCGGTGACGCAGCGGCTTGAGGACCGGCGCGAGGTGGCGGCCGGGACGCGGGCGCAGGTGCTCGGGTTCGAGGACGGGCGGTTCTACGCGAACGGCTGGCACATCACCGGCGAGATGGGCGGGATCGTCACGCCGCCGCTGAAGCTGCTCGATTCGGTCTACTTCGGCGTCAACGACCAGTGGGTCGGCCCGGCGACGAGGTTCACGAGCGGCTGGGGCTACGTGCGCTACGACGTGCCGTCGATCGACGGCGTCGGCCTGCGCCGCACGGACGTCGCGCCGGACGGGCGGCGCGGGGCGCTGCTCGGGCTCGAGCTGACGAACCCGAAGAAGAACCGCAAGCGCGTCAACGTGATGGTCGACGCCCACTCCGAGCTGATGACCCAATACCCGTGGGGCTTCGCAGGCACGACCCCGAACGCGAGCGACAACGCCCGCGACAGCGGCTCGCTCGAAGGCGGGAGGCTCGTCTTTCGCGACACCGGGAAGCTGCCGGGCGAGGCCGCGAACCACTCCTACACGGCGATCGTCGGCTCGAACCGCACGCCGGTGAACGGCGAGACCGGCCCCGGCCACTACGGGCCGTTCGGCGCGGGCCGCGTCTGCACCGACACCACCGAGACGGCGCCGATGCCGAGCGAGTGCGACGACGGCCCGTTCGGCCGCGGCACGGGCGGGAAGCTGCACTACCAGGTCGACGTCCCCGGCAACGGCTCGACGACGATCTGGATCGCCGTCGCCGGCTCGGAGAACTCGCCGGCCGAGGCGCGCAGCGAGTTCGCCGCGCTCACGGCCGACCCCGCTGCCCAGCTGGCGGCGAAGCGCGCCAAGCGCGAGGCGCTGTCGCGCTGGTCGAGGCTCGAGCTGCCGGACAACGAGCTGCTGGCGAAGTCGGTCGACTGGGGCAAGCAGAACCTGGCCGACCTGACGCAGCGGGCCGAGGACCTCGAGATCCGCTGGACGAACGAGGGCAAGCAGTGGCAGTTCGAGGGCGACGTGGAGAAGATCGGCTGGGTCGGCGCCGGCTTCCCGGATTACCCGTGGCTGTTCGCCGTCGACGGCGAGTACACCGCGCACGCCAGCGTCACGCTCGGGCAGTTCGGCCCGATCAAGGACCACATGCGCGCGGTCCGCGAAGTCTCCGACGTCCTCAACGACGGTTCCGGGGTGGTGGTGCACGAGGTCGTCGCCGACGGATCGGTGTGGCACGGCAAGGGCACGTACACGCCGGACGCCAACGGCAAGCCCGTCCCGGACTTCAACACGGACGAGATCGTCAAGTTCCCGGCCGCCGTGGCGCTGATCTGGCGCTGGACGGGCGACGACGGCTTCCGCGACGACATGCTCGACTTCACGAAGCGCAACCTCGACTACGTGCGGGACAACCTCGACGAGGACGGCGACGGCTGGCCTGAGGGCAACGGCAACGTCGAGCGGCTCGGGATGGGCGAGGAGAAGCTCGACAACGCCGTCTACTACATCCGCGCGCTGTACGACTACGCCGACATGGCGGCGGCGGCGGATCCGGCGGGTGCGGCCGCGGCCGCGACACGCGCGGACGAGCTCGTGGCCAAGTTCGAGGAGACCTGGTGGATCGAAGCGGACCAGCAGTACGCCGACTCGCTCCGCGGGCCGGACCACGAACAGGTCAACCAGAAGCACTGGATCGGGGTCAACCCGATGGAGGCCGAGCTGTACGTGGACGGCGAGTTCGTCCCCGGGCTGGCGGCGTTCGAGCACGGGAGCGCGGCGCTCGCGACGCGCGAGACCAACTGCTACAGCGGCGAGCGGCCCGGCAACCGCGGCCTGTTCCACACGGGCTGCGGCGGCGGGCCGGAGGGGAAGGGCGAGTTCGCGATCTTCTCGCTCGGAACCGGCATCCAGGCCGTCGGCGAGGGCAACTACGGCCGGCTCGGCCAAACGCAGCAGCGCCGCTACACGGACGCCGCTGCGGAGACCCAGTTCTCTGAGCCGGCCACCGGGGGCACGCCGGACGAGCAGCCGGGCGCGATGCCGGAGATCTTCCCGTCGTCGGCGCCGGGAGGCACGACGTTCGCCACGCCGCCCAACATCGACCGCTGCTGGACCTGCCGCTCGATGTTCATGCAGGCCTGGGGCCATTACGGCACGGCCTGGGCGGCGGTGCACCAGCAGCTCGGCGTGCGGCCGCATCTCGGCCACGACTTCCTCGAGGTCGTCCCGCAGGTGCCCGCCGGGCTGCCGAGCGTGGCGGGATCCGACATCCGCCTCGGCAGCGGCTCAGCCGACGTGTTCGCCTCCCACGCCGGCAACACCTACACGACGAAGACCGACACGAGCGATGCGCCCGTGGAGGATTTCCGCATCGGGCACACGCTGCCGCGCGGCTCGACGGTCGGGTCGGTGCTGCTCGACGGCGCGCCGGCCGCCTACACGACCCGCGTGACCAACCGCGGGCTCGAGGTGTGGGTGCGGGCGAGCGCCGACGAGCAGCACACGCTGGTCGTGGTCGCGGCGTAGATCCAGCGGAGGGGCGCGCCTAAGCGCGCCCCTCCGGCAGCTCCGCCTCGGGAGCCACGACCTGCCCCTGCTGCAGGCGCGAGTGCTTGCGGCCGTAGAGGAAGTAGATCGCGAGCCCGAGCGCGAGCCAGATCCCGAAACGCCACCACGTCGTCCCGGGCAGGTCGACCATCAGGTAGATGCAGAGCCCGGCGCCGATGATCGGGAAGATCGGGACGAGCGGGACGCGGAAGCCGCGCTCGAGGTCGGGCCGCGTGCGCCGCAGCACCACGACGGCGATGTTGCAGATCAGGAAGGCGAAGAGCGTGCCGATGTTGACCAGCACGACGATCTCGGCGAGCGGCACGACCGCCGCGATGCACGCGATGAAGACGGCGAAGCCGACGGTGATCAGCATCGGCGTCTGGAAGCGCGGGTGCACCGTGGCCAGCCTGCGCGGCGCGAGGCCGTCGCGGCACATCGCGAAGAAGATGCGCGTCTGGCCGTACATGATCGTCAACACGACGCTCGTGATCGACACGAGCGCGCCGATCGCGATCATCGAAGCTCCCCACTCGACGTTGGCGCCGTCGCTCAGGGCTGCCGCCAGCGGGGCCTCCGCCTTCGCGAGCTGGTCCGTCGGAAGCGCGCCGACGGCCACGACCGCGACGGCGATGTAGAGCAGCGTCGCGATGGCGAGCGAGCCGAGGATCGCGATCGGCAGGTCGCGGCCCGGATTGCGCGTCTCCTCGCCGGACGTGGAGATCGCGTCGAACCCGATGTAGGCGAAGAAGATGATCGACGCCGCGGTCACGGCGCCGTTGAAGCCCTTCTCCTCGCCGCCGTAGAACGGCGTGAAGTTGTCGCCGTTGAACGCCGTCACACCGATCGCGATGAACAGCAGCAGCGCCGCGAGCTTGACGATCACCATGACGCTGTTCGCGCGCGCGCTCTCGCGCACGCCGTAGACGAGCAGCGTGGCGACCGCGAGCACGATGAAGACCGCGGGTAGGTTGACGGTGCCGCCCTCGCCGGGCGGGCCGGCGATCGACTCCGGCAGCGAGACCCCGAAGATGGTGTCGAGGACGCTGTTGAGGTACTCGCCCCATCCGACCGCCACGGCGGCGACGGAGACCCCGTACTCGAGGATCAGGTCCCAGCCGATGATCCACGCCACGAGCTCGCCCATCGTCGCGTACGCGTACGTGTAGGCGCTGCCGGCGACCGGGATGCTCGACGCCAGCTCGGCGTAGCAGAGCGCCGAGAACGCGCACGTGACGCCGGCCAGCACGAACGCGAGCACGATCGACGGGCCGGCAGGGGCGATCGCCTCGCCGATCACGACGAATATGCCCGTGCCGATGATCGCGCCGAGCCCGAGCGCCGTCAGGTCGCCGAGCCCGACGATGCGCTTCAGGCTGGCGCCCTTCTCCTCGGTCTCGCGCACGAGCACGTCGGTGGGCTTCGTCGCGAACGGCCCACGACGCTGTTCGGGGGGTGCGGCCGCCATGTCCGGCTCTCCTATGGGGTGTGGGGCGGGGTGATCACGAGTACCGGGCGCCGCGAGCGCTCGATCAGCCGCGTCGTGACGGTGCCGAGCATGCGGCGCGCGACGGGCCCGCGGGTGGTCGCGCCGACGACGATCAGGTCGGCCTCCTGCTCCTCGGCGAACACGAGCACGCCGCGCACGACCGGCCCGGCGCGATGCTCCGCGTGCGCGCTGATCCCGGCCTGGCGGATCCGCTCCGCGACCTGCGCCGCGGACTTCTCGGCGCCCTTGCTGAGCTCGGAGCGCGGGAGCGTGGAGAGCGCCTCCAGCTCGAGCCCGTCGAAGCTCACGACCACGACGTCCGCGCCGATCTCCTCGGCGAGGCTCGCGGCCGCGTCCGCGAGCCAGGGCTGGTCGGCGCCGGCCTTGGCTGCGACGACGATTCGCTTCATGTCCGCCGAGCTACCCCCGGTCCGCGTGCCAAAACGTGCGAAGCAGTTCCGTCCGCGGCCTTCCATACTGTTAGTCGGTCATGCCGCCTTTCAAGCTCGACGCCATCTACTCACCCACCGCCGACCAGCCGGCGGCGATCGACGGCATTGCGGCTGCGGTCGGCGAGGGCGCGCGCGGGGTGACGCTGCTCGGCGCCACCGGCACGGGCAAGACGATGACGATGGCGGCCACGATCGAGCGGCTCCAGCGCCCGGCGCTCGTGATCGCGCACAACAAGACGCTCGCCGCCCAGCTCTGCAACGAGTTCCGGACGTACTTCCCGAGCAACTCGGTCGAGTACTTCGTCTCCTACTACGACTACTACCAGCCCGAGGCGTACGTCCCGTCGCGCGACCTCTACATCGAGAAGGACTCGGCGATCAACCAGGAGATCGACCGGCTGCGCCACGCCGCGACGGCGTCGCTGTTCGCGCGCCGCGACGTCGTGATCGTCGCGTCGGTCTCGTGCATCTTCGGCCTCGGCTCGCCCGAGACCTACAACGCGAACTGCCAGGTGCTCGTCAAGGGCGGCTACGTCAACCGCGACGAGCTCCTGCGCAAGCTGGTCTCGCTGCAGTACAACCGCAACGACCAGGCGCTCGGGCGCGGCACGTTCCGCGTGCGCGGGGACACGCTGGAGGTCTTCCCGGCCTACGAGGAGACGGCGTTCCGGGCGATGATGTTCGGCGACGAGGTCGAGCGGCTGCAGCACTTCGACCCGCTGACGGGCGAGCTGATCCGCGACGACCTCGAGCACGTCGCCGTCTGGCCCGCGACGCACTACAACGTCGCCGAGGGCCGGCTCGAGGACGCCGTGACCGAGATCGGGCGCGAGCTCAACGAGCGCTGCGCGGTGCTCGAGGCCGAGGGCAAGCTGCTCGAGTCGCACCGCCTGCGCCAGCGCACCCAGTACGACATGGAGATGCTGCGCGAGGTCGGGTTCTGCTCCGGGATCGAGAACTACTCGCGCATCCTCGACGCGCGCCCGCCCGGCTCGCGGCCGTACTGCCTGATCGACTACTTCCCGTCGGACTTCGTCTGCTTCATCGACGAGTCGCACCAGACGGTGCCCCAGATCGGCGGCATGCACGAGGGTGACCGCTCGCGCAAGCAGACGCTGGTCGACTACGGCTTCCGCCTGCCGAGCGCGCTCGACAACCGGCCGCAGACCTTCCAGGAGTTCCTCGAGATCACGCCGCAGCTCGTGTTCGTCTCGGCCACGCCGGGGCAGTACGAGCGCACGCACTCCGCGCGCGTGGTCGAGCAGATCGTGCGCCCGACCGGGATCGTCGACCCCGAGGTCGAGGTGCGCGAGACGCGCAACCAGATCGACGACCTGATGGGCGAGATCCGCGAGCGGGTCGATCGCGACGAGCGCACGCTCGTGACCACGCTGACGAAGAAGATGAGCGAGGACCTGACGGACTACCTGCTCGAGATGGGCTTCAAGGTCCGCTACCTGCACTCCGAGATCGACACGCTCGAGCGGATCCAGATCATCCGCGAGCTGCGGCTGGGCGAGTACGACGTGCTCGTCGGGGTCAACCTGCTGCGCGAGGGGCTCGACCTGCCCGAGGTCACGCTGGTCGCGATCCTGGACGCCGACAAGGAGGGCTTCCTGCGCGGCGAGACCTCGCTGATCCAGACGATCGGCCGCGCCGCGCGCAACATCGGCGGCAAGGTCCTGATGTACGCCGACAAGCACACCGACGCGATGAAGAAGGCGATCGACGAGACCGACCGCCGGCGCGCGATCCAGGTCGCCTACAACGAGGAGCACGGCATCACCGAGGAGACGATCGTCAAGGGGATCTCCGACATCACGGAGTTCCTGATGGGCGATTCCAAGGTCCCGACGAAGCGCCGCCGGCGGCGCGAGCGGCAGACCGACATGGCCCCCGCGGAGCTCGAGACGACGATCGTGGAGCTCGAGGAGGAGATGCTCGCGGCCGCCGAGGAGCTGCGTTTCGAGTACGCCGCGAAGCTGCGCGACGAGATCCGCGAGCTGCGACGCGAGTTGCAGGAGGCGACCGCTCCGAGCTGACGGCGTACCCTGGAGTGTCATGGCGACTCAGACCAGGGTGCCCGGGGCGGCATCCTCCGAGGTCGACTTCGAGCTCGAGCGCTTCGAGCGGACCGCCGAGGACCGGATCGAGATATCCGGCCGCTGGTACGGCCTGCGCGGCCGCCGCTTCGTACGGCCGGTGCTCAATCTGCAAACCGGCGGCTCGCGCCGGCGCGCGATCGCGCTGCTCGAGCACAAGCCGTGGGCGGCCGACGACGGCAAGACCTGGCTCGCGGCGTTCCGCTGGCCCGAGGGCGCCGGCGAGGTCCAGGGCGCCGAGCTGGAGGTCGGCCCGGGGCTGATCGTCGAGCTGCCGGCGCCGGGAGGGAAGGCCAACACCGCCGTGCGCGTGAGCGCGCTGCGTCCTCACGTCCCGACCCCGCCGGCCCGCAAGTTCCACACCGCCGACGAGGACCCCGGACAAGCTGCCGCCGAGGCTCCCGCCGGCGCCGACGAGGAGCCGAGCCGAACACGCGACCGGAAGCCCTCCGGCCGCGCCGGGCGCGGTCCGACGCCCGAGTGGACTCCCGCGCCGCCGCGCGACGTGCTCACCGCCGCGTTCGCCGAGCGCGACGAGGCGACCGCGGCGCGCGACGAGGCCGAGCGCGAGCGCGTGATCGCGCTGAACGACCGCGACGACGCGCTCTCGCGCCGCGATGCCGCCTTGCGCGACGTCGACCGCGCGGTCGCGGAGCGCGCTGAGGCGGTCACCGAGCGCGACCGCCTGGCGACCGAGCTCGAGCGCGTCACGCGCGAGCGCGACATCGCGCACGCGGAGCGCAACCGCACGCTGCAGGACTCCGAGGCGATCGCACGCGAGCGCGACCAGGCCGCCGCCGAGCGCGATTCAGCGCGCTCGGAGCTCTCGCGGGCGCTGCCGACGCGCGAGCAGGCGATCCGCGAGCGCGACGCCGAGGCCGCCCGTGCCGAGCGGGCGGAGAGCGAGCGCGACACGGCGTTCGCCGAGCGCAAGTCGGCGGTCGCCCAGCGCGACCGCGCACGGCGCGAGCGCGACCGCGCGATGCGTGCCGCCGGCGTCGAGCCGCCGGCGGAGTCGCCCTACCTCGCGCCGGGACCGGCCCAGGGGGGCCGGCCGAGTGCGCCGGCCGGCGCCGGCACCGCCGCGACCGAAGCCGACAAGGCCGCGCCCGCTCCCGCCGAGCCGCGCGCCGCGGCGACGCCGCCCGGCACGCCGCTGCCGTCGCGCCCGATCAAGCGCATCGGCGGCGCGTCGGGTGGCGCGGCGCCCGAGCCCAAGCCGTTGCTCACGCCCGTCGACTCCGGGCGCCCGCGCCGGCTCTCGCGTACGCGCCGCACGCCCTCCGCGCCCGCCCGCTGGGCGGTGCGGATCGTCGTGCTGCTGCTGATGGTCGCGGCGATCATCGTGCTCCTGATCCTGCTCGGCAGCGCGCTCTAGCGGCGCGTAGGGTGCGGCGGATGCGCCGCGTCAGCTTCCGCCTGCCCGCCGACGAGAAGGAGGAGCTGCTCGACGCGCTGATGCCGCTGCTGCCCGCCGGCGTGCGCGAGCGGCCCGTCGAGGACGGCGAGGTCGAGCTGACCACGATCGCCGCCGCGCCGCCGGCGCGCGAGGCGCTCGAGGCGGCCGTCGGCCGCACCCTCGCCGGCTGGGACTGCGGAGACGCGCCCGCGGACTGGCGCGAGCGGCGCGCGCTGTTCGGCGGCGGGGCGTTCCTCGTCGCCGGCCGCATGCTCGTGCGCTCGCCGTGGGACCCGCCCGCCGCCGCCGGGGTGCTCGACCTCGTGCTCGAGCGCGGCGGCGGCGGGTTCGGATCGGGCTCGCACTCGACGACGCGCATGTGCCTCGAGCTGCTGCTCGGGCTCGATCCGGCGGGCGGTGCGGCCGACCTCGGCTGCGGGCTCGGCACGCTCGCGATCGCGGCTGCGCGGCTCGGGTGGGAGCCGGTGGTCGCGGTCGACCGGATGGACGGAGCGGTCGCCGCCGCGCGCGAGAACGGCGCCCGCAACGACGTCGACGTCGACTGGCGCGTCGCCGATCTCGAGTCGGACGACGTCCCGCTAGCCGCGCTCCTGCTCGTCAACGCCCCGCCGCCGGTCCACGAGCGCGTCGCGGCCGCCCTCGCGCGGCCTGCCGGGGATCGCGAGCCGGCGCGGCACGTGGTCGTCTCCGGCGTCGTCCCGACGGAGCTCGACGCCGTCGCGGAGGAGTACGCCGCCGCCGGCTGGACGGTCACGGCCGGCCGCGAGGAGGACGGCTGGGCCGCCGCGCTGCTGGAGCCCGCCGGTGCGTGAGGACGTGCTCGACCCCGGCCGCGCTGCCGCCGCGGGCGCCGCGCTCGGCCAGCTCGCCTGCGCGCTGCCGGAAGGCGGCCTGCTCGTCTCCGCGTCGCGCCTGGTCGAATTCAACGTCCGCGCGCCGATCCTGATCGCGCCCGGGCTCTTCCGGCTCGACCTGACGCCGCAGGAGGAGACGCTGGGGGTGCTCACGCGGCCGCTCTGCAGCCACCCGATCCACTGGCGCGCGGACCAGTCGACGTGGGACGGCTACCGCGACGCGGGCGCGGTCGCGCCGCTGGAGCTGCACGGGCTGTTCGAGCTGCCCGACGGCCCGCTGACCTGCTGGCTGCACATCCTCTCGTTCACCGACCGCGACGCGGCTGCGGTCCACTTCGTGGCCAAGGCCGAGCTGCGCGTGCCGGCCGGCTGACCTACGCGGCGTGCCGCAGCGCGGCGAGCGTCGCGGCGCGCACGGTGTCCGGAGGCGCGCCGCTGCGTCGCAGCGCCGTCGCGGCCGCGCTCGCGGGGTCGGCCGTCAGGCCCAGCAGGATGTGCTCGGAGCCGATGTGGCGATCGCCGAGCGCGAGCGCCTCGCGCAGCGCCAGCTCCAGGGCCCGCTTCGCGCGCCGGGTCAGCGGCCGGAAGCCGCCGCCGCCGCGGCGCCGGCTGAGCGCGCCCGGGCCGAAGCTCGCCTCGACGCTCCGGCGCACCTGGTCGAGGTCGATACCGATCGTGGCGAGTGCGTCGGCGTCCAGGCGGTCGGCGCCGGGCCGCGCGATCACCTCGTTGCGCAGCACGTCGCGGTCGACGCCGAGCGAGCGCAGGACGCCGCCGGGCACTCCGGCATCCAGCGCGGACAGACCGAGCAGGAGGTGCTCGGTGCCGACGTGCTCGTGCCCGAGCGCCGTGGCCTCTTCCTGGGCGCGTACGACGACGTCGCGTGCCGAGCGCGTGAACCGCTCGAACATCAGCGTGCCCTCCGGAGCAGTCGCCGCGCTCCGTGCTTCTTGTGCACGGCCTGCCTGCTGACGCCGAGCGCGCCCGCGATCTGCTGCCAGCTCCAGCCCTGCTCGCGCGCGTTGGCGACCTGCAGTTGCTCGAGCGATTCGAGCAGTGCGCGCAGCGAAGCCACCGCCGCGAGGCCGACGGCGGGGTCGCGGCTCGCGGTCGCGTCGGCCAGTTCGGTCGCCTCGGTCACGTCTGTCAACTTACATTGACAAGGCTGCGCTGTCAACCCGCATTGACAGGATCGGCAACGGATAGGGTCGCGCCAGTGCTCCGCATCGCCCTGACGCTGCCGGCCGACACCGCCGAGGAGGCGATCGACAAGCTCGTGCCGCTGCTGCCGCGCGGCGTGCACCAGCGCGAGCTGGGGCAGGGGCGCGTCGAGCTCTCCTTCTACGAGCACGCGGCCGAGCTGCCGCCGCGCGAGCAGCTCGTGGCGGCGGCGGGGACGGCGGACTGGAGCGAAGAGGAGGTGCCCGACGACCCGATCGGGCGCCGCCGCCTGCACGGCCGCGCGTGGGAGGTCGCCGGCAGGATCCGCGTCCGCTCGCCCGACGACCCGCCCGGCGACGGCACGCTTCCCGAGCTCGTGATCGAGTCGGCGGCGGGGGCGTTCGGTACCGGCGCCCACCCGACCACGCGGATGTGCCTGGAGCTGCTCCTCGCACTCGAGCCCGGCGGTCCGTTCGCCGACCTCGGCTGCGGTGCCGGCACGCTCGCGATCGCGGCCGCGGGTCTCGGCTGGGCGCCGGTGTTCGCGGTCGATCACGAGCCCCAGAGCGTCGCGGCCACGAGCCGCAACGCGGACCGCAACGGCGTCAGCGTCGAGGCGCTCGAGCTCGACCTCGCGATCGTCGCCCCGCCGCCCGCCCCGACGCTCGCGGCCAACGTGCCGCCGCCGATCCACGTTGCCGTCGCGAAGGGCCTCGCGCCCGCGGTGATCCACGTGATCGCGTCGGGCTTCGTCGAGTCCGAGCTCGCGGACGTCGTCGCGCTCTACGAGGACGCGGGCTTCGACGCGGTCACGCGGCTCGGCGACGGCTGGCAGGCGGTGCTCCTGGAGCGCGCGCGATGAGCGGCCTGCTCGACCCCGCCGCCGCGGCGACGGCCGGCGCGCGCCACGGCCAGCTCGCGTCCGGGCTGCCCGCCGGTGGCCTCGCGCTCTCCTGCCACAAGCTGGTCGAGGACGGCGCGCGCGTGATGATGCTGCTGGCGCCGGGTCTCTTCCGGCTCGACGTGCGGCCCGTCGAGGACACGCTGCAGGTGCTCACGCGCTCGCTCCACGAGCGCGCGCGCTGGGGCACGCAGCCGTCCGCGGCCACGGACTACGGGCGCAAGGCCGAGGAGACGTCCGAGCCCGCCCGGGCGGACTTCACCTTCTTCGCGGAGCTCGAGCCGCGGCCGATCCTCGCCCGCATCACGCTGACCTCGACCGTCGACCGCGAGCGCGGCGTCACCCACTTCGTCGCCCAGGCGATCGTGCGCGAGGCCGAGCCCGGCGCGGTGCGCTGGCGCAGCCGGTCGTGACGTATCCTCGGACGCCCGTGGATCGCGACGAGATCGAGCGCCAGGACTTCCCAGCCGCCCGTCGCGGCTATGACGCCGACGCCGTGCACGAGCACCTGCGGCGCGTCGCGGACGAGCTGGAGGCGCTGGCCGCGCGGCCGCGCTCGGCTTCGCTCGCCGAGGGGACCTCGACGCAGGTCCGCTCGATCCTCGAGGCGGCCGAGGCCAGCGCGCAGCAGCTGCGCGACGACGCCGGGCGCGAGGCGAGCGAGCACGTCGAGCGCGTGGGGGAGGCCGCGAAGGAGCTGCTGGGGAAGCTCGAACGCGCGCAGGGCGAGCTCGACCGGCTGCTGACCGGCCTGCGGTCGACGGCGGAGTCGCTCGCCGGCTCGCTGGACGAGCTCAGCCGCGACGTCGGCGCGCTGGGAGGGGCGAAGCCGGCCGAGCCGCGTTCCCGCGGAGCCCGCGCCCGCCGCGAACGGCGCGCGCTCCGACGACGATGCCGGCGCGCGGCTCGTCGCGCTCAACATGGCGCTCGAGGGCACGCCGCGCGAGGAGACCGCCCGCTACCTGGCGGAGCATTTCGAGCTCGCAGACGTGGAGACGCTGCTCGACGACGTCTACGTGAGCGCGGGCAGGTGAGCGCCGCGCCGGCCGAGCTGGCGGCGCTGCACGAGCGCGCCGCGATCCTGGCCGACCTCGGCCACGTCCACTCGCTGCTGTTCTGGGACCAGAACACGATGATGCCGCCGGACGGCGCGAGCGCGCGCGGCGACCACTCGGCGACGCTCGAGGCCGTCACGCACGAGCGGCTCACGGACCCCGAGCTGGGGCGGCTGCTCGACGTGCTCGAGCCATGGGCGGCCGGGGAGGACCCGGATGCCGACGACGTGCGCCTCGTGCGCGAGCTGCGGCGCGACTTCGAGAAGGCCGTACGCGTCCCGACCAGCCTCGCCGCGGAGTTGAGCCGCGCCGCCGCGCACGGGCAGGCGGCCTGGCAGGAGGCGCGGGCGGCGGCCGACTTCTCCCGCTTCCGCGATGCGATGGAGCGCCAGATCGAGCTGCGCCACCGCTACGTCGACTGCTTCACGGGCTTCGAGCACCGCTACGACGCGCTGCTCGACGACTTCGAGCCCGGCATGACGACGGCGGCGCTGCGGCCCCTGTTCGCCGAGTTGTCGGAGGGGCTCGTGCCGCTGCTGGCAGGCGCCGGCGGCAACCCTCCCAGGCCCGAGGGCGGCGCGTTCGGCGGCCCGCACGAGGTGGAACACCAGCGCCGGGCGCTGATGGCCATCCTCGAGGAGATCGGCTTCGATCCCGACGGCTGGCGCCTGGACGTCGCGCCGCACCCGTTCGCGCAGCAGATCGGGCGCGGCGACGTCCGCATCACCACGCGCTACGACCTGCACGACTTCGGCAGCGCCTTCTTCGGCACCCTGCACGAGTTCGGGCACGGGCTATACGAGGCGGGCATCCCAGCCCGGTTCGCGCGCAGCCCGCTCGGCTCGCCCGTCTCGCTCGGCGTGCACGAGTCGCAGAGCCGGCTGTGGGAGAACCTCGTCGGCCGCAGCCGCCCGTTCTGCGCCTGGGCCCTCCCGCGCCTCGCCGCGAACCTGCCGGCATTTCCGGCGGGCACGACCGTGGACGACGTCTACCGGGGCGTCAACGCCGTCCACCCGAGCCTGATCCGGGTCGAGTCCGACGAGACGACCTACAACCTCCACATCATCCTGCGCTTCGAGCTCGAGCTGGCGCTGATCGAGGGAACGCTGAGCGTCGACGAGCTGCCGGGCGCGTGGAACGAGGGCATCCGCCGGCTGCTCGGGCTCGAGGTCCCCGACGACGCCCAGGGCGTGCTCCAGGACGTCCACTGGGGCGCCGGGCTGATCGGCTACTTCCCGACCTACACGCTCGGCAACCTGATGGCCGCGCAGTTGTGGGAGACGTTGCGCGCCGACCTCCCGGAGGTCGACGCGCAGCTCGAGCGCGGTGACTTCACGCCGCTGCGGACCTGGCTCGTCGAGCAGGTCCACGTCCACGGCCGCAAGCTGCCCGCGCCCGAGTTGCTGCAGCGCGTGACGGGCCAGGAGCTCGCCGTCGCGCCGTTCCTGCGTTACCTGCGGGACAAGCTCGCGGACGCCGGCGTGCTCAGAGCAGCGCCTCGTTGAAGTGGGCGACGACGCGCCGCTCGTACTCGTCCGGGAACTCCTGGATCGCCTCGGTGTGCTGCGCGCCGGGCAGGTTCCAGTGCTCGACCGCGCCGTCTGCCGCCTTGTCGTAGAGCACGTTGAAGTCGCGTTCCTCCGTTTCCCCTGCCGAGATCAGCAGGGTCGGTGACTTCACGTCGGCGACGACGTCCTCGAGCGCCGGGCCGGGGTCCTCGCCCGACATCACCTGGACCGTCGCGAACATCATCCAGCCGGGCACCGTGCCGGCCTCGATGCCGCGGAGGTTGTGCCAGTCCTGGAACGAGCCGGCCGCGGCGCCGTCCGTGACCGTGGCGGCCAGGTCGGTGCGCTCCGCCGCGACCTGGATCAGGGCGTCGGCGCCGGTCGAGAGGCCGATCGCGCCGATCCTGCCCGGGTCGACGTCCGCGCGCCCATCGAGGAACTCGAGCGCGCCGGCGATGTCCTTGGTCCAGTCGAAGCCGTAGTTGTTCTCCATGCCGTCGCTCTCGCCGCGCCCGCGGGCGTCGTAGACCAGCACGCCGTAGCCGTGGCGGGCGAGCATCTCGGCGTGGGCGACCGAGCCCTTGCGGTCGCTGCTGCCGCCGTGCACCACGACCACCGCAGCGCCGTTGCGCGACGGGCGGTACCAGCCGGCGAGCTCGAGCCCGTCGGTGGCCTCGAAGCGCACGTCGCCGTAGGCGGCGCTGGGCGGATCGCCGACCGGCTCGCGCCACTTGTGCGTCGAGACGATGCCGATCCCGATCGGGCCGAGCACGAAGAGGAGCGTCATCAGCCCGGCCGGAATCAGGAGCACGCGTGTCGTCCAGCGCGCGCGCCGGCCGGACGGGCCCTCGCCGCGGTGGCGCCACGGGATCGCGACGGCCAGCCCGACTAGCACGAGTCCCGCAGCGGCGGCGAGCGCGCCGGTCACGTCGCCGCCGGCCGCACCGTGCGCCTCGATGTGCAGCACGTGCATCATCCCGTTGGCGAGCGCGAGGCCGCCGAAGGAGAAGGCGAGGGCGGCACGCAGCCCGGGCCGCAGCGACGGGAACGCGAGCACGCCCGCGACTGCGGCGGCGACCGAGATCGCCCCGGCCAGCGCGTGCTGGCCGAGGCCGAGGCCCGCTCCCCGGTGCACGAACGCGTCGTCGAGCGCGTGCACGATGAGCAGCAGGGTTGCGGCGCTGAAGACCAGCGCCTCTCCGGAGCGGTGGCGTGTCATGGCGCCAGCGCCTCGTCGAAGAACCCGACCACGCGCCGCTCGTACTCCTCGGGGCGTGCGGTGATGCCGCCGGTGTGCTTGGACTCCGGGATCTTCCAGTGCGTGACGGGCTCCTTCGCCGCACGTGCGTAGCCGTCGTTGAGCTCCTCGCCGTTCTGGCTGTCGCCCGCCTGGATGAGGAAGACGGGACGCGGCGAGATCTTCGGCACGAGCGTCTTCAGGTTGGCCGGCGGCGAGTGGTTGGAGAACACAGCCAGCGACGCTGTCTGCGTCACGTGGTGCACGCCGATCATCACCTTGCCGAAGCCGCTGGCCGTGTCGAGCTCCTCGGTCAGCGAGCGCGGTCCCGCGCCCTCGGAGACGACGGCTGCGAGGTCGTCGGTCTCGGCGGCGGTCTGGAGCATCAGCTCGCCGCCGACGGACAGGCCGATGCCGCCGATGCGGCCGGGGTCGACGTCGGGCCGGTGCTGGAGGTAGGCGATCGCCGCCTTGATGTCGCGCTCGCCGCCCCATCCGAACGCGTGCGGGTCGCCTTCGCTCTTGCCCTCGCCGCGGCGGTCGAAGAGCAGCACGCCGTAGCCGTGGCGGGCCAGCATGCGGGTCTGCTTCTGCGGCCCGTTGCGGCCGGGGAACGCGATCACGGCGGCGCCGTTCTTGGACGGGACGTACCAGCCCTCGAGCTCGAGCCCGTCGCTCGTCTCGAACTTCACGTTCTCGTGGGCGACGCCGAGCTTGTCCTCCGGCACGACGGCGCGTCCCACATGCGTGCTGACGTAGCCGAGCACGAGCGGGAACACGAACAGCATCGCGACGGCAATGCCCGTGACGCCGAGCAGCGCGCGGCGCGGGTAGCGCCACCAGAGGCTGCCCTCGGTGCGGCGCGTGCGCCACAGGGTGGCCGCGCCGAGGCCGAGCAGCAGCAGCCCGGCCGGGATCGCGAGCAGGCCGGTGAAGTCGTCACCCGATGCACCGAGCGCATTCGTGTAGTGGATCGCCTCGGCGCCGGCGGCGATCCCGGGCACTCCGAGGAACAGCGACAGGGCGCCGCGGCGGCCGCCGCGCAGGCGCGGGTACGCCCACGCCGCGAGGCCGAGCACGGCGAGCGGCACGAGGCCGCTGACGAGGTGGTCGCCGGGCGACGTGCCCGGCTGCGGCTGCACGAAGTTGTCGTCGAGCACGTGCAGCGCGATCAGGGCCAGCCCGATCAGGAAGATGAGGGTCTCGCGAGTCCGGCCGCCCCGCCGCGTGAGCGGCGGGGCGGCAGGGGTCACGGACCGCTTGAGGGTCGCGGTCGTCATCGTGAGCTCCGGCTACTCGTAGTGGAGCGCGTCGAGCACGTTGAGCCGCGAGGCCCGCCGCGCCGGCATGATCGCCGCGGCGACTCCGGCGAGGATCGCGACGAGCGTGAAGCCCGCCAGCGTCTGGATCGGCACGACCAGGCTGACGCCCTGGCCCGACATCGCCTGGGTCACGAGCGCGGCTAGGAACACGCCGAGTCCGAGGCCGAGCACCGCGCCGATCAGCGCCGTGATGATGCTCTCGTGCCGGATCATGCGGCGCGCCTGACGGCGCGTCATCCCGATCGTGCGCAGCATGCCCAGCTCCCGCGTGCGCTCGAACACCGAGAGCACGAGGGTGTTGACCATGCCGAACAGGCTCACGATGACCGAGAACCCGAGCAGGACATAGAGCATCGCCAGCAGCGTCGCCATCTCCTTGGTGCTGTCCTTCGGGTACGCGGCTCCGGTGTGGAAGGTCGCGTCACCGAAGTCCGCGACCGCGGCCTTCAGCCCTGCGGCGGCGCTGTCGTCCGCGTCGAGGAACGTGAACATGTTCTTCGGCTGCGAAGCGATGGCGTCGAAGCCCTTCTGGCTGATGCTGACGTCGCCGAGCAGGGTCTTCCCCTTTGGCGGCTGGTAGATCCCGCGGAGGACCGCCTTGCTCTTCTCGCCCGACGCCGTGGTGATCGAGAGACGGTCGCCGAGTGCGAGGTGCTCGTTCTCCGCGTAGTCCTCCGTCACGACGGCTCCGTCGGCGCCGAGCTGCGCGAGCGCCTGCTCGGAGCCCTTGACCCAGTCGAACCGCAGGAACTGCGCGATCGTGGCCGGGTCGATGCCGGTGATCTCGAGCTCGTCGGCTCCCACCAGCACCGTGTCGGAGCGCACGTGCGAGGCAGCCTTGACGCCGGGCACGCGCGCCAGCGCGTCGCCCTCCTCGGCACGGAACGGCGTCTGCTGCTTGCCGTCGATGACGTAGCCGGCGTCGAGCTGCTCCTTGACCGCGCCCTCCTGCGAGTCGCGCAGTCCGGCGCCGAGCACCGCGACGACGGTGACGAGCGTGAGCCCGATCATCAGCGCTGCGGCGGTCGATGCCGTGCGAGCCGGGTTGCGGACCGAGTTGGCGCCCGCGAGCTCGCCTGCGACGCCACCGACACGGCGTGCCGGCCAGCCCACGATGCGGGCCAGCGGACCGACGAGGCGCGGCGCGAGCAGTGCGATGCCCAGGAACAGCCCGAGCACGCCGCCGCCCAGCAGCACCGCGACCGCGGCCCCGCTGACGCCGCCGGCGAAGATGCCGGCCGAGATCGCGGCCAGCGCGGCCACGACCACGCCGATGCCGGCCTTGGCCGAGTGCGCCGCGAAGCGCGACGTCGGCAGGACGGCGCCTTCGCGGACAGCCGCGATCGGCGGCACGCGGGTCGCTCTGCGCGCGGGCAGGATGCTCGCGATCAGCGTGATCCCGGTGCCGAGCACGAGCGACACGATCACCGTGCTGCCGGCGAACACCGTCCCGCCCTTCGGCAGGTCGACGCCGAACGCCGAGAAGAGCGCGATCATGCCCTTCGCGATCCCGAGCCCGAGCAGCAGCCCGATCACGGAGGCGAGCAGGCCGATCACGAGTCCCTCGAGCCGCACCGAGCGCATGACCTGCTTGCGCGAGGCACCGAGCGTCCGCAGGGTGGCGAACTCACGCGTCCGCTGGGCGACCGTGATCGAGAGGGTGTTGAAGATCACGAACGCACCGACGAGCAACGCGATGGCGGCGAAGCCGAGCAGGCCGTAGCGCAGGAAGTCCATCCCGCTGTTGAGGTCCTTCGCGTCCTCCGCCGCCTGCTTGGCGCTGTCCTGGACCTGGAGCGTGTCGGTCATGAGCGGCTTGATCGCGTCGACGAGCTCGGTCGGCGACGTGCCGTCCTTGGCCGCGATCGAGATCGTGTCGAACTGGCCCTCGCGGTGGAGCAGCTTCTGGGCCGTCTCGAGGTCCCACGCCGCGATCGTGGCGAAGCCGAGCGAGTCGGTGTCGCCGAACGACGCGGTGCCGGTCACCTCGTACGTGTGCTTCTTCCCCAGCGATGAGATGACGACCGGATCGCCGATCGCGTAGTGCTCCTTCGCGGCGGTGCCGGCATCGATCACGACCTGCTCCGGCCCCTGGGCCCACTGGCCCGACTTGAGCTTGAGCGGGCTGAACTGCGCGCCGGCGGGGTCAAAGCTGGTGCCGATGCTCTCCAGGCCGACCTTCTTGCCCTTGCTGTCGATGATGTCCGCGACGTTGGATGCCTCGGGGGCGACGGTGCCGCTGGCGGCTCCGACCTCCGGAAGCGCCTTGACCTTCGAGAGCAGCGACTCCGGCACCGTCGCAGCACCGCTGGCGGAGAAGTCGACGATCTTCTTGCCCTGGATGACCGCATCGGTCTGGGCGGAGGACGCGGTGAAGAGACCGTCGAAGGTCCGCTGCATCGTGTCGGTGAGGATGAGTGTGCCGCTGACCATCGAGACGCCGATGACGATGGCGAATGCGGTCAATAGTGCGCGGATCTTGCGGCCCGCGAGTCCCTTCAGCGCAACCCCGATCATCGTCCGCTCACTTCCTCGAGCGTCGCGAGGATCTCGTGCGCCGTGGAGGGGCCGAGGTCGCGGACGATGTCGCCGTCGGCGAGGAACAGCACGCGGTCGGCGATCGCCGCTGCGTGTGCGTCATGGGTGACCATCACGGTCGTCTGGCCGAGGTTGTCGACCGAGTCGCGCAGCAGGCCGAGGATCTCGCCGCTGGTCGTGGAGTCGAGGTTGCCCGTGGGCTCGTCGGCGAACATGACGCTCGGGCGCGAGACGAGCGCACGGGCGACGGCGACGCGCTGCTGCTGGCCGCCGGAGAGCTCCGACGGGCGGTGGCCGAGGCGCTCGGTCAGGCCGACCTGCTCGACGAGCTGCTCGAGCCAGGCCTGGTCGGGCTTGCCGCCGGCGAGCTTGAGCGGCAGCACGATGTTCTCGGCGGCCGTGAGCATCGGGAGCAGGTTGAAGAACTGGAAGATGAAGCCGATGTGATCGCGGCGCAGCTTCGTCAGCTCCGTGTCGTCCATGTCGGCGACGTTCTGGTCGGCGACGTAGACCTCGCCCGCGGTCGGCTTGTCGAGGCCGGCGAGGATGTGCATCAGCGTCGACTTGCCTGAGCCCGACGGGCCCATGACCGCGGTCAGGCGGCCGGCGGTGATGTCGACGGAGACGCCACGCAGCGCGTCCACGGCGGTGTCGCCCTGGCCGTAGCGGCGGACGAGGTCACGGGCCGTCACGACCGCTTCGGGGGTGGATGATTCCGGGCGCTCGGCCTGGACCAGGATGCTTTGCATGGGGAGTCCCTCCGGGGGATGGATCGACATGCAACGAGCGTCGCGACCGGCGGGGGGACACGCCAGCGAGTCCACATGTGTCCGGGGGGGCGGTGCCCCGGGGGTGCCGCCGGGCGGCTCCCCGCTGGCGCGTCAGATGCCGAGGAACCTGATCGCGGCTAGCACGCGCCGATGCTCGCTGCCGCTGTCGGGCAGCCCGAGCTTCGAGAAGATGCTCGAGACGTGCTTCTCCGCACTGCGCAGCGTGATGTCGGTGCGGGCGGCGATCGCCTGGTTCGTGAGCCCTTCGGCGATCAGCTGGAGCACCTCGCGCTCGCGTGGGGTGAGGCCCGCCAGCGGGCCGTCGGCGCGCTCGCCGGCGAGCAGGTTGGAGACCACCTCGGGATCGAGCGCCGTGCCCCCGCTGTGGACGCGGCGCAGCGTCGCGACGAAGTCCTCGACGTCCGTGACGCGATCCTTGAGCAGGTAGCCGAGCCGCTCGGGACTCTCGGCCAGGGCCCGCGTCGCGACGCCGAACTCGACGTGCTGCGACAGGATCACGATCGCGACCTGCGGGTGGCGCGCGCGGATCTCCCGGGCCGCCACGAGTCCCTCGTCGGTGTTCGTCGGCGGCATCCGGACATCGACGATCGCCACGTCGGGCTTGTGCTCGTCGACCGCGCGCAGCAGCTCCTCGGCGTTGTCCACCTCTGCCGCGACGTCGAGGCCGCTCTCCTGCAGGAGCGAGGCGATCCCCCTACGGACGAGCAGGTTGTCGTCCGCGATCACGACCCGCAAGGCAGCTCCGCGGTGACGGTGGTGCCGGCGCCGGCCGGGCTGCCGACGCGGAGCGTGCCCTCGAGCGCCTCGACCCGGTCGGCGAGGCCGCGCAGGCCCGAGCCGCGGGAGTCGTCCGCGCCGCCGATCCCGTCGTCGGCGATCTCGATCGTGGCCGTCGCGCCGGACTGCCAGACGCGCACCGTCGCGTACGTAGCGCGGGAGTACTTCGCGACGTTGGCGAGCGCCTCGGACGCGACGAAGTAGGCGGCCAGCTCGACCGCCTCCGGCAGCCGCCCGGTCGTTTCGCAGGACACGGTCGTCGCAACGGTGGACCGGTTCCCGAGCGAGCTCAGCGCCGCGTCGAGGCCGTGCTCGAGCACCGCGGGGTGGATGCCGCGGGCCAGCTCGCGCAGCTCCGCCAGCGAGTGCGCGAGCTCGTCGCTCGCGGTCGTCACGAGCTGCTCCGCGGAGGGGTCGTCGCGGATGCGGTTCTGCAGCAGCCTGAGCTGCAGCGCGATGCCGACGAGTCGCTGCTGCGCGCCGTCGTGCAGGTTGCGCTCGAGCCGCCGCCGCTCCGCGTCGCCGGCCGCGACGATCCGCTCGCGCGAGGCCTTCAGCTCGGTCAGCCGGGCCTGCGCCTCGGCGTGCAGGTGCTCGTTCTCGAGCGCGATCGCGGCCGCCGCGCAGACGGCCTCCACGAGCTCGGGGTCGTCGTCGAGCGACGCGTCGTAGATCAGCGCCGCGACGCGCTGGCCGTCGCGGTCGACGGGCGCGATCGCCCGGTCGCCGCCCGTGGCGGGCAGCGAGATCTGCTGTCCGGCGGCGTCGGCGTAGGACTGGTACTCCGGCAGCCAGTACGCCACGACGAGCTGCGGATCGCCCAGCGTCCGGGCCAGCGCAGCCTGCAGGTCGCCCCCGCGCATCGTGCCCAGCCCGAGGAACAGCTCCGCGAGTCCGCCGCGCGCGAGCCGCGACCGCAGCAGGCCGGCGAGGAAGGCGATGGGGACCGTGACCAGCGAGCACGCCGCGAGCCACAGCAGCGTCTGCGAGCGCGTGCCGGAGATCAGGTCGTTGAGCAGCAGCGCCGCGAACAGCGACAGGCCGAGCGCCCCGGCGAGGCTCGGCAGCACCGCGCGGCGCCGCGGGCCCGATGTCTCCCACCAGCGGAACGCGATCACGGCGACGGTGACGACGCACGAGCCGATGAGCAGCCCGCGCTGGGTCCTGTCGATCTGGTGTGCGACGTCGGCATCCGGGAACGCGAGCAGCAGGTGTCCCTCCGCCGGGTCGAACAGCATCCAGGCGACCTGGAGGATCACGAGCGGCACGGCGAACGATGCGACGAGCAGCCGGTCGAGCGTCGACTGCAGTCGCCCCGCCGTCAGCAGCGTGAGGATCAGCGCGACGAAGAAGAAGATCCACCAATCGACCGCCAGCACCCTGACCGTGTGCGCCAGAGCGGAGTCGAGCTGGCTGAGCAGCGGCTGCACGAAGAACAGGAAGCCCGTGGCGGTCATCAGCCTGCCGCTGTGGCTGTCGGGCCGGCGGCGCCACGCGACGAGCCCGAAGGCGGCGAACGAGCCCCCGATAAGCGTGAACACCACGTCCAGCCCCTGGATCGGGGCCTCGCGGTCGAAGAGGACAGGCCGGAGCGCGAGCGCCTCGGCAACGGCGGCGGCGATCCACAGCACAGCCCAGAACGAGGGGCGATGCCCGCGGGCCGCGAATCGCTCGGACACCTCCGCCCGGATCCCCGTAGCGATCCCGCCCGCCTGCGGAGCGGCCGAGAGGCTCATGGGGCGACACTATCCGCGCAAGGAGCGCGGCGCCACCCGCGAAGACGAACACGTGTTCGACGATTCCGTCCGCGGGTTACGTACACTGGACCGGGTGTCCCGACAGTCCCAGATCGTCGTCTCAGGCGCGCGCGAGCACAACCTCAAGGACATCACGGTGGCGATGCCGCGCGACGCGCTGGTCGTCATCACGGGGCTTTCCGGCTCTGGCAAGTCATCGCTGGCGTTCGACACGATCTACGCCGAGGGCCAGCGTCGTTATGTCGAGTCGCTGAGCGCGTACGCGCGCCAGTTCCTTGGCCAGATGGACAAGCCCGACGTCGACTCGATCGAGGGGCTGTCGCCGGCGATCTCGATCGACCAGAAGACGACCTCGCGCAACCCGCGCTCGACTGTCGGCACGGTCACAGAGATCTACGACTACCTGCGACTGCTGTGGGCGCGGATCGGCAAGCCGCACTGCTTCAACTGCGGACGGCCGATCGCCGCGCAGTCGGCCGAGCAGATCATCGACCAGATCATGGCGCTCGAGGACGGCACGCGGTTCATGGTCATGGCGCCGATCGTGCGCGGCCGCAAGGGCGAGTACGGCAAGCAGTTCGACGAGTTGCGGGCGGAGGGCTTCACGCGCGTCAAGGTCGACGGCGAGGTGCGCCTGCTCGAGGAGGACATCGTCCTCGACAAGAAGTACAAGCACGACATCGCGGTCATCGTCGACCGGCTCGTGATGAAGCCGGATTCGCGCAAGCGGCTGGCCGACTCGGTCGAGACCGCGGTGGCGCTGGCCGACGGGATCCTCGAGGTCGAGACGCTGCCGCGCGACGGCGGCGCGGGCCAGGTGCTGACGTTCTCCGAGCGCTTCGCCTGCCTGCATTGCGGCATCTCGATGCCGGAGCTCGAGCCGCGGATCTTCTCGTTCAACTCACCGCACGGTGCCTGCCCGCGCTGCACCGGCCTGGGCTCGCAGATGGAGATCGACCCCGACCTGGTGGTGCCCGACCCGTCGCTGTCGATCGGCGAGGGCGCGATCCTGCCGTGGGCCAGCGGTGCGTCGGTCTACTACGACCAGATCACGCAGGCGATCTCCGAGCGCTACGAGATCGACCTCGACGCCCCCTGGGAGGACCTGCCGGAGGATCAGCAGGACCTGTTCCTCTACGGCACGGACGGCGACCGGATCTACGTCACCTACCGCAACCGGATGGGGCGCAAGCGCTCCTACATGACGAACTTCGAGGGCATCGTCCCGAACCTCGAGCGCCGCTACAAGGAGACCGACTCCGACTGGTCGCGCGAGCGCATCGAGGAGTACATGACGATGCGGCCCTGCCCGGAGTGCAAGGGCGCGCGGCTGCGGCCGGAGTCGCGCGCGGTGAAGGTGGCGGGCCTGTCGATCAGCGAGTTCACGCGCTTGAGCGCGCGGCGCTCGCTCGAGTGGGTCGCCGAGCTCCAGCTCTCCGACACCGACCGCGCGATCGCGCGGCTGATCCTGCGCGAGATCGAGGAGCGGCTGCGCTTCCTCGACAACGTCGGCGTCGGCTACCTGAGCATGGAGCGCGCGGCTGCGACGCTCTCGGGCGGCGAGGCGCAGCGGATCCGGCTGGCGACGCAGATCGGCTCGTCACTGGTCGGCGTGCTCTACATCCTCGACGAGCCGTCGATCGGCCTGCACCAGCGCGACAACGCGCGTCTGATCGCGACGCTCGAGCGGCTGCGCGAGCTCGGCAACACCGTGCTGGTGGTCGAGCACGACGAGGGCACGATGCGCGCGGCCGACTACCTGATCGACATGGGGCCGGGCGCGGGCGAGCACGGCGGCCACATCGTCGCGCAGGGGACCGCGGCGGACGTCGAGGCCGTGCCCGACTCGCTGACCGGCCAGTACCTGGCGGGAACGCGCCGGATCGAGCCGCCGGCGAAGCGGCGCACGCCGGCAGGCTACGTCGAGATCGTCGGGGCGACCCAGCACAACCTCAAGAACATCACCGCGAAGGTGCCGCTCGGCGTGTTCTGCTGCGTCACCGGCGTGTCGGGCTCGGGCAAGTCGACGCTGGTCAACGAGGTGCTCTACAAGGCCGTCGCCAACCGCCTCAACCGCGCGCGGATGCGCCCGGGCGCGCACAAGCGGATCGAGGGCCTCGATCAGCTCGACAAGATCATCAGCGTCGACCAGTCGCCGATCGGGCGCACGCCGCGCTCGAACCCGGCGACCTACATCGGGCTGTTCGATCAGATCCGCGACCTCTTCTCGAAGACGCAGGAGGCGCGGGCGCGCGGCTACAAGCCGGGCCGCTTCTCCTTCAACGTCAAGGGCGGCCGCTGCGAGGTCTGCCGCGGCGACGGCCAGATCAAGATCGAGATGCACTTCCTGCCCGACGTCTACGTGCCGTGCGAGCAGTGCCACGGCAAGCGCTACAACCGCGAGACGCTCGACATCCGCTTCAAGGGCAAGACGATCGCCGACGTGCTCGAGATGCCGATCGAGGAGGCGCTGCAGTTCTTCGAGCACATCCCGAAGATCCGCCGCCGGCTGCAGACGCTGCACGACGTCGGGCTCGGCTACATGCGGCTCGGCCAGCCGGCGACGACGCTCTCGGGCGGCGAGGCGCAGCGCGTCAAGCTCGCGAGCGAGCTCAGCAAGATCGCGACGGGCCGGACGCTCTACATCCTCGACGAGCCGACGACCGGCCTGCACTTCGCCGACATCGAGAAGCTGCTCGAGGTCCTGCAGCGGCTCGTGGACCAGGGCAACTCGGTCGTCGTGATCGAGCACAACCTCGACGTGATCAAGACCGCCGACAGGTTGCTCGACCTCGGTCCGGAGGGCGGCGAGGAGGGCGGCTACCTGATCGCCGTCGGGACGCCCGAGCAGGTCGCAGCCGAGCGCGACTCGGCGACCGGCAGCTTCCTGGCCGAGCTCGTGGAGGCGAAGCCGCGCCCGTCGCGGGCGCCGCGGCGCAAGCGGGTACCGGCCGCGGCGTGACGTCGCGGGGTTGCGGCGGGTTGCGGCGGGCCCGGCGTCTACGTCAACGGCGGCATTGAGGGGAGGGTCCGGCGAGGCTGGCAAAAGTCGAGCGGCGGCGCGCTCGGCTGGTTCGGTCGACCTTTTTGCTCCATAGGCCGCAAAACGTCGAGCGGGGGCGGGTTCGGCGGGGCGACCTCGACGTTTTGCACCGCATAGGGGCATGACGTCGCATCGAATCCAGCTCGCCGGGCGCGTGCGACGTTATCCGCCCCCGCCACCCGCACCCCGACCCACCTCCCTCAATGCCGCAGTTGGCGCGGCCGGGGGCGACCACCGCCCCGCGAGCGAGGCGACGTGGAATGCTGCTTCCATGATTGCGCGCATCTGGCGCGGCGCCACCAAGGCGGACCGCGCCCAGGACTACCTCGAGTACCTCCGCGGCACCGGGATCGCCGACTATGCGGCCACGCCCGGGAACCACGGCGTGGAGGTGCTGCTGCGCACGGAGGGCGACCGCACGCAGTTCACGCTCATCACCTATTGGGAGTCGCTCGAGGCCGTCAAGCGCTTCGCGGGCGACCAGCCGGAGGTCGCCCGCTTCTACCCCGAGGACGACGACTACCTGATCGACCGCGAGCTCACCGTCGAGCACCACGAGGTGGCCAAGATCCGGCGCGGCTAGCCGCCGAAGCGCGAGCGCAGCGCCTGCACGTTCTCCACGTAGCTCTGGGTGTCGTCGTACAGGCCGCGATCGCGCACGGACTGCAAACCCTGGTAGTAGCCGGCGATCGCCGTGTTCTCGTCGCCGCCGGTCTCGTCGAGCAGGCGCTTGAGGTACATCACGCCGGCGTGCACGTTGTCCGTCGCCGAGTTCGGGTCGAGCGAGCGCTGGGCGAGGTTCTGCTGCACGTAGTCCCACGTGCCCGGCATCACCTGCATGACGCCGCGCGCGTTGGCGGAGGAGACCATCGCGTTGTTGAAGCCGCTCTCCTGCCAGGCGATCGCGGCCGCGAGCGAGGGCGAGACCCCGTATTGGGACGCCACGGAGTGGATGTCGGCCGCGCCCACGGTGGTGGACGTCGGCGCGGGATCGGCCTGCGGGACGACGGGCGCGGGCGCGGGCTCGGACGAGCGCGTGGGCGCCGGCGCGCCGCTCGGGAGCTTGATCGGTGTGCCCGCGACGAGGACGCCCGCGGGATCGAGTCCGTTCATCGCTGCCATGTCGGCCATCGCGACGCCCGCCTCGGCCGCCAGGCCGGAGAGCGTGTCGCCGGGCCGCACGGTGTAGCCGCCCTGGGCCGGGGGAGCCGAGGCCGCGGCAGCCGGCGCGGCGGACCCGCCGCCGCCGGTGACGGAGAGCGTGGTTCCGGCCACCAGGATGCCGGCGGGATCGAGGCCGTTGGCGGCAGCGAGGTCGCCGACCGAGATACCGGCACCGGCGGCGATGCCCGAGAGCGTGTCGCCCGGCTGGACGGTGTAGCCGCCCTGGCCGCCGGCCGCGGGCGCCGGAGCGGCGGCGGCGGGATCGGCGGGCACGAGCCCGGCTCCCTGGAGTGCCGCGTATCCCTCGACGGTCGTGGGGACGCGGATCGTCGACCCGAGCACGACCTGGGCGTCCTCCGACAGGCCGTTGTACGCCGCGACGGTGCGCGTCGTGAGGTTGTTGGCAGCGGCGATCGACCACAGGGTCTCGCCTGGCGCCACGGTATGCGCGACCTCGGCCGAAGCCGGCGCGGCGAACGCGAGCGATGCGAGCAGACCTGTGACTAGATGGCGGCGCACTGTTTGACCTCCGATGGGGCGCGGTGACGTCTGCACGATTAGCCGCCATTCCTGCCCGCCACACGCCGGCGCGCAGCGTTACGACGCCTTGCACCGAGCCTTGCCGCCACCGTGCGTTCTTACGTCCTCCTGCACGCGGTCTTGCCCCGAAGGCCGCGTTCGGATCGCTCGCGCTAGCGTCCCCGGCCGCCGTGGATCCCGCCGACGTCAAGCTCTGGGCGCAGAAATGGCGCCACTACGAGCGCAATTCACTGCCCTGGAACCGCGTTCGCATCCATGCCGAGCTCGCCCGCCGGCGCTCGTTCTGCCGCTGGCCGCTGCACGGAAACGTGCTCGAGATGCTGCGCGAGGGTCGGCTCGAGCTGGGCGAGCACGTGCTGTTCGAGCCCGGCGTGTGGCTGACGGCGCCCGCGCCGGGGCGGATCCGCATCGGCGGCGGCAGCTTCCTCAACCTCGGCGTGCAGGTCGCGGCGGTCGAGCTGGTGGAGATCGGCGAGCACTGCATGTTCGCGAACGGCTGCTTCGTGACCGACGGGAACCACCGCTTCGACGACCCCGACCGCCCGGTTCCCTGGCAGGGCTTCTCCAGCAAGGGCCCGACGCGGATCGGCTCGAACGTCTGGTGCGGCGCGCACGTCGTGATCACGAGCGGCGTCACGGTCGGTGACCGCTGCGTGATCGGCGCGAACTCGGTCGTGACGCGCGACCTGCCGCCGTTCTCGATCGCCACGGGAGCGCCCGCCGCGGTCCTGACGACGATCGAGTACCGCTAGCCCGCTACTTCGAGAGCATCGCCTGGACGCCCAGCACCACGCCCAGCGCGAACAGCAGGAACGCGGCGGCGGCCAGCGCCGCGTAGACGGCCGCGGCTCCGCTCCGGCCCGCCCGACGGGCATCGCTCGCGCGCGCCCCGCCGACGATCACGAACGAGAACAGGGCGCTGATCCCGACCCCCGCCAGCAGCGAGACCCAGACGACCTGCCAGAGCAGATGGAAGTCGACCGCGAAGATCACGCTCATCCCTCCGCCGTAAGGGTCCGTCCGGCGAGCAGGCGCCGGCCCAGGGCGAGCGCCAGCGCGATCAGCAGCGCCGCGGCGACGACGATCGGGCCGACGTCCTCGCTTCCCAGCAGCGACACCACCGCGTAGGTGATCCCGCCGACGGCGGCGGAGGCGGGCAGCGTCAGCACCCAGGCGGTGACGATGTTGCCCGCGACGCCCCAGCGCACCGCCGAGACGCGCTTCGCCGCGCCGGTGCCCATGATCGCGCCGGAGATCACGTGCGTGGTCGATAGCGGGAAGCCCACGTGCGACGCGGCCATGATCACCGTGGCGCCGACCCCTTGGGCGGCGAAGCCCTGCGCCGGATCCATCTTGATGATCCGGCTCCCCATCGTGCGGATGATCCGCCAGCCGCCGACGTAAGTGCCGAGCGCGATCGCGCTCGCGGCCGAGACGACGACCCAGGTCGGGACGTCGGCCTCCGCCGCGAGGTTCCCGTTCGCGACCAGCGCGAGGAAGATGATGCCCATCGTCTTCTGCGCGTCGTTCGTCCCGTGCGAGAGCGCCAACAGGCTCGCCGAGACGAGCTGGCCGAGCCGGAACCCGCGCGTGACCGGTCCCGGGCTCTGGCGCCCGACGATCCGGTAGACGACGAGGATCGCGAGCCCGGCGACGAGGAACGCGAGCAGCGGGGCGACGAGCGCCGGCACCACGACCTTGTCGATCAGCCCCGACCCGATCACGGCATCGGGTCCCTGCGCGGCGAACGCGGATCCGACCACGCCGCCGATCAGCGCGTGCGAGGAGGACGAGGGCAGGCCGAAGTACCAGGTGGCGAGGTTCCATGCGATCGCCCCGACCAGGCCGGCGAACACGATCGCCGGCGTGATCAGCTCGGCGTCGACGATGCCGTTGGCGATCGTCGCCGCCACCTCCAGCGAGATGAACGCGCCCGCGAAGTTCAGGATCGCAGCCATCGTCACCGCCAGGCGCGGCGACAGCGCGCGCGTGGATATCGATGTCGCGACCGCGTTGGCGGTGTCGTGGAACCCGTTCGTGAAGTCGAACGCGAGCGCCGTCCCGACGACGATCCAGAGGACGAAGTCGTGGTCCACTAGGTGTTCTTGATCGTGATTCCCTCGAGGATGTTCGCCACGCGCTCGGTCGCGTCGATGGCGTCCTCCAGGCGCTCGAAGATGTCCTTCCAGCGGATCACGAGCATCGGGTCGATACCGGCCTCGAAGAGCGAGGCGAGCGCCTCGCGAACGACCCGGTCGCCCTCGTTCTCGTAGCGGTTGATCTCGATCGTGTAGTGGTGCAGGTCCTCGAAGCCGCGCAGCCGCGGGATCGCCTTGGCGACCTGCTGGCAGGCCATGTTGAGGATCCTGGCCTGCTGCTGGGCCTGGGCCATCGGCGCCTCGATGTGGTACAGCCCGAAGAAGTCCGCGACCTCCTCGATCCAGTCGACGATGTCGTCGAGCCCCGAGGCGAGGCCGTAGATGTCCTCGCGGTCGATCGGCGTGACGAACGTCTGGTTGAGGCGCTGGATGATGTCGTGCGTGATCCGGTCGCCCTCCTGCTCGCACACGAGGATGTCCCGGGCCAGCTCCGAGTGCTCGGGCCACTCCTGGACCATCCGCTCGAGCAGGCCGGCCGCGAGCACGATGTTCGCGCCGGCCTCCTCGAACAGGTCGAAGAACTCGCGCTCCTTGGGAGCGAACAGCTTTGAAAGCTGAACCATGGCGCGCGGGAGTGTAGTTGTGGGGGCAGCGTCTACGTGCGCTGGCGCTCGCGCAACTGCTCCTTGAGCCGGCTCAGCTCCTCGGGGGCGATCCCGTACGTGTGCTCGCGGCCCGGGAAGGAGCGCGTGCGCACCTCCTCGGTGAACGCCTCCATCCCGCGCAGCATCTCGCCGCGGACGTCGGCGTAGCGCTTCACGAACTTCGGCAGGAAGCCGCCGTGGATGCCCAGCATGTCGTGCAGCACGAGCACCTGGCCGTCCGTGCTGGCGCCGGCGCCGATCCCGATCACGGGGATCTCCATCTGGTCCATGATCACGTCGGTCACGTCGGCCGGGATCGCCTCGAAGACGATCGAGAAGCAGCCCGCCTCCTGCAGCGCGAGCGCCTCGTCGAGCACGGCGCGGGCGCGCTCTGCCGTGCGGCCCTGCGCGCGGTAGCCGCCGAGCGCGATCGCCGTCTGCGGCGTCAACCCGACGTGGCCCATCACGGGCACGCCGGCCTTGACGATCGCGCGCGCCCGCTCGGCGGAGCCCTCGACCTTGACCGCGTCGCAGCCCGCCTCCTTGACGAACCGGTGCGCGGTCGCGATCGCCTGCTCGTCGGAGGCCTCGTAGGAGCCGAACGGCAGGTCGCCGACCAGCAGCGGCGCGCGCAGGCCGCGCCGGACCGCCGCGGCGAGCATCAGCATCTCGTCGGTTGTGACGGGGACGGTGTCGGGGTAGCCGAGCACGTTGTTCGCCGCGCTGTCGCCGACGAGCACGATGTCGACTCCGGCCGCCTCGGCGACCTGCGCGCTCGGGTGGTCATAGGCGGTGACCATCACGATCGGCTCGCCCAGCGCGCGCATCTCGCCGAGCTTGGTGAGGGTTACGGGGCGGCGCTGGTCGCCGTCGGAGTTGTCGGGTCGGGGCGGGGTGGACATCGCTTTGCTCCTTTGCTGGGTTGACGCCCACTAGGCGTGGGTCGCCACCTGCTCGGTGTCGATGAGGACGTTGTCGATAAGCCGTGCCGGCCCGACGCGGGCCGCCACGACCACAAGTACCCGTCCGCCGATCTCGCGCACACCCTCGAGGGTGTCCGGATCGACGGCGGCGAGGTATTCGGGCTCCACGCCCGCCGCGGCCATCGCGGCACGGCCGGCGGCCAGCGCCGCTGCGGGGTCGCGCTCCCCGGCCTCGACCGCGTCGCGGACCGCCTCCAGGCCGCGGGCGAGCGCGACCGCGCGCTCGCGCTCGCCGGCATCGAGGCGGGAGTTGCGGGAGGAGAGGGCGAGCCCGTCGGGCTCGCGCACGGTCGGCACGATCTGCAGCCGCACGGGGAGGTCGAGATCGCGCACCATGCGCCGGATCACGACGACCTGCTGGGCGTCCTTCTGGCCGAAGAACGCGACGTCGGGCGTGACGATGTTGAACAGCTTGCAGACGATCGTGCAGACGCCGTCGAAGTGGCTCGCCCCGCGCTCCGCGCCCTCGAGGACGTCCGCGAGGCCGCGCACGCCGACCGCCGTCGCGAAGCCCGCGGGGTAGATCTCCCCGGCTGCCGGAGCGAACAGCGCGTCGACGCCGAGCGCGGCGGCAATGGCGGCGTCTTCGGGCTCCGTGCGCGGGTACGCGGCGAGGTCGTCGGCCTCCTCGAACTGCGCGGGGTTGACGAACAGCGAGACGATCACCTCGTCGCAGGCCTCGCGCGCGGCGCGCATCAGCGCCGCATGACCGGCGTGGAAGGCGCCCATCGTCGGGACCAGCCCGACGCTGTGGCCGGCGCGGCGCGCCGCCGCGACGTGCTCGCGCACCTCCGCGATCGTGCGCAGCGTCTTCATCGCGGTGCTCCCGCGAGCGCCCGCGTGGCGTCGAGCAGCGTGTCGTACATCGCGACGAGGTCCGGCGTGCGCTCCTGGATCGCTGCCCGGTGGCGCGCGATCGTGGCCTCGTCGCCGCGCGCGACCGGGCCCGTCAGCGCGTCACCGGCGCCGAGCCGGACCCAGTTCTCGACCGAGGCCCGCACCAGCGGCGCGAGCATCTCGCGGTCGACCCCGGCGGTGCCCGCCAGCCGCTCGGCGGCCCCCTCGAGCGTCGTGAGGAAGTTCGACGCGATCGAGGCGGCCGCGTGGTAGGCGGCGCGGTCCTCGTCGGCGATCGGCGCGGCCCGCAGTCCCAGGCGCGCCGCGAGCTCCTCGGCGATCGCGAGCGCGCGCGGCGTCGAGCCGGCGATCGCCGCGCCCGCGCCGGCGAATGCGGGCTCGCCGTCCGCCGGCACGGTCATCAGCGGGTGCAGCCCGAACGCCTCGTGGCCGGCGAGCGCGTCGAGCCCCGTCGCTCCCGAGCAGTGGCCCACCGGTACGCGCGGCGTCAGCGCCGCCGCCGCGGCGGCGATCTGGCCGTCCGGCACGCAGAGCAGCACGGCGTCGACGCCCTCCGGATCCGCGCCGCGACCGAGCGGGCCTTCGATCTCGAGGCCGGTGGCGCGCAGCGCGGGCGCCAAGGCCCTGCCGAGGCGTCCGGCGCCGACGATCGCGCATGAGGTGAGGGGGTTCCGGTCCAGTTCTCGCATGAGATACCGGCTGGTCTTCGACAGAGGATAGAGCGCGCAAACTCCAGCCTCGTCCGGGCGACCCGCCGGAGCCGGAGCTATCTTGACCACGTGGCCACGGCGGAGACGCGGCGCGAGGAGCTCAAGGCGGCATGGCAGCAGGCGCAGGCCTGCACGAAGTGCCCGCAACTCGCGGCGACGCGCAACACCGTCGTCTTCGGCGCGGGCAACGCCGATGCCGACCTGATGTTCGTCGGCGAGGCACCCGGCGCGAACGAGGACAAGCAGGGCCTGCCGTTCGTCGGCCAGGCCGGGCGGCTGCTCGAGAAGCTGCTCGACGAGATCGGCCTCGCGCGCTCGGACGTCTTCATCGCGAACACGCTGATGTGCAGGCCGCCCGGCAACCGCGACCCGCTCCCGGGCGAGATCGACGCCTGCCAGGGCTGGCTCTACGGCAAGCTCGAGCTGATCGAGCCGCGCGTGGTCTGCACGCTCGGGAACTTCTCCACGAAGCTGCTGCGCGCCGACCCCGCGACCGGGATCACGCGGCTGCACGGGCGCGAGGAGATCCGCCGGATCGGGCCGCGGACCGTGCGGCTCTACCCGCTCTACCACCCGGCCGCGGCGCTCTACACGCCGTCGATGCTCGAGGTGCTGCGGACGGACTTCCGCCGCATCCCCGAGCTGCTCGCCCTGCCCGCGCCCGAGCAGCCCGTGCCGGAGGAGCCGGAGCCCGTCGTGCCCGAGCCCGCGGTCGTGGCGGAGATGCCCGCGGAGCCCGAGTCGCACCCGGCGCAGCTCGGGCTCTTCTGAGCTCAGGCCGCGCGGTTCTGCGCGTGCTCGTCGGCAGTGATCGCGTAGCGCTCGTGATCGCGCCAGCGGCCGCCGATCAGCAGGTAGCGCGGGGAGTACCCCTCGAGCCGGAAGCCGGCGCTGCGGGCGAGCGCGATCGACGGCGCGTTGCCGGGCTGGATGTTGGCCTCGAGCCGGTGCAGCGCGAGCGGGCCGAACGCGTGGTCGAGCATCAGCGCCATCGACTCGCCCATCAGGCCCTTGCCCGCGTGCCGCGCGCTCGCGTAGTAGCCGAGGTATGCGGACTGGAAGTAGCCGCGCACGATCTGCGAGATCGTGAAGACGCCGACGATGTCGCCGTCGCCGACGAGCGTCGTGATCAGGCAGCCGAAGTCGTCGCGAACGGTGCGCGAGACGAGGTCGTCGAACTGATCGGGCCGTTCCGGCGGGTAGGTCCAGGGGCGGTGCAGCTCGCGGCTCTCGCGCACCATGTCGAGGAACGCGTCGCGGTCCGACAGCACGAGGTCGCGCAGCTCGACCCGGCTGCCCGGCCGGGTGGCGAGCGGTCGCGGCGCTGGACCGGGCGCGGAGGGGCGTCTCAGCAGGCGGCTCAAGAAGAGTCCGTTTTCCCGGCCCATGCCAACCATGAAACAGCACCGGGACCGTCGCGGCCAAGGGGAGCCGCGCCCGGTGGCGCGCTCGGGCGATCATTGCGCGCGTGACCTGGCCGCCCAACCTCGCGATCGATGCGCGCGCCGCCGCCCGGGCGGAGCTCGGCGGCGTCGAGCGCTGGGCGCGCGAGCTCGCTGCGCGGCTGCCGGCGCTGCGGCCGGGCTGCTACGCGGTCCTGCGGCCGCCGCGCGGGCTCGCGCACCGCGCCGGCCACGCGTGGGAGCAGACCGTGCTGCCGCGGCGGGCGGCGCGACTCGGCGCGGACGCGCTCCTCTGCCCGGCGAACCTCGCACCGCTGGCGTTCCCGCGCAACGTGGTCGTGCTCCACGACGCTGCCCCGCTGCGTCACCCGGGCTGGTACTCGCCCGCCTACGCCGCGGTGCAGCGGCGCCTCCTGCCGCGGATCGCGCGCCGTGCGCGACACGTGATCACCGTGTCGGAGTTCGCCGCCGGCGAGCTGCGCGAGCTGCTCGGGCTCGAGCGCGTCAGCGTCGTCCCGGGCGGCGTCGACAGCGCGTTCGCGCCGGACGCGGACGCGGGCAGGGCCCGCTCCGCGCTCGGCCTCGCGCGCCCGTACGTGCTCTGCGTGGCCTCGCACACCGCGCGCAAGAACCTGGCCGCGCTCGTGCCGGCGGCCCGCGCGCTGGCGGGCGAGGGGATCGAGCTCGCGGTGGCCGGCGGGCACCGGCCCCAGTTCGCGGCCGAGCAGGGTCTGGGCGCGCTGCGGCTGCTGGGCCATGTGCCAGACGGGCTGCTGCCCGGCCTGTATGCCGGCGCGGAGGCGTTCGCGCTGCCCTCGTTCTACGAGGGCTTCGGCCTGCCCGTGCTCGAGGCGATGGCCGCGGGCACGCCCGTCGTCGCCGCCGACACGTCGGCGCTGCCGGAGACCTGCGGCGGCGCGGCGATCCTCGTGCCGCCCGACGGCGAGGCGTTCCGCGCCGCGCTGCTGGCGCTGCTCGCCGACACGGCGCGGCGTGAGCAGCTGCGCGCCGCCGGCCTGGCGCGCGCAGCGGGCTTCGGCTGGGAGGCGACCGCGCTCGCCGTCGACGCCGTGATGCTCGAGTCCGGCGGCGGCTGACCGCCGCTCAGGCGCAGCGCCGGGCGTCCGTCGCCTTGGCGCAGCCCTCGAGCCTGCGCGCCGAGCGGCGGAACGCCGCCAGCGCCGGCGCGTCGACGGCCGCTCCGTCGCGCAGGCGCCGCAGGCCCGACCAGTCGAACGCGCTCGGTCCGGCCTCGGTCGAGAGCCACGTGTACCAGAACACGCGCCCGATCCGCCGGCGCTCGCGGGCGTCCGCCAGCAGCCCTAGGGCGGTGCGCAATCGCCGCGACTGGCCCGCCTCGCTGACCTCGAAGCCGGCCGGCCGCGGGACCTTGCCCTTCGCCGCGGGCCACGAGAGCTCGGTGATCCAGACCGGCGTCGCGCCGTCGCCGCGCTTGCGCATCACGCGGCGCGCGTAGCGGATCAGCCGCATCACGTCGGACGGCTTGCGCGTGTACGGATGCAGGGCGACGGCGTCGAAGTGGCCGCGCCCGCCGGCCTTGTAGATCGAGCGCAGCGCCTTCCAGCTCTCGTTCGGCAGTCCGGCGAGCACGACGGTCGCGCCCGGATCGGCTGCGTGCAGGGCCGTGTGCGCAGCGCGCAGCAGCCGGACGTACGACTTCGCGAAGGGCTGCTGGGACCAGTAGCGCTTGATGTTCGGCTCGTTCCAGACCTGCCAGTCGCGGATCGGGACGCGCGGCAGCTCGGGCCGCTCGGCCCAGAGCGACCCCTGCGGCCCGTAGCGCGCGACGAGTGCGGCGAGGAAGCGCCCGAAGGTCGCGGGATCGCGCGGCGGCGAGGCGGTGTCGCCCGGGCGCCGGGCGGCCCAGCCGGGCGTCGACTGCACGACCGGCAGGACCGCGAGGCCGCGCTGCGCGGCCGCCGCCACGGTCGCATCGAGGGCGCTGAAGTCGGTCGTCTCGCCGCCGAACGGCTGCAGCTCGTGCCAGCGCACCGCCGTGCGCACCGACTCGACGCCGCTGGCGACCATCCGGTCCCACTCGCCGCCGTCAGCGGCGCCGAGCGGCCCGTCGGCGACCACGCCGAGCCAGCCGGCGGGCACGCGGCGCTCGGCCGCGACCGCGGGCGCGGCGGCGGCGAGCAGCGCCAGGGCCGCGAGCAGGAGGGAGAGGGAGCGCATGAGCGGGCGAGTGTAAGGACCCGCCGGGCCGGCGATGGATGCGGTGGCGCGCGCGCTCAGGCCGGCAGCTCGGCGCCCGGCGCGTGCTCGGACTCCGCGCGCAGCCCCCAGACGCGGATCGCATGCTCGCGGCCGCGCACCTCGAGCTCGGACACGAACTCGAGCTCCTCCGGCGAGTGGCTGAGCCGCTCGCGCGTCGGCTCGCCGACGAACAGCTGGTACGGGGTGCCCTTCGTCATCCCCTCGAGTCGCGCGGCGGTGTTCGTGGTGTCGCCGATCGCCGCGTACTCGAGCCGCCGCGCCGAGCCGACGTTGCCCGACATCACAGGCCCGGAGTGCAGCCCGATTCCCATCTTGAACCCGTCGCCGTGGCCGCGCTCGCGGATCCAGGCGTTGAACAGCTCCAGCCGCTCGAGCATGTCGCGCGCCGCCGCGAGCGCGCGGTCGGCGTGGTCCGCCGATGCCACCGGGGCGCCGAACACGGCCATGATCCCGTCGCCCATGTAGGCGACGAGCGTGCCGCCGTGGTCGAGGATCGAATCGCTCATCGCGGTCAGGTAGCGGTTGAGCACGTCGATCACCTGCTCGGGGTCGCGCGCCTCGGCGAACGTCGTGAACCCGCGCAGGTCGCTGAAGAGCACCGTCGCGTCCATCCGCTCGCCGCCGAGCCGCGGGTCGCCCTCCTCGGTCGCGCGCATGAGCACCTGGTCGACGACCGCGTCGGGGACGAAGCGCGCGAACACGTCGCGGGTCCGCGCGCGGTCGAACGTCGCGCTCAGCCAGTGCACGAGCAGCGTGCCGACGAAGCCGAGCGCGAGCCCCGACAGCGGCGCGACGACCGGCACGATCCAGCCGCCGTTGAAGAGCAGTTGCGCCGCGACGGCATAGGCGAGCCCGGCGGCCAGCGCGATCAACAGGCCGGTCCACGGCCGCATCACGAGCGCGAGCAGCGGCGCCAGCAGCGCGAGCGCGAGGGCGATCAGCAGGTTCGGCGCACGTCCCGTCGCCTCGAGCGGGGCGCCGTGCAGCAGCGTCTGGATCGCGTTCGCGTGGATCTCCGGCCCGGCCATCTTGCCTCCGGGCCACGAGACCGCGTGCGAATCCTGGAGCACCGGCGCCGTGGCGCCGATCACGACGATCTTGTCGCGGAAGCGCGAAGCCGGGACGTCCCCGACTGCGACGTCGGAGAAGGACACGTGCGGCAGGTGGCCGCCGGGGCCGCCGAAGTCGATCCACGCCCCGCGACCCGCCAGCTCCGGCACGGGCCGGCCGAGCCGCCGGACGGCCGCGACGGCGAGCGTGTCGAGCCCGTCGACCTGCTCGGGCAGCCGGCGCAGGACCCCGCCGGCGTCCTCGGGGAGCAGCCCGTTGCCGGACCTCGCCCGCGCGTAGCGCAGGCCCTCGCCGCCGCCGAACACCTTCGACTCGCCGTTGTCGCCGACCTCGGTGGTGCTGAAGACGACGTTGCCCGCAGCGCGCGACGCCTCGATCAGGCGGTTGTCGCCGCGCGGGTCGTCGGACTGCTCGGTGAACTGGACGTCGTAGACGATCACCGCCGGGTCGCCGGCGGAGACGTTCTCCAGCACCTCGGCAAAGCGCCTGCGCGGGAACGGCCAGCGCTGCTCGAGGTCGTCGAACGTCTTGTCGTCGACCCCGACGATGATCGTGTCGCTCGGCGCCGGCTGCTCCCCGCGCAGCTCGAAGCGCGTGTCGACCGAGTTCTGCTCGAGCCGCTCGAGCACGCCGCCCAGCTCGATCAGGCACGCAAGACCGGCCGCGAGCAGCGCCACGGCGACCAGCATCCGCCGGCGCAGTGCCCTGGTCATCCTCCGGCGGCCAGGGCCAGCCCGAACAGGACGAGGAGATGGAAGCTCTGGTCCACCGCGAGCATCAGCATGCCTGGCGCGGGCTCGGTGTGCTTGACCGTGCGCACGTACGAGCTCAGCAAGCGCCCGTCGTCCTGTACGAGATGGGGGACGAAGACCCCTGCCGCGAGCGCGGCCGTGCCGCCGGCGCCGAGGTCGCCGGCGAGCCACGCGAGCGCCGGGGCGAAGCAGAGCGAGTACGTGATCGTGTGCGAGACGAGCGCGCGGCGCCGCTCCGGGTCGCCCCCGAGGCCCTCGCGCTTGTGGGTCGCCTGCCAGTCGGTCTGGAGCAGGAAGTCGCCGACCGCGTGGGAGACGAGCAGCACGGCGAAGATCTCGACCCAGGGCACGTCAGCGCCCGGGGCGCGCCACGTACGAGCCGCCGCGGAACACGACGATCCCGGCGGACTCCCCGCCCGCCGGTGCGGGCGGCGCGGCGGGAGGCGGCTCGGTGCCGCCGCCCGGAGCGGGCTCCGGCGTCGGCGTCGGCTCCGGTGGCGTGATCGTGAAGTCCTCGATCTCGACCTCGCCCCGCTTCACGCGCGTCAGCGTGCCGTCGCAGCGGTCCTCGACCAGCCAATGGGTCCCGCGCACGGTCGCCGCCGAGTAGTGGCCGGCGGTGCGGAAGCGGCCGTGGCCGTCGCCCCACAGCCGCCGCACCCTGCGCGGCTTGCGCCGCGCCGCGGCGGCCTCGCCGCACGTGTCGCGGAACGACGGGCCGGTGAGCTTGAGCGTCGTCACCGGGTCGCCGTTGGCCGGTTGGGTCACGGTGAACTTGCCCTCGGAGAAGACGGCGCGCCACTCTCCGCCGGAATCGTCGCGCGCGACCGTGAGGCGCACAGAGCCGTCCTGCGCGTCGACCGTCGTCCCGACCGGCAGCCGCTCGCGCTCGCGCAGCCGGCGGTAGAGCCGGACGCCGCCCGGGTGGACGAAGACCTTGCCCGACACGGGCTCGAGCACGACCGCGACGCCACGCTCGGGCGCGGGGACGGGCGCCGCCGAGGCGGAGGCGAGCAGCGCTGCGGCGCCCGCGGGCAGCGCCAGCGCGGCGAGCAGGAGCGGCGCGAGGCGCCGGCGGGCGGTCATGCGCCTCGCTTGTAGGGCACGAAGGCCTTGCCGCCGGCCGTGACGAGCTTCTGGCGGCGGTTCGGATGGACGAGGTCCTGCACGCCGACCTTGCCGCGCACGACGCGCACCTTCGTGCCGTCGCAGCGGTCCAGCGTCAGCCACTTCGTGCCGCGCACCGTCGCCGCGCCGTAGCGGCCGCGCGTGCGGAAGCGACCGCGGCCGGCGCCCCAGAGCTTGCGCACCCGGCGGCTCGAGCGTGTCCCGGTGCCGTCCTTGACGCTGGACGTCACGGCGAGCAGGGAGGCCGAGGCAGAGGCGGAGGCCTTGGCGGTGCAGTTCTTGAACGACCCGCCGGTCAGCTTCAACGTGGTCAGCGGCGTCGCGCCGTTCCCCTGGCGGAAGATGAAGCGCCCGGCGTAGAAGCGCGCGCCGTCCAGCTGCCCGCTCGCGTCATGCAGCACGGTGATCAGCACGCGGCCCTTGCGCGCGTCGATCTCGGTGCCGTTCGGGAACGCGGTCAGCTCGGTCAACAGCACGAACTCCTTCGTGCCGGGCAGGCGGTAGCGGACGACGCCGCTGACCGGCGTGGCGACGCCCTGCTTGCCGAGCACAGGCTGCGGGACCGGCGCGGGGGCGGCGACGACTTTGATGGCGCGCGTCGCGGTCGCGCTCGAGCCGCGCGGGTCGGTCACCTGGACGCCGACGCTGTAGTCGCCGGGCGCGGGGAAGCTGCGTAGCGCAAGCGGGTTCTCGCCACCGTCGAACTCGTACGAGCCGTCACCGTCGAGGTCGAAGGCGAAGCGCAGCGGCTCGCCCTCCGGATCCGTCGAGCCCACGGCGTCGAAGGTCGCCGGCGCGCCGGCGAGCACCTCCGCCGGCGCCGTCAGCGCGGCGGCGGGCGCCGCGTTCGGGGCGTGGCGCGAGACGAACGGCCGGTTGGGCGCTCCGAGCCCGCCCGCGGTGTAGACGGTGCCGGCGGGTCCGAGCGCGGCGGCGAACGCCGCGGCGCCGGCGCCGGTCGGCGGCGGGAAGCTGCGCCAGCCCGGAGGCGCGCCCCCGAGCGCCGCCTCCGGCGCGCCGTCGGCGCCGAGCGAGCCGAGCAGGAACTGCGTGGGGTCGTTCGTGGCACCGGTGGCCCCGGCCACGAGCGCGCGCGGGCCGTCGAACGCCAGTCCGTTGAGCGCCGTGGAGTCCGGGAGGGTGCCGTAGGTTGCGCCGCTGGAGCCGAAGGCCGCGTCCGGCCCGCCGCCCGCGAGGCGGCGGACGACGAGCGCATGCCGGCCGGAGAAGCCCGCCGCGGTGATCCGGCTCGCGCCGTCGACCTGCACGGCATGGAGCTCGCCGTATGGGTTGCCGTCCGGATCGGTGGCGGTGAGTGTCAGCCGGCCATCGCCGTCGAAGCTCCCGTCCGGGGTGCCGTTGGCGTTGAAGCGCGCCAGCGCGGGCGCGTGCGGCGACAAAGCGCCGGCCGGCACCGACACCCAGCCGGCGAGCACGATGTCGCCGTCGGGCGCGATCGCCATCGAGCGCGCGCGGGCGTCGAGCCCGAACGATGTGAACGCGATGCCGTCGCCGCCGCCGAAGCCGCTCGTGTCCAGCGTGCCCGTGGCGTTCAGCTGCGCGAGGAAGAACTCGTCGTGGCCGCCGGAGTCGGCGTAGCCGGCGACCAGGATCTTGCCGCTGGGCCGCTCGGCGGCGGCGAATGCCTCCCCGATCAGCGGCGCGATCGCCGCGATCCCCCCGTTGCCGAAGCTGTCGTCGGGCTCGCCGTCCGCGGTCAACTTGAGGACGATGACCCGCGGGCCGGAGGTGCTCGACGGCGTCTGCACCCCGGGCGCGAGCACGCGCCCGGCGGCCGCGAGCGCCACGCCGTGCAGGCGCGTGTCGGGCGCGATGTCGAGCCGCGTGAAACCGGGACCTGGGGTGCCGAACAGCGGGTCGGGCGCGCCCGCGAGCGTGAGCTGGACCACCACCGGCTCCTCGTTCCCGGTCGCGTCGGTCGCCCAGCCGGCGCCGACGGGGCGGCCGTCGGGACGCGTGGTGAGCCCCTCCAGGCGCCCGCCGGCGCCATCGGTCGCGCCGATGCCCGGCGTCGCGATGCCGTCGCCGTCGAAGCCCGGGTCGAGATCTCCCAGCCGGGCCTGCGCGGCGTGGGCGGGGACGAGCGTCAGGCCCGCGGCGCAGGCGAGCGCGAGCACGCGGCGGCGCAGCCGCGTTCGCGCTGGGACTCCGGTCATTGCGGTCATCCGTGTCATTTCGGGCCTGCGCGCACCGTAACCGAGCAGCGCGGGCGCCAACGTGGATTTCTTCACATCGCGCGGCCGCGTACACTCGCGCGCTCCATGGCCGGACGCGTAGCTCTCGTGCACGACTTCCTGCTCGACCTGCGCGGAGCGGAGCGGGTGTTCGCCGCAATGTGCGACGCGTGGCCGGATGCCGATGTCTTCACGGCCGTCTACGACGAGAAGGGCACCGAGGGCCGCTTCGCCGAGCGCCGCCCGCAGACGTCGTTCCTCCAGAAGGTGCACCCGACCTCGCGCACGTTCCGCGCGCTGCTCCCGCTCTACCCGCACGCGATCGAGTCGTTCGACCTGCGCGGCTACGACACGGTCATCTCGTCCTCGAGTGCGTGGGCGCACGGGGTGCTCGTCGATCCCGGCGCCGTGCACGTCTGCTACTGCCACAACCCGTTCCGCTACGCCTGGACCGAGCGCGAGGCGACGTTGCGCGCCCGCCATCCGGTCACGCGGCCGGCACTGCGGATGCTGCTCAACCGCTGGCGCCAGTGGGACTGGATCGCGGCTCAGCGCGTCGACCGTTACGTGGCCAACTCACGCCTCACGGCGACGCGCGTGCGGCGCTACTTCGGCCGCGAGGCCACGGTCCTTTACCCGCCGGTGGAGACGGGTCGCTTCCACGACGCTCCGGTCGGCGGGTACTACATGGTGCTCGCGGAGCTGATGGCGCACAAGCGCATCGACGTCGCCGTGCGCGCCTTCAGCGCGCTCGGGCTGCCGCTGCTGGTCGTCGGCGACGGCCCGGAGCTGCGCAAGCTGCGCCGCATCGCCGGCCCGCAGGTGACGTTCGCCGGCCGCGTCAGCGACGAGCGGGTGGCCGAGCTGCTCGCTCGCGCGCGGGCGCTGGTGGTGACGGCGACGGAGGAGTTCGGGATCGCGGCGGTCGAGGCGCTCGCGGCGGGCCGTCCGGTGATCGCGCTCGGCGAGGGCGGCGTGCAGGAGAGCGTCGTCGAGGGCGTCACGGGCACGTTCTTCGAGCGCTGCGAGCCCGACGCCCTGGCGGAGGCGGTGCGGCGCTTCGATCCGCTGTCGATCGATCCGCGCGCCTGCCGCGCCGCAGCCGAGCGTTTCGGCGCCGAGCGCTTCCGCGATCAGCTCGAGCGGATCGTCGCCGAGGCGGTGCGCGACGAGCGCGCGCCGCGGCCTGGAGAGCGCTCGTCCTACCGTGGCCTGGCAGGCGTGCCGAGGCGCCGGACAGCCGGCGAGTCGCATCGCGCTTCCTAAAAGTTGACGAAGTCCGTAACCTAACGGGGCTCCGGGGGTTTACGTTCTCGGTGGGACGCGCTGCGGGCACGCCCGCAGTGCGGCGCGAGGGAGTGCGCTCTGCACGAGCGCCGGCGCCCTAAGGGCGATTCCCTTGCAGGGTAGCGGGCCGGTCAGTTGCGCCGGCAACTTTTTTGAGTATAATTCCGACTTGGAGAGTTGGTTTTTCTCCGAGACCGAGAGAGATGAAGAAGGCACCTATGCCAACGACTTTGATGGAGCACAAGACGCCAAAGAAGGACACCGAGACTCAGTACCAGGCCGACGTGGATCCCACGCTGGATTCGCTCCAGCTCCTCCTGCGCGAGGCGGGCCGCTTCCAGCTGCTCACGCCCGCCGAGGAGATCGAGCTCGCGAAGCGGATCGAGAAGGGCGACCTCGCCGCCAAGGACCGCATGATCAACTCGAACCTGCGCCTCGTCGTCGCCAACGCGCGGCGCTACCAGGGCCAGGGCCTCGCGCTCGGCGACCTGATCCAGGAGGGCATGCTCGGCCTGATCCGCGCGGTCGAGAAGTTCGACTGGCGCAAGGGCTTCCGCTTCTCGACCTACGCGACGCTGTGGATCCGCCAGGCGATCCAGCGCGGCCTGGAGAACACCAGCCGCACGATCCGCCTGCCCGTCCACGTGGCGCAGCGGTCCCGCAAGGTGGGCCGGATCGAGCGCGAGCTGACGACCAAGCTGGGTCACGAGCCGTCCGACGAGGAGATCGCCGACGCGGCCGACCTGCCGCTCGCCGACGTCATCGAGATCCGCAAGGCGGATCGCGCCGTCGTCAGCCTCGACAAGCCGGTCGGTGACGACGGGGACACCTCGTTCGGCGACCTGCTGGCGATCGAGACGGCGCCGGTCGACGAGGAGGTGCAGGAGAAGCTCAAGTCCGAGACGCTCCTGACCGCCATCGCCGAGCTGCCCGAGCCCGAGCGCAACGTGATCGAGATGCGCTTCGGCGCCGGCGACCACGAGCCGCAGACCCTCTCGCAGGCCGGCAAGAAGCTCGGCGTCTCGACCGAGCGCGCCAGGCAGCTGGAGGAGCGCGCCCTGCGCAAGCTCAGCCAGCGCCCCGAGCTGATCGCGCTGCGCGAAGCCGCCTAGCGGTTCTCGAGCCACATCCGTAGTTCGTCCGCGACCCGGGATCTCCCGGGTCGCGGATCGTTTGTGGGCGTGTCGGCGGGACGAACTGCGGCATTGAGGGAGGCGGGTCTGGGGCAGCCCGGTCTCCCGCGAGGCGAGCGCGTCAACGTCGGGAGGCTGCCCGGATCGGGCGGTGTTCCGACGTTGGGCATCTATTTCGACGTCAACGTCGGTAGTGCGTCCGGATGTCGTGGCGTTCCGACGTTGACGCCCTCCGGATCCGCCGCCCCACCCGGACCCGCCTGCCTCAATGCCGCAGTTCTAGGACCTGCACGCGCTCTCGACGACCGCGGCGAACCGGCGCGCGGCCGCCGGCCCGTCGAACGCCGCCGCCCGCTCCCGCGCCGCGGCCGGCGCACCCGCGTCGGCGAGGATCGATTGCAGCGCGGCGGCGCCGGAGCCGGCGTCGCCCGGCGCGTAGAGGCGCCCGCACGCGGGCGTGACGATCTCGAGCGGGCCGCCCGCGGCCGGCGCCACGACCGGGCGACCGGCCGCGAGCGCCTCGACGAGCGCGAGGCCGAACGCCTCGCGCTCGCCGCAATGGAGCAGGCAGTGAGCGGCGGACAACGCGGTCCGCGGGTCCTCGACCGCGCCGAGGAAGCGAACCCGGCCTGCGAGGTCCGGCCGCGCCGCCCGCGCGTGCAGCGCGGCCACGTAGCCGGGCGGATCGTCCGGGAACGGCGCGCCGGCGAGATCGAGCGAGAGACCGGGCACGCGCGCGGTGATCTCGAGCGCGAGATCGGGCCGCTTCACGGGCACGAGCGCGCCGAGGCAGAGCGCCCGCGGGGGCGCCGGCGGCGGATCGGCGACGTCCCAGCGGGAGATCTCGACGCCCGGGTGGATCACGCTCGCGTGGCTCCCGGCCGCGCGCGCGGCGGCCCGCGACGTCGCCACGGCCGCGGTGCTGCGGGCCGTGGCGGCGCGCAGCGCAAGCGCCAGCGCCCGCCCGGGCGGCACGTCGTGGTGCAGCGCCACGAGGCCGGCCCCGGACAGCGGCGCCGCGGCGGCGGCGAGGATCGGGCGCCGGCCTGAAGCCACGACGACCGCCGGCCGCCGGCGCCGTGCGAGCCGCGCGAGGTCGCGCGCGAGGCCGGCGAGGTCGAGCGCCGCCCGGCCGGTGCGGCCCCGTCGTCGCAGCGACCGCTGCGGCAGCGCGAGCACCTCGAGCCCGCCGGCTCGGGCCGCGTCGGCGAGCGGCCCCGGCGGGCATGCGAGCAGCGCCGGCCGCTCCAGCGCCCGGCTCCAGTCGAGCAGCACCCGCTCGGCGCCGCCCAGGAGCCCGGTCTGGGCGACCAGCAGCGCCGGCCTCATGACCGGCACGCGCGGGCGAGCGCGCCGAGCTGGCGCGCCGGGCGGCGCGCGTCGCCTCCGAGCACGGCATGCCCGGCGACGCGCGAGGCGAACGTCAGGCCCTGCGCGAGGTCGTCGAGCAGCAGTGCGCGGCTTCCCCGCTCCTCGCCGATCACCGCGCGCCGGCGCCGCGCGAGCAGGTCGAACGGCTCGCCGGACCGCTGCGTCGAGTGCCCGCCGGCATGGCGGATCCGGACGTCGGGATGGAGGACGGTCGGGATCCCGGCGGCCCGCGCGCGCAGGCACAGCGCCATGTCCTCGGCGAACAGGTGCGCGGCCTCGTCGAACGGCCCGAGGCGGCGCAGGGTGCCCGTGGCGGCGGCGAGGCAGGCGGCGATCGCCCAGCCGACGGTCCGCGTGCGCTCGGCCCGGTAGGGCTCGAGCCGCTCGCGCAGGGAGCGCGGGAGCAGCGCCGGGCGCAGCGGCGCGCCGAGCAGCGCCCCGACCGTCCCGGGCAGCGGGTGCGCCGAGCGCTGGACGCTGCCGTCGAGGTTGAGCAGCCGCGGCACGTGCAGCGCGTCCGAGCGGGCCCGCGCGCGAGCCGCGAGCCCGGCGAGGTCGTCGCCGGCCAGCTCGCAGTCGGGGTTGAGGAGCACGGTGACGTCGTGGCGGGCGCGCGCGACGCCGGCGTTGCTGGCGGCCCCGAAGCCGGGATTGCCCGGCAGCGCGATCACCTCCGCGCCCCAGCCGGCGGCGACCGCGGCGCCTTCGTCGCGCGATCCGCTGTCGACCGCGATGACCTGCGGCCGCTCGCGTGCGTGCGCGTCGATCGACCGCAGCAGCATGCCCAGCTCGGGCGCGGAGTCGTGCAGGACGACGACGACCGTGTAGGGCACGACGCGCCACCGTAGCCCAACTGCGGCCCGCACCGGCCCGTCGCGGCCCCTTGTAGGCTGCACCGCCTCATGCGGCCCGCCACCGATCCCCCGCCCGCACGGACGGAGCTCGACGGGCTCCGCGCGAGTGCGCTGGAGGCGGTCCGGCGCTATGCCGAGGCCGCGCTCGAGCCGGAGCCCTTCGTTCCCGGCAGCTCGCGCGTCGCCGTCGCGGCGAAGGTGCTCGATCCCGCCGACCTCGTCTCGGCCACGGACGCCGTGCTCGACGCGTCGTTCACGGAGGGACGGTTCGCGGACGAGTTCCGCGCCGGCTTCGCCCGCGCGGTCGAGCGCGAGCACGCGCTGCTCGTCGGCTCGGGCTCGCAGGCGAACCTGCTCGCCGTCGCCGCGGCGACGTCGCACCTCCACGCGCGCCCGCTGCAGCCCGGCGACGAGGTCATCACCGCCGCGATCGGCTTCCCGACGACCGTCACCCCGGTCTACCAGTACGGCCTCGTGCCGGTCTACGTCGATGTCGAGCCGGAGACCTACAACCCGTCGCTCGCCGCGATCGCCGACGCGATCGGGCCGCGCACGCGGGCCGTCGTGCTCGCCCATACGCTCGGCAACCCGTTCGACGGGCCCGGCCTCGAGGCGCTCTGCCGCGAGCACGGTCTCGTGCTGATCGAGGACGCGTGTGACGCGCTCGGCTCGCGCATCGCCGGCCGCCAGGCGGGCACGTTCGGCGCCGCGGCGACGTACTCGTTCTACCCCGCCCACCACATGACGACGGGGGAGGGGGGAGCGGTCGCATGCGACGACCCCACCTGGCTGCGGGCGCTCGGCTCGCTGCGCGAGTGGGGGCGCGACTGCTGGTGCCCGCCCGGCCGCGACGGCGTCTGCGGGCGCCGCTTCGAGGGCCGCTTCGGGGACCTGCCGGCCGGCTACGACCACAAGTACGTCTTCTCCCACGCCGGCTTCAACTTCAAGGTCACCGACATGCAGGCGGCGCTCGGCGTCACGCAGCTGGCCAAGCTCGAGGAGTTCGGCCGCCGCCGCCGCGCGAACGCCGCCCACCTGGCCGATGCGTTCGCGCCGCTGGCGGACCGGCTCGTGCTCCCGCGCAGCCTGCCCGACGCCGACCCGTCGTGGTTCGGCTTCCCGATGACGCTGCGCGACGGCGGCGCCGACCGCCGCCGGCGGCTGCAGGAGTTCCTGCTCGAACGCCGGATCGACACGCGCCTGCTGCTCGCCGGCAACCTCGTCCGCCAGCCCGGCTTCCAGGGCCGCGAGCACCGCGTCGCGGGGTCGCTCGAGCACGCCGACCGGATCACCGAGGCGGCGTTCTGGGTCGGCTGCTGGCCGGGCTTGACGACGGAGATGCTCGACTGGATCGTCGAGTCGGTCGCAGCGTTCCTCGAGGAGAGCTAGCGGCGGACCAGGACGACGAGCGCGCCATGGCGCTCGGCCGCGCGGTAGGCGCCCGAGATGTAGTCGTCGAGCAGCGTCACGCCGCTGGAGCGGCCGGCCGCGTTCGGCTCGGGCGCGGCCGTGACCGGCGACGTGTCGCGCACGATCACGCGCGGCCGCGCGCGCCGCAGGTCGGCGACGATCTCGCGCTGAACCGGCTCGCTGGTGACCACCCCGGGGGCCAGGATGTCGTAGCGCGACGGGTTCGGGCGATCGGCGAGCACGTAGAGCAGGGGGTTGCCCGCGGTGACCAGATCGCTGCGCCGCGGCGCCACGTAGATCGGCTCCCCCGCCGGGACGCGGGCCTGAATGGCGCGCACCGTCGCCTCGAGCACCCGCGCATCGCGCGCCGGCACGCGCACCCCGTCCGCGACCGGGAGCGAGAGCGTCACGCCGCCGCCGCGCAGCACGAGCCATGCGCGGTCGGCGCCCTCGACGACCGCGAAGCCCAGCCCGGCGAGCGCGAGCGCCGCCGCGACCGCTCCGGCCGCACGGCGGCCGTCGCTGCGCTCGGGCGCCGGCGCCGCCCAGGCTGCGAGCACCGCGACCATCACAGCCAGCGGGCCCGTGTGGAACGCGTCGGCGCGCGCGAGCAGGTAGTGCAGCATCCCGAGCGCGAAGACGGCGACCGCGACGCGCCACCACTCCTCGCGCCGGAACGTCAGCGCTCCGGCGGCGAGTCCGCCCGCGAGCCCCAGCACGAGCGCCAGCGGCAGGTAGAAGAGCAGCAGCGCCTCCGCCGAGTCCGACAGGAAGCCGCCGGGTGAGCCCGTGTTCAGCGGGCCGTCGTAGTCGAGCGGGAACGGCAATGCCTGGTAGTCGCCGAAGTCGAGCAGCGGGTAGCGGACCAGCAGCTCGAACGCGTCGCCGGGCCCGGCGATGACGACGAACGGCGCGAACAGCACGGCCGCGACGCCCGCCGCCGTGCCGGCGTAGCGCAGCGCGGCGCGCGACCACCCGTCGCGCACCGCATATGCGAGCAGCACGCCGAGCATCAGGTAGGCCGCGAACTCCAGCCGCCAGAAGGCCGCCGCGCCGGTCAGCGCGCCGGCGAGCACGGGGCGCTCGAGGCAGAGCAGCGCGGCGAGGCAGAGCGCGAGCGTGACCGGGAACGGGTGCGGCCCGCTCGGGTAGGCGAGCGCGAACGTCGTCGCGAGCCAGGCGAGCCCGGCGGCCCAGCCGGGGGCGCCGCCGCGCCGCGCCAGCCGCCAGGCCAACAGCGCGACCGCCCCCGCGGCGAGCGCGCGCACGACCTTCCACGTCAGCAGCGACGGCCCGAGCGCCGCCCAGAGCCCGCCCAGCAGCACCGGCTGCCCGGGCGGATAGAACCACCAGAAGTCGCGGTAGGGCGCCTGCCCGTCGGCGATCCTCGCCGCCGCCTGCAGCATCAGGCCCTCGTCGTTGGGCTGGATCCCGAACATCGCCAGCACGAGGCAGACGAGCGCGGTGCCGGCGAACAGCAGCCAGGGGAGCAGCCTCATCGGCGCAGGTCGTAGAGCGTCGCGCAGCCGAACGAGCGGGCGCGCTCGATCAGCGGGCCGAGCAGCGGGCGCAGGTCGCGCAGCCCCGGGCGGCAATCGACGAACGCGAAGCGGGCGCCCGAGTCGCGCGCCAGCGCCTGGGCCTCCCGCGGCCCCATCGAGCCCTCGAAGAGCGAGTTGGTCTCACGCACGCGCGCCGCCCAGTCGGGCGTCCAGGAGAGCGCTCCGACGTAGACCTCGCGCCCGGTCCGGTAGGGGATCATGTGGCCCGCGTAGGCGGGTGCGAGCACGCCGCCGGGACGCGGGTCGGACTCGAGCGCGTCGAGCGCCTGCTGCTCGCCGTCGAAGACGAAGTACGGGTCGCCCGCGGCGCGGATCGAGTTGACCGCGACCTCGAAGCGGTGCGCGGTGCCGGGCAGGATCATCAGCGCGAGGATCGCCACGACCACGGCGGTCCGCGGGCGCGGCCAGATCGTCACCACCCCCTGGACCGCGAGCACCGCGAGCGGGATCGTCATCCCCTGGAACGCGTGGTACGGGAACGTGCCGACCGGCGCCAGGTAGACGGCCAGCGCGGCGAGCGGCCAGACCCGCAGCGCGAGCTCCTGCCAGGAGCCCGCCGGGCGCCGGTAGGCCAGCGCGGCCGGCAGCGCGAGCGGCGCGAGGGTGAGCACGACCGCCCACCAGGGCCAGCTCCAGGTGATCTGCGTGCCCGCCGCGTTGACCTGCCCGGCCAGCTCCCATGCGGGGTCGGTTCGCTCGAGCAGCGCGTAGTAGATCGCCGGCAGGCATGCCGCGGCCGGGACCACGAGCAGCAGGGCGGGTGGGCGCCGGCGCTCGCGCCGCCACGCGAGCGCCTCCGCGGCGAGCAGCACGAGCACCAGCGTGCCGCCCTGCCACGGCTGCAGCCAGCAGACGAGCAGGCTGCCGAGCGCCGCGAGCACGAGCGTGCGCGTGCGCCGCGTGCGCCGCCAGTCCTCGACCGCGAGCAGCACGAGCGGCATCAGCGCGACCGCGATCGCGGTCATCAGGTAGCCCCACAGGTACTGGGAGGAGCTGAGCTCGCCCGCGATGAAGTCGAACGTGTACTGGCGCGGGTTGCCGCCCAGGCCGGTCCAGGCAACGACCGCGCTCGCCGGCATCACCGCGAAGATGCCCAGCAGGAGCGCGGCATGGCGCTGCCCGCCGGCCGGGAGCAGGCGGCGCACGTAGCGCAGCACGCCCCAGAACACGAGCCCGACGGCGACCGGCTTCCAGAGCAGGTAGCTGAGCGGCACGCTCAGCCCCGTGATCGCTCCGACCAGGCCCGAGAGCAGGAACCCGGGGTGGAGGAACACGCGGTCGTCGGGCGCGAGGTCGTACTCGTTGCCGACGAGCCAGTGCTCACCGGCCTGCCGGATCCAGGTGAAGTACTGCAGCTGGTCGGAGGCGAGCAGCCCGTCGGCGCCTGTCAGCGCCCGTCCCTTGGTGAGGAGCGCGGCGAGCACGAGCAGCGACAGGGCGGCCAGCGCCGCGAGTGCCGCCAGCTCCGTCCGATCGAGCCCGGCGCGGCGCGGCGCGGCGGTCATCGCAGCCGCACGGCTCGTCGCAGGCGCCGCCCGATGCGCCTGACCGCGGCGCGGGGTCCCTCCTCGGCCAGGGTCTCGGGCAGCGCCCAGCGGTACTGCGCCAGCGCCGCGCGGCGCAGGATCGCGCGGTGGGCGGGCCGCCGGGGCCGATCCGCAGCGCCCTCGCACCATGCGACCAGCGGCGCCGCGACCTCGCTCCAGCGCAGCGACGGCGCGAGCGCGGCGATCCGCTCCCGTGCCGCGTCGCCGTCGGGGCCGAGCATCCGCTCGCAGGCCGCCGCGAAGCCGGCCACGTCGCCGGGCTCGGCGACGGCCCCGACGCGCTCGCGGTCGACGAGCTCGGCGAGCGCGTCGCCGCGCGAGGCGACCACGGGCAGCCCCGCCCAGAGGTAGTCGAGGATCCGCGTCCGGTGCGCGTAGCGCGCTTCGACGTGGTCGTGATGGGCGCTGACGCCGACGTCGGCCTCGGCGAGCCAGGCGCCGCGCTCGTCATAGGGCACCCAGCCGCGATTGACGTGCACCAGCCGGTCCAGCAGCCCGGCGCGCCGCGCCGCCGCGACGGCCTCCTCGCCCGCCGCGCCCTGCCCGCTCGCCTCCAGCCCCGGCCGGCCGAGGCCGAGCAGGACGAGGTGCACCGGCGGGCCGCCTTGCTCCGCCAGGCGCTCGACGGCCCGCATGGGGGTGAGCGGGTCCAGCCAGCCCCACACGCCGCCGCCCCAGACGAGCACGCGGTCGTCCGCGGCGATCGCGGGGAACGCTTCGCGCAGCGCGCCGCCGGCCGCGGGCGCCGGGCCCTCCGGCAGGCCGAACGGCACGACCTCGACGAGCGACCGCAGCGTCGGGTCGCGCCGGTAGGACGCTCCGTCGATGAGCCCGCGCAGCGCCATGCCGCCGATCCAGAGGTCGCGCTGGCGCTCGTTCGCGCAGATCACGAGGTCGGCGGCGGCGCAGAGCGCCACCGTGCGCGCGACGATCCGCCCGTGCATGCGCCGCTGGGCGCGCGGCGGCCGGCCGGCGCCGCCGGCGAGCAGCTCGACGACGATCGGGTTGTAGAGGTCGGCGACGAGCCGCGCCGGGCCGCCCGCGAGCCGCTCGAGCGCGACCGGCGGCAGCTCCTGGGCGATGACGACGTCGTGCTCGCGGGCGGCGGCGACGAGCGCCTCGACGTCGGCCATCCCGGCGGCGAGCAGCGCGACGCGCGCGTCCGCGACGGTGCTCGGCGGCGGCGCGGCGAGCGTCACGTCGCACAGCGCCGCGAGCGCGCGCGCGAGCTCGTAGGCGCGGATCGCGGGGCCCGCCATGCTGGCGCCGACGGGCTCCGCCGAGACGACGAGCACCGAGGTCCTCATCCGCGCAGCGCCTCCAGCGTGCGCCGGTCGATGCCGCCGAGCGCCCACAGCACGGCTCCGTAGACGACGCCCCCGAGCGGGACCGTGAGGGCGAGCGTCCGGTCGCGCAGCGGCCAGACCGCCGCGACCATCACCGCCGCGGCGAGCACGACGGCGCCGAGGCCGGCGACCGACGGCCGCAACCCGAGCCGGCGGCGGAGCAGCAGCGCACCGCCCGCGAGCAAAAGCGCCTCGCTGGCGAGCGCGATCGCCGCCGACGCCGTCGCGCCGTAGGCGGGCGCGAGCGCGACGTTCAGCGCGAGGTTGAAGCCGAGCGCGCCCAGCGCGAGCCGGAGCGTGCTGCGCTCGTGGCCGGCGGCGATCAGCGCGTACCCGCAGAGCCCGGAGACGTACGCGAGCGCCGCCGCGCACAGCAGCAGGCGCAGCGGGTCGTCCGCGGCGGTGAACTCGCTCCCGCCCGCGAGCCGCGCGAGCTCCGGCGCCACGACGAGGCCACCTGCCGCGAGCGGGATCCCGAACGTCAGGAACGCGCGCGCGGTCGCGTTCAGGGTGCGCGCGGCCGCGTCGCGGTCGGTCGCGAACTGGCGTGACAGCAGCGGATAGACGGACGCCATCACGAGCGCGGGGAAGAGGGCGAGCAGCTCGTAGAGGCGGTAGGCGAGCGAGTACTGGCCGACCTCGGCCGCGGAACGGGAGAGCGCGAGGATGAACGTGTCGGCACGGAAGTAGATCTCCGCCACGGCGAGCGTCAGCCCGAGCGGCACGGCGGCCAGCGCCAGCTCGCGCCAGACCGCGCGATCGACCGCCGGGCGCACCCGCACGAGCCGGCGCACGAAGCCCGTCGTGAGCGCGAGCGTCACCGCCGCGCCGGCGGTCGCGCTCGCGACGACGGCGGCGAAGCCGAGATCGGCCGCGACGACCGCCAGCAGCGCGGCGAAGCTCGCGATCCTGCCCGCGGCGTCGGCCAGCGCCGCGCGGCCCAGCTGCAGCCGGATCTGGAAGACGGCGGCGAGCGAGGAGGAGACGATCCCGAGCGCGAACGGGACGGACGCGATCAGCACCGCGGTGCGCACGTCCGGCCCGTAGGACGGTAGCCCGCTCGCGGCCGCGGCGAGCGCGACGACGACGACCCCGAGCGCGAGCCGCATCGCGAGCGCGTTGCCGACCAGCTCGGCCGTCCGCTCCGGTGCGCGGCTGCTCTCGCGGACGACGACGGCGGCGAGCCCGGCGTCGGCCAGCACGCCGATCGTCTGCAGCAGCGCCAGGGCGAGCGCGAAGCGCCCGTAGCCGGCGGCTCCGAGGTAGCGGGTGGTGACGGCGATCGACGCGGCGCCGACCGCGAGGATTACCAGCCTGCCGGCCCCGAGCGCCAGCGTGTTGCGGGCGACGATCCCGCCGAGCGACGGCGCCGCGGGCTCCGCGGCGCTCACCCTCGTGCCGCGGCGTCGCGCTCGACCGGCGCGCCCAGCGGGGCGGCGGGCGGCTCGAGCACGGCCCAGCGGCGGCCGCGCTGGTGCATGCGGAAGCGGACCAGGACCCAGAGCGTCTTGAACCCGTACCGCACGGAGGCCCGGAACGAGACGCTCGACGCCTCGAGGAAGTAGCGCGTCGGGATCGGCAGCTCGACCACGTGGCTGCGGCTCGCGACGATCTGGGCGAACATCTCCTGGTCGAAGACGAAGTCGTCGGAGTTGCGCAGGAACGCGACGCGGCGCAGGAACTCGGCCGAGTAGGCGCGGTAGCCCGTGTGGTACTCGGAGAACCCGCGCCGGAACGCGAGGTTCTCCACCGCGGTCAGCGCGCGGTTGCCGAGCCACTTCCAGCGCGGCATCCCGCCCGCGATCGTCTCGTCCTCGAGCAGGCGCGAGCCCATCACGACGTCGGCGATGCCGGCCTCGAGCGGCCGCACCATGCGCTCGATCAGCGAGGGGTCGTACTGGTTGTCGGCATGGACCATCACGACGATGTCCGCGCCGTCGAGCAGCGCGCGCACGTAGCCGGCCTTCTGGTTGCCGCCGTAGCCGCGGTTGGCCGGCAGGCGCAGCAGCTCGAACCCCTCGCGCAGCGCGACCTCGGGCGTCGTGTCGGGGCTTGCGTCGTCGACGAGCAGGGCGCGGTCGACGACCGCCAGCGGCATCTCGCGCGCAACGGCGGGGATCGTGGCGGCCGCGCGGTAGGCCGGCAGCACGACGGTGACGCGGACCGGCCCGCCGCGATCCTCGGCGAGCGGCGCGGCCGGCCGGCGCACGGCGACGCGGTGCGCCAGCACGACGCGCTCGTCGCCGAGCGCGAGCGAGACGCTGCGGTCGCCGAGCCGCGTCGCGGCGATCCGGCGCAGCGCGGCGCCCGCACGGCCGCCGCGCTCCCCGAGCCCGGCGAGCCAGTAGCGCAGCGCGAACGAGCGCACGAGCGCCACGTCGTCGGAGATCACCAGCCCGCGCGCCGTCAGCAGCTCGCGCAGGGTGCGGCCGGGCAGCAGGCAGGTGTGGGCGGGGACGTATCCCCACCAGCGCGCGCCAGCCGCACGCGCCAGCGGCGCGGAGGGATCGGGCGTGATCACGCACAGCACGCCGTCCTCCTCGAGCAGCCGGGCACATGCGTCGAGCGCGGCCGCCGGATCCTCCAGGTGCTCGATCAGGTCGGCGAGCACGATCACGTCGAAGCGCTCGGTCGTGGCGGCAGCGAAGGCCTCGAGCGGCTGCTCGGCGACCGGCAGCCCGAGCACGTCGCGCGCGTAGCCGGCGGCCGTGCGTGAGAGCTCCAGCCCGAGCACGTCGTAGCCCATCGTGCGCGCCTCGTCGAGCAGCAGGCCGTGGCCGCAGCCGACGTCGAGCAGGCGCCCGGAGGCGGCGCGGCCGGCGATCAGCTCGAGCACGCGGCGGGCGGTCGCGCGCCGTCCCGCCTCCTCGCCGAGGTAGGCGTCGTCGGACATCTCGCGGTAGAGGTCGTGCAGCTCGGCGCCCGCGGGCAGGCCCGGCTGCTGCACGGCGCCGCAGGTCGCGCAGCGGAGCAGCTCGCCGTGCTCGCCGGGCCGGTGGTTGCTCGGGGCGAAGTCCTGGGGTGAGGGAGCGCCGGCGCGCCCCGCGCGGAACGGCTCCAGCTCTCCCTGGCAGATCCGGCAGGCCACGGCGCTCATGGAGGCGGGCAGCCTACTCGACGCCGCTGAATACACTCCGCGCCCATGGCTGCCCCGGCGCTCTCCGTGGTGGTGCCGGCTTACGAGGAGGCCGCGGGCATCGCGACCACCCTCAGCTCGCTCCATGTCGCGATCGGCGGGCTCGGGCTCGAGCACGAGATCATCGTCGTCGACAACGCCAGCAGCGACGGGACCGCGGACCTCGTGGAGTCGCTCGGCGACCCGGCCGTGCGCGTGCTGCGCAACCCGGAGAACATCGGCAAGGGCGGCTCCCTGCGGCGCGGGATGCTCGAGGCCGCGGGTGCGCTCCGGCTCCACTGCGACGCCGACTGCGGCCCGTCGGTCGGCGCGCTCGGACGGATGCTCGAGCTGGCGGAGCGCTACGACGTCGTCGTCGGCTCGCGGCTGGCTGCGGGGGCGGCCGTCGGGCGACGCCAGCCGGTGCGCCGCCGGATCGCGGGCCGGAGCTTCGTGCTGCTCTGCCGCGCGCTGCTGCGCGAGCCGACCCGCGACCTCTTCTGCGGCTTCAAGCTCTGGCGCGCCCCCGCGGCCGAGGCCGCCTACCGCGCCAGCGGGCTGAACGGCTGGACGTTCGACGCCGAGACGCTCGCGATGGCGCGCGCGCTCGGCTTCAGCATCACCGAGACCGGGATCCCGTGGACCGACCGGCCAGGCTCGCGGCTGTCGATGTCGCGCGTGATCGTGCCGGTGACGCGCGAGCTGCTCGAGGCGCGGGCGCGGGTCCGGCGCGCGGCGCGGGCGCAGGGCGCCCGGCCGGCTGCCGGGGCGGCCGAGTCGCGGGTGTGAGGGCGCTCGTCCGCCGCCTGGATGCCGTCGAGGTCGCGGCGCTGGCGGCGCTGGCGGCGCTGGCGCTGGCCGTGCTCGGCGGCCTGCTGCTGAAGGTCTGGATCGGAGGTGGTGTCGTCACGGGCTCGGACGGCTTCCTCGTCGCCGACCCGCTGCAGTACCTCGACTGGGCGCGCCAGGCCGGCGAGCACGGCCTGATCGGCAACCGGCACGACCTGGCGCCCGGCGAGCGCGCGTTCCTGCACCCGGGGCTGCTGCTCTCCGGCCTCGCCTGGCGGCTTGGCGCGGGTCCGGCCGTCGCCTACCTGCTCTGGAAGCCGGTCGCCGTCGGGATCCTGTTCGCCGGCACGATCGCGCTCGTCCGGCGCTTCCTGACGCGCCGCGACGACCGCCGCCTGGGCCTGGTGCTGGCCCTCTTCGCCTGCTCGCCGGTCGCCGCGATCGTCGGCTGGGGCGGACTGGGGGGGCCGGGCGACAAGCTCCAGGTCGACTTCATCACGGGCGAGCTGTGGTCCGGTTCCTACCTCTGGGGCTACCTGTTCACGGCGATCGCCGTCGGCACGCTCGCGCTCGGGCTGCTGGCCTACGAGCGCGCGCGGGCCGGCGGCGGGGCAGGGGCGCTGGCCCTGGCGGCCGTCGCCGGGCTCGTGTGCGCCTGGCTCCAGCCCTGGCAGGGGGCGACCTTCGCGATCGCGATCGCGGTCGCGGAGCTCGTCGAGCTGCGCCGCGGCCGCACGCCGGCGGCCGCCGCGCGCGACCTCGCGCTGCCGCTGGCCGCGACCGCGGCCCCGCTCGTCTACTACGCGCTGCTCGGCCACTTCGACGCCTCGTGGGCGCTCGCCGCGCGCGTCAACGAGCTGCCCCGCTGGTCGTGGTGGGTGCTGCTCGCGGGGCTGGCGCCGCTCGCGGTCCCCGCGGCGTTCGCGTACCGGCTGCCGGCGCCCGACTTCGGCGCCGTCGTGCTGCGGGTCTGGCCGCTCGCGGCGCTGGGGGTCTACTTCCAGCCGTTCGGCACGTTCCCGTTCCATGCACTGCAGGGGCTCACGCCGCCGCTCGTCGTGCTCGCGATGCTGGCGCTCCGGGCCCAGCTCGGCGAGCGCCCGATCGGGCTCGTTCCCGCGCTCGCCGCCGTCGCGCTGCTCGTCGTGATCGGCAGCGCCTATCGCGTCGACGGCCTCGCCGACGCCGTGCACATCGGCCGCCAGCCGTTCACGCTCGAGCCCGGCGAGCGCGACGCGCTGCGCCACCTCGACGACCTCGCCGAGGCGGGCGGCGTGCTCGCCCCGGTGTACACCGGGATCGCGGTGCCCGCCTACACCGGGCGCGAGACCTGGATCGGGGCCGGCTCGTGGACGCCTGACCAGCCCGAGCGGGCGCGCGACGCCGAGGCGCTGTTCGACGGCCGGCTCGGCGAGCAGGGGGCCGAGGCGCTGGTGCGGCGCTCGCGCGCGCGCTTCGTGCTGAGCGACTGCCACGGCCGCGCTGAGATCTCGCGGCTGCTCGCGGGGTTCACGGACCCGCCCCGGCGCTTCGGCTGCGCGAGCGTCTGGAGGGTCCGCTGATGGGTGCGGGGGCGCGCTTCGGACTCGTCGACTCGATGCGCGCGATCGCGGCGCTGGCGATCCTCGCCTACCACGGCGCCTTCGTCACCGGGGCGCTCGACGGGACCGGCAGCGCGTTCTGGTACGCGCAGCTCAACGTCGGCGTGCCGCTGTTCTTCGCGATCTCGGGCTTCCTGCTCTACCGCCCGTGGGTCGCCGCGCGGCTCGCCGGGGTGCGGCCGCCGGATGCGCGCGTCTACGCGCTGCGGCGCGTGCTGCGGATAGTGCCGGCGTACTGGGTGGCGCTGACCGTGATCGCGATCGTGCTCGAGCGCGACGAGGTGTTCTCCTGGCCGGGAGCGCTCGTCCACTACGGCTTCCTCCAGGCCTACGACCCCGAGCGCTTCACGGGCGGCATCGGGCAGGCGTGGACGCTGACGGTCGAGGTCGCGTTCTACGCCGCGCTGCCGCTGCTCGCGCTCACCGCGCGGCGCTACCTCCCGGGAGGGTCGCCTGGCCGGATCGTGCGCGGGGAGCTGCTGTTCCTGGCGCTGCTCGCGCTGCTCGCCGTCGGGTGGCGGCTCGTCGTGGTGCTCTCGGTCGATCCGGCGGACGATCCCTGGTTCCCGCTGCTCGTCGCGCTCCCGGCGCAACTCGACGTCTTCGCGGGCGGGATGGCGCTGGCCGTCGTCTCCGCCGCCGGGCTCGACGGCCGCGCGCGGCCGCCGTCCGTCGCGTCGCTCGCCTGGGCGCTGGCCGCGGTCGCCTACGCGGCCGTCGTCCTCTGGCGCCCGGACGATCCCGGCGCGCGGGTGTTCGTCGAGCATCAGCTCCAGGCCCTGGTCGCGCTCGCGCTGCTCGCCCCCGCGGTGCTCGGCGCCGGCGGCGGCGGGGCGGTCCGCGGGCTGCTGGCGTGGCGGCCCCTGGCCTGGGTCGGGCTCGTCTCCTACGGGCTCTACCTCTGGCATCTCGACGTGCTGCGCGAGCTGGGCGACCGCGACGTGCCGGACCTCGGGATCGTCGTGCTCGGCTCGTCGCTCGCGCTCGCGCTCGGCGCCGCGAGCTGGTACCTCGTCGAGCGCCACGCCCTGCGCCTGGGCCGCCGCGCAGCGGGCCGCCCGCCCGCCGGGCCGACCGCAGGCCACCCGGCGCCCGCCACCGCGGAGACGGTCGGGCGATGAGCCGCGTGCGCGGAGCTCGTGCGACGGTCACCGGCGTTGCAGCGGTCGTGCTGCTCGCCGGGCCGACCGCGCTGGCGTTCGCGCGCGGGGGCTTCTTCCCGGTCGAGCGGCTGTGGGCGGCGCTCGCCGCCGTCGTGCTCGCGGCGGTCGCGGCGCTCGTCGCTCCGTCCCCGCTGCCGCGCTCGGCGCCGGGGCGGATCGCCGTCGGCGGGCTCGCCGGGCTGCTGGGCTGGGTGCTGCTGTCGCGTACGTGGGCGCCGCTGGCCGGGCCGGCGATCGAGGACGCTGAGCGGCTGACGCTCTACCTCGCGGCGCTCGTGGCCGCCGCGGCGCTGCTCCGCGGCCGCTGGGCGAGCGCCGCGGAGCCGGCACTTGCGGCCGGCGCGGTCGCCGTGATCGGCTACGGGCTCGCCGAGCGCGTGCTGCCCGGTCTGATCGACCTGACCGGCTCCCGCACGGCGATGGGGCGGCTCGAGCAGCCGCTCACGTACTGGAACGCGATCGGCGCGCTCGCAGCGATGGCGATCGTGCTGTGTGCCCGGCTCGCGGGCGATCCGGCGCGGCCGCGCCGCGTGCGCGCGCTGGCCGCCGCGGCCGCGGCACCGCTCGGCGCCGGCCTGGCGCTGTCGTTCTCGCGCGGCGCGATCGTCGCCGCGATCGTCGGGCTGGCCGTGCTGCTCGCGATGGCCCCCGGCGGCGTGCAGCTGCGCGCGGCGCTGCTCGTCGCCGCGGCTGCCGCGCTCGCCGGCCTGCTGGCGGCGCTGCTCCCGGCGGTGCACGAGGTCGCCGGGCCGCTCGGCCGGCGCGAGTCGCAGGGCGCGGCGCTGCTCGCCGGGCTCGTGCTGCTCGCGGTGGCCGCGGCGGCGGCTGCGAGCCGGCTCGCCGCCGCCGGAGCGGCCGAGCGGCTGCGCGGCGTGCGCCCGGCGGCGGTCGTGGGGGGGCTCGTCGTGGCGGTGGCGCTCGTGGCCGGCGCGGCCGCGGTCGAGGGCGGTCCGGAGCGCACCGGGGCGGGCGCGACGCCGGCCCGTCTGGGCAGCACCGACTCCAACCGCTACTCGTACTGGCGGGTCGCGCTGGAGGGATTCGCGGACGCCCCGCTGCGCGGGCACGGGGCCGGGTCGTTCGGCACGCTCTGGCTGCGCGAGCGCACGATTCCGGAGGTCGTGCGCGACGCCCACTCGCTCGAGCTCGAGACGGCGGCCGAGCTCGGTCTCGTCGGGCTGCTCCTGCTCGGCGCGTTCCTCGGCGGCGTCGCGGCCTGCGCCGCGCGTGCCCGCCGGCCGGCGCCGGCAGCCGTGGCGGGCCCGGCGGCAGCGCTCGCGGTCTGGGGCGCCCACAGCGCGCTCGACTGGGACTGGGAGATGCCGGCGGGCGTGACGCTGTCGGCGATCCTGCTTGCGGGCCTCGTGATCGCGCTGGCCGAGCCCGACGAGCCCGCCCCGCCTCGCCGAGCGGCGAGTTCCTCGGCCTGAGGCCGACCAACTCGCCACTCGGCGGTGCCTCAGGGCGAGGCGACGAGCTCGGACAGGCGCCGGCGCGCCGCGGCCTCGAGCGGCTCGTCGCCGAGCTGAGCCGCCGCCTGCGCGCTGACGAGCCAGGCGCGCGCGTTCTCCGGCTCGCGCCGCGCCGCCGCCTGCGCCTCGGCGAGCGCCTCACGGTGGTCGCCCGCGAACAGCTGCAGCTCCGCCGCGCGCACGAGCGGCGTCGTGTCGGCCGTGCGCGCGGCCGCTTCACGCAGCAGCGCGAGCGCCTCCTCCACGCGGTCGGGCGCGCGGCCGGCCTCGATCAGGGCCGCCGCGCGGTCGACGTCGCGGGCCGTGCGCAGCTGCCCGGCCAGCACGACGATCGCCGCCACGGCCGCCGCCACGACGAGCAGGCGCGCGATCATGCGCGGGCCGGAGCCGCCGCGGGAGAGCGGCGCAGCGTCGGCACGACGACGGCGCCGGCGGCCGCGAGCTGCACGAGCAGCACGACCGCCGCGAACGAGGTGAGGCGGTCGAGCGAGCCCGAGAGCAGCAGCACCGGCTCCGCGAGCGCGACCACCGCGAGCGGCGCGAGGAAGCGGCTCGAGCCGACCGCCAGCAGGTAGTTGACGGTCAGGTAGGTCAGCGCCAGCACGCTCATCGCGACGGCGAGCAGCGGCAGCGCGTCGGACGCGATCTCGTACGAGGGCCCGAACCCGAGCCGCAGCACGAGCGCCGGCGCGAGCGCCATCACGAGCAGCGCCGGCGCCGCCACGGTCGCCACGACCGCGCTCGCGCGCAGCAGCACCGGCCGCGCGCCGCGCCCGGCGGCGGTCCGGCCGGCCGCCTCGGGGATCACGTACAGCGCGACGCCGACCGCCGTCCAGACGACGACCTTCGCCGCGACCGCGGCTGCCGCGTACGCGCCGGCCTGGACCTCCGCGACCTGGTGGCGGACGACGATCACGTCGACGTTCTGGAGCACCGCGATCAGCGCGAGCGCGGCGATCGGCACGACGGCGTCGCGCAGGACGTCGCGCAGCCGGACCGCAGGGGCGGCGCGCCGCCCCCCGTCGGGGCCGGCGGCCGGCAACCGCGCGAGCACGTGCCCGAGCACCAGCGCGGCGAGCGCCATCGCCAGCGGCGTGCCGAGGTAGGCGCCCGTCGTCCCGAGGCCGGCGAGCACGAGCCCGAGGCCGAGCACGAGGCGCCCTGCCGCCTCGCCCGCGATCGACAGGCCCACGACGCGGTACCGGCCGAGCCCCGCGAGCACGCCGCGCTCCACCGACAACAGCACCCAGAGCGTCACGGTGGGGAGCGTCGCGGCCGCCGCCCACGGCGCGTCGACGCTCAGCAGGTCGGCCAGCGGGTCGCGGAAGAGCGCGCCCGCGACGGCAAGCGCGAGCGTCGCGAGGGCCAGCCGCAGCGTCCAGCGTCGCATCGTCGCGCCCAGCTCCCCGCTCGCCCCCAGGCGCCGCGCGGCGACCGCGCGCGAGACCGCCACCTGCAGCGCGTATCCGGGCACGGACAGGATCAGGAACGTCGAGAGCGCCGCCGCGAGCACGCCGTAGTCCTCGCGGCCCAGGACGCGCGCGAAGATCGCGGTGAAGATGACCGCGATGCCGTTCGCGGCCAGCTGCGCGGCCGCGAGGCCGGCGGCGGCCCCGGCGCCGCTGTCCCCGGCCGGCGCTCCGGCGACGGCGGGCGCGGGCGCTGCCGGGACGAACGGGAGGCGTCGCACGGAACGGCGAAGGTAGCGCAGCACGGTCGCTATGGTGCGCGCGATGCCGTCGCTCCGCAGCCGCGCCGTCGCGCTCGCCGCCGCGGCCGTCCTGGCGGCGCCCGCCGCCGCCGCCGCGCAGGGCGCGGGCGACGAGCAGTACCAGGACCCGTTCGCGGGCGAGGACCAGGGCCAGTCGCAGGGCGAGGACGAGCCGACGACGCCCGAGCCCGCCGCGCCGCCCGCGACGGAGCCCGCGCCGGCTCCCGAGCCCGCGCCCGGCGCGGCCGAGAGCGCCCCGCCCGCCCCCGCGGTCCAGCCCCAGCCCCAGCTCCCGTACACCGGCGCCGATACGGACACGATCCTGCTCGCCGGATCGATCCTGCTCGCGGGTGGTGTCGCCCTCCGTGCCCGCCTGCGTGTGCGGTCCTAGGGAGACCGACGGCCCCGAGGCGACCGAGCGCGCGGGCGCGCAGCTCGCCGCGCTCCTGCGGCCGGGGGACGTGGTGCTGGTCTCGGGCGACCTCGGCGCCGGCAAGACCACGTACGTCCGCGGCGCGCTGCGGGCGCTCGGGGTCACGGAGGCCGTCACGAGCCCGACCTTCGTGCTCGGCCAGCTCTACGACGGCGGCGCCGGCCCGCTCGCGCACATCGACCTCTACCGCCTCGCGGGCCTCGCCGACGAGGACCCGGGCCTGCTCGATCCGTACTTCGGCGCGGACACCGTGACGTTCGTCGAGTGGCCCGAGCGCGCGGAGTCCGAGGCGCTGCTCGGCGGCCGCGCGATCGCGCGGCACGTGACGCTGGCGCACGCGGGCGGCGACCGGCGCACGATCGAGGTCGCGCGATGATCCTCGTCGCGCTCGACACCGCCAGCCCGTCGACCGTCGCCGGCGTGCTGCTCGCGGACGGGAGCGTTGTCGAGGCGCGCGACGATCCGCCCGCCGGCTCGCGCGGCGAACACGCCGCGCGCGTGCTCGTGCTGCTCGAGCAGGCGCTCGAGCAGGGCGGGGTCGAGTGGGGCGCCGTCGAGCGGATCGCGGTCGGCGTCGGCCCGGGCGGGTTCACCGGGCTGCGCATCGGCATCGCGACCGCCCGCGCGCTGGCACAGGGGCGCGGGCTGCCGCTCGTGCCGGTCGGCTCGCTCGCGGCGCTCGCCGCCGGGTCCGAGGGCACCGTCGCCGCGGTGCTCGACGCGCGCCGCGGTGAGGTCTTCGCGGGCGCCTGGGAGGACGGGCGCGAGCGGGTCGCGCCGGCGGCGCTGGCGCCCGCGGCGCTTGCCGAGCGGCTCGCGGGGCTGGACGCGCCCGTGCAGGCCGTCGGTGACGGAGCGGTACGCTTCCGTACGGAGCTCGAGCAGGCCGGGGTGGTCGTGCCGGCGGACGGCTCCTCCGTCCACCGGATCAGCGCGGCGCCGCTCTGCCGGCTCGGCGCGGTGGGGGAGCCGGCCGAACGGGACGGGCTGTTGCCGGACTACCTGCGCGAGCCCGACGCCAAGCCGCCCCAGCCATGACAGCACCACCCGCCGCAGCCGTCGAGGTCCGCCGCCTCACCTACGCCGACCTCCCGCAGGTCGTCGCGATCGAGCGTCGCGCCTTCCCGACCCCGTGGTCGCTGGCGATGTTCGTGCTCGAGCTCTCCAAGGCCTCGGGGATCTGCCTCGCGGCGTTCGTCGACGGCGAGCTGGCCGGCTACCTCGTCTGCTCGCGCTACGACAGGGTCTGGCACATCATGAACGTGTCGGTCGATCCCGACCGGCGCCGGCACGGCATCGCGTCGACGCTGCTGATGCGGCTGCTCGAGCGGGTCGACGACCCCGAGGCGCACTACACGCTCGAGGTCCGGCGCTCGAACGAGGGCGCGGTCGCGCTGTACGAGCGCTTCCGCTTCCGCTCCGCCGGCCTGCGCCGGCGCTACTACGCCGACAACGGCGAGGACGCCGTCGTGATGTGGCGGACGCCGGGGACGCTGCGCGGCTCGCTCGACGACGTGCCGAACGCCGCGCCGATTTGATCCTCGCGCTCGAGACCTCCTGCGACGACACCTGCGCCGCGGTCGTCACGGACGCCGGCGAGGTGCTGTCGTCGGTCGTCTCCTCGCAGGGCGTCCACGATCGCTTCGGCGGCGTGGTGCCGGAGATCGCGTCGCGCCATCACCTCGAGCTCGTCAACGCGGTGGTCGAGGACGCGCTGCGCCTGGCGGGGCGGGGCCTCGACGACATCTCGCTCGTCGCCGTGACCCAGGGCCCCGGGCTCGTCGGGGCGCTGCTCGTCGGCGTCGCGACGGCCAAGGGCCTCGCCGCCGCGCGCCGGCTGCCGCTCGCGCCCGTCGACCACCTGCAGGGGCACGTCGCCGCGAACTTCCTCGCGCCGGAGCCGATCGAGCCGCCGTTCCTCTGCCTGATCGCGTCCGGCGGTCACACGCTGCTGACGCGTGTGACCGAGCACAGCGGCTACGAGGTGCTGGGAAGCACGCTCGACGACGCCGCCGGCGAGGCGTTCGACAAGGGCGCGCGGCTGCTCGGGCTCGGCTACCCGGGCGGGCCGGCGCTGTCGCGGCTGGCGCTCGAGGGCGATCCGACCGCGTACGCGTTCCCGACCGCCGCGCGGGTCGCGGGACTGGACTTCTCCTTCGCGGGCCTCAAGACCGCGCTCCTGTACGCCGTGCGCGACCTGGGCGAGGCCGAGACGCGCCGCCGCGCCGCCGACCTCGCAGCCTCGTACGAGCATGCGATCGTCGAGGCGCTGATTGCACGGATCGAACGCGCGCTGGCGGCGGAGCCGGGCGCGCGGCTCGCGATCGGCGGCGGCGTCGCGGCGAACCGGCGGCTGCGCGAGCGCGCGGAGGCGCTCGACGTCGAGGTCAAGGTGCCGCCCGCCGAGCTCTGCACCGACAACGCCGCGATGATCGCCTCCGCCGCCCGCTGGGTGGAGCCCGTTCCGTTCCCGGGCTACCTGGCCCTCGACGCCTACGCGACCGGCCGCCGCAGCCGCGCGGCCTGAATCGTGCCCGAGGAGCGCGCGACCGGGTTCGCCGGGCGGGCCCGCACGGCTGCATCGGCGCTGCGCGCGCAGCCGCGCGAGCGGCTCCTTGTCGCCGCGGCGCTCCTGATCGGCGCCGTCGTCGCCGTCGTGCTGCTCGCGGGAGGCGGCGCGGCGCCGGCGCGCTCACTCGCCGACGCGGTGCCCTTCGACGGCCGCTCCCCGCGCGAGCCGAGCGGCGAGGGTACGCGCGTGATCGTCGCGCTGCCGCGACCCGCCCTCGGCGCGGCCGGCATCTCCGACCCGGCCGACCAGCGCGACTACGTGCGCTCGCTCGAGGACGAGTCCGGCGCGCTGCGCTCGGCGCTGGGCGCGCGCGGGGTCCGGCTCTCCGACGTCGTCACGTTCACCCGCACGTTCAACGGGTTCGCGGCGACCGTCCGGACGAGCGACCTCGCCGACCTGCCGTCGCTCGGCGTGCGCGCGCAGCCCGTGCGCCGCTTCTACCCGGCCTCGAGCGAGCCGGCCCGCGTGCCGGGGCTGCGGCTGCCGATCGCCGCGCCGCCGCTGGGCGGGGCGTCGGTCGCCGTGCTCGACAGCGGCGTCGACCCCGGCCATCCGCTGCTCGCCGGCCACCTCGATCCCGGCTACGACGCCGTCGATCGCGACGACGACCCGGCGCCGGTGACCGATCCGCGCGGAGGGCGGCGCGAGACCAGCGGCACCGCGCTGGCCGGCGTCCTCGTGGCCGCCGGCGAGCGCGTGCTGCCGATCCGCGTGGCCGGCCTGCAGCCCGCGACGCGGGGCGCGGGGCTCGAGGACGTCGCGACCTCCGACCAGCTGCTCGCGGGGCTCGAGCGCGCCGTCGACCCGGACGGCGACGGCGCCACCGACGACCGCGTCCCGGTCGCGGTCGTCGGCGTCAACTCGCCCTACGCGGCGTTCGAGCGCTCGCCCGAGGCGCGCGCCGTGCGGAACGCCGCCGGGCTCGGCACGCTCGTCGTGGCGCCCAGCGGTGGCGAGGGCGCGGCCGCGGGGCCGGAGGGCACGGTCGGCTCGCCGGCGGCGGCGCCGGACGCGCTCGCGGTGGGCGCGCTCGCGGTGCCGGAGGGCGTGCCGCACGTCGATCTCCAGGTCGGGGGCGCCGACGCCCGCGGGGCGGTGCTGCTCGCGGGCTTCCCGCCGCCCGGCGGCCTGAAGACGGCCGGGCCGGTCGAATCCACGGACCCCGCCGAGCTGCTCTCCGGCGACGCGGGCAGCCTGCGCGGCAGGCTCGTGATCGTCCGCGCGGGCGACGAGCCGGTCGCGCGCGCCGCTGCCGCCGCCGCCGCGGGCGCCCGCGCGGTCCTGCTGGCCGACCCGCGGCGCCGCCCGCTCCCAGCGATCCCGGCGGGGCGGATCGCCGCGCCGGTGCTCGGTGTGACCGGCGAGGCCGCGACGGACGTGCTCGAGGAGGACGCGGGCGCGGAGATCGAGGTCGGAGACGTTCAGCCCGGCCGGCCGCCGGCGGCGACGCTGCCGCCGGACTCGGGCGGCGAAGCAGCGGAGTCGGCTTCCGGCGCCGCGCTGTCGCCGTTCTCGAGTCGCGGCCCCGCCGCCGGCGGCGGGATCGCGCCGGGTCTCGCCGCGCCCGGCGCGGCGCTGACCGCCGTCCCCGGCAACGCGTCGGCCGTCGTCGGCGGCAGCGCGATCGCGGCGGCGCGCACCGCGATCGAAGCCGCGCAGCTCGTGCGCGAGCGGCCGGACGCCACACCGCGCGAGCTGCGCGAGGCGCTGGTCGGCGCCGCCGACCCCGACCCGCGCCTGCCGGCCCGCGGGGCGGGAGCCGGAGCGCTGCGGCGCCCCGCGGTGCCCGCCACCGTGACCGCGCGAACCACGCCCGAGCGGCGGGCCGACCCCTGCCCCGGCACCGTCGCGTGCGTGCGCATCGTGCTCGCGAACAAGGGCGCGTCGGCCGTGACCCTGACGCTCTCCGTCGCCGCGGACCCCGGCACCACGGCGAAGCTCGCCCGCCCGACGATCACGATCCCGGCCTCCGGCCGGCGGGAGGCCGAGGTCGATGTCGCGGGCGCCGGCCCGGACGGGCTCGCGGCGGGCCGGCTGGTCGTCCACGCCGCCGGCGGCAGCGCCGTGCTCGCGCACCCGTTCGCGATCGCGATCGCCCCGCCGGACCCGCCGCCGCTCGGCCCGCTCGGCGTCCAGCGCGACGGCGACCGCGTGACCGGCGTGCGCTTCACCCTCGGCTCCTTCGAGCGGGGCGACCCGTTCAGCGGCGCCCGCATCGCGCTGACCGAACGGCTCGCGCTGACGCTCGTGCGGGAGGGCAGCGAGCGCACCGTGCGCCGCCTCACGCCGCCCGGCGGCGCCCGCGAGCTGCTGCCGGCCGAATACGCCTACACGCTGCCCGCGGGGGCGTTGCGCGGGCTGCGGCGCGGGCGCTACGCGTTCCGCGCCGTCGCCCGCTCGCCGCGCGGCGGCGACCGCGCGATCGCGGTCTCGGACCCGTTCGAGCGATGAAGGTCGTCACGCTCTACGGCCGCCCCGGCTGCCACCTGTGCGACGAGGCCCGGGCCGTGCTGGAGCGGATCCGGGCCACCCACCCCTTCCGCCTCGAGGAGATCGACATCGAGAGCGACGACGCGCTGTTCGCGCGCCTCCTCGAGCGCATCCCCGTGATCGCGGTCGAAGGCGAGGAGCTGTGCGACCTCTTCGTCGACGAAGAGGCCCTCTGCCGGAGGCTCTAGAGTGATCGCGCGATGACCTTCAGCGAGGTCGCGAGCAGCGACAACCGCAACGACGGCCCGGACGGCGTCCTCTCCGAACGGCTCTCGCTGGGCGTCGCCGCACGCCTGTCGCGCTACCTCCAGGTGCTCACGCAGGCCCGCAAGATGGGCAAGGAGACGATCTCCTCGCAGGAGCTCTCGGAGTACACGCACGTCAACTCGACGCAGATCAGGCGCGACCTCTCCGGCTTCGGCAAGTTCGGCAAGCGCGGCGTCGGCTACAACGTCGACTCGCTGGTCTCGCAGATCCGCAAGATCCTGCGCACCTCCGGCCAGCACAACATCGCCCTGTTCGGCGCCGGCCACCTCGGCCGCGCGATCGCGTCGAGCGACATCTTCGCCGACCACGGCTTCCGCGTCGTGGCGATGTTCGACACCGACCGCTCGAAGATCGGGGAGCAGATCAACGGCGTCGGCGTGCGCCACATCGACGACCTCAAGCAGGTCGTCGACGAGGAGGACATCGTCGTCGGCGTGCTAGCGGTGCCGACCGCGGCCGCGCAGCTGCTCGCCGATCAGCTCGTCGACGCCGGCGTGAAGATCATCTTCAACTACTCCGAGGCGCTGCTGCAGGTGCCGCCGGAGGTGACGGTCCACACGTCGAGCCCGGCAGTGGACCTGCTCTACGCGCTCTACTTCTACCTCACCTAACCGACCGCGCCCGTGATCGATTCCGCCGCCGCGCGCGAGACCTTCGAGGGCTCGGCCGACTTCACCGTCGGCATCGAGGAGGAGTTCGCGCTCGTCGATCCGCAGACGCTGCTGCTGGTGCCGCGATTCGAGCTGCTGCGCGACGCCGCGGCCTCCGATCCGGTGCTCGCGACCTCGATCGCCGGCGAGCTGATCTCCTCGGAGATCGAGATCCGGTCGGGAGCTGGCAGCGACGTCGAGGACGCGCGCAGCCGCCAGGCCGATGCGCGGAGGCGGCTGTTCGCGCTCGCACGCGACCACGGCGTCGCGCTCGGCTCGACGGGCACGCATCCGCTCAGCGACTATCGCGAGCAGCACATCATCGACACGGAGCACTATCGCCGCGTCGAGGAGGGGCTGAAGTACGTCGCCTGGCGCAACAACACCTTCTCCGTCCACGTCCACGTCGGCGTTCAGGGCGCCGACCGGGCCGTGCGGGTGTGCGACCGGCTGCGCCCGGTGCTGCCGATCCTGCTCGCGATCAGCGCCAACTCGCCGTACATCGACGGGCAGGACTCCGGCCTGCACTCAGGCCGCAGCCAGACGTTCACGAAGTCGTTCCCGCGCTGCGGGATCCCCGACGTGTTCGGCTCCTGGGGGACGTGGGCCGAGTACGTCGAGCTGCTCGTGCGCACCGGGTCGATCGTCGAGTTCACCCAGCTCTGGTGGTCCGTGCGCCCACACCACGACTTCGGCACCGTCGAGGTGCGGATCTGCGACAGCCAGACGACGGCCGCCGAGGCCGACGGGCTCGCGGAGCTGATCGTCGCCTGCGTGCGCCGCGCCGCGGCCGAGGTAGACGCCGGCGAGACGCCGCCCGACCTGCCCGGCCGGCTGATCGAGGAGAACATGTGGCGCGCGATCCGCTACGGGCTCGACGGCCGCCTGCTCGATCTCGGGGCGGAGCGGGTCGAGGAGTTCCCCGCATCGGAGGCGCTCGACCGGCTGAACGCCTGGACCGGCGCCGACGTCGTCCTACCACCCCTTAACGGCGCGCAGCGGCAGCGACGCATGATCGAGGACGGCGCGACGCCGGCGGAGGTGTACGCGGCCTGCCTTGCGGAAACCCAGGCCACATACTTCGAGGAGACCTGCGATGAGCCAGCCTGAATTGTCAGAAGAGGAGCTGCGGCAGCTCGAGGCCGAGATGGAGCGGATCACGGTCGACGACGTGCTGATCCAGACGACCGTCACCCTGCTCAACATCGCCGCCCGCAAGGCGGGCCTCGGCGCGCCCGATCCGGCGCAGCCCGGGCCGGCGCCCGACTGGGAGCAGGTGCGCCAGGCGATCGAGGGCGCCCGCGCGCTGCTGCCGCTGCTCGAGTCCCGCCACGCGGAGCAGCTCGGTCCGGTTCGCGACACGCTCTCGCGCCTGCAGATGGTCTACGCCAAGGAGTCCGGCGGCAAGCCCGCGGCGCCGCGGGAGGAGGGCGCGGAATCGCCCGCGCAGGCCGAGGATCCGGCGGCTGGGGGGCCGGCGCAGAGCTCCGGCCGCCTGTGGATCCCCGGACAGTGACCGCAGCACTCCGCCTCAACGCCCGATAAACTGCGCGATCGCTCCGGCGGCGGCCACGATCAGGCCGCCGCTTTCGTGTTGTCTTGAACGCTTCCTGAGAGGTCTCCCTTGTCCGATTTCCTGTCCGACCACGGGGTCGTCGTCGCGCTCGTCTGCGCGCTGGCCGCCGTCGGGTACGGCCTGGTCACGAGCCGCGCGCTCCTGGCCCTGTCACCCGGCAACGAGGTCATGCGCGGCCTCTCGGCCGCGATCCAGGAGGGCGCGTCGGCGTACCTGCGCCGCCAGTACACGACGATCGCGATCGTCGGTGCCGTCCTCTTCGTCGCCCTGATCCCGCTGCAGAACATCGAGGTCGCGATCGGCTTCCTGATCGGCGGTCTCGCCTCGGCGGCCGCCGGCTTCATCGGGATGAACGTCTCGGTGCGGGCCAACGCCCGCGTCGCCGAAGCGGCCCGTAGCGGCATCGGCCCTGCGCTCGACGTCGCATTCCGCGGCGGCGCAGTCACCGGCATGCTCGTCGTCGGCCTCGCGCTGCTCGGCGTGGCCGGCTACTACGGCGTGCTGACGTTCATCTTCGACGTCGAGCCGAAGGAAGCCGTCGACGCGCTGATCGGCCTGGGCTTCGGCGGTTCGCTGATCTCGGTGTTCGCCCGCCTCGGCGGCGGCATCTTCACGAAGGGCGCCGACGTCGGCGCCGACATCGTGGGCAAGATCGAGGCCGGCATCCCCGAGGACGACGCGCGCAACCCTGCCGTCATCGCCGACAACGTCGGCGACAACGTCGGCGACTGCGCCGGCATGGCCGCGGACCTCTTCGAGACCTACGCGGTCACCGCGGTGGCCGTGATGCTGCTCGGCGTGCTGACGTTCGGCGGCAGCGAGCAGACCGCGGTGATCCTCTACCCGCTCGTGCTCGGCGGCGTGTCGATCATCGCCTCGATCATCGGCACCTTCGCCGTCAAGTCGGCGACCGGCAACGTCGAGCGTGCGCTCTACCAGGGCCTGATCGTCTCGGGCGTGCTGGCGGCGCTGCTGTTCCTGCCGGTGACCGCCTGGATGATGGACGACCTCGCCGCCCTGGCCAGCGGCAAGGCACCGTCCTGGGGTGAGATCTACATCTGCGCGCTGGTCGGCCTGGCGGTCACGGCCTCGCTGTTCGTGATCACCGACTACTACACCTCGACGCGCTTCTCCCCGGTCAGGTCGACCGCCAAGGCGTCCGAGACCGGGCACGCGACGAACATCATCCAGGGCCTCGCCAAGGGGATGCAGGCGACCGCGCTGCCCGCGCTCGTGATCGTGCTCGGCATCTTCAGCGCGAACGAGCTGGCCGGCATCTACGGCGTCGGCGTCGCCGTGATGGCGCAGCTCTCGCTGACCGGCCTGATCGTGGCGCTCGACGCGTTCGGCCCGATCACCGACAACGCCGGCGGCATCGCCGAGATGGCCGACATGCCCGAGGACGTGCGCAACGTCACCGATCCGCTCGACGCGGTCGGCAACACGACGAAGGCCGTCACGAAGGGCTACGCGATCGGCTCGGCCGCGCTGGCGGCGCTCGTGCTGTTCGCGGCGTTCAAGATCGAGCTGCAGGACGAGCTCAACAGCGCGATCACGTTCCAGCTCGACGACCCGGACGTGCTGATCGGCCTGATCATCGGCGGCATGATGGTGACGCTGTTCGCCGCCCTCTCGATGGAGGCCGTCGGCCGTGCCGGCGGTGCCGTCGTGGAAGAGGTACGGCGGCAGTTCCGCGAGAAGCCGGGGATCATGGACGGCACGGAGAAGCCCGAGTACGGGCAGTGCGTCGACATCGTGACCCGCTCGGCGCAGCGCGAGATGATCATCCCGTCGCTGATCCCGATCTTCGTCCCGGTGATCGTCGGCATCCTGTCGGAGAAGGCGCTCGGCGGCCTGCTGATCGGCGTCATCGTCGTCGGCCTGTTCTTCGCGGTGATGATGACCTCGGGCGGTGGCGCCTGGGACAACGCCAAGAAGCTGATCGAGGACGGCGCCCACGGCGGCAAGGGCTCGGCCGCCCACGAGGCGTCGATCACCGGCGACACCGTCGGCGACCCGTTCAAGGACACGGCCGGCCCGGCCATCAACCCGATGATCAAGGTGGCCAACATCGTGGCCCTCCTGATCATCCCGCTCATCGCCTAGCGTTCCGCCAGGGCCGCCTCCACGGCGGCCCTGGCGAGATTCGCCGTAAGATCGCGCCGGCGGATGGCACGACGCCGACTGGAAGGCCTCGAGCGGGTGCTCGGGGTCAACGCCCTCTTCTCGACCGCCTACGGCAACGTCGGATCGTCGATCTACTACGCGCTCGGGCTCGTCGCCTCGCTCGCGCTAGGGCTCACGCCGATCGTCTTCGTGCTCACCGGCGCGCTCTTCTACTGCACCGCGACGACGTACGCCGAGGCGACCGCGATGTTCCCCGAGGCCGGCGGCTCGTCGCTGTTCGTGCGCCGCGCGTTCAACGAGCTGTTGTCGTTCTTCACCGCGTGGGCGCAGATGCTCAACTACGTGATCACGATCGCGATCTCGGCGTTCTTCGCCGCGCGCTACTTCGGCGGGGTGACGGACGAGTACTTCAGCACCTCGCCGGGCGACATCTTCCTCGGCATCGGGATCATCGCGATCCTCGCAGTCGTGAACGTGCGCGGCGTCAAGGACGCCGTCGCGGTCAACATCGTCCTCGCCGTCGTCGACTTCCTCAGCCAGCTGGCGCTCGTGCTCGCCGGGGTCTTCCTCGTCCTCAGCCCGGGGCTGCTGCTCGACAACCTCTCGTACTTCGGCGTCGCCCCGACCTGGCAGGACTTCCTGATCGCGATCCCGGTCGGCACCGTCGCCTACACGGGGATCGAGACGATCTCGAACATGGCCGGGGAGGCGCGCGACCACGCGGCGACCATCCCTGCGTCGATCAAGCGCGTGATGATCGCCGTCTTCACGATCTACTTCACGTTGCCGTGGATCGCGCTGTCGGCGCTGCCGGTGCGCTGCGACGCCAACGGGGAGAACTGCACGACGCTGCTCGGCGTGGCGAAGGAGGACGGCGGCTTCGCCTCCAACCCGATGCTCGGGATCGTGCAGGCGATGGAGCTGGGCACGTTCCAGGGCGCCGCGGAGCTCTACGTCGGCATCCTGGCGGTGACGATCCTCGTCGCGGCCACCAATGCCGGCGTGCTCGGCGTCTCGAGGCTCGTCTACTCGATGGGGCTGCACCGCCAGATGCCCGACGCGATGCGGCGGCTGCACCCGCACTTCCGCACCCCCTACCTGGGCATCCTCGTGTTCTCGGGGTTCGCCTGCATCGCGATCGCCCCCGGCGAGGCGGAGTTCCTGGGCGCGATCTACGCGTTCGGGGCGATGCTGTCGTTCTCGATGGCGCACCTCGCGGTGCTGCGGCTGCGCGTCACGCGGCCCGACCTCCCGCGCCCCTACCGCAGCCCCGGCAGCCTCCGCATCCGCGGACGCGAGGTGCCGCCGTTCGCCGTCGCGGGCCTGGCGGGCACGGGCCTGTCGCTGATCGTCGTCAGCGCGCTCGATCTCACCGTCGCCGCCGCGGGCAGCGGCTGGCTGGCGCTGGGCATAGCCGTCTACGTGGTCTACCGCCGCCGCCAGGGGCTCGACCTCGTCTCGACGCACAAGGTCGCGATCCCGCAGCCGGTCGTCGACCACGAGGCGGAGTACGACTCGGTGCTCGTGCACGTGGGCGACAGCGGTTACGACGAATGGCTTGTCGCGACCGCCGCGAAGGTCGCGGCCCGCAAGCGGCGCGGGATCCACGTGCTCGTCACGATCATCGTGCCGAACTCGCTTGCGATCGACGCCCCGATGCGCGACGCCGAGGCGGTCGCCGAATCGATCATCGAGCAGGCGAAGCTGCAGGCCGGGCGGCGCGTCTCGGGCCACTGGGAGAAGGTGCGCGCCGGGCAGGCCGGGCGCCGCATCATCGAGGAGGCCCAGGACATGCGAGCGGCGGCCGTGGTGCTCGCGCTGCCGCAGCGGATCGCGGGGACGTCGGTCTTCGGCAAGACGCTCGAGACCGTCCTGGCCGAGCGCCCGTGCCGGGTTATCATCGAGTCGCGGCCGCCGGACCTGATCCGCGGGCGCTCGGCCTAGAATCCCGCGCCGACACATGGCAAGACGCCGACTGGAAGGGCTCGAGCGGGTCCTGGGGGTCAACGCCCTCTTCGCCACTGCCTACGGCAATGTCGGATCGTCGATCTACTACGCGCTGGGCCTCGTCGCGTCGTTCGCGCTCGGCCTGACCCCGGTCGTCTTCATCATCACCGGGTTCTTTTTCTTCTGCACAGCCTCGACCTACGCCGAGGCGACCGCGATGTATCCCGAGGCGGGCGGCTCGTCGAGCTTCGCACGGCGCGCATTCAACGAGTTCTGGTCGTTCTTCGCCGCCTGGGGCCAGATGCTCAACTACGTGATCACGATCGCGATCTCGGCGTTCTTCGTGCCGCACTACATCGGCGGCCTGTTCTGGGTCGAGCTGAAGACGGCGCCGGGCGACATCATCGCCGGCGCCGGGGTCATCGCGCTGCTGGCCGTGATCAACGTCGTGGGCGTGAAGGAGTCCGCCGGCCTCAACGTCTTCCTGGCGATCGTCGACTTCCTCACCCAGCTGCTGCTCGTCGCGCTCGGGGCGCTGCTCGTGCTCTCGCCCGAGACGCTGGCCGACAACGTCGAGCTCGGCATCGCGCCGACGTGGCAGAACTTCATCATCTCGATCCCGCTCGGCATGATCGCCTACACGGGGATCGAGACGATCTCGAACATGGCGGAGGAGGCCAAGGACGAGGCGCACACGATCCCGGCGGCGATCAAGCGCGTGCAGATCGCGGTCTTCGCGATCTACTTCACGCTGCCCGCGGTCGCGCTGTCCGCGCTGCCGGTCACGGAGCGCAACGGGGAGTACCGGACGCTGCTCGGCGTCAACGAGGAGGACGGCGGCTTTGCGGGCGACCCGATCCTTGGCGTCGTCAAGCAGATCGACCTCGGGCCGCTGCAGGCCGGCGGCGAGCTCTACGTCGGCCTCCTGGCCGCCACGATCCTCTTCATCGCGACGAACGCGGCGATCATCGGCGTCTCGCGGCTCGTCTACTCGATGGGAATCCATCGCCAGCTCCCGGACGGCCTGCGCCGCCTGCACCCGCGCTACCGCACGCCCTGGATCGGGATCCTGATCTTCGCCGGGGTGGCGATCCTGACGCTGCTGCCGGGTCAGGCCGACTTCCTCGGCCTGATGTACGCGTTCGGGGCGATGCTCTCGTTCACGATCGCGCACGTCTCCGTGATCCGGCTCCGGCTCACCAAGCCGGACGTGCCGCGGCCGTACCGCGGGCCGGGCAACGTGACGTTCCGCGGGCGCGACCTGCCGCTGTTCGCGCTCGTCGGCGGCACGGCGACGGCCGCGGCCTTCCTGGCGACCGTGGTGCTCAACCCGGACGTGGCGGCGGCCGGCTTCGGCTGGCTCGCGCTCGGGATGCTCGTCTATCCGCTCTATCGCCGCCGTCAGGGGCTCGACCTCACCTCGACCCACAAGGTCGCGATCCCGCAGCCGGTCGTCGACCACGAGGCCGAGTACGATTCCGTGCTCGTACATGTCGCCGACGGCGGCTACGACGAGCAGGTGCTCGCGACCGCCGTCAAGCTCGCCGCGCGCAAGCGCCGCGGCATCCACATGCTCGTCACGATCACGGTCCCCAACTCGCGCCTGATCGACGCGTCGATGCCCGAGGAGGAAGCGGCGGCGAACTCGATCATCGAGCAGGCCAGGCTGCAGGGCGGCGGGCGCGTCTCGGGCCACTGGGAGAAGGTCCGCGCCGGCCAGGCGGGCCGCCGGATCATCGAGGAGGCACAGGACATGCGCGCCGCGGCGGTCGTGATGACGCTACCGCGGCGGATCGCGGGCACGTCGGTGTTCGGCAAGACGCTGGAGACGGTGCTCGCCGAGCGGCCGTGCCGCGTGATCATCGAGTCGCGCCCGCCGGCCCGGCCGCCGCGCACGCACGCGCCCGAGAAGGCGAGCGCGGCGTCGTGAGCCCGGTCACGCTGGTGCTGTCCGGGCTGATGGTGGTGCTCGGCATCGCGATGATCGCCCGCACGGTCGCGGCGGGCGGCGGGCCCGTGGCGGCGGGCGTCGTGCTCGGGCTCTTGTTCGTGGCCGCGGGGGCAGGCAGGCTGTGGGTGGAGCGGCGCCGGTGACCGAGAGCGGCGACAAGCACGGCCGCCTGCAGCGGCTGGAAGCGCCGGCGGCGCTCAAGCGCGGGACGGGCTCGCCGCCGCTGTTCGGGATCGTGCAGGGCTTCCTCTCGGCCTCGCTGTACTTCGCGCTGGGCGTCGTGGTGGTCAACGCCCTCGGGTTCACCTGGATCGTGCTGCTCGCGGCGACGCTGTTCTTCGCGCTGCTCGTGCTCTCCTACATGGAGGGCGCGTCGCTGCACCAGGAGCGCGGTGGCGCGACCGTGCTCGCGCGCTATGGGTTCAACGAGCTGTGGAGCTTCATCGCCGGCTGGGCGATCCTGCTCGACTATCTGATCCTGATCGCGATCACTGCGTTCGCGATCACGGACTACGCCGCGCTGTTCTGGGGCGAGCTCGCGCACGGCGCGCCAGAGCTGGCGCTCACGTTCGGCGTGATCGGATACGTCGCCTGGGTCAACCTGCGCGGCGCCGGCTCGCGGCGTTGGGAGCGGGCGGCGTTCGTCGTCTTCGCCGACCTCGCGCTGCAGCTGCTGATCGTCGTGTTCGGCCTGGCGCTCGTGCTCGAGCCGCATGTGCTCACCGACCCGGCGGCCGTCGCCGGCACTCCCAACCTGGAGCACCTGCTGTTCGCGTTCACCATCGCGATCGCCGCCTTCTCCGGCCTCGACGCCTCCTCCGCGCTCGCCGGCGAGGTCGCGGTCTCGCGCCGTGGGCTCAAGCGCCTGTTCGTCGCGCGCGCCGCCGCCGCGATCCCGTACGTCGGCATCGCGCTCGTCGCCGCCTCGACGCTGCCACAGACCGGCCACCGCTGGGTCGAGGCACCGATGCTGGGCCTGGTCTCGGGCTTCGAGCAGGATTGGCTGCGCGAACCGCTGCGCTACATGATCGCGATCTTCGGGATCGCGATCCTCGTGATCGCCTGCAACGCGGCGATGTTCGGGCTCTCCCGGCTCGGCTACTCGCTGGCGCTCAACCGCCAGATCCCGTCGCTCGTCGGCCGGCTGCACCCCCGCTACAACACCCCGGTCGTGCTGATCGCGCTCGGCGCGCTGCTGGCCGTGGCGCTCGTGATCCCGACCGACCTCGAGTTCCTCGCCGCGATCTACGCGTTCGGCGCCACGCTGGCGTTCACGATCGTGCACCTCGCCGTGATCCGGTTGCGCTTCCGCGAGCCCGACCGCGACCGGCCCTACAAGGTCCCGTTCAACGTGCGCGTGGGAGGCGCCGAGCTGCCGCTCACAGCGGTCCTCGGCGCCGCCATGGCCGCCGTCGCGTTCGTTTCGGTGATCGTCCTGCACGACGCCGCGCGCTTCGTCGGCGCGGGCTGGATGGCGTTCGGCGTGGCGCTGTACGTCATCTACCGCACGGTCGAGGGCAAGCCGGTGTTCAAGCGCGTCACGGTTCCAGCCAGGGCGCTCACGCGTCAGGGGGTCGCGGCGGAGTTCGGCTCGATCCTCGTGCCGGTGCTCGGCACGCCGCTCGACGACGACATCATGCAGACCGCGGGACGCCTGGCCGGGGAGGAGAACGAGGACTTCGGCGAGGGTGGCGCGGTGATCGAGGCGCTGTGGGTGTTCGAGGTGCCGATGGCGCTGCCGCTCGACTCACCCGTGGCGGACGACGACCTGCGCCGCGCGCGCAAGTCGCTCGCGCGCGCCAAGGCCGTGGGCGAGGAGTACGAGGGCGTCGAGGTCGCGACCGCGACGGTGCGCGCGCGGCGCGCGGGCGAGGCGATCGTGCAACAGGCCAAGCGGCGCGGCGTCGAGGCGATCGTGCTCGCGGCCGAGGAGCCGACGGGCATTCGCGGCGGCTTGGCATACGGCGGCAAGCAGGGGTTGCACGACTCGTTCGTGGGCGAGACGACGCGCTACGTGCTGCAGAAGGCGACCTGCCGCGTGATCCTGACCGCGCCGCCGTCGGGCAAGGCCGCCGTCGACCCGATGGGGCCGGTGGCCGGCGTCTCGCTGGAGCACCCCGTAGGACATCCGCTGGCCGCCGCCGAGCCCGTCCCGCCGGATCGCTAGAGTCCCCGGCCGCATGTTCGTCCTCGTCGTCGGAGCCGGCCGCGTCGGCTCCTCCGTCGCCACTTCCGCCCTGCGCGCCGGGCACACGGTCTCCGTCCTCGACGAGGACCCGCTCTCGCACGAGCGCCTCGACGTCGAGCTCGGCACGTCGTGGGAGGAGGCCGGCGGCCGCTTCACGATCGGCACCGCGCTGGAGCTCGACGCGTTGACCGAGTCGGGGATCGAGGACGCCGACGTCTTCATCGCGTCGACGAACGGCGACAACACCAACCTCGTCGTCGCGCAGCTCGCGCAGCGCCGCTTCGAGGTGCCGAAGGTGATCGCGCGCGTGCTCGACCCACGCCGCGCCGCGTGGTACGCCGAGCAGGGCGTGCACACGATCTGCCCGACCCAGATCGCGATCGAGCAGCTCGAGAAGGCCGCGCTGGAGATCGGCTGATGGACGGGATGTACGTGATCATCGCGGGCGCGGGCAAGGTCGGCTGGAACCTCGCGCGCGAGCTGCTCGAGCGCGGCGACGAGGTGACCGTGATCGAGCAGGACCGGCGCCGCTACCTGACCGTCGAGCAGGAGCTCGAGCACGCCGTCCAGTACGGCGACGCGACCGAGCTGTGGGTGCTCGAGCGCGCCGGCATCCAGCGCGCGGAGCTGGTGGTGGCCGTGACGGGAGACGACGAGGACAACCTGCTGATCTGCCAGGTCGCGAAGGAGAAGTACCTCTGCGAGCGGATCATCGCCCGCTGCAACAACCCGCGCAACCTGACGCACTTCAAGCTGCTCGGGATCCAGCCGGCGGTCTCGGCGACCGACCTGATCCTGCGCCTGATCGAGCACGAGGTGCCGAAGTACGGCATGGTGCACCTGCTCGACCTGCCCGAGGAGCGGCTGGAGATCATCGAGCTCGAGGTCGGCGAGGGCTGCGACGCGGCGGGCAAGCGCGTCTCGGACCTGGCGCTGCCCGACGGCGCGCTCGTGATCTCGGTGCTGCGCGGAGGCGCGGGCTTCGTGCCCAACGCGGAGAGCAAGGTCGAGGCGGGCGACGAGGTCCTGATCGTGCTCGATCCAGGGCTCGAGGAGGACATCACGCGCCTGTTCGTCGCGAGCGGCGCGCGTGCCTGACCGCTCGGTCGGGGCGCTGATCGTCGGTGGCGGTGCGGCGGGCGCCGCCTGCGCGGAGGCGCTCTACGAGGGCGACTTCGGCGGCGACGTGATGCTGGTCGGGCGCGAGCCCGACCCGCCCTACGAGCGCCCGCCGGCGTCGAAGGGCTACCTGGCCGGCACCCAGGACCGCGATGCGTGCCTGATCCACGACGAGGCCTGGTACTCCAGCCGTTCGATCAGGCTGGCGCCGCGCACGAGCGTGATGCGGCTCGACACGGACGCGCGCACGGCAACGCTCTCGACCAAGGAGGTCGTCGAGTTCGGCGTCGCGCTGATCGCCACCGGAGCGAACGTCCGCCGCCTGCGTGTCGACGGCGCGCAGCTCGACGGGATCCACTACCTGCGCGCGCTCGGCAACGCCGACGCGATCCGCGCCGACGCACTCGAGGCCGAGCACGTCGTGCTGATCGGAGGCTCCTACATCGCCTGCGAGGTCGCGGCGACGCTGACGACGCTCGGGCGTCGCTGCACGATGGTGATGCTCGAGGACGCGCCGCTCGCGGCGCACTTCGGCGCGACGGCGGGCGAGTTCTTCGGCGGCCTGCTGCGCGAGCACGGCGTCGAGCTCGTCTGCGGCGACGGGCTGGAGCGCCTGGAGGGCGAGACGCGGGTGCAGCGCGTCGTCTGCGCCTCGGGCCGCGAGCTGCCCGCCGACATGGTCGTGATGGGCACCGGCGCGATGCCCGACGTGATGCTCGCGCGCGCGGCCGGGCTCGAGCTGGGGGAGAGCGGCGGGGTCGCCTGCTCGGCCGACCTCGCGACGTCGGTGCGCGGCATCTGGGCCGCGGGCGACATGTGCGAGTACGACTCCGTGCTGCACGGGCGCCGCGTCAGGATCGAGCATTTCGAGGTCGCGCGCGCACAGGGCGCGGCGGCGGCCGCGGCGATGCTCGGGACACGCCGGCCGTACTCCGAGGTGCCCTACTTCTGGACCGACCTGTCGGACTGGTGCACCGCGGAGTGGGTCGGGATCACCGAGGCGCCGGAACAGGAGATCGTCCGCGGGTCCGTGGCGGACGGCGCCTTCAGCGTCCTCCACGTCGCCGGTGGCCGGCTCGTCGCCGCGCTCTCGATCGGGCGCGACGACGATCTCGCGCACGCGCGGCGTTTGATCGCCTCGGGGACCGACCTCTCCGGCCGCGAGGCCGAGCTGGCCGGCGGCGATCTCGACGATTTCTAGGTGAACGCCAGCCGTCAAGGACCGGTGCGTTCTGTGGTGAAGGAGGGTCCGGGTGCGTCGCCGATCCGAACCCACCGAGTGGCGATTTGCTCGGCGGTGCCGCGGACAACTCGCCACTCGGCGCACCCGGGGTGTCCGCGCAACAAGGAACTACAGCTGGCGCTCAGGCGGCCTGGGGGCCGTCGTCGCCGGCGCCGTCCCCGCCGAGCGGCTCCAGCACGAAGACCTCGACGCCGAGGCCGTTGCTCGGGTCGACCTGCGACATGAACGACTGGACGCGGCGACCGGTGAGGTCCTCCACGGCCGCGCGGAACGTCCGCTCGAGGCTGAACTGGAACGTCGTGCGCACCTCGCGCACGGTGTCGGCGCGGTTCACGCCGACCAGCGTCCGCTCGGCGACCGTCAGCAGGTCGCGCAGCACCGTCACGACGAGGTTGTCCCAGACATAGGTCTTGGCCTGGGTGGCGCCCTTGCCGTAGTGCTCCGCATGGATGCGCACGATCGCCTGCGAGATCGCCGAGCGCACGGCCCCGTCGATCACAGGTTGCGGCACCGACATCAGCCGCGGCGAACCTTCGTTTCGTTCGCGCGATGAGCGGGCATCGTCCATGCCGCATTGATCATCCCCGCAGAGCGGGGTCGCTAATCGATCAGACGCGCTCGAACCGCGCCACGCCGCGTGTCTGCGCGTCGCGGCCCTCGGGCGCGTTCCCGAGCAGGATCCATTCGCCCTCCGCGCGCCGCTCGATCTCCCCGCGGGCCATCAGCTGCCCCAGCGCGGTGGTCACGGACGGCCGCCTTGCGCCGACCATCGCGGCTAGCGTGCGGTGCGAGAGGCGCAGCGACACGAGCACCCCGTCCGGCGCGACCCGGCCCCAGCGCTCGGCCAGGCACCAGAGCAGCGCGAGCAGCCGGTCGTCGACGCGCGTCAGGTGAGCGATCGCCTGCAACACGACGAGCCGCTCGGCGCGCCGGGCGGCGCGGTCGAGCAGCGACGCGAAGATCTCCGGCCACTGCGCAGCGCGGACGGCGAAGGCGTGATCGATCACAGCGACGCGTGTCGCGGTCATCGCGGTCCACTCGATCGTCCGCGGCAGCAGCTCCTCGTGGTCCGCGTCGTCCCACGCGCGCAGCACGTCTCCCGGGCCGAGCAGCTCGGCCGAGGGATGGTCGGCGACCGTCGTCTCGCGCACGAGCAGGCCGTCGAGGAGCAGCAGGCCGATCGGGCGCGTCCCCTCGAGCAGCCGGTGGTCGGGCACCCAGCGGCCGCGCGGGAACTCGATCGAGCGTGCGTAGAGCCGGTGCGCGGCCTCGCGGGCGCGGCGGGGGTCGAGCTCGCGCGCGAGATCGGGGTCGACATTGAGCAGTTGGATCGAACCGCAGCCAGAATCTGGCATGCGTCTCCTTCCAGTTCGAAGAGACGGCGCATATCGTCCGGCGGTGCGCTACGGAGCCCCCCGCGGGGTTGCTCCATCCGTCCCACTGCGGATCTTCACGAGTGATCCCGGCACCCAGCTCCCGCGAGGGGGTTCCGAGACATCCCCAATGTAGCTCCGCATTCTGACAAAGGAAGCTCTGTCCTGCACTCGACTGCCGGCCTTGCGCTGCCGATGAAAGGAGGTGATGCGTACGCGCGCGCCACTTCGCTGTGTCCAGGCCACCGCCGCCGCGGCCACGGCGCGCTTCCGGCTGTGGACGGAGCCCGCGGAGAGCGACTACGAGGGCTCGATCGACTTCAGGACGCGCGCGGCCGCGTTCCACGGCACCCGGCGCGCGAGCGGGCGCGTGCTCCAGACCGTCTCGCTGCCCGATGCGACGTTCCTGCGCGAGCCGGGACAGGGCGACTGGATGCGCCTGCACAGCTCGCGCTGGCGCCAGGGCAGCTGGGACCCGTTCGGCGTGCTCGACGTCGTCGCGGCGGTGCCGGAGCTGGTCCCGCTCGAGCCCGAGCCCTCGCAGCGCGGCGCGCTCCAGCTCCACCTCGGGCGCCTCGACGCCGCCGCGGTGCTGCGGCTCGCCGACGACGCGTCGACGGTGATGCGCCGCGTGCGCCCGCTGCCGCCCGCCGACGAGGACGGGGACGCTGAGATCTCGGTCTGGATCGACAACCGGCTGCGCATCCACAGAGTCAGATATCGTACAAGCAGGCCGCGCGCCGCGATGCTGCATTTCGAGCTGTTCGACTTCGCCCGTCCGGTCGCCGTCGAGATCCCCGAACGCTTCGAGTCGGTCGACCTCGACGTGGTTCGAGGCGCGCTTCGGGCCGAGGCCTGAGGGCTATACTGGCCGCCGCCCGGTGCCGGGTGGTGTAATTGGCAGCACACCAGTCTCTGGATCTGGGAGTTGGGGTTCGAGTCCCTGCCCGGCAGCTCTCCTCACGCCCGACTCCCCGCGCCCCAGAAGAACGGACCGGCCGTCGGCGTGACGCTGATCCGCCAGCCGAGCCGCGTGAGCTCCGCCTCGAGCCCTTCCGGCTCGTAGGGCACCTTCACGGCGCGGTGCGCGGTGCCGTCGTTGAGGCGGCGGCGGATCGTCGAGGACGACTCGCCCGCGACCAGCTCGTCCGGCGTCCGATAGCCGTCGTCGGCGAAGAAGACGCGGCCGCCCGGCGCCAGGCAGTCCGCCACGAGTGCCCAGAACGCGGCGAAGCGCTCGCGCGGCACATGCGAGAGCCAGAAGCCGAAGAAGACGACGTCGTACCGGCGCTCGGGGGCGAAGCTGAATATGTCCGCGCGGACGAAGCGCACGCGCGCATCGCCGAACCTCGCGGCTGCGATCGCGAGCATCTCGGGCGAGGCGTCGACCGCGGTCAGGCTCGTCGCGTGACGCAGCAGGTGCGGGATCCAGGTGCCCGGCCCGCACGCGAGCTCGAGCACGTCGCCGGCGGGCCGGAAGGCCTCCAGCGCTGCCTCCAGCTCGTCGCCGCCGCGGGCGCCCTGGATCGCGTGGTCGGAGTACTCGGCTGCGACCGCGCGGTAGTAGGCGATCTGCTCGGCGAGCAGTGGATCGAGCTCATCGTGCGCGCTCATCGCGCGGACCCTAGAGTTCCGCCATGGCTCAGTACGAGTTCCTCACGACCTGGTGCCTGGACGCGCCGATCGAGCAGGTGTACGACGTGCTGCGCGACTCGCAGAGCTATCCCGAATGGTGGAAGGGCGTCCAGAGCGTCGTCAGGCTCGAGCCCGGCGACGCGGAGGGCGTCGGCGAGGCGAGCCGTTTCACGTGGCGCAGCGTGCTGCCGTACGAGCTCAGCTTCGACTCGCGGGTCACGCGCGTCGAGCGGCCCCATCTGATCGAGGGCAGCGCGACGGGCGAGCTCGAGGGCGTGGGCCGCTGGCGCTTGTACGAGGGCCAGGGGACGGCGGCGGTGTACGAGTGGCGCGTCCGCACGACACGTCGCTGGATGAACTTGCTCGGGCCGGTGGCGCGGCCGGCGTTCGCCTGGAACCACGACCTCGTGATGCGCCAGGGCGCCACGGGGATCGCGCGCCGCCTCGGCGTCCGGCTCCTCGCGCGCGACTGACCCGGGTTCCGCCGCTGTTACCTGAATCGGGGCGCCGCGAGCCAGCGACTAGCCTTGGCCGCGGTGACAGGGGCTGCGTCGTTTCCGTTGTTCGTCGTGCGCCGCCTGGCCCTGCTGCTGCTCACGCTGGTGCTGGTGCCGTCGCTGAGCTTCGTGATGTTCACGCTGATCCAGGGCGACCAGACCGGGCCGCTCGACCTGCTGCGCGAGCTCGGGAACTACCTCGCGGCCGTGTTCCTGCAGGGCGAGCTCGGCGGCGCCCACTTCGCGGGCCAGACCTTTGCCCGCACGCGCTCGGCGCTCGACGTCGTGATGGATGGATTCGTCGTCGACTGCTACCTGCTCGGTGGGGCGCTGCTGTTCGGCGTGCTTGCCGGTCTCGCGGCCGGGGCGCTGCAGGCGACGCACCCGCGCTCGCTCCCTTCGCGAGCGATCACGGTGGTGACCGCGCTCACGTTGTCGGCGCCGGTGTACTGGGTTGGGTTGTTCACGCTGCTGCTGTTCGCCCCCGGGGTCGGCTCGATCGTCCAGATCCCGTTCCTCTCGACGGTCAGCGGCTATCGCGACCCGCTCGAGGATCCCGCCGGCTTCCTGCACGGGCTCTGGTTGCCGGCGCTGATCGTCGGGGCCCCGCTCGCGGCCGCCTGCACGCGCATGTGCGCCTCGCAGCTGCGCTCGACCCTGCATGAGGATTTCGTCCGCACCGCCCACGGAAAGGGCGTGAAGGCGCGGCGTGTCGTCTGGCGCCACGCGCTGCCCGCCGCGGCCGGGCCCGTCGTCGCGCTCGTCGGCGTGAACATGAACCTGATCCTCACCAACCTCGCGCTGATCGAGGCCGTCTTCAACATCCCGGGCGGCTTCCGCTACATCGAGCGGGCGCTGATCAACCGCGACGTCGACCTCGTGCAGGCGCTCGTCGTCGAGGCGACGCTGTTCATCGTGGTCGCGAACTTCCTCGCCGACTCGATCCACGCCTGGCTGGACCCGCGGGTTCGCACCGGCGAGCCGTTCTGAGCGCAAGAAACCGCGCGCCCGCGCGTTGGGGCTCACATGCGCCAAGCCCGAACTGCCGCCGTCCTCGCCGCGCTCGCGACCTCACTGGCCGCCGCAGCGCCGGCTTCCGCCGCGAGCCTCCTCTCCACTTCCGTCAACGTGCCCAGCGCGGTCGCGCGCGACTGCCAGGCCAAGCTGCTCGACAGCGGTGGCGGCTACGCGCAGAAGACGATCACGCTGCCCGCGGCCGGGCTCGCCGGAGCACGGCTCGATGCGCCCGGCGGCGATTGGGACCTGGCCGTCTTCGACAAGCGCAGCGGGCGCACCGTCGCGGCGTCGGCCGGCTTCGGCGCCCGTGAGCTCGCCGAGGGCTTCGCCGGCGGTGGCCGCGAGCTCGTGATCCAGGCCTGCCGGCGCTCGGGGAGCGCCGCGAGCGCGAGCCTGAGCGCGTTCTCGGTCGCGGTCTCGGCCGGCACGAAGGCCCAGCGCGCCTCGCTCGTGCGCGTGCAGACCCCGACGCCCGCGGCGAAGACGCTGCTCAACACGCTCGGGCTCGACCTCACCGAGCACGGTCGCAATGGGTTCGTCGACGTGGTGTCCTACGGCGCCGGCGACCTCGCGAAGCTGCGCGACGCCGGGCTCGCGTACACGACCGTGGTCGCCGACCTCACCGCGCAGGCGCGCAGCGACCGCGCCGCCGACCGCGCCTTCGCCAGGCGTGTCGGCACATCCGGGCTGCCTTCCGGCCGGACCGGCTATCGCCACCTCTACGACTACGAGGCGGAGATGAAGGCGCTCGCCGCCGCCTCCCCCAACCTCGTCAAGCCGATCACGCTCAACCACCCGACGCTCGAGGGCCGCCAGGTGCACGGCATCGAGATCACGAGCAACGTGCAGAGCTCCGACGGCAAGCCGGTGTTCCTGCAGATGGGCGTGCACCACGCGCGTGAGTGGCCCTCGGGCGAGCATGCGATGGAGTGGGCGTTCGAGCTCGTGCGCGGCTACGGCCGCAACGCGCAGATCACGAACCTCGTGAGGAAGGTGCGCACGATCGTGATCCCAGTCGTCAACGTCGACGGCTTCAACCTCTCGCGCGAGGCGCCGGTCGACCTCGTCGAGGACCCGGAGTTCGAGTCGCTGCCCGCGCTGACCGACACCGCGGCCGCCCTCGTCGACCCGGCCTTCGCCTACAAGCGGCGCAACTGCCGCGTGATCGACGGCCAGGACGCGCCGGGCGGGATCTGCGCGCTGCCCACCTTCCGTACCAGCGGCGTCGACGTGAACCGCAACTACGGCGGCCTCTGGGGCGGGCCGGGCGCGAGTGCGCTGCCGCTCTATGACACCTACCGCGGCGCGGGCCCGTTCTCCGAGCCGGAGTCCCAGAACATCCGCGAGCTGATCTCGTCGCGCCAGGTCACGACGCTGATCACCAACCACACGTTCTCCAACCTCGTGCTGCGCCCGCCGGGCGTCCGCGCCCAGGGCCCGCCGCCCGACGAGCAGATCTACGCCGCCCTGGGCGCGCGCATGGCGGCGCAGAACGGCTACACCAACCAGCCGTCCTACGCTCTCTACGACACGACCGGCACCACGGAGGACTGGAGCTACTACGCCACCGGCGGTCTCGGCTACACGTTCGAGATCGGCTCGGAGTTCTTCCATCCGGCCTACGAGAAGACGATCGCGGAGTACCGCGGCGCCGGCGCGCTGGCCGGCAAGGGCAACCGCGGCGCCTACCTGCTGGCGATGCAGAACGCCGCGGACGTCTCCAAGCACGCGCGCATCACCGGCAGCGCTCCTGCCGGCGCGAAGCTGACGCTGAGCAAGCAGTTCGTCACCGAGACCTCGCCCGTCGAGCCGGCGCAGACCGACGTGGTCGACGGCGTCCCGTCCCCGCAGGGGCCGAAGCAGACCTTCGTCGACCATCTGCGGACGAACCTCACGGTCCCTGCGAGCGGCAGCTTCGCGTGGTCGATCAACCCGTCGACTCGCCCGGCGGTGATGGAGAAGCGGATGCCGACGGTGTCGGACACGCCGAGCCGCGAGGCGACGTATGAGAACCAGACGCAGACCCAGCCCAACCAGGTCATCGGCGAAGGCGCCGCGGGCACCTACGAGGACATCGCACTCGACGTCCGCGACTCCGACGCGGCGAAGGTGCTCAGCCTCGAGCTGACGGCCGACAGCCCGGCCGACGACTACGACCTCGAGCTCTACCGGCGCGTGAACGGCGCGCTCGTCGAGGTCGCCAGCTCGGGCAACCCGGCCAACCCGGAGTCGATCATGCTCGACGATCCGCCCCTCGGCGCGTACGTCCTGCGCGTGGTCAACTACCTCGCGGCCGGCCCCTGGACGGTCGAGGCGAAGTGGCTGCCGGCCGGCCCGGAGCAGGTCACCCCGGGCAGGGTCGAGGCGTGGACGCTCACTTGCCGGCGGCCGAACGGCGTCACCGTCTCGCGCAAGGTCGTGATCGGGCGCGGCGAGAGCAAGGCGCTCTCGCCCTGCTCGAGCTAGTTTCGGGCGGGGAGAGGGCGGCGGCGGCTCAGGCCGCCGCCGCCTGCTCGGCCCAGTCGCGGTACAGGCGCCAGTAGGCGCCTTCGGCGTCGAGCAGCTCGTCGTGCGTGCCCTGCTCGACGATCCGCCCGTGATCGAGCACGACGATGCGGCCGGCGCGCCTGATCGTCGAGAGGCGGTGCGCGATCACGATCGCGGTGCGGCCGGCCAGCAGCCGGCGCATGCCCTCCTCGATGCGGCGCTCGGTGCGGATGTCGACGTTCGAGGTCGCCTCGTCGAGCACGAGGATGCGTGGGTCGGAGATCAGCGCGCGCGTGAACGCGACGAGCTGGCGCTGCCCGGCCGAGAGCTGGATGCCGCGCTCGCCGACCTCGGTCTCGTAGCCGTGTTCGAGCGCCGCGATGAAGTCGTGCGCCCCGACCGCGCGCGCGGCATCCTCGATCTCCTCGAGCGTGGCGTCCGAGCGCCCGAACGCGAGGTTGTCGCGGATCGTTCCGCTGAACAGGAACGCCTCCTGGGGCACGATCCCCATCTGACCGCGCAGCGAACGCGCCCGCACGTCGCGCAGGTCGTGGCCGTCGACGAGGATCCGCCCCTCGGTCGGGTCGTGGAAGCGCGCTGCCAGCTTGGCGAACGTCGACTTCCCGGCCCCGGTCGAGCCGACCAGCGCGACGGTCTGGCCCGCCGGCACGTGCAGGTCGATCCCGTCGAGCGCCTTCGCCCCGTCCGGGGCGTAGGCGAACGACACGCCCTCGAAGGCCAGCTCTCCCCGCAGCCGCGGCAACTCCACCGCCCCGGGCTGGTCGCGCAGCTCGGGCTCCTCGTCGAGCAGCTCGAAGATCTTGTCGAGCGCCGCCATCCCGGCCTGGTACGTCGTGTAGAGCTGCGAGAGCTGCTGGATCGGGTCGAAGAAGTTGTTCAGTGCGGCGATGAACGCGATCAGAACGCCGACCGTGACGTCGCCTTCGATCGCCTGGATGCCGCCGTAGAGCAGGATCGCGGCGGTCACGAACGCGGACAGCAGCTCGACCGCCGGGAAGTACGCGGCGTTGAGGTTGACCGTCTTCATGTTCGCCGCGCGGTTCTCGTCGTTGAGCCCCGAGAACACGGCTTCGTGGCGGCGCTCCTGGGCGAAGATGCGGACGACGCGCACGCCCGACAGCGTCTCCTGGAGATATGCGGTGATCTGCGCGACCTTCTCGCGCGTGGCGCGGTACGCGTCGGCGCTGATGATGCGGAACGCGAGCGAGCCGACCCCGAGCACCGGGAAGACCAGGAACGTCAGCAGCGCGAGCTGCCAGTCGAGGACGATCAGGATCACCGCGGTGCCGATCAGCGTCAGCGACGCGCCGAAGAGCGTCACGATCCCGTCCGAGACGAGCTGGTCGAGCGCCTGCACGTCGTTCGTCAGGCGCGAGATGATCACGCCGGCCTGGCGGCGCGAGTAGAAGCTGATCGAGAGCGACTGCAGGTGGGCGAAGAGCTGGATCCGCAGGTCCTGCAGCACGCGCTGGCCGACCCACCCGACGAGGTAGGTCTGCGCGTAGGTCGCGGCCCAGTAGATCAGCGCCGAGGCCACGAATGCGAGCACGACGAGGTCGAGCGTGCCGGTGTCGCGCGGCACGATCCCGTCGTCGATCGCGATCTTGGCCAGCGGCGGTGGCGCCAGCGAGGCCGCGGTCCCGGCGACGAGCGCCGCGAACATCAGCGCGGTGCGCCCGCGGTAGGGGCGCAGCAGCTCGAGCAGCCCGCGCAGCTTGCGCCCGCGGCCGCCGGTCGAGCGCCAGCGCCGGACGATGTCCTCGCGCCGCGAGAGGGGCGCGGCGCTCACAGCCCGGCCTCGGCGTGCTCGATCGGCTTGCGCGTCAGGAACACCTGGTCGGGCAGGCCCTTCTCGGCGATCTCGGCGTACAGCGAGGAGCGATCTAGCAGCTCGGCGTGCGTCCCGCGCGCGGCGATCCGGCCGTCCTCGAGCACGACGATGTCGTCCGCGAGCGCGATCGTGGAGAGCCGGTGCGCGATCACGAACGTCGTGCGCCCCGCCATCACCTCGCGTAGCGCCAGCTTGATCGCCTGCTCGGTCGAGGCGTCGACGGACGAGGTCGCGTCGTCGAGGATCAGGATGCGCGGGTCGCTGAGCAGCGCCCGCGCGATCGCGATCCGCTGCCGCTGCCCGCCCGAGAGCGTCAGCCCGCGCTCACCGATGCGGGTGTCGTAGCCGGCCGGGAGCTCGGCGATGAAGCCGGCCGCCTGCGCGCGCTCGGCCGCGCGCTCGACCTCCGCCCGCGTCGCCTCCGGGCGGCCGTAGGCGATGTTCTCGTGCACGCTCGCGCTGAACAGGAACGGGTCGTCGTCGACGACGCTGATCGCGTGGCGCAGGGAACCGAGCTCGATGTCGCGCACGTCGGCGCCGTCGATCCGGACCGAGCCCGCGCTCACGTCGTAGAGCCGTGGCAGCAGCTGCACGAGCGTCGTCTTGCCCGAGCCGGTCGCGCCGACCAGCGCGACCGTGGTGCCGGCCTCGACGACGAGGTCGACGTCGCACAGCGCCGGCCGCGGGGCGCTCTCGTATTGGAACGTCACGTCGCGCAGCTCGACGCGCCCGCTTCCCTCGGGAAGCGGCGGAGCACCCTCCGGCGAGGTCAGCTGCGGCGCGCGGTCGAGGATCTCGAACAGGCGCGCGCCCGACGCGGTCGCGCGCTGCGCCATGCCGAGCGCGAGCCCGAGCTGGCGCATCGGCCCGATCAGCATCAGCAGGTAGGTGTAGAACGCGGTGAAGTCGCCGAGCGAGAGGCTGTCGTTGATCACCTGGCGCCCGCCCACGAGCAGGATCACGGCCAGCCCGATGCTCGGCAGGAAGCCGATGAACGGGTTGTAGAAGGCACGCAGCCGCGTCGCCTTCATCGACTGGTCGAACACGCGCGCGACCGTCCCCTCGAAACGCTCGAGCTGGCGCGGCTCGGCCGCGAACGCCTTCACCACGCGGATGCCCGAGACGTTCTCCTCGACGTCGGCCGTCAACTCGGCGATCCGCTGCTGGACCTCCTGCAGCGCCGGGCGCGAGCGGCGCCCGTAGCGTGCCGCGACCAGCACCACGAACGGCACCGGGAACAGGGCCAGCGCCGCGAGCCCCGGCTCGAGCACGAACATCGCGACAGCCGCGAGCAGGATCGTCAGCGCGCTCTGGGTGATGAAGATCAGGCCGTAGCCGAGGAAGAAGCGCACGGACTGCAGGTCGACGGTCGCGCGCGACATCAGCTGGCCGGTCTGCTGGCCGTCGAAGAACGCCGGCTCGAGCGACTGCAGATGCCGGTACATCAGGTTGCGCAGGTCGAACTCGATCGCGAGCGAGACGCGCCCCGCTACGAGCCTGCGGGCGACCGAGAAGCTCACGCGCAGAGCGGCCGCCAGCACGATCAGCATCGCGTAGCGGCGCAGGTCCCCTTTGTCGCCGGCTTCGAGCCCGTCGATCGCGCGCCCGGTGAGCCACGGGATCGCGACGGTCGCGGCCATCGCGAGCGCGGCGAGCACGAGCGAGAGGACGGCTCCTGCGCGGTAAGGCCGCAGGAAGCCGAGCAGGCGCCAAAAAGTGCTCACGCAACTACACGATAGGGCCCGTCGGGTTCGGGTATCTTCGCCCCGCACATGTCGAACGCCATCGCATTGCGGAACCGCTTCGCCATGGTCAAGGGCGCCTGGGACGACCATCTGCGGGGCACGCCGTTCCCCTCCCTGGGCGAGGGCACGGCGGAGGAGAAGATCGAGCGGCTCGAGCTGGCGCTCGTCGACGAGATGCGCGCCCGCGCGACCCCCGAGACGGCCGAGCAGGCGGCCGACGCGATGTGGGGCCTGGTGCATGCGCGCCCGGATTCGGATCCCGTCAAGCAGCGCGTCACGCGGCACCACGAGGATCTGGCCCGTCTGGGCCATCGGATCCGCTGACGGGCTCGTGCCCGCGGCAGGCGAGCACGGGCAGCCGCGGGTACTTCGGATAGCTCGCGTCGGTGCGCGAGCGCTTGCAGAGCGAGAAGGACGAGCCGCGCGTGTTGTGCACGACGAGCTGGTGGCGGCAACTCGCGCAGAGGCCGGCGGGCTCCGGCGGCACGCGCGCGACTCTAAACCCCATGAGTCTTATTCGGACGACTCGACAAGTGTTCTACCCAGCAAACTTGACGATTCCGGCAAGCCGCGTCAGCCTCGATCCGGTAGATCGTAATGCGCCTTACCCGGCCGGCGGGGGAAACCGGCAGGACGGCCCAGGGAGAAAGGTCATATGTACAAGCATTGTCTTCGGAGAGCATCGCTGCTGGCGGTGTGCGGGCTCGCCTGCCTGTTCGCGCTGCCCGCCGCTGCGGCTCAGGCGCATCACATCCTCGTCGAGGCGTCCTGCGATTCGACGTCGACGGTCAACTGGCGGATCCAATTCGTCTCGTTCGGCAGCGGCGCGAAGCCGACGACCACGGGCACCGTCAGGCTCGACGGGAACGTCGTGCAGCAGGTCCCGACGGCCACGATCAACTGGAACACGGAGCCGGGCACGCTGAGCGGCTCGAGCGCGGCCGCGGGCGGCCAGACGCACGTCGTCATGGCCGACTTCACGTGGAGGATCGACGGCACGACATACGGCGACTCCGAGCAGGTGACCACCAACGCGTGCCCGACACCGAAGAACCCCGCCCTCACGATCGCGAAGGACGGGCCCTCGACGCGCTACGTCGGTGATCAGGCCACGTTCATCTACAAGGTCAAGAACACGGGCGACGTCACGCTCACGACCCCGGTCGTGACCGACGACAAGTGCTCGCCGGTCACCAAGGTGGCCGAGCCCAACACGAACTCGTTCGATCCGGGCGACACGTTCACCTACACCTGCACGACCACGATCACGAATGGGATGGGCAACCAGCTCGTGAACACCGCCGAGGCGTGTGGCATGTACGGCGACACGCGGGTCTGCGACACCGACACCCACACGACGAAGATCCCGAAGCCGGCGATCCTGCTGACGAAGACGGGCGCCGACTTCGCCTACGCCGGCGACACCGTGACCTACTCGTTCGCGGTCAAGAACACCGGCAACGCGACGCTCGCGCTTCACGCGATCGCGGACGACAAGTGCATCGACACTCCCGTGCGCAAGGCGGGGGAGACCGACACGTCGTTCAATCCGGGCGACACGTGGAACTTCAGCTGCACCTACGTGGTGCCTGCCGGCGTCGGTTCCGTGCTCAACCGGGCTTCGGTCTGCGCGACCTACACCCCGCCGCAGGGCTCCGGGCTACCGCCGAGGGATGCCTGCAGCGAGGACGAGCACGAGTTCCCCGTCCGTACGATCGCGATCGAGGTCGACAAGGTGGCTGTCGAGTCGACCGCGGTGGCGGGAAGCACCGTGCACTTCACGATCGCGGTGAAGAACACGGGCAACACGTCGTTCGTCGGTTACGTGTTCGACGACGCGAACTGCGATGAGCAGCGCACGGGCGAGAACGCGGCTGACGCGACGCTCGATCCGGGCGAGACGTGGACGTACTCGTGCGCGATGGCGACGACGGTCGGCCAGACCGTTGCGGAGAACAGCGCCACGGCGACGGGCACCAACTCGGACCAGAAGTCCGCGACCGATGACGACGCCGCTTCGATCCCGCTGACCCAGCCCGGCCCGCCGCAGGCGCCGCCTGCGGGTGGCGGTGTGTTGCCGGAGACGAACGCTTCGGGGATCGCGCGGTTGCGTGGGCCGAGCGGTTGCGTCAAGCAGGCGTTCAAGGCGAGCGTCCGCGGTCGCAGCATCGCGAGCGTGTCGTTCTTCGTCGACGGCAAGCTGGTCAAGAAGTTCACCGGGACGCGCTCGGTCTACAGGATCAAGGTCAACCCGCGGCGCTACGGCTTCGGCCGCCATCGCGTCGTGGCGCGGGTGACGTTCGTCGCGGAGAGCGGGACCAAGGCGCGCCGGTTGCCGCTGACGTTCCGTCGCTGTGCGCGGGGCACGATCGCCCCGCGCTTCACCGGCTGACGCCGGATCGCGAGCAGTCCAGCCCGGACCGGAGGCCCCGAGCGATCGGGGCCTCCGGCGTCTCAGCGGGCGGCGCGTGTTCGATCTCCGGCCAGTTGACTCCAGTCTTGATTTTCGTCAGCCTCGTTCCTGGAGGACGGGCACTCGAAACGGATCGGCCAGAACCCGCCGGCAGGGAAGCAGGCGGGGGCGGCAAGGAATGGGAGGAAAAATGCAGAAACGGACTCTGAGCGCACCGCTGATCGCGGTGTTCGGGCTGCTCGCCCTGCTCGTGCTCGTGCTCGCGCCGGCCGCCCAGGCGACGCACGTCAGCCCGACGTACGTTGCCGGCAACCCGAGCTGCGCGGACCTCGGCTTGGACACGATCACGAAGTTCGAGCCGGTCCGGACCGAGACGGACAGTGGCATCGCGATGACCAAGAGCGGCGACACCATCTCGTTCACGTCCACGGTCGCGGTCGACGCGGTGATCGTGAAGGGCGGACCCAACGCCAACGTGTACTCGTACGCGTTCGACACGTTCGCCGACTCCGGCCTCAGCGCTCCGGACAACGGCGGCAAGCCGTACGGTCTCAGCCACGTCGAGTTCTGCACCGACGAAGCGAACGAGCCCGAGCCCGAGCCGGAGCCGGGGATCGACATCGAGAAGTCGGTCGACAAGGCCGTCGCCTATCCCGGTGAGACCCTGAACTACACGCTGACGGTCACGAATACGGGCGACACGACGCTCAACGGCGTCGACCTGGCCGACGAGCTGTGCGACGCCGAGCCGGTCCGCTCGGGCGCGAACGCGGGCGACACCGTGTTCGACGCCGGCGACGTCTGGACGTACACGTGCTCTTACGTCGTGCCGACCGGGACCAGCGAGGTCGAGAACGTGGCGATCGTCTGCTACGAGTCGAGCACGCCGCCCGTCGAGGTTCCCGCCGCGGAGAAGTGCGACGAGGACACGGTGACGACTCCCGTGGAGTCGATCGGCATCGTCGTCGTCAAGGACGCCGTGGAGCAGACGGCCGTGGCCGGCACGCCTGTGCACTTCACGATCTCGGTGACGAACACCGGGACGACGACGTTCACCAGCTACGAGTTCACGGACGCCAATTGCGACGAGGTGCGGACCGGCGCGAACGCCGCCGACGCGGAGTTCAACCCGGGCGACGTCTGGACGTACGAGTGCGAGATGCCGACCGCTGTCGGCGATGTCTCGGCGGACAACACGGCGATCGCGAAGGGCACCGACGAGAACGGCAAGCAGGCGCAGGGCCAGGACGACGCGACCGTGCCGCTGACACAGCCGAAGGGCAGCACGCCGGAGACGCCCGGTGGCAACACGCCGGGTGGCAGCACGCCCGGTGGCAACACGCCTGCGGGTGGCGGTGTGTTGCCGGAGACGAACGCTTCGGGGATCGCGCGGTTGCGTGGGCCGAGCGGTTGCGTCAAGCAGGCGTTCAAGGCGAGCGTCCGCGGTCGCAGCATCGCGAGCGTGTCGTTCTTCGTCGACGGCAAGCTGGTCAAGAAGTTCACCGGGACGCGCTCGGTCTACAGGATCAAGGTCAACCCGCGGCGCTACGGCTTCGGCCGCCATCGCGTCGTGGCGCGGGTGACGTTCGTCGCGGAGAGCGGGACCAAGGCGCGCCGGTTGCCGCTGACGTTCCGTCGCTGTGCGCGGGGCACGATCGCCCCGCGCTTCACCGGCTGACGCCGGATCGCGAGCAGTCCAGCCCGGACCGGAGGCCCCGAGCGATCGGGGCCTCCGGCGTCTCAGCGGGCGGCGCGTGCACCGACGCCCGCGGGTGCGCGGCACTCTTCCACGAAGGCGCCGATCAGGCGGTCGGCCTCGTCCTCCTCGGGGTGCCAGAGCACGCCGAGCATGAATCGCCGCTGCGCATCCTCGATCGCCTCGACCGTGCCGTCGCCCGCGGCGCGCGCGCTGACGCGCAGGCCCTCGCCGACGCTGGCGAGTCCCTGGTGGTGGTAGCTCTTGACGGCGACGTGCGTTGCGCCGGCCGCGAGCGCGGCGAGGCTCTCGGGCTCGACCTCCACCTCATGGTCGGCGAAGTCGCCATTGTCGCCGCGGTGGATGTCGTCCGCGAGCCGGTCGGGCAGGTGCTGCTCGAGCGCCCCGCCGTAGGCGACGTTGACGACCTGCATGCCGCGGCAGATGCCGAGGCAGGGAAGATCGCGCTCGGCCGCGTGCCGCACGAGCAGCAGCTCGAACGCGTCGCGGTCGGCGCTGGCGGCGGCCGTCTCGGCATGCGGCTGCTCGCCATAGGCGGAGGGGTCGACGTCGGCGCCCCCGGTCACGAGCACGCCGTCGAGGAGGTCGAGCAGCTCCGCCGGGTCGACGAGGTCCGCGGGAGTGGGCGCGAGCAGCAGCGGGCGCGCGCCCGCGCGCGCGATCGCACGCACGTAGGTCAGCGGGACCATCGCCGCCGGCTCCGTCCAGAGGCCGTACTTGACGACCTCCAGGTTGCAAGTCACGCCGATGTTGGCCGTCCGCTCGGTCATCGGCCGCAGTATGGCCGAGCGGGGGCGGGGCCGGGTGCGGGCGAACGTCAACTGCGGCATCGAGGGGGAGGGTCCGGCGAGGCCGCAAACGTCGAGCGCCGGCGGCGTCGGCGGGTTCGGTCGACGTTTTCTCCCGACGCCGTCAACGCCGGTCGGGCGCGCGAGCCGGCGGGGGCGGCCTGCGTTGACGGCGATATACGCCGTCAACGCCGGTCGGGCGACCGGACCGCAGGGGCGTCCTGCGTTGACCGGCGGCAATCGGACCCGCTCCCTCGATTCCGCTGTACGAACACGGCGCTCACTCAGCGCGTCAACGTCAGGCGGTTGCCCGAGCGGCGCGGGCTTCCGACGTTGGGCGTGCAATGGGACGTGAATGTCGGGCGGGCGCGCGGCGCGGGCGGGCTTCCGACGTTGACGCGCACGGGACGTCAACGCCGCACGCGCGCCGGGACCGGTGGGGCGGCCTGCGTTGACGGCGATATACGCCGTCAACGCCGGTCCGGCGACCGGACCGCTGGGGCGTCCTGCGTTGACCGGCGGCAATCGGACCCGCCTCCCTCAATGTCGCCGTTGACGTAGACGTCTGGGCATTTGATTCGGCCGGCAGCCGAAGACACGCTCAACCCGCCCCGGCCTCCTTGAACGCCAGCACCCGCGCGGCCGCTTCGCGCACGCGTGCCCGGAACCGCGGCGAGCTCCGCGCCAGCTCCAGCAGGTGATCGGCGACGGGCGCGTAGGAGCCCTGGCCGGTGAGCAGCAAGAGGTCGACGCCGGCGCGCACGGCACGCTCGGACACCTCCGTGATCGAGCCGGTGGCGAGCGACGCCTGCGCCTCCATCGAGTCGGTGACGACGACGCCGCGGAAGCCGAGCCGGTCGCGCAGCAGGCCCTCGACGATCGCACCCGACTGCGACGCGATCCGGTCCGGGTCCAGCGCGGGGTAGCGAGCGTGTCCGACCATGACGAGCGGCACGCCCGCATCGATCGCGGCCTCGAACGGCGGCAGGTCGGTCGCCTCGAGCTCGGCCCGCGTGCGCGTGACCGTCGCCGGCCCGTCGTCCGTGTTGACGGTGGCCCCGCCGAGACCGGGGAAGTGCTTGGCGGTCGCGGCGACGCCTCCCGCTCGCCAGCCGCCGACCGCGGCGGCCATCGCCTCGCTCGCGACCCCCGAGTCCTGCGAGAACGCCCTGCCCGCGAGCGCGGCCCCCGCCACGGTCGGCACGTCGCCGACCGGGGCGAGCGTCACCGTGATGCCGGCGGCGCGCAGCGCCGCGCCGGCGGCCTTCGCGTCGGCGCGGACCGACCCGGCGCTCGCCTGCTCCGGCGCGGCCGCGGCCGGTGGCGCCCACGGCAGGATCCTGATCTCGCCGCCCTCCTGGTCGACGGCGACAACCGGGCGCCGGCCCGCCCGCCGCAGGCGTTTCGTGAGCGCGCGCAGCTGCTCCGGACCGGTGACGTTGTCGCGGAAGAGGATCACGCCGGCGGCGCGCCGCCCGCGCAGCGCGGCGCGGACGTAATGCGGCGCCTCCGTGCCGGTGAAGCGCAGCACGATCAGCTGCCCGACCTGCTGGCGCAGCGTCAGCCCGTCGACGGCCGCCTTGCGGCCGGAGGCGGGCGCGGAACCGGCCGGAGCAGGCCCGCTGCTGCGCTGGTCCCTTGCCGGCTCGCCACCGTCCGACAGCGCGCCCGCGACGATGCCGAGCACGAACGCCGCGAGCGCGGCGAGGAGCAGGTTGCGCCGCCGGCGCGCGATCGGCGAGCGGCGGTCGGGCGCGCGCTTGCGCGTCACGCGCGCTCGGCCTCGTCGGCGACGTGGCGGGCGATCGCGAGCGCCGAGGTGGCGGCCGGGGACGGGGCGTTGCGGACGTGCAGCGCGCGCTCGGTGCGCGAGAACGCGAAGTCGTCGAGCAGCCGGCCGTCCCGTGCGACCGCCTGCGCGCGCACGCCGGCCCAGGCCGGCTCGGCGTCGCCGGGCTCCAGCTCGGGGACGTAGCGCGCCGCGGCGCGGGTGAGCGCCGCGGGGGAGAGCGCGCGGTGCAGCTCCGTCAGCCCGGTGCGCCACCAGCGCCGCGCCATCCGCCAGGTGCCCGGCCAGCGCAGCGTCGCGGCGAGCCCGGCCGCGCCGCGCGGTGCGAGCAGTGCGGACGGGCCGATCAGCACCTCGCCGCCGATCTGGCGCGTGAGGTGGACGCCCAGGAACGGCAGCCGCGGGTCGGGCACCGGATAGATCAGGCCGCGGACGAGCTCGCGGCGCTGAGGGAGGAGCCGCATGTACGCGCCGCGGAACGGGACGATCCGCGGGTCGGGATCCGCGCCGGCGAGCAGCGCGAGCCGATCCGACGCGGCGCCGGCGCAGAACACCGCAAAGCCCGCGACGAGCTCGCCGCGCGCGTGGCGCAGGACGATGCGCCGCCCGCGCCCGGCGGCGCCGCGCAGCTCGATGGCCTCTACCGCCGTGTCCGTGTGGATCTCGCCGCCGGCGTCGCGGAGGTCGTCCGCGAGTGCCCGCGCGATTGCGGCGAAGTCGGCGATCGCGGTCGCGGGCGAGTGCAGCGCGGCGATCCCGGCGGCGTGCGGCTCGATCTCGCGCAGTCCCGCCGCGTCGAGCCGCCGCAGGCCCGGGACGCCGTTGGCGCTGCCGCGACGCTCGAGCTCGTCGAGCGCCGGCAGCTCGGAGCGGTCGAGCGCGACGATCAGCTTGCCGCAGCGCTCGTACGCCAGCCCGCGCGCCTCGCAGTAGCCGGCCAGCTCGCGCGCGCCCGCGACGCAGAGCGTGGCCTTGAGCGAACCGGGCGCGTAGTAGATCCCGGCGTGCACGACGCCCGAGTTGCGGCCTGTCTGGTGCGTCGCGACGCGCTCCTCCTGCTCGAGCACGACAACGTGGCGGCTCGGATCGCGCAGGGCGAGCTCGCGCGCGACCGCCAGACCGACGATGCCGGCGCCGACGACCGCGATCTGCGTCTCGGTCACGGGCCGCAGACTATGGCCCGCGCGCGTCGCTAGAGCCGGAAGCTCTCGCGGAAGAGCTTGTCGAGCAGCGCGACCGCCCACTGGCCGTCCGGCTGCTCGCGCAGCGGGTCCCACAGGGCGCGCTTGGCGGCGCGCGGCCCGCGGAACGAGCCCGGCAGGTCGGCGTCGCCGAGCCGTGCGCGCCAGATCCCGTCGTGCTGCACCAGCGCCGCCCGCAGGTCGCGCGCGGGGTCGAGCACGAAGTGGATGTCGCCGCCCTCCTCGACCGTCACGCTCGGACTCAGCTCGCCGCCGTCGGGGCGCGGATAGGAGATCGTCGCGCTGCCGGGCCCGGTCGGTCCGGCGTCGGGCGCCGGCGGCTTGCGATCGGGGTCGCGCTCGGCCCGCAGCAGATCCCACCGCTCGAGCAGGGCGCGGTGGTCGAGCGGCTCGTCGCCGGCGAGCGCGGCGCGCGCCCGCTCGGACTCCTCGAGCCAGTCCAGCAGCGAGAGCGAAGGGCTGCCCGACTCCTCGTCGGGCGGCGTCCGCTCGGTCCGGATCAGGGCTGCAAGACGGCCTGCCGCGTCCTCCGCCCGGCCGGGATCGCCGTCGCGTCGCGCGGCCGCCAGCGTCGCGACCGCCTCGGCCCACGGGTGGCGACCCTGCTCGTCGGCGACCGCCCGCGCGGCGTGCTTGACGGCGTCGTCGAAGTCCCCGCGGAGGTAGTCCAGCCCCGCTGCGTCGTCGGGTCGCTGGTCGCCGTGCGCCGCACGCTCCAGCCACGGCGCCGCGGCGTCCGCGTCACCCGCGCGCAGCAGCAGCGAGCCGATCCGGCCGATCGCGCTCACGTCCTCGCGCCCCCAGCGCTCGAGCGCCGCCTGCGCGGCCGCGGCGGCCTCGCGGAAGCGCGTGCGCGCGGCCTCCTCCTCGCCGAGCCAGCGGTGCGCGCGCGCCAGCCGCTCGAGCGCGTGGCTGGCGGGACGCTCGCCGACCTCGGCCAGCAGCTCGTCGCGCGCGGCGGCGACGTCCTCGAGGTTCACCCCCCAGGTCACGGGCGCTGCACGTCGATGAACTCGACGTCGGTCACCTGTCCGCCCTTCTTGATCTCCTCGGCTGCCTGGTCCACGTGGGTACCGTAGCCGCCGCTGCCGTTCGGGCGGCTGCCGACGACCTTCACGTCGTAGGGCTCGCCGTCGATGATCCGCTGGAGCGCGTCCGCCGCGTCCTGATCGCCCGGGTCGGGCGACTCGCGCAGCTTCTTCAGGTAGCGCTCGGGGTTGTTCTGGAGCCATTCGGGCGAGGTCTGCGTGACCGGCTTGCCGCCCGCGGTCGAGCGCAGCCGCGTGCGGCTGAGCGGCTTCGCGCCGTCCGTGTTCTTGGCCTCGATGATGATCGTGCGGCCCGTGCTCCGGTCGACCGCGACGATGTCGGGACCGTTGACGGGCTTGCCGGGACCGGGCCGGCCGCTGTGCAGGATCTCGATGTTCGGGTTCTTGCGCAGCTCGGCGAGCGCGGTCTCGACCCCGACCGCCTCGGACTTCGGGCCGTTGGGCCAGTGCTTCGCGACCTCGTCGTCGATCAGCTTGGCTTCGCTCGGGTCGAGCGTGCGGGCGCCGAGCCTTGCGTTCTCGGACAGCTTCTTGAGGTCGTTGCCCTTGCGCGCCAGCTGCTCGATCGCGTCGTCCGTGAGCCCGCTGTTGCGCAGCGCGCTCGCGCCGCCGTCAGTGGCCGCATCGAGCGCGGCATTGCGCAGCCCGCCGGACGGGAAGAGCTTGAAGATCAGCCCGAGCGCCTCCGCCTTGCGGGCGGGGAAGCGCTTGATGACGTCGTAGATCTTGTCGCCGATCTTGACCGCGTCGCCGACCGCGGGGACGAACCCGACCGCCGACCAGAACGCGTCGCCCCAGCGCCCGTTCAGCAGCGCGTCGACGCCGTCGCGGATGTCGCCCACGACGAGGACGCCCGAGAGGATCTGGCCGAGGATGTACTCGGCCGTCGCGCGGACCGGGTCGTCCTGGTCGGGGCAGAAGAGCGCGCTCGAGTCGCCGCAGACGGCGCCCGTGACCGCGTCGCCCGTGTCGCCCGTGTACTTCAGCGGGTCGTCGTCCTCGCCGTCGTCCTCGCCGTCGCCGTCGGTGTCGGCGTCGAACGGGTCGGAGTCCTGCTCGAGCTCCTCGCCGTCGCTGAGCCCGTCGCCGTCGGAGTCGGCCTTGCGCGGATCGGTCCCGAGCTCGTTCTCCTCGAGGTCGGAGAGCCCGTCGCCGTCGGAGTCCGGGTTGTGCGGGTCGGTGCCCGCGCGGGTCTCGTCCACGTCGGGGAACCCGTCGCCGTCGCTGTCGCCGTCGAGCGGATCCGTGCCGGCGCGGACCTCGTCCCCGTCGTCGACCCCGTCGCCGTCGGTGTCGGCCTGCTCGGGATCGGTGCCGCGGGCGCGCTCGTCGGCGTCCGAGATGCCGTCGCCGTCCGCGTCGTGGGTCGCGGCCGCCTTGCCCGCCTTCGCGCAGGCGACCTCCCCGCCCGCGATCGCATCGACCGCGCTGCGCGTGCCGCAGGCGATCGCGCCGGGGACGGGGGACGTCGCGATCGCGCCGATCACGATGGCGACGACCAGCAGGATCCCGACCAGCTCGGCTGCTGTCTGACCCGCCTGTGAGCGCATGCGTCGCATCTCCACGAGGCTCCCACGCCGCCGCGCTCGCGCCCATGGGCCAGGGGCCCTCTCTTTTCGATTGGGACCAGCCCGGGACCTACCGGCGCGGGGCTGCTGCGCCTAGCCTGGGGACATGCGCATCTCCCGCCTGCTGCTCGCCCTCGCCGCGACCGCCGCGCTCGCCGGCTGCGGCGGCGACGACGAGGAGGCCGCGAAGCCCGCGCCGGCCCCTGCCGCGACCGCGGCAGCCGGCTCGCGCGACGAGCGGGCGGTGGCGAAGACGCTCGAGCGCTACGCCGCCGCGGTCCGCGCGGGCGACGCGCGCATGATCTGCACCGAGCTGCTCGACCCTGCGGTGCTCGAGACGGTGCAGGAGGCGGGCGGCGACTGCGAGCGCGACCTGATCGCCAAGCGGATCGCCGAGGGCGGGCCCAGCTACGAGCTGACCGTGAGCTCGATCGAGGTCACGGGCGATCGCGCGACGGCGCGCACCCGAGCGGTCGAGCGGGACGGCCCGCGCACCGTCGTCCAGCCGCTCGTCCGTGCCGGCGGCGGCTGGCGGCTCAGCTCCTGAACACGACCTCGCCGTCGACGACGGTGAGGCGGACCGGCACGCCGGGCAGCTCGTCGGGCGGGCACTCCACCGGATCGGCGGCCAGACCCGTGAGGTCGGCGCGCATGCCGGGAGCGATCCGGCCGTTGACGTGCTCTTCGCCGAGCACCTGGGCCGCGTGGCTCGTGTAGCCCTCGAGCGCCTCGATCGCGCTCAGCGCCTGCTCGAGGTTGAACGGCGTCCGCTCCGGCCGGCCGGGCGCCCGGCGCAGCTGCGCCCAGGCGAGCCCGATGCGAGGATCGGCGCTGACCACCGGCCAGTCCGAGCCGAGCGCGAGGATCGCGCCGCTGCGGCGGATGTCGCGCCAGCGGAAGCCGGCCTCGACCTGCTCCGGCCGCAGGTTGTCGCGCCAGCGGAAAGGCCCGGGCTCGTCGAGGTGCTCGGCGTGCAGCGGCTGCATCGAGGCTGCGACGCCCTCGGCGGCGAATCGCACCAGCTCGCTGTCGCGGAGCGTCTCGATGTGCTCGATCCGGTGCGGCGCGCCGCCGCCCGCGCCCGCGTCGCGGTAGGCGTCGAGGGCGGCGGCGACGGCGCGGTCGCCGATCGCATGCGTCGCGCACTGGAACCCGGCGCGGGCGAAGCGCGCGACCACCTCGGCGTAACGGCCGGGATCGGGCCAGAACGGCTCGGTCCCCTCGCCGTGCGGGCCGGGCTCGAACAGCCACGCGGTGCCGGTGTCGATGACGCCGTCGATGAAGAACTTCGCCACGCCCGCGCGCCAGCGCCGGCCGCCGCGGTCGCGCACGGCGAGCAGCTCCTCGATCTCCTCGTCGCCCGTCTCCGGCTCGAGCAGCACCGGCACGACGCAGCGCAGCGACAGGTCGCCGCGCGCCTCGAGCTCGGCGACGTCGTCGAACAGCGTGGGCATGCCGAGCATCACGTGCCCGCCGGTGAGGCCGAGCGCGTTGCACCGCCTCAGGGTCTCGGCGTAGGCGTCGAGCCGCTGCGCGCGCGTGCGCTCGGGCACCCGCTCGCGCACGAGCTCCATCGCGGGCGGCTCGCGCAGCTCGCCGGTCGGGATGCCGCCGTCGTCACACACCACGGCCGCGCCCGCGGCGAACTCGCGCGGGCCGTCGACGCCGGCGAGCGCCAGCGCGGGCCGGCTCGCGAGGCCCGAGTGGTAGTCGAAGAACGAGAGGAAGGCGGGCGCGTCGCCGATCGCATCGGCGATCGCGTCGGCGCCGATGCGCTCGCCGTGGAAGGCGTCGTAGGACAGACCCCAGCCGAGCACCCACTCGCCGGGCGCGCAGCGAGCGCGCTCGGAGGCGAGCGCGCCGCGGACCTCGTCGAGCGTGCGCAGGCCTCCCAGGTCGGCGCCGCGCGTGCCGTCGGTGCCGTGGAACGGATGGATGTGGCTGTCGACCAGCCCGGGTACGAGCGCGATCCCGGTGCCGTCGACCAGCTCGGTCGCGGCGCCGGCCTGCTCGCGCACCTCGGCGTCGTCGCCGACCGCGATCACGATCCCGTCGCTCACCGCGACGGCGCTCGCGCGCGGGCGCGCGGGATCGAGCGTGCGGATCGACGCTCCGAGGATCGCGAGGTCGGCGGGCGGCATAACGGCGATCAGGCTATCCGTGGCGCCACACGTCGCCGTCGGCGGTCAGCACGCCGAGCCGGATCGACTTGCCGCAGTGCGGGCACGTCGCCGTCGCGGCGCAGTCGAGGTAGCCCGGATCGGCGAGGTCAGGATCGAGCTCGAGGTTCGCGCACGGGCGGTACCAGTCCTGGAAGCGGTCGCCGCACTTGGGGCACTCGACCGTGATCGACTCGCCGGCAGTCATCGCCCTCCCCGCGGATGCTACGCCGATCGCCCGTCGAGCCGCAGCATGTACAGCCACGCGGGCCGGAAGCCGCGCCGCTCGTAGAGCCGGATCGCGTCGGTGTTCGTCACGAACGCGCCGATCATCACGTCGCGCACGCCGGCCGACTCGAGCTCGGCGTCGATCCGGTCGAGCAGCGCGGATCCGATGCCCTCGCCGCGAGCGTGCGGCGCGACCGAGAGCGTCTCGATCTCCGCCACGTGGTCGCCCGTCCGCCAGGTGTCTGGCATCAGCGTCTCGGCGACCGGCGTCACGGCCACCATCGCGTAGCCGGCCAGCTCGCCGTCGCGCTCGGCCAGGAGCGCGAAGCCGCCGCTGCCGAGGAAACCGGCGTAGAGCTCGCGCCGCGCCCGCCACGAGCTGTCGTCGTCGACGTAGGGCCCGAGCGCCTCGCCCCCGACCTCGCGATGGTGGCGGTGCAGCAGCAGCCAGAGGGGCGCGAGCCGGTCCAGCGCCTCGGGTCCCGCACGGGTGATCGAGAGCACCCGCGGCAGGCTACGCCGCTGCGATGCTCCGTTCCGACGCGCCTGCGCGCTGCGCGTTCGCCACGATGGCGTCGATCATCCGGTCCCAGGCGCCGCGCGGAAGGTCGTGCCCCATGCCCTCGATCGTCACGAGCTGCGCGCCCGGGATCGCCGCTGCCGTCGCGCGCCCGCCCGAGGGCCGGACCATCCGGTCCTTCGTGCCGTGGATCACGACGGTCGGGGCGGTGATGCCGCGCAGCTCGGCCGCCCGGTCGCCGGCGGCGAGGATCGCGGCGAGCTGGCGGCTCGCGCCGGCGGGGTTGTAGCCGCGGTCGTAGCTGAGCGCGGCAGTGGTGCGCGTCGCTTCCTCGTCGAAGGGGAAATCGGGCGAGCCGATCAGCTTGAAGACGGACACCGTCGACTCGACCGCGCCCTCGCGCGTCCGCCCGGGGCTGCGCAGGAAGATCGGATAGATGCGCAGCCCGGGCGTGCCCTTCCAGCGATGCCCCGTGTTGGACATGATCGAAGCGAGCGAGAGCACGCGGTCGGGGTGCCGCGCAGCCATCGTCTGGGCGATCATGCCGCCCATCGAAACGCCGGCGACGTGGGCGCGCTCGATCCCGAGGTGGTCGAGCAGGCCGATCGCGTCGGCGGCCATGTCGGCGAGCGAGTAGCGCACCGCGCGCTTGTCGCGCAGCACCAGCTGCCGGATCGTGGGAGGCCGCCCGCGCAGGTGCGTGGAGCGGCCGACGTCGCGGTTGTCGAACCGGATCACGAGGTAGCCGCGCCCGGCGAGCTGCCGGCAGAAGTCCTCGGGCCAGGCGACCATCTGCGTGCCGAGGCCCATGACGAGCAGGAGCGCGGGGTCGTCCCTGCTGCCGAACGTCTCGAAGCAGATCTCGATCTCCCCGACCTTCGCGAGCTCCTCGGCCATGCGCGTCGAGGCTAGCGGGTGCTCCACACGGCCGGCCCCGGTCAAGTCTGCGGGTTTGCACGGTTTTCAGCCGCGCTTGAAGCGTCGATGCTTGGATCGGTCTTCCTGATGCCCCGCATCCCCCTGATCCTGCGCGCGCTCGTCCTGGTACCGCTGCTGGCGGTGGCCGTCGATCTTGCGCGCGCGACGCTCGCCTGCGGACCGCGCGCCCAGAGCTGTCTCGAGGCCGCCGGCCAGGGCTGGCTGGGCATGGCCGCGACGATCTTGCTCGTGCTCTACGCCGCGGGCCTGGCGCTCGCGGTCGGCGGGCTCGCGCGCGGCGCCGGCAGCGGCGCGCGAGCGCCCGGCTTCCTGCGGCTCTGGCTGATCGGCAGCGGCGGCGTTGCCGCGGTCTGCGGCGGCCAGGCGCTGCTTGCCGGGGCGCTCGGTGACGGCGCCGCGCTCGGCGGGGGCTGGCCCGAGCTGCTCGCCTTCTGCCTCGCGGCCGGCGCGGTGCTGGCACTCGCGCTGCGTATCGCCCCCGCGGCCGAGGAGCTCGTCCGCTCGCTGCGGCCGGATGCGCCGCGGCTGCGGATGGCGCCGGCGTTCGTCCGCCACCTCGACGCGGCCAGGCCGCATGGCCCCGCCACCCGGTTCGCGCTCGGGACGCGCGAACGCGGGCCTCCCTCCCGACCCGACTGACGGCGCCCCGAGCGCCGTCCGCGTCCGCTCGCGCGGCCGATCCCGGCCGGCGCGCCCATCCCTGTCGAGAAGGAGTCCCCATGTCGAACCACCTCACGAAGCGCGAGCTGCGCGAGCAGCGCCGCGCCGAGCGCATCGCAGCCGAGTCCGCGGCGGCCGCCCGCACGCGTCGCACGCGCGTCTTCCGGCTGCTTGCAGCCGCCGGCGTCGCACTCGCGTGCGTCGCCGCCGCGGCGGTCGCTTCCTCGACCAACGGCAAGCCCGCCGCGCCGGTCGCCCCCGTCGATTCCAGCCTGTTCAGCGGCATCCGCGAGCGCGACGGCGTGCTCGGCGACCAGCGCGCGCCGCTCACCGTGACGGAGTACGTCGATCTGCAGTGTCCTGTCTGCGCGGTCGCCGCACGCGAGACGCTGCCGGCGCTCGTGCGCGACTACGTGCGCACCGGCAAGGCGAAGCTCGAGGTCCGCACGCTGCACTTCATCGGACCCGACTCCGTGCGCGCCGCCCGCGTGGCGGCCGGCGCCGAGCGGCAGGGGCGGTTGTGGCCGTTCCTGGAGGCGTTCTACGCCGCACAGGGCCAGGAGAACTCCGGCTACGTGACGGACGGGTTCCTGCGCTCGGTCGCGGCTGTCGCCGGCGTCGACGCCCAGGCCGCGCTCGAGTACGCGGACGGCGAGGCCGCGCAGGCGCCGCTCGACCGCGCCAACGCCGAGGCGCAGCGGCGCGGGATCGACTCCACGCCGACGTTCACGGTCGCCCGCAAGGGCGGGAAGACGCATGTCGTGGACGCGCAGTCGCTGATGGCCGTGCTCGCCGCGGAGTCGCAGCGATGAAGCTGCGCGTCGCCGCGGCGGTCGTCGCGCTCTGCGGTCTCGGGATCGCGGGCTATCTCACGCTGGTCCACTACACCGGCGGCGCGCCTGTGTGCGCGATCTCGCATGGCTGCGCGACCGTGCAGCAGTCCGCGTACGCGGACCTGGCCGGCGTGCCGGTCGCGCTGCTGGGGCTCGCCGGATTCGCCGCGATCCTCGGCTCGCTCGCGCGGGACAGCGAAGCCGCGCGCACGGTCACGGCGTTCCTGTCGCTGGCGGGATTCGGGTTCTCGTGCTGGCTCACCTACGTGGAGATCGTGCGCCTCGACGCGATCTGCATCTGGTGCGTCGGCTCGGCGATCTGCATGACGCTGCTCGCGGTGCTGTCGGTCACGCGGATGCTCGGAGCGCCGCCCGGCCGCCCGGCGTCAGCGTGAAGACGGCCGGGGCGGACGTGGAGCAGATCCCGTCGGGTCCGCAGTCCGCTCCGGCCGTGGAGTGCACCCAGCCGCGCGCGACCGCGTCGTCGACGGCCCAGGCGAGCGCGCCGCGCTCGGGCGCCCCGAGTCGCGCGTGCAACGCGTCGAGCGTGGCCGGGCCGCCGCCGCGGAGCGCGCGGACGACCTCGTGCGGATCGGGCGTGGGCATGGGGGAAGTGTGGCGAAGTCCTGTGACGGTTCGGGCGCAGCGGCGTAGTACCAACATGCGACGGCTCTCCAGCCTCCTGCCCGCCCTGCTCGCAGCCACGGCCCTTGCGGCCTGCGGCGCCGACGACGAGCAGCCTGCGGCTACCGCTCCCGCGGACAGCACCCGGCTGACCGTCGAGGTCACCGGAGCGGGATCGGACCCGATCGCGATCGAGTTGCGCTGCGGCGGCGCGAAGCCGTGCGAGCAGGGGCGGCTCGACAAGCTCGCCGCCGTCGCCGAGCCCGCCGATCCCGCGCGGGCGTGCACGCAGCAGTACGGCGGCCCCGAGAAGGCGCACATGACCGGAACGCTCGAGGGTGAGCCCGTGGACGTCACGGTCACCCGCTCGGACGGCTGCGGGATCGCTGACTACGAGGCCCTGTTCGCGGCGCTCGGGCGCAAGCCGCCCGTCGCCGGTTGACGCACCCGCTACCTTCGCCTCTCCGACTAGTTTCCGGGAGGGGTACACATGACGACCCGACTCGGCCGGCGCACGCCGGCCGTGCTGACGACGCTGGCGCTCGCGGCCGCCGTGGGTGCCGCGCCGGCACCGGCCGCCGAGACCGGCCACAACCACGCAGACCTGGCGGCGTGCAATGCGCTGCTGCCGGATTCGGCTGTCGGAATCGGCAGCCTCGACGCCGCGCGCACGGCAGCCGCACGCGGCGGCATCGTTCGCGAGCCCGTGATCGACGCGACGGACATCGAGATCCCCGCCGGCTCGGTGCCGAAGGTCGGCAAGCGCTTCTCGGCGACGATCCCGGTCTACTTCCACGTGATCAACAAGGGGCCGACGCTCGCCGACGGCAACGTCCCGCAGAGCCAGGTCCAGGCGCAGATCGACGTTCTCAACCAGACGTTCGCGGGCGCCCGCGGCGGCGCCAACACGGGCTTCAAGTTCCAGCTCGTCAAGACGACCCGCACGACGAACGCCGAGTGGTTCGAGATGGCGCACTCGCGTGTCGAGCGCGAGGCGAAGTACGCGCTGCACGAGGGCGGCATGAACGCGCTCAACATCTACTCGAACAGCGGCGCCGGCTATCTCGGGTTCGCCTACTACCCGAAGGACGTCCGCGGCCGCCCGGAGATCGACGGCGTCGTGATGGCGTTCGACTCGATGCCCGGTGGCACGATCAAGAACTACAACCTGGGCTTCACCGCGTACGCACGAGGTCGGCCACTGGCTGGGCGTGGCGCACACGTTCCAGAACGGCTGCTCGACCACGGGCGACCGCATCGACGACACGCCGGCGGAGCGCTTCCCGACCACGGGCTGCCCGATCGGACAGGACACGTGCACGGCTCCGGGCGTGGACCCGATCCACAACTACATGGACTACTCCTACGACGCTTGCTACACGGAGTTCACCGCCGGTCAGGCGAAGCGCATGGCCGAGCAGTGGCTCTACTTCAGGGCGCCGTAGGGCGCTCAGGCCAGCGGCTCGTCCTCGCCCTCGTCCTCGCCCGCGAGCTGCTCGAGCAGCTCGAGGGCGGTGGCCTGGGCGGGCGTGGCCGCCACCTCGCCGCCGCCGAGGTCCTCGAGCTGCGGGTAGAAGCTCGCATGCACGGTGATCTCGTCGCCGCCGGCGTCCTCGAGCACGATCGCGGCGCGGCCGCCGGACTCGCCCTCGGCGAGGCCGGGGCCGCTCGCGGTGCGCGCGGCGGTCAGCACGGTCATCGCGAGCTCGCGCCAGTGGCCGACGGCATCGGACTGCTCGACCTCGTTCATGTCGGCGAGATGGTGCTGGTTGCGCTCCGCGAGGGCGGCGACGGCGGCCTCGAGGGCAGCCTCGCTCAGTAGGTCGTCGGGCTGGAAGGCCATCCGTTGAGCGTACGCAGCGTGGACGCCGCGTGCGTAACCGGCGGTCAGGCCAGCACGGCCTGCGCGACGCGCAGGTAGTCGAGCAGGCTGCGCGAGCTGAGGAAGTCGCTGCGGACGCGCTCGCGCGCCGCGTCGCCGATGCGCTCGGCGCGGTCGGCGTCGGCGAGCAGCCCGGCGACGGCGGCGCCGTACGCCGGCAGGTCCGCGGGGTCGTCGAGCAGCACGCCGCTGGTGCCGTCGACGATCTGGTCCTGGATGCCGCCGATGCGCGACGCGACCACCGGTCGCGCCTTCCACATCGCCTCCGCGACGGTGAGCCCGAAGCCCTCCGCGAGGCTCTTCTGCACGACGACGCGGGCGTGGCGCTGGAGCGCGTTGACGATGATCGCGTTCTCCTCGGGATCGTCCATCGGCAGGCACGCGAGGTGCAGCCGGCGCCGCGCCTGCTCCGGCAGCTCCTCGCGCAGCCGCTGGGCGCTGCGCAGCACCTGCTCGCCCTCCGGGTCGTCGGCGACGGCCGTGACCGATGGGCCGGCGACGACGAGGTGCGCGTCGGGCACGTGGTCGGCGAAGCCGCGGATCACCCCTAGCGGGTCCTTCAGCGCGTCCCAGCGCGAGACCTGCAGCACCACCGGGTCATCCGGCGCCAGGGGCGCGTCCTCGTGGATCTCGCGCCCGGCGCTCCACCCGTCCGGGGCTGCCGTCGTGGCGCTCGAACGCGGCGCCGTCCGGAGGCTCGCCGTCGCGCACGATCCCGGTCGTGAGCAGGACGGCGCGGACGGTCTCGTCGTCGAGGTCCTGGTTCTTCGGCGCGAAGGCGTCGATCGACGGCGCGATCAGGTGGATGCGGGCGGAGTCGAGCTGCTCCCACGCGAACGCGGCGCGGGAGAAGACGAACGCGTCCGCGGACTCGACGTACGGACGCAGGAACGCCCACGCATCGCGAACGACGTCGTTGGGCTCGTCCATACCGATGTGACAGCGCCAGACGACCTTCGCGCCCGTGCGGCGCAGCGGCTCGACCAGGCCGGCGGTCTGCGGGTCGTGCAGGATCACGACGTCCTCGGGCCGGATGCGGGCGGCCAGCGCGTCGGCCTCCCCATGCAGCGCGCGCTCGTAGGTGCGGCGCGCGTCGTCGTCGAGCGGGCGCCCGTCGCCTTCGGCGCCGTGCAGGCGGTTGTGCAGCCGCTTCGTCACGTCGAAGAAGCTCGAATCGCCGCCGATCACCTCCCAGCGGCAGTCGATGCCGATCCCGCGCGCATAGCCGACGAGCGGCAGCAGCAGCTCGACGACGCCGCCGCCCCTGGCGGTGGAGTTGACGTTCCAGACGGTGCGCTCGTCGAGCAGCGCGAGCGCGTCCTCGGTGCCCTCGCCGAAGGCACGCAGCTGCTCCTCGCCCAGCACCTCGCTCAGCCGCTCGGCGCCGACCGGGGGGACTTCGACGGTCTCGGGCATGGGCAGGGCATACCCGGCAACGTCGAGCTGGCATCCTTCGCCGCCATGGGAGCGGACCCCGTCGCGGAGGCCTTCGCGGCCGCGCGCACGGACGCGCACCTCGTTCTCCTCGAGGGCTTCCACGCGCTCAAGCACGCGCTGCGGTTCGGCGCCGAGGTCGTGGCCGCGGCGTCCGCGGACACGGCGGCGCTCGACCGGCTGGCGGTGCGGCTGGCTCCCGACGTGCGCGCCGCGCTGGCGGCGCTCGTCGCCGAGCGGGCGCTCGACGTGCTCGTCGCGCGCGTGCCGCACACCGGCGTGGTGGCGGTCGCGCGCCGCCCGCCGCTCGACGCCGGCGCGCTGCTCGCCGCCGCTCCCGGCCCGCCCGTCGTGCTGCTCGAGGACCCGCGCCACCTCGGCAACGTCGGCGCGGTCGTGCGCGCCGCCGCGGCGGCGGGCGCCGCCGGCGTGCTGACCACGGGCCCGCGCGACCCGTGGGACCCCGCCGCTCTGCGCGGCTCCGCCGGCCTGCACTTCGCGCTGCCGGTCGGCCGCGCCGAGCCCGCGGCGCTGGGCGACCGGCCGCTGGTCGTGCTCGACCCCGCCGGCGAGGAGCTCGCGGCGTTGCCGGAGGGCGCGCTGCTCGCGTTCGGGACCGAGCGTGACGGTGTCAGCGCGGAGCTGGCGGCGCGTGCCGCCGCGCGCGTGCGGATCCCGATGCGCGCGGGGGTCTCGAGCCTCAACCTGGCCACCGCCGTGGCGGTGGTGCTCTACGCCGGGCGGAGCGGCTTCTCCCAGCGCTCGATCGTCCACACGGGGCGCATGCCCACGGACTCGTAGAGCCGGGTCGCGCTCGCGTTCTCGCCCTGCACGGACAGCTCGGCGACCCCCAGCCCGGCCTCGCGCAGCGCCGCGAGGCCGTGCAGCAGCATCGCGCGGCCGAGTCCCCGCCCGCGGGCGCGCGACGCCACGGCCAGGTAGTCGACGTAGCCGACTCCCTCCTCCCAGCGCTCGCACAGGACGACCCCGGTGAGGCCGTCGACGTCCTCGTGCAGCAGCCAGAGCGACGGTTCCCAGCCCTCCCGCTCGACCTTCGCCAGCTGCCAGGACTCGAGCGAGCGGGGCTCGTTGCCGGGGACGCCCGCCATCGCCTCCTCGACGAGGGCGTGCACGGGGCCGTCGTCCGTGCCGCGGCCGAACGGGCGCACCGGCACGTCCGCCGGCGGCTCCGGCGCGTCGGCGAGGTCCATGCGCATGCGGAAGTAGCTGAACGCGGGCCAGTAGCCGGCGTCCAGGAGGTTCGTGCGCGCCGCCTCGTTCGCGGTCGGGACGTACTGCCGCACGAGCGCCTCGCCGCGCTCGATCGCACGCGCCTCGGCGGCCTCGCGCAGCAGCGTGCCGACGCCGCGGCCCTCGCTCGCCGGGGGCACGGTGACGAGCGCCGCGCCGCGGTCGTCGAGCAGCGCGTAGCCGATCGCCTCGCCGCCGTCCTCCTCGACCAGCCACGCGTCGAGCGCCGGATCGACGCCCGGCGCCGCCCAGTCGGCACGGACGTCCTCGATCGTGTAATCCGGACGTCCGAGGTCGGCGATGTCGCGCGCGACGATCAGGTCGAGCACCGCCGGGGCGTCGCTCGGCTCGGGCGCGCGGACTCGCATGCGCGGCACTGTACGCATCGGAAAGCCCGGCAGGCGCCAGGTCGCTAGCGTGGCGGGCGTGCGGTTCGCGGTCATGATCGAGGGGCAGGAGGACGTGACCTGGGAGGACTGGGTCGCGCTCGCGCAGGCCTGCGAGCGGCTCGGGTTCGAGACGCTGTTCCGCTCGGACCACTACGGGTCCCTCGACGGGGTCGGGGGGCGCGCGTCGCTCGACGCCTGGGCGACGCTCTGCGCGCTCGCCGCGATCACCTCGCGCGTGCGGCTGGGAACGCTGGTCTCGCCGGCGACGTTCCGCCACCCCTCGGTCCTCGCACGCAACGCGGTGACGGCGGACCACATCTCCGGCGGGCGGGTCGAGCTCGGCGTCGGCACCGGCTGGAACGAGGCCGAGCACCGCGCGCACGGGTTCCCCTTCCCGCCGCTGCGCACGCGCATGGACATGCTCGCCGAGCAGCTCGAGATCATCCACGGGTCCTGGGGCGAGGGGCCGTTCGACTTCGCCGGCGAGCACTGGACCGTGGAGGGGCTCGATGCGCAACCCAAGCCCGTGCAGGACCCGCTGCCGCTGGTGATGGGAGGCGAGGCGGCCCGGCGTGGCGCGGCGCTGGCCGCGCGCTGGGCGGCCGAGTACAACGTCGTCTCCGCCTCGCCCGCCGAGGCAGCGGAGGCCGGCGCTCGCCTCGATGCCGCGTGCGAGCAGGCCGGCCGCGATCCCCGGACGCTGACGCACTCGCTGATGCACGGGTTCCTGATCGGCGCCGACGAGGGCGACCTGCGCGCCAGGGCCTGGCGGCTGGGGGAGTGGCAGGGCCGCGTGACGGACATCGACGAGCTGCGGCGCAACTGGATCGCCGGCACGCCCGACGAGGTCGTCTCGCGGCTGCGCGAGTACGAGGAGGCCGGCGTGGAGCGCGTGATGCTCCAGCACCTGCTGCACCGTGACGTCGAGGCGCTCGAGCTGATCGCCGCCGAGGTCATGCCGGCGTTCGCGTGAGCTCAGCCAACGCCTTCACCGGCGCGCGGCTCGACCGGGCGGGCGATGCCCGCAGGCGCGACCCGGAGTGGATCGCCGCCCAGCGCGAGCACGCTGACGCGCGGGCGGTGCTCGCGGGCGACGAGGGGATCGTGATGGACGGCGAGCGGCTGCTGCGCGTGCCGCTCGCCGAGGCCGGGAGCGGGTCCGAGCCGCTCCTGCTCGGCATCGACAGCGCCGGCCCGCTGTTCGCGGTCGACCTCGACATCGGCCCGGCGGGCGGCGAGCGGCCGCCGCGCCTGATCGCCGCCGGCGGGCAGCGCGGGAGCGGCGCCGCGCCGCCGTCGCCGGCGGCCGGGCCGCGGCCGGTTCCGCTGCGCGAGGCCGTCGCCGTGCTCCCGCAGGACGAGGGCGGGCTCGCGGCGTACGTAGCCGCGCTCTGCAACTGGCACCGCCGCCACCGCTTCTGCGCATCCTGCGGCTCCCCGTCGGAGCTGGGCGAGGGCGGCTTGGTCCGCGTCTGCCCGCGCTGCGGGATCCACCACCATCCGCGCACCGATCCCGTCGTGATCATGCTGGTCACGGACGCCGGCCGGGTGCTGCTCGGGCGCGCGCCGAGCTGGCCGCCGCGGCGCTACTCGGCGCTCGCCGGGTTCGTCGAGCCGGGCGAGAGCCTGGAGGAGGCCGTCGTGCGCGAGGTCGCCGAGGAGAGCGGGGTGGAGGTGGGCGAGCCGCGCTACGTCGCCTCGCAGCCGTGGCCGTTCCCGTCGTCGCTGATGCTCGGCTTCGAGGTGCCGTGGCTCGCGGGCGAGCCGCGAGCGCTCGAGGACGAGATCCAGGACGTGCGCTGGTTCAGCCGCGACGAGGTCGCCGCCGCGGCGGCCGACGACGTGGCCGGCTGGGGCGGCGAGCCGGATCCCGGCGAGCCTGGCGCGACCTCGCTGCTGCTGCCGCCGCGGCTCGCCATCGCGCGCCGGCTGCTGGAGCGCTGGCTCGCGGGTTAGGTGGCCCAGGCCGCCGCTACCGCGGCGACGTGGCGCTCGTCGGTGCCGCAGCAGCCGCCCAGCACGCTGAGGTTGGGCAGGTGCGAGCGCAGCCCGGCGTAGCCGGCGCCCAGCTCGGCGGGGTCGCCCTCGTCGAGCTCCTCGGCCTCGTCGAGCTCGGCGTGGCTCAGCGCCGAGGCGTTCGCGCGCAGTCCCGCGATGCGGTCGCGCCACTCGCCGCCCTGCGCGATCACCTCCTCGAAGTGCGTCGGGTGCGCGCAATTGACCATGTGGTAGGCGACCGAGCCGGCCGTCTCGCGGTCGACCTGCGCGATCGCGTCGCCGAGCGCCTGACCGCTCGGCAGCCGGCCGTCGGTCTCGACGGTGAAGGAGATCGCCACCGGGATCCCTGCCGCCGCGGCGGCGCGCGCGATGCCCGTCGCCTCCTCCGCGTAGGTCATCGTGATCGCGGAGACCATGTCGGCGCCGGCCGTGGCGAACGAGCGCACCTGCGGCCCGTGGTAGCGCTCCGCTTCCTCTGCCGACATCAGCTCGCCGGCCACGTAGCCGTCGCCGCGCGGGCCGACGACGCCGTCGACCAGGATCGGCGCGGGCGACTCGCCATGGCGCTCGCGGATCTCGTGCGCGAACCCGACGGCGTCGCGGTTGATGCGGTCGAGCGCGGCGGCGTCGTAGCCGAGCTGCGCGCCCCAGTCGGGGTTCGCCCGCCACGTGGCGGTGTCGAGGATGAAGCCCGCGTCGTGCTCGCGCGCGACCTCGAGGTAGCGCGAGAAGTACTCGCGGAGGGCTGCGCGGCCCTGCTCCTCCTCGAGCAGCGTGAAGGCGGCGAACAGCGGCAGCTCGAGTCCGCGGTGGAAGATCATCGTCGTCTCGAGGCCTCCGTCCGTGAGGAAGACGCGATCGCCAGAGAGCTGTGGGAGCGAGGTGTCCATGAGAAGCCGACGATCTCACCTCGCGGATGATTCCCGCAACTGCGTACTTTGCGAGTACGTCTCCGTACCCGTAAGGTACGCGCGGTGCAAGCCTCGCTCGTCGCCGCGCACCCCTCGGTCGCCCCGCACCTCGATGCCCGCGGCGGCGCGCAGCTCGCGCGGCTGCTCGAGGGAATGACGCAGGCGGTCGCGGAGAAGGGCTACGCCGACGCGACCGTCGCCGACGCCGTGCGCGCTGCGCGCGTCTCGCGGGGCACGTTCTACGCGCTGTTCGCGTCGAAGGAGGAGTGCTTCCTCGAGGCCTACCGGCACGGGGTCGAGGTGCTGGAATCCCGCATCGACGCCGCCGTGCGCGCCGCCGGCGGCGACTGGCGCGCGCAGCTGCGCGCCGGGCTGCGTGCCTTCCTGGACTGCCTCGCCGCCGAGCCGGCCTTCGCGCGCACCTGGCTGATCGAGATCCACGCGGCCGGGCCGACGGCGCAGGCCGCGCGCGACGCGACCCTGCGGCGCTTCGCCGACCGCTACCGCAGCTCGTTCGAGGCCTCGGGCTCGCCGCGCCTGCCGTCGGATGACGCGCTCTTCGTGCTCGCCGCCGGCGTCGACCAGCTCGCCTGCGCGCGCCTGCGCGCCGGTGAGCTCGACGACCTCGACGGCCTGACCGACACGCTGCTGGCCTGCGCGGTGGCCCAGCTCGTAGGCGCCGCGACCGCGAAAGGAGCCTTCGGATGGACCTGACCTTCTCGGACCGCGAGACGGCGTTCCGCGACGAATTGCGCGCCTGGTTCGCGGCCAACGACCCGGGCCCCGAGCCGCTCCACGAAGAGGACCGCCATTACGCCTGGCGGCGCGACTTCCAGCGCCGCCTCTACGAGGGCGGCTGGGCCGCGCCGCACTGGCCGGTCGAGCACGGCGGCCGCGGCGCCACGCTGACCGAGTCGGCGATCTTCTTCGAGGAGCTCGGGCGCGCCCGCGCGCCGCTGCCCGCCAACGTGCTCGGCCTGCTGCTCGGCGGTCCGACGCTGATGGTCTGGGGCACGGAGGAGCAGAAGGACCGGCTGCTCGGCCCGATCCTCTCGGGCGAGGAGATCTGGTGCCAGGGGTTCTCCGAGCCCGATGCCGGCTCCGATCTGGCCGCGCTGAACACGCGCGCGGTGAAGGCGGGCGAAGACTGGATCGTCACCGGCCAGAAGGTCTGGACCAGCGGCGCGCAGTACGCGAAGTGGTGCATGCTCGTCGCCCGCACCGACACCGAGGCCGCCAAGCACAAGGGCCTGACCTACTTCCTCATGGACATGGACCAGGCCGAGGTGCAAGTCCGGCCGCTGCGCCAGATCACCGGCGAGTCGGAGTTCAACGAGCTCTTCATCGAAGGCGCGCGGATCCCGGACGAGTACGTGATCGGCGGCGTGGGCAACGGCTGGAAGGTCGCGCTGACCACGCTGATGAACGAGCGCGCCGGGTTGGCGTTCTTCCTCCAGGTGCGGCTGCGCCGGCTGCTCGACGATCTGATCGACGCGGCCGCCGAGCGCGGGCTGCTCGCCGACGACGTCGTCGCGGACAAGCTCGGCGCGCTGCACGTGAAGACCGAGATCCTGCGCCTGACCGCCTACCGCGGCCTGACCGCGATCGAGAAGTACGGCCAGCCGGGCCCGGAGGGCTCGCTGACCAAGTGGATGTGGTCGGAGACCAACCAGCAGCTCGCCCAGGTCGCTGCGGACCTGCTCGGCGGCGACGCGCTCGTCGCGGGCTCGCCCTGGGGCTACGAGCTGTTGCGCGCGCGCGGCAACACGATCGAGGGCGGCACGACCGAGATCCTCAAGAACATCGTCGCCGAGCGCGTGCTCGGCCTGCCGCGGGCGCGCTGAGGAGGCTGTCGTGAACTTCGACTTCACCGAGGACCAGCGCACGATCAAGGCGACCGCGCGCGAGCTGCTCGCCAGCCGCTCGCCGTTCGCGCGCGTCCGCGCGGCGGCCGAGGAGGGCCGCTACGACGAGGCGCTCTGGCGCGAGCTGTGCGAGCTCGGCTGGCCCGGGATCGCGATCGCCGAGGAGCACGGCGGCCAGGGGCTCGGCTCCGTCGAGCTCGCCGTGCTGCTCGAGGAGCTCGGGTACGCGGTGGCCGCGGTGCCGCTGCTCGGCAGCACGCTCGCCGCGCTGGCGATCGAGCACGCGGGCGACGACGAGCAGCGCGCCCGCTGGCTGCCGGGGCTGGCTTCCGGCGAGCTGACCGGAGCCTTCGGTGGCGCGCGCGACCTGATCGCCGATGCCGTCGGCGCGAGCGTGATCGTCGTGGTCGAGCAGGGCGCGCCGCGGGTGATCGCGCGCGCGGACGCCGACATCGAGCCGGTCGACGCGATCGACCCGACGCGGCGCTACGCGCGCGTGAGCGGTGACGGTCCGGCGCTGGGCGGGGACGTCGAGAGCGCATTGGGCCGCGCGGGCGCGGCCGTCGCCGCCGAGCTGGTCGGCGTCTGCCAGCGGGCGCTCGACATGACGGTCGCCTACGTCTCGGAGCGCAAGCAGTTCGGCGTCCCGGTCGGCTCCTTCCAGGCGGTCGCGCACCGCTGCGCGCAGATGCTGCTGCTGACCGAGGGCGCCCGCTCGGCCGCCTACTTCGCCGCCTGGGCGGCCGGCGCGGCGCCCGAGCGCCTGCCCGAGGCCGTCGGCCTGGCCTGCGCGGCGGCGGGGGACGCCGGCGTCGAGGTGACGGGCTCCGCGATCCAGGCGCATGGCGGCATTGGATTCACCTGGGAGGCCGACGTGCACTGGCTGTTCAAGCGTGCCCAGCTCGACGCCGCGCTGCTCGGCAGCGCGTCGGGCCACCGGATCCGGCTGGCGCGCGGGGTCGCAGCCGCGCGGGCGGAGGTCTCCGCGGCGTAGCGGTCGCGCCGGCGCTTACGAGGGCCGGGCGCGGATCGCCGCGGCGGCGCGCCCGGGCGCGCCGAACGTCGCTGAGTACCCCCTATAGGGGCGACTCAGCGACGTTCGCGGCCCGTGCTGGCTCTCGGGCCGCTCCGGGCTCACCCTCGATGCCCGCCGTTGACGTGAACGCGGCGCGGCTAGGCGTCCGCCGGGTCCGCGATGCCCTCCTCAACGAAGGCGTAGCGGCCCTCGAGCACACGCTGCGCGACCGCGTAGTTCTCGACGTCGTCGTTGTTCCAGAGGGCGTGGAAGAGCGCGGCGATGCGGCGCTGCGACTGCTTGCAGAAGATGTCGGCCAGCTCGGCGGCCTCGGCGGCGCGCTCCGGCTGCTCCGTTCGGATCGTGTCCGCGTAGACGACCGCGGCGGAGATCGCGAAGAGCTCCGCGCCGATGTCGACGATCCGTCCGAGCACCGCCTGGCGCTTCTCGAGCTTCGCCTGCCAGCGGCCCATCGCGTAGAACGTCGAGCGCGCCAGCTTGCGCGAGTTGCGCTCGACGAAGCGCAAGTGCCCGGCGAGGTCGCCGAACTGCTCGTAGGCGCCCGGCTTCTGGCCCTCGCCGACGGCGAGCTGGGGCAGCCACTTCGCGTAGAACCGTCCCGCCTGCAGCGCGACGCGCGCCTTCTCCTTGAGGTCGCCCTCGCCCTCGAGGATCGCGCCCGCGACCTCCAGGTGGCGGTCGACGGCCTCGCGCGCGATCAGCAGGTGCATGATCTCGGTCGAACCCTCGAAGATGCGGTTGATGCGCATGTCGCGCAGCTGCTGCTCGACCGGGACCGGCCGCTCGCCGCGCGCCTTGAGCGACTCCGCCGTCTCGTAGCCGCGGCCGCCGCGGATCTGCATCAGCTCGTCGATGACCTGCCAGCCCAGCTCGGAGGCGTAGAGCTTGGCGATCGCCGCCTCGATCCGGATGTCCGACTTCTTGTCGTCGGCGAGCCGGCCGGCAACGTCGAGCATCGCCTCGAGCCCGAACGCCGTCGCGGCGATGAACGCGATCTTCTGCGCGACCGCGTCGTGCCGGCCGACCGGCTGGCCCCACTGGACCCGCTCGGAGGCGAACTCGCGCGCGGTCTTCGTCGCCCACTTCGCCGTGCCGAGGCAGATCGCCGGGAGCGCGAGACGGCCGGTGTTGAGCGTCGTCAGGGCGATCTTCAGCCCCTGGCCCTCCTCGCCGATCACGTTCTCGCTCGGGACGAAGACCTCGTCCAGGCGCGTGACCGAGTTCTCGATCCCGCGCAGGCCCATGAACGCGTTGCGGTGCTCGACGGTCACGCCCGGCGCGTCGTAGGGCAGCACGAACGCGGTGATCCCGCCGCGGTGGCCGTCGGACTTCGGGACCTTCGCCATCACGACGACGATGTCGGCGATCGCGCCGTTCGTCGCCCACAGCTTGAGCCCGTCGAGCGTGTAGCCGCTGCCGTCCTCGGCCGGGACCGCCGTCGTGCCGAGCCGCGCGGGGTCGGAGCCGACGTCGGGCTCAGTCAGCAGGAAGGCCGAGATGTGGTCGCGTGCGACGAGCGGCAGCCACTTGCGCTTCTGCTCCTCCGAGCCGAACTCCATCAGCGGCTGGGCGACGCCGATCGACTGGTGCGCGGAGAGCAGCGTCGAGATCGACGCGTGCCAGACCGCCGCGAGGGCGAGCGCGCGGTTGTAGTAGAGCTGCGAGAGGCCGAGCCCGCCGTAGCTCTCGGGGACCTTCATGCCGAGCGCGCCGATCTCCTTGAGCCCCGCGAGCACGCGGTCGGGGATCTTCGCGTCGCGCTCGATCTCCAGCGGGTCGACCTCGGCCACGAGGAAGTCGCGCAAGCGGGCCAGGAAGCGCTCGCCACGCGCGGTCGCGTCGGCGTGGAGTCGCGGCTGGGGCCAGATCAGATCGAGCCTGAAGTTGCCCAGGAACAGCTCCTTGCCGAAGCTCGGTAGCTTCCACTCGCGCTCGCGCGCGGATTCGGCTACCTCGCGCGCCTGTCGTTCCGTGACCTCTGTTGACATGATGTCGAGGGTACCCCGGTCACCATGACCCTGATCACGCTCTCAGCGCCGTACGGCGCCGGCGGAAGCCAGGTCGGCCCAGAGGTCGCGCAGCGGCTCGGCGTGCCCTTCGTCGACCGTGCGATCCCGACGTCCGTGGCCCAGCGGCTGGCGGTCCCGTTGCGCGAGGCGATCGATCGCGACGAGTCGATCGGCAGCTGGCTGACGCGCGCGCTGCTGTCGTTCGGGCAGGTCACGCCGGTGCTCGCCGGCGCGACGCCCGTACCCGAGCACATGCTGACCGACGACGCCTTCCGCCAGGCGACCGAGCAGGTGCTGCGCGAGCACGCGGCGGGGGAGGGCGCGGTGATCCTCGGCCGCGCCGCCGCGATCGTGCTGCGCGAGCACCCCGGGGCGCTGCACGTCCGCCTGACCGGGCCCGAGCAGGCGCGGATCGAGCAGGGCATGCGGCTCGAGGGCGTCGATCGCGCGACCGCCGAGCGCCATATCGACGAGACGGACCGTGCCCGGCTCGACTACGTGCGCCACTTCTACCGCTGCGATCCCCGCGAGCCCGAGCACTACCACCTCGTGATCGACTCCACGGCGATCTCGCTGGAGGCGTGCACGGACCTGATCGAGCTCGCCGCGCAGGCGCGCGGCGTCACGCCGTAGCGGGAACGCGGAGCGGCGGCGGCGTCATCGCCGCCGCGCCGATCACGAGCGCGAACGCCGCGAGCCGCACCGCGAGCGCGAACGGCTCCTCCGGCAGCGGCTCGCCGAACACGATCGGGCCGGCCGCGATCGTGAGCGCGTTGGCGGTCGTGCTGGTCAGCGCGATCACGGGCACGGCCGGTCCGATCTGCAGCGAGCGGGCCGAGACGAGCAGCCCGACTAGCGAGAGCACGAGGATCACGAGCGCGAACGGGTGCAGCAGGACACCGGCGCCGAGCTCGCCGGTCTTGCCGCTCAGCGCCTTGATCGTCACGTCCGAGCCCGCCCAGAGCAGCCCGGCGGCGACCGCTAACGCAAGCCCGCTGGTGCTCCGCATCGCGACGAGGCCGAGCCCGGCGATCGTGGCGAGGCCGACGTAGCCGAGCATCTCCCAGCCGCCGTAGTCCGCGTGCGCGGAGTCACCCGCTCCCTCGAGCGTCGCGGCGAGGAACGCGAGCCCGGCCGCGGTCAGCGCGACGCCGATCCACTCGCGGCGCGAGACGTCGTGGCCGAACACGCGGTCGGCGAGCACCGTCACGAGCACGAGGCCGCCCGCGATCACGCACTGCACGAGCGAGATCGGCGCGAGCGCCAGCGCGCCGACGTGGAAGCCCCATGACGTCGTCGCCACCACGCAGCCCACCGTGTAGACCGGCGAGCGGAACAGCGCGACGGTGCTGGCGAGCGGCCGGCGCCACTCGACCGGCGGCGCGGCGACCGCGCCGCGATGCTTGAGCAGAAAGCCGAACACCGACATCAGCGCGGTGACGAAGGCCAGCAGCAGGCCGAGTTGTACGGAGAACGGCAAGCCGGAAGCGTACGAGGCGCGCCCGTCTACGCTGCTGGGCCACATGACTCCCGCTCGGTTCCTCCTCCTCGCAATCGCCCTCGCGCTGGCCCTGCCGGCCGTCGCGGACGCGGCCAAGCGCCAGCGCTACCTCATCTCGCTCGGCGACTCCTACGCCACGGGCTACTGCGAGTTCCGCGACATCCACGCCCGCACCGTCGGCTACACGCTGATCGCCGAGCTCATCGTCAAGACGTTGCCGCGGCGATGACCACGGGGGTCTACGAGCTCCCCGAGGAGCACCAGGACTTCCGCGCGACGATCCGGCAGCTGGCGCGGGAGCGGATCGCGCCGCGCGCGGCCGAGATCGACGCGACGGACGAGTACCCGTGGGACATCAGGCGCCTGCTGGCCGAGCAGGACGTGCTCGCGCTGCCCTTCTCCGAGGAGCACGGCGGCACCGGTACCGGCACGCTGATGCTGCAGGTCGCGGTCGAGGAGCTGGCGAAGGCGTCGGCGGCGTGCGCGCTGATCCTGATGGTCCAGGAGCTCGGGACGCTGCCGATCGCCCGCTTTGGCTCGGCCGAGCTGCAGGAGCGCTTCCTGCCGCGCTGTGCGAGCGGCGAGTGGTCGCCCGCGTTCTGCCTCTCGGAGCCCGACGCCGGCTCGGACCCCTCGGCGATGCGGACGAGCGCGGTGCTCGACGGCGACGAATGGGTGATCAACGGGACGAAGAACTGGATCACCAACGCCGGCGTCGCCGACTTCTACGTCGTCTTCGCGGTCACGGACCGCGCCGCGCGGCGTTTCACGGCGTTCGTCGTCGAGAAGGACAGCCCCGGGTTCTCGGTCCCGAAGTACGAGCACAAGCTCGGGATCCACGGATCGCCGACCGGCCAGCCCGTGTTCGAGGACGTGCGCGTGCCGGCCGCGAACGTGATCGGCGAGGTCGGGCGCGGCCTCTCCGTCGCGCTGGGGACGCTCGAGCGCACGCGTCTCGGGGCGGCCGCCCAGGCGGTCGGCATCGCCCAGGGCGCGCTGGACTACTCGGTCTCCTACGCGAAGCAGCGCGTGGCGTTCGGCAAGCCGATCATCGAGCTGCAGGGGATGCAGTTCAAGCTCGCCGACATGCAGACGCGCACCGCGGCGGCGCGGGAGCTGCTCTACAAGGCCTGCGCACTCGCCGACCGCGACGATCCGCAGCTCGCGCTGTACTCGTCGATGGCGAAGCTGTTCGCGTCCGACGCCGCGATGGACGTGACGGTCGAGGCGGTGCAGGTCCTCGGCGGCTACGGCTACGTGAGCGAGTACCCGGTCGAGCGGATGATGCGCGACGCGAAGATCACCCAGATCTACGAAGGCACGAACGAGATCCAGCGCGTCGTGATCGCACGGCACCTGGCACGCTGACCAGATGCACACACGCCGCCGACTGCTGCTCGCAGCTCTCGCTCTCGCCTTGCTCCTCCCTGCCACGGCGGAGGCGAAGACGGTGTGGCTCTGCAAGCCCGGCCTGGCATCGAACCCGTGCACGCCGGGCCTCGACACAGCGCGCTTCGCGCCCGACGGAGCGGCGCTCGGAACCGATCGCGTCAAGCGTGCGCGGCACCCGAAGATCGACTGCTTCTACGTCTACCCGACGGTGAGCGACCAGCCCACGCCGGCGGCGACGCGGCGGATCGATCCCGAGATCCGCTCGATCGCGCTCTACCAGGCCGCGCGCTATTCGCGCGACTGCCGCGTCTACGCCCCGGTCTACCGCCAGGTCACGGTGGCGAATCTCAACTCCACCGACGCGGGCATCCGCGCGCGTGCCTACCGCGACGTGCGCGCGGCATGGCGCACCTACCTCGAGCGCTACAACCGCGGCCGCGGCGTGGTGCTGATCGGCCACTCGCAGGGCACGTTCGTGCTCCGCCGGCTGATCACGGAGGAGATCGACGGCCGCCCGAAGGTGCGGCGCCGGCTGGTGTCCGCGCTGCTGCTCGGGGGCAACGTGCTCGTGCGCGAAGGGCGGGACTCCGGCGGCGACTTCGAGCATGTGCGCGCGTGCCGCTCGGATCGCCAGGTCGGCTGCGTCGTGGCGTTCTCGACCTTCAACGCGCCCGTGCCCGGCGATGCCGTGTTCGGGCGCACGACCGAGCCCGGGCTCGAGGTGCTGTGCACCAACCCCGCCGCGCTGGCCGGCGGCGAGGCGCCCGTCGACGCGATCTTCCCGAGCGCGCCGTTCGCTCCCGGGACGGCGATCGCGTTCGCGATCGACGCGGCCGGCTTCCCGCGGCCCGGCACCGCGGCCACGTGGCTCTCGTTCCCGGGCAGCTACTCGGCCCGCTGCTCCTCGGAGGGCGGCGCCGACGTGCTCCAGATCGCGCCGCTGGGCGGCGCGCCGGTGCTCAACCCGACGCCCGCCCCGACCTGGGGCGTGCACCTGGTCGACGGGAACATCGCGCTCGGGAACCTGGCGCGGCTCGTCCGCCGCCAGGCGGCGGCGTACGCACGCGCGCGCCGCTGACGGCCGCGCTTCCCGTCGGCTCATTGTCCTCTCATCACGCTCCGGGAGGCTGAGCGGCATGCAACGTACACGCAGGCTTCTCATCATCGGCGGAACTGTCGCGGCCGCGCTCGGCGCGGGCGTGGCAGGCTCGGGTGCTCAGAGCGCCCCTCCCGCACCGGCGTTCTCCGATCCGACGGCGATCGACAACCCCTACATGCCGCTGACCGGCAAGCGGCGCTGCGAGCTGCGCGGCAAGGCCGACGACGGCACACGCGAGCGCAGCGTCAAGACCGTGCTGCCCAGGACGAAGCGGTTCGTCGTCGCGGGCCGGCAGATCGACGCGGTCGTGATCCGCGACGACGCCTACGAGGACGGCAGGCTCGTCGAGCAGACCTTCGACTACTTCGCGCAGTCCGACGACGGGACCGTCTACTACCTCGGCGAGGACGTCGACAACATCCGCCGCGGCAAGGTCGTCAACCACCATGGCAGCTGGCTGTTCGGGCGCGACACCGACGTGCCGGGCGTGGCGATGCCCGCCGATCCGAAGCTCGGCGATCAGTACCGCCTCGAGGATGTCCCCGGGATCACGACCGAGTCCGACCGCGTCGAGGAGACGGGGATGCGCGCTCGTGTCCGCGGCCGCGACTTCAGCGATGTGATCCGGATCCAGGAGTTCAGCCAGCCCGACGGCGAGATCGAGTACAAGCTCTACGCCCCCGGGGTTGGGGTGATCGTCGAGTATCCGCCCGACGGCCGCATCACGTTCGCGGGGTGCCGCTAGTCAGTCGTCCGACCTCCCAGCGCCCCTGCGAACGCGCGACCGCTGTCACGATGCCACGGCGTGGGCGCGACCGAGGAGACCAGCTGGGGGCTCGCCGAGGGCGATGAGATCGCGCCCGGGCGGACGGTCCTCAAGCCGCTCGGCGGCGGCACGCGCTACGAGGTCCTGCTGGTCTGGGACGAGCAGCGCTTCGCGATCATGGTCGCGAAGGTCCTGCGCCCCGCGGTCGCCGACGACGAGGGCGCGCTGCGTGACCTGGGGCGCGAGGCCGAGGCGCTGGCGGCGCTCTCGCACCCGGTGCTGCTGCGCGGGTTCGACGCCGTGCTGGAGGGCGCGCATCCGCACCTGCTCGTCGAGCACCTCGAGGGCCCGACGCTGCGGCGGCTGCTCAAGGCCGAGCGGCGGCTCGGGCTCCAGCAGCTGATCCCGCTCGGGCTGCACGTCGCGGCGGGCATCTCCTACATGGAGACGGCGGGCTGGGTGCATCTCGACCTCAAGCCCGACAACCTGATCATGGGCGTCCCGCCGCGGATCATCGACCTCTCGATCGCGCGCACGGTCGAGCGCGCGGCACGCACGCGCGGGCTCCTCGGCACCGATCCCTACATGGCGCCCGAGCAGTGCGGAACGCCGGAGTGGGAGGGGCGCCTGGGCCCGCCGGCCGACGTCTTCGGCCTCGCGGCGACGCTCTGGCGTGCCGCGGCGGGAGCCGCGCCGTTCCCGCGTGCAAAGGGAGGGTCGCGCAGCGAGGATCCCGAGCAGCGCTTCCCGCAGCTCGTCGCGCCGCCGCCGGCACCCCCGCGCGACATGCCGCCGGCGCTGGCGGAGCTGCTGCTCGCGGGCCTTGCCCGCGAGCCCGCGGACCGCCCGGGCGCGCGCGAGCTCGCGCGCGGCTTCGAGCCGCTGCTCGATTCGTTGCCGATCAAGGCGCCGCGCCGCCCGGGTCGGCGCTGAGCGCACCAATTCGTGATATCTGGGCGTCTGGTCGTGTCATCACAGGTAAGGCCACCCGATCCGAGGAGTCGCATGTCCCGCCGACCAGCAGACCTCTATCTCAGCCTCCACGACGACGGCCCCGCTGTCGCCGCCACCTCTCCGGGCCGCCGGCTCGCGGCACTGATGTTCGCCGTGCTCCTGCTGATGGCCGTACCGCTCGTATGGATGAGCACGGACGCCCTTGCGACGACCGGCGCGAAGGCGACGCTCGCGTCTGACGATGACGACGACCGCTCGGGCAGCGGCGACGGCGACGACGACGAGACGAGCGACGAAGCCACCGACGACACGGCGACGGGCACGGCCACGAACTCCGGCGACGCGACGAACACCGACGACACCGGCGTGTCGACGAAGCCGGCGACGGCCACGAACTCGAACACGGCGACGAACACAGGCAAGACGGGCGACTCGACAAAGGCCGCCACGGCGACGAACTCCGTCTCCGCGACGAAGACGGGCAAGACCGGCGTGTCGACGAAGCCGGGGACGGCGACGCAGTCGCAGTCCGCGACGAAGACCGGCAAGACCGGCGTGTCGACCAAGCAGCCGACAGGCACGCAGTCCAACACGGCGACGCGGACCGGCAAGACCGGCGCCTCGACCCAGGGCTGATCGACAAACGGGGGAAGCGGCGCGACGGGCCTCGCCGGGAGGCCCGTCGCGCTCAGTCCAGCGGCACGCGCACCCGCAGCCGGGTGCCGCCGTCCCGCGGGCTGTCGAGCTCGAGCTCGCCGTTGACCGTGCTCAGCCGGTCCGCCAGGCCGCGCAGTCCCGACCCGCGCGTGCTGTCCGCGCCGCCGCAGCCGTCGTCGGCGACCTCGAGCGCGACGACGTCGCCGTCGCGCCGGATCCGCACCGTCGCGTGCGATGCGCGCGCGTAGCGGTCGACGTTCGTGAGCGCCTCCGCGACGGTGTAGTAGAGCGCCGTCTCGACGGGAGGCGGGAGCCGGTCCCCGAGCTCGTCGTGCAACTCGATCGGAATGGCGGAGCGCATCGCCAGCGCCTCCACGGCCGGGATCAGCCCGAGCGTGGTCAACACGGTCGGATGGATGCCGCGCGCGAGCTCGCGCAGCTCCGCGAGCCCCGCGTCGAGGTCGGCGCGCGCCGCCGCGAGCATCGCCGCGGCCTCGGTACCGGCCTGCGCCCGCTGCTCGGCCGCCCGCAGCTTCAACGAGGCGACCACGAGGCGCTGCTGGGCGCCGTCGTGCAGGTCGCGCTCGATCCGGCGCCGGGCGTCGTCCGACGCCTCGATGATGCGCGCCCGCGAGGCCTCGAGCTCCTCGATGCGGGCCGCCTCGGTCTCGCGTTCGAGCCGCAGCTGCTCGCTCGCGCGGCGCTCGGTGATGTCGAAGATGATCCCGTCGAGCCACTCGCTCCCGTCGCGATCGATCGTCTTGACACCGCGCTCGAGCACCCAGCGAACGCTGCCGTCGGCGTGCAGGACGCGGAACTCGAGCGCGAACGGCTCGCCTGCGGCGGTCGCGGCGCGGATCGCCTCGTCGACCTGATCCCGGTCGTCGGGATGCGTCACCGACACCAGCGTTCGCTTCGACGCGTTGACGAAGTCGGCGGCCGGGTAGCCGGAGATGCTCTCGATCTCGTCGCTGACGCGCTGCATCCTCCAGAAGTCGTCCCAGAGGCAGCGGTAGATCGCGCCGGGGACGTTGTCCATCAGCGATTGCAGGAGGCTTTCCGCGTCGAAAGGCTTCTCCTCGCCTGCGGCCATCGTGCCGACCTTACTTGCGCTTGGGGCCCAGACCCGCTCGAATGGTGGAGAGTGCCGCATGAGCTGACAGTCGGTGACACCTTCGCGGGGCATCGCATCGAGGCGCTCGCCGGTCGCGGCGGCATGGGCGTCGTCTTCCTGGCGACCGACCTCGCGCTCGACCGCCCCGTCGCGCTGAAGCTGATCGCGCCGGACGCGGCGCTCGATCCGGTGTTCCGCGCGCGCTTCGAGCACGAGTGCCGGGCCGCGGCGTCGATCGACCATCCGCATGCCGTCGAGGTCTTCCATGCCGGCGAGGAGGCCGGGGTCCTCTACGTCACGATGCGCTACGTCGACGGCACCGACCTCGGCGCCCTGCTGGCGGCAGAGTCGGCGCTCGATCCGGCCCGCGCCGTAGGCCTCGTCGCACAGGTCGCCGACGCGCTCGACGAGGCGCACAAGCGCGGGCTCGTGCATCGCGACGTCAAGCCCACGAACGTGCTGATCGCGCAGCGCAACGGCGGCGAGCACGCGTTCCTGACCGACTTCGGGCTGACGAAGCGCTCCGAGGGCGACTCGGGCCTGACCAAGCCGGGCTTCGCGATGGGGACAGCCGACTACATGTCGCCGGAGCAGGCCCGCGGCGGCGACGTCGACGGCCGCGCGGACACCTACGCGCTCGGCTGCGTCCTCTACAAGTCGCTCACCGGGGTCGTCCCGTTCGATCGTGGCAGCGACCTGGAGAAGATGTGGGCGCACCTCAACGACGAGCCGCCGTCGCTGCTCGACGCGCGGCCCGAGCTGCCGCGGGCGCTCGACGAGGTCGTGCGGCGCGCGATGGCGAAGGACCGCGACGACCGCTACGCGACGTCCGGCGAGTTCGGGCGCGCGGCGCTCGCCGCCGTGGAGGGCGGCGCTCCCGCGGCGCCCAGCGCCCCGGCGCCGGATGCGATGCGCGTGGTCGTCGCCGAGGACTCGGTGCTCCTGCGCGCCGGCGTCGTGCACCTGCTCGAGGCCGCCGGGTTCGACGTCGTCGCCCAGGCGGGGGACGCGGAGGAGTTGATGCGCGAGGTACGGGCGCACCGGCCGGACGTGGCGGTGACCGACATCCGGATGCCGCCCACGCACACCGACGAGGGCCTGCGCGCGGCGCGCGAGATCCGGGCCGAGCTACCGGGGACCGGTGTCCTGGTGCTCTCGCAGTACGCCGAGGAGGCCTACGCGGTCGACCTGCTCGGCGAGAGCGCGGAGGGCGTCGGATACCTGCTCAAGGACCGCGTCGCGGATCCGCGCGGCTTCGCCGACTCCGTGCGCCAGGTCGGGCAGGGCGGCTCCGCGCTCGACCCGGAGGTCGTCGCCCAGATGCTGAGCCGGCCGCGCGAGTCCGGCCCGCTCGACGCGCTCTCGCCGCGCCAGCGCGACGTGCTCGCGCGGATGGCCGAGGGGCATTCCAACAACGCGATCGCCGAGGAGCTCTCGCTGAGCGAGCGCGCCGTGGAGCGCGACATCGGCGCGATCTTCGCCAAGCTCGATCTCCCTCCGGGCAACGAAGGTCATCGCCGGGTGCTCGCCGTGCTCACGTTCCTGCGCGCCTGAGCGATCAGTCGTCGTCGTCGCCGCCGCGGCCGCGGCCGCGACCACGTCCGCGGCCCTGCCCGCTGTCGTCGTCGCCCTCGCTCAAGCCCTCGCTCTCCGCCTCATCGGGGCTCGGCGTCGCGGAGGCGTCCGGCGTCGCCGTCGCCTTCGGGCTCTGGCGGTCCTCGCGCGGTGCGAGCGCCTCGCCCGCGTCGAGCGGCTCGGCCTGCAGGCCGACGCGCTGGGAGGTCAGGCTCGTCGCCGCCATCGTCACGGCGACCGCGACGAGCAGCCCGGCGAACGCGAGCACGGTCCACAGGAGGATGCGGCGAACGGGCACGCTGTCAGCGTTGCAGACGCCGGGTGAAGAGCCGGCAAAGCATCGTCATGCCGGTGGCAGCCGCACCTCGGCGACGGTGCCGCCGCCGTCGCGCCGGCTCAACGTGACCTCGCCGCCCCATTGCCTGGCCAGCGCGCGGGCGATCGGCAGGCCGAGTCCCGTCCCGGGCGTGCCGTCGCTGCCCGCGCCGCCGCGGTGGAAGCGCTCGAACACGTGCTCCTCCTCGCCCGGCGCGAGGCCGGGCCCGCGGTCGCGCACCGCGAGCCCCCCGGCGAACGCGGCGATCTCGACCGCGCTGCCCTCGGGCGAGTAGGCCAGCGCGTTCTCGACGAGGGCGTCGAGGATGCGGTCCGCGTCGTCGCGGCTGATCCACGCCGCCCCGGCCCCGTCCGCGCTCGCACTCAACTGCTGGCGCCGCTCGGCGGCGCCGGCGGACCAGCGTTGCGCGGCGCGGTCGGCGAGCGCCGGCAGCGCGAGCTGCTCGCCCGCGATCCTGCGCTCGCCGGCGCGGCTGAGCTGGAGCAGCTCGTCGATCATCAGCGCGAGCCGGTCGAGCTCCGCGAGCGCGGCGTCGAGGTCCTCGTTGACCGCCGGGTCGGTGCTCTCGGCGCGGGCGGCCTCCACGCGCAGTCGCAGCCCCGTCAGCGGCGTGCGCAACTGGTGCGACGCATCGGCGACGAAGTCGCGCTGGGAGCGGACCAGCCGCTCCAGGCGTGCCGTCATGTCGTTGAACGTCGCGGCCAGGGAGCGCTGCTCGGCGCTGCCCTCGATCGTCGCGCGGGCGGCGAGATCCCCTTCGGCGACGCGCTGCGCCGCGCGGTCGAGCCGGCGCATCGGCCGCGCGATCTGCCCGGCCACGACCGAGCCGGCGAGCAGCCCGAGCCCGAGCACGAGCAGGCCGATCAGGGCGAGCCCGACCCATGCGCGGCGGACCGCGCGGTCGACCGCCTCCACGCTCTGGGAGATGCGCACGGCGCCGACAGGGCGGCCCGCGCTCAGCACCGGGACCGACGTGACCAGCAGCGTCTGCCCGAGCGTCTCGGAATGTCGCTCGCGCTGGTCCAGGGGGCGCCCGCTCAGCACCGCGCTGATCTCGGGCCGCCCGGCGTAGGAGCGGCCCGGCGGCGTGCCCTCGGAGTCGGTGAGCAGGTCGCCGCGCCGGTCGACGACGATCACGCGCCCGCGCGCGGTGCGGGCGCCCGCGTCGACGAGGCGCTCGCGGTCGCGCGCGCTGCCCGGCCCGAGCAGGTCCGCGACGGACGCCGCGACGACGTCCGCCTGGCCGCGCGCCTGCGAGCGCACCTCCGCGTCGATCCGGTCGGCCACGCTCGAAGCCAGCGGCACCTCGAGTGCGACGATGGCCAGCACGAGCACGTAGGCCAGCGCCAGCAGCAGCCGGGCGCGCAGGCCTACGGGACCGCTCCGTCCGCCGCGCTGAAGCGAAAGCCGACCCCGCGCACGGTGTGGATGTAGCGCGGCGCCGCCGCCTCGTCGCCGAGCTTGCGGCGGAGCCAGCCCATGTGCACGTCGAGCGTCTTCGTGGATCCGAACCAGTTCTCGTCCCAGACGCGGCTCATGAGGTCCTCGCGCGTGACGACGCGGCCCGCGTGGCGGACGAGCTCGGCCAGCAGGTCGAACTCCTTGCGGCTCAGCTCCAGCTCCGTGCCCGCCAGCACCGCGCGGCGCGCCGCGAGGTCGACGTCGAGCTCGTGCACGCGGATCGGGGCCGTGAGCGCCGCCGGCGACTCGGCGCGGGGCGACCGCCGCAGCACGGCGCGGATGCGCGCGATCACCTCGGCGCCCGAGAACGGCTTGACGACGTAGTCGTCCGCGCCGAGCTCCAGGCCGACGACACGGTCGGTCTCCGTCCCGCGCGCCGTGACCATGATCACCGGCACGTCGCGCTCGCTGCGCAGGACGCGGCAGACGTCGCGGCCGTCGCCGTCGGGCAGCGCGAGGTCGAGCAGGATCAGGTCGGGATCGGTCGTCCGCGCCGCCTCGAGCGCCTCGGCCGCGGTGCGTGCGACCGTCGTCTCGAACCCCTCGCGCCGGAGCAGGCGCGCGAACGGCTCGGCGATCGACGCCTCGTCCTCGACGATCAGGATGCGGGTCGCCATGCCGTCGAATGTACCGTCGCCCAGCGGCATGTGGCGCGCCTTTGCCAAGGCTTGTCCTGGGCTTCGAGAGGGCTTGGCCGGCGGCGGGTCAGCCTGCGCCGCATGTTCCTCAAGCGCACCCACATCGCAGCCGGCGGCACGCTGCTGGCTCTCGCGGCACTGGCCGCAACAGCACTCGGCGCCGGTGGCGGCGGGCAAGAGCCCGCCGCCCCCGCGGCAGCCGTCAAGCCCGAGATCCGCACGGAGGTGGTCCGGCGTACGGTCCGCGTGCGGGCCAAGGACAGCGGCCGCGGTGCGGCCGCGCCCGCCGCCGCCGGCGGCGGCAACGCCGCTCCCGCGGCCGCCGCGCCGACGCTGCCGGCTGCGGCGGCGACTGTGGCGTTCGACGACGACCACGGCCGCGGACGCGGCAGGGGCCGCGGCGGTGACGACGACGGCTTCGACGACCACGGCGGTGACGATGACTTCGACGACCACGGCGGTCACGGCGGTGACGACGACGATTTCGACGACCACGGCGGCGACGACGACTTCGACGAGGACGACGACTTCGACGACCACGGCGGAGACGACGACTTCGACGACCACGGCGGTCACGGCGGCGACGACGACGGCGACCATGACTGACCGCGTCGGCAGCCTCCCGGTCGTGACGGCGTTCGGCGCGGTCTTCTGCGTGGCGCTGATCTTCCTCGCGCTGCAGATGCGCGCCGGCGACGACCCCGCGATCGGCGCCGGTCCCAAGGCCGCGGCGGTGCAGTCCGCGCCGCGGCCGGTGATCGTCCGCCGGGTGATCGTGCGGCGCGTCGTCGAGGAGGCGCCCGGCACGCCGCGCGCCGCCGCGGCGCCCGGTCCGGCGCCGGCGGCATCGGCGCCCGCTCCCACTGCTGCGGCCCCGGACGCGGCGGCTCCCGCGTCGGCTCCGGCACCGGTCACGACCCAGGCGTCGTGATGACGGTGCGGATCCGCATCCCCGTCGACCGGGTCGACGAGACCTTCCGGGCGCTCGGCAGCGCGGTGCGCATCGTGATCAGCGCGCCGGAGGCTGCCGTGTTGTTGCGGCGCGCCCGTGCACGGCTGCGCGACTTCGAGGCATGCGCCTCCCGCTTCCGGCCCGAGTCCGAGCTCTGTGCCCTGAACGCCGACCCTCGCACCGCCGTGCCGGCATCGTCGATGCTGCGCGACGCCGTGCGCTCCGCGCTCTGGGCGGCGCACCGCAGCGACGGCCTGGTCGACCCGTGCCTGCTCGGCGCGCTCGAGGCGGCCGGCTACGACGGTTCGTTCGTGCCCGCGGGTCCGCTCCCGCCGTCGCCGGGGCCGGCCCGCGCCGCTCAGCCCGATCGTGCGGCCCGCTGGCGCCAGGTGCGAGTCGACGACGGCCGCGGCACGATCGAGCGCCCCGCGGGGCTGCGGCTCGACCTCGGCGGCTCGGGCAAGGGCCACGCCGCCGACGGGCTTGCCCGCCTGCTGGGCCGCTCCGCCCGGTCGTGGGTCGTCGACGCCGGCGGCGACGTCCGCGTCGGCGGCGTTCACGAGGTCGTCGTCGCGCACCCGCTCGAGCAGGAGCCGGTCGCGCGGCTGCGGATCGCGGACGGCGCCGTGGCGACGTCGAGCATCGTGCGCCGCGCATGGCGCACCGCGGACGGCCGCACCGCGCACCACCTGCTCGACCCGGCGACGGGCGAGCCGGTCCGGACCGGCCTGCTCGCCGTGACCGCGCTCGCGCCGACCGCGCTCGAGGCCGAGACGCTCAGCAAGACCGCGCTGCTCGCCGGGCCCGCCGGGGCGCGCCGGACGCTGGCGCGCGACGGCGGTATCGCGATCCATGCCACCGGCGACGTCGAGCGGATCGGGGCCGCGGCATGAGAGGGCCGGACCCTGCCGAGTACGGATGGTGGCTCGCGTCGCGCTCGGCCGGCATCGTCGCGCTGCTCTGCATCACGCTCTCGGTCGCAGTCGGGCTCGCGATGGCCGGCCGCGTCTCGCGCAACCCGCGCCTCGCCCGCACGCTGATGGCGGTCCACCAGCAGACCGCGCTCGTCGGCCTCGTGGCGATCGCGGTGCACGGGATCGCGCTGCTCGGCGACCGCTTCCTCGCGCCCGGGCTGACCGGCATCGCGGTCCCGTTCGTGATCGACCACGCGCCGCTCTGGACCGGGCTCGGCGTCATCGGCGGCTGGCTCGCCGCCGCGCTCGGGCTGAGCTACTGGGTCAGGCACCGCATCGGGGCAGGCCTCTGGCGCAAGCTGCACCGCGCGACGATCCTCGTCTACGTGCTCGCGGTCGCGCACACGCTCGGCTCCGGGACCGACGCGTCGGAGCCCTGGATGCGCGCGCTGCTCGTGACGACCGGCGCGCCGATCCTGTTCCTGTTCCTGATGCGCGTGCTGCCGCAGCCGCGGCAGGGCCCGGCGTTCCGCCGCTTCCGCGTCGCTCAGGTCACCCCCGAGAGCGCCGGCGTCACTTCGTTCGCGCTCGAGCCGGTCGATCGCAAGCCGCTGGCGCCGTTCGCGCCCGGCCAGTTCGCGACCGTCCGCGTCGACGTGCCGGGAGCGGGACGGCTGCTGCGCAGCTACTCGCTCTCGTCCGCGCCCGGCCCGCTCCGGCACCGGATCAGCGTCAAGCGCGAGGGCGCCTGCAGCGACCACCTGCACACGGCCGTGGACGTCGGCGACGTGCTCGAGCTCGCCGGGCCGAGCGGGGTCTTCGTGCTCGATCGCGAGAGCCGGCGGCCTGTGGTGCTGCTGAGCGCGGGCGTGGGCGCGACACCGGTGCTCGCGATGCTCCACGCGCTGGTCGCCGACCAGACCGAGCGCGAGGTCTGGTGGCTGCACGGCGCGCGCAACGGCCGCGAGCACCCGTTCCGCGAGGAGGTCCGCGAGCTGATCGGGCGCCTGCCGAACGGCCGGCTCCACGTGCGCTACAGCCGGCCCGAGCCGCGCGACCGGCCCGGGCACGACTATCACGCCGCCGGCCGCATCACGGCCGCCGACCTGCGCGAGCTCGGCGTACCGGATGGCGCGGAGCACTACCTCTGCGGCCCGGCGGCCTTCCTCGACGGCCTCACGGACGGGTTGCGGGCGGCGGGAGTGCCGGCCGAGCAGATCCGCAGCGAGCGCTTCGGCGGCGCCCCGGCGGCACGCCCCGCGGTGCCGGCGCCGGCGGCGGTGGGATCGGCCGTGGCCTTCTCGCGCTCCGGCGTCAACGTCACCTGGGACCAGAGCTGCGCGACGCTGCTCGACCTGGCCGAGGCGAACGGCGTCCAGGCCGCCTCCGGCTGCCGGATCGGAAGCTGCCACAGCTGCCGCACGGACGTGCTCGACGGCAGCGTCAGCCACGACCCTGCACCGCTCGACCCGCCGCCCGCCGGCAGCGCGCTGCTGTGCTGCGCGCGACCAGTCGGCGACGTCGTGCTCGACGCGTAGCCGCATCGGGCACACTGCTGCGATGGCCGAGGACCCGCGGGACAGCGTCGCCGTCGCCGGGAGCGTCGCGACGGCGAGCAGCGCGGCGGTCGCCGGCAGCGCGGCGACGGTCGCGAGCGCCGCCGTCGCGGGGAGTGCAGCGACGGTTGCCAGCGCGGCGGTCGCGGGCAGTGCAGCGACGGTTGCCAGCGCGGCGGTCGCGGGCAGCGCGGGGACGCTCTTCGGGGTGGCGATCGTGCTCTGCGCCGCGACGATCGCCTGTGTCCGCTGCACGCGCTGCGCCGCCTGCATCGCGTGCGTGGGCTGCGTCGACTGCGTCGGCTGCGTCGGTTGCGTCGGCCTCACCGGCGCCGTCGGCGCGGTGGGGCGGAAGGGGTGAGCGCGATCGACCCCGACCGCATGCTCGACATCGCGCTCGAGGAGGCCCGGGCGGGCCTCGGCGAGGGCGGCATCCCGATCGGCAGCGCGCTGTTCGACCTCTCCGGTGCGCTGCTCGGCCGCGGGCACAATATGCGCGTGCAGCGCGACGACCCGTCCGCGCATGCCGAGGTCGAGGCGTTCCGCAATGCCGGCAGGCGGCGCTCGTACCGCGACACGGTGATCTCGACGACGCTGGCTCCGTGCTGGTTCTGCAGCGGCCTGATCCGTCAGTTCGGGATCGGGACCGTCGTCGTCGGCGAGTCGAGCACGTTCCAGGGCGGGATCGACTGGCTGCGCGAATCCGGCGTGCGCGTGATCGACCGCGGGTCGGACGAGTGCGCGGAGCTCCTGCGGTCGTTCATCGAGCGACGCCCCGAGGTCTGGAACGAGGACATCGGGGAGTAGCGCCGCCGTCAGCCGCCGGCGGCCGCGCGGCGGCCTGGCCGCGCGAGCAGCCCGTCCTGGATGCGGTGCAGGCCGTGCACGATCTCGTGCCGCTCGTCGGTCCCGTCGCCCGGCTCGGGCAGCTCGAGCATCCGGCCGGCGAGCTCGGCGGTGGCGTACCAGAGCGCGAGCTCGTCGTCGGTCATCCCGAAGCGGGAGAGGCGCGCGCGGCGCTCGTCCTCGTCGGGGAGCTCGCCGGGCGGCGAGCCCCAGCCCTGGGCGCGCAAGCCGGGGCGCGACAGGAGCAGGTCCTGGACGCGGCGCAGGGCGTGCGCGGCCTCGTGCTCGGCCATCGGATGCAGCGCGGGGAGTTGCGCGATCCGCGCGCCGACGTCCTCGAGCGCGAGCCAGAGATCGATCTCCTGCTCGGTCATCCCCAGCTCCGACAGCCGGGCCCTCATCCCAGGCATCAGGCGACGCTACCACCGGCGGCGGGCGGCGTGCAGGTCTGGAATGCTCGCCGGATGCCACGAGGGAGGACCGAGCGCTTCCGCGACATCAAGCCGTTCGGCATCGACGCGGTCGCGGCCGCCGCCGGCAGCGACCCCGACGTGCTCCGGATGGAGAACCTCGACACCGACGTCGCGCCGCCCGCCGCGGCGGTGGCGGCGACGCGCGCCGCTGTCGGGGCGCGCGAGGGCAACAGCTGGCTGCCGTTCACAGGCCTGCCGGCGCTGCGCGCGGCCGTTGCGGACCGGCTCGAGCGCCAGAGCGGTCGCGCGTACGACCCGCTCGCGGAGGTCGTGATCACGGGCGGCGCGACGCCGGGCCTGCTGAGCGCGCTGCTGGGGACCGTCGATCACGGCGACGAGGTGATCGTCACCGACCCCTGCTACGCGGGATTCATCGGGCGGATCAGGCTCGCCGGCGCGCGTCCGGTCTTCGTGCCGCTCGTAGCCGTGGACGGGCGCTGGCGCCTCGACCGCGACCGGCTCGCGGCCGCGGTGTCGCCGCGGACGCGCGCGATCCTGCTGATGAGCCCGTCGATGCCGTCCGGCCACGTGCTCGACGCGGCGGAGTGGGACGCGGTCGCGGTTGCCTGCGAGCGCGCGGACGCCTGGCTCCTCTACGACGCCGGCATGGACGAGATCCTGTTCGACGGGCTCGCCCTGCGCCACCCGGCCGCGCTCGGACCGCTCGCCGAGCGCACGATCACGCTCGGCGGCATCTCGAAGAACCTGCGCATGATCGGCTGGCGGGTCGGCTGGGCGGCCGGCCCCGCCGCGGTGATGGGCGACGTCGCGTTCGCCGCGATCTACAACACGACGGTCGCGAGCGGCTTCGGCCAGATCGGCGCGCACGCGGCGCTCACGGCGGGCGAGGACGGCGTCGTCGCCGCGGTGCGGGAATGGCAGGCCCGGCGTGACCTGATCGTGGCGGAGCTCGAGGACGTCGCGCTGGTCGTCCCGGACGGCGGCTGGTCGCTGCTCGTCGACGCCGCCGCGCTCGGGCATGAAGCGCCCGAGCTCTCGCGGCGGCTGCTCGAGCACGGCCGGATCGCGGCCACGCCGATGACCGCGTGGGGCGAGGAGGTCGCGCCGCGCCACGTCCGGCTGGTCTTCGCGACCGAGCCGCTAGACCGGCTTCGCGGCATCGGCGCGCGCGTGCGCGCCGCGCTCTGACGGTTGCCCGGTAGGGTCGCGCCGTGGAAGCGCTGCCGGAATGGGGACCAGGCACCGTCGCCGTCCTCTCCACCGGCGCGGGCCCGCCGCACGCGATCCCGGTCTCGACCGCGGTCCGCGCCGGACCGCGCACGATCGCGCTCGCGCTCTCGCTGCGGCGCGAGTCGCTCGCGCGGCTGCGCGAGGACGACCGCTGCGCGCTCACGGTCATGGCCGGCGGCGACGTCGCCTTCACCGCGCACGGCAGGGCGGCGATCGTCGCGGAGCCGATGGAGGTCTCCGACCGCGTGGTCGCCGTGCGGATCGACGTCCACGCGATCCAGGACCACGGCAACGACCGGTTCGAGATCGACGACGGCGTACGTTGGCACTGGACCGACGCGGTCGCGGAACGGCAGGACGCGGAGATCCGCGCGGCGCTCGGCGACAGCCTCAGCGGACCGGACTGACGGCGCGCTCCTGGCGGCTCATGCTGCGATAGAGCAGCAGCAGCGCGACGTCGTTGCCGACGAGGCCGCCGATGTAGAGGTACGTCATGACGTTGCCGGTGTCGAAGTCGTCCCAGGCGCGGACGGCTCCGACGAGCAGCAGCGCGGTGGCGACGAAGAACGTCTGCACGATCAGCTTCCAGGCGCTCCAGCGGCGGTCGAGCGAGATCATCAGCGCGCCGACGCCCACCTGCGCCGTGAGCGAGCCGAGCACGCGCGAGGTGAGCGGCGTCAGGTCCCAGGGCCAGATGTCGATCGCCTGCTCGGGGAACAGGTAGAAGACGACCGCGGCAACGAACGCACCGGCCGCGAAGGCCTGAGCTGCGCGCCGGACGCCCTGCGGCACGATCGCCTCGCCGGGCGCCGGCTCGCCGGAGTCCGTGCGCCGGTTCATCCACCACAGGGCGAACACGACGGGCGGGGAGATGATGTACACGGCGACCCAGCCGTAGAAGACGATCGCGCCGATCGGTGGCGCGTCGCCGTGGTTGAAGCGGTCCCAGTGGATCAGGGTCGCGATCAGCATCAGCGCCGCGAAGAAGGCCGCGCCGAAGATGCCGGCCGCCGACGGGTGGAACTGCTTGGCGAGGAACGTGCGCAGGAAGAAGTACGCGCCCGCGCCATAGCCCGCGCCGAGGAAGATCGGCGTCAGGTCAGGCTTGATCGTCCATGCCCAGGCGTCGGCGGTGCGGCCGGGCATCCCCCACAGGATCACGAGCGCCGGCACGAGAATCGCGAAGATCACCAAGCTCGCCCAGTGAGTGGCGGGTAGGATCCGTCCGTCCCGGTCCGGCGTGCTCGTCGTCATCGGCTGGGCGCGACTCTATGGCGAACGAGCCGTCCAGTCCATCCGACCTCTGGATCCGCCTCGTGATCCCGGATCTGGCGCTGCTCGACGCGGCGATCGCCGGTCCCGCCGCGCTCGAGCCGGCGCTCGGCTGCGCGGTCGCCGAGGGCTGGGAGGTGTTCCCCGGGGCGCTCGAGCGAACGCGCGGCGCGGTCGCCGCCGATCCCGGCAGCACGCGCTGGGGAACGCGCCTGTTCGTGCTCGACGAGCCGCGCACGCTCGTCGGCTGGGGTGGCTTCAAGGGTCCGCCGCGGCACGGCGAGGTCGAGCTCGGCTACGCGGTCGCGCCGAGCTGGCAGGGCCGCGGCATCGCGACCCTCTCGGTGCGGGAGATGCTGCGCGAAGCATCCGACGACCCCGCGGTGCGATCCGTCATCGCGCACACCCGGCCTGAGCCGGGACCGTCCGTGCGCGTGCTGGAGAAGTCCGGCTTCGCGCGCGACGGCGAGGTCCCCGACCAGGCGATCGGCACCGCCTGGCTCTTCCGGCTCGAGCTCAGCCGGGAATAACCCGGGCTCGTCGCGAGCAGATTCACCCATCCGCCCGCCGGGCATGTGCGGCAGCCCCCGCTCCCGCGGCCCGGCGCTGGGCCCGGCGTCGCGCGCTCGCCGCGCGCCTGCTGCGTCCCGGCCGTCCTGCGCGAGCGATGCCGGCGGCGAACGTGTAGCGTCGATGCGCCATGCACGAGCGCGACCGGGCGCGGGGCCCTGAAGAGACCGACCGGCGCGAGCCGGCGGTCCAGCCGTTGCGCCTCGACGCCGCCGAAGGAGTGCTCGCGCTCCAGCGCGGCGCCGGCAACCAGGCGGTCAGCGCCTACCTCGCGCGGTCGCCGGATGCCGGAGCTCCCACCGAGGAGCGGAAACCAGCGAGCGGCGCGGCCGCGGGCTCCAGCGCCACGCTGCCCGGCATCGGCACGATCGCGCTGCTGTCCGTCAGCTTCGGCGGTGGCGACATCGGCAGCCGCCCGGGGAAGGTTCTGACGAAGGATGTCGTCTTCTCCTCGCGGGTCGGCGAGCACTCCGCGAAGCTCATGAAGGCGAGCTTCGACGGGAACCCGATGGCGGTCGAGGTCGTCCTGCAGCGCGGCAAGAGCACGCACCGCATCAAGCTCACGGGCGCGATCGTCAGCAGCTACTCCACGACCGGCGGCGAGAACGCGACCGAGTCGTGGACGCTGAACGCCCAGGAGGTCGAGCACAGCTTCGAGGGCGAGCGGGACGAGTAGGCAGCGTCAGCGCGCCGTGAAGCCGAGGATCAGCTGCGCGGCCTCGAGCGGGATGTCGAGCTGGGGGCAGTGGCCGATCCCGTCGAGCTCGACCCAGTCGGCGTGGGGCAGCCAGTCGGTGCGGTAGCGCGCGGCTGTCGACGGCCATCGCAGGATCCTGTCCTCCGTGCCCCAGACAACTCTCACAGGGCAGGTGATGCTCCCTGCGTCGAGGCTCCAGCCTTGCCGCAGCGCGTACTCGTTGAGCGGCGGCAGCGCCGCGCAGCTCGCGGCGCCGCGGATCAGGTGGGCGACGAGCTCGGCCGGGATGTGCCCGAAGTTGGTGGCGATGAACTGCGTCGCGCGGCGGCGGCCCTCCGGCGTGGCCGCGATCGCCTCCGCGTGCGGCGCGGCTGCCCGTACCTGATCGTGCATCGCGTCGAAGTACGCGAGCGTGTCCCTGAACGACTCGTCGCCCTGCGCCCAGCCGCCGGCCGGTGCGAACACCACGGCCGACTCCGCGCGGCCGCGCGCGGCGAGCTGTAGCGACACGTAGCCCCCGAGCGAGTTGCCGACGACGTGCGCGGTCGCGAACCCCGCCTCGTCCATCGCGGCCTCGACCGCATCGGCGAGCACGGCCTCGCTGATCTCGCCCTCGATCGGGGGCCCGCCCGCATGCCCGAGCAGCGTCGGGGCGAGCACGTCGTGATGACGCTCGAGGGTGGGCAGCACGAGCTCCCAGGTGCGCCAGGTGTCGGTGATGCCGTGCAGGCAGACGAGCGGCGGCCCGGAGCCGCCGCGGTGAGAACGGGTGAATCTCGAGTCCAAGAGCAGGGACGCTTGCGGACGCCGTCGTCATGTGCAACACTGAACCGAATGGTTCAGTATCAACCGCAGATCGATCGCACCTTCGCGGCGCTCGGGGACCCAACTCGCAGGGCCATCCTCGAGCGGCTCGGCCGCGGCAGCGCGACGATCACAGAGCTCGCGGAGCCGTTCGGGATCTCGCTCACCGGGTGCAAGAAGCACGTCCGGGTGCTCGAGGACGCCGCGCTCGTGACCACCGAGAAGGTCGGCCGGTCGCGGTTGTGCAGCGTCGGCCCGCGGCACCTCGAGGACGTCCACGAGTGGACGCAGACCTACCGGCGGATGCTGGACGAGCGCCTCGACCGATTCGGGGAGCTGCTCGAACGAACGAAAGGAGTGCTTCATGACGAATGACCAGGCCCAGGCCACGGGCGCCACCGTCACCACGCCGACGGATCGCGAGATCCACATCGAGCGCATCTTCGACGCGCCCCGCGACCGGGTGTTCGCGGTCTACACGGATCCCGAACTGATCCCCGAGTGGTACGGCCCGCGCAACACGACCACGATCGTCGACCAGATGGACGTGCGGCCCGGCGGGAGCTGGCGGTTCGTGATGCGCGACGCGGACGGCAACGAGTCCGGCTTCCGCGGCACGTACCGCGAGGTCACCGCGCCCGAGCGCATCGTGCAGACCTTCGAGTGGGAGGGGATGCCGGGCCACGTCTCGGTCGAGACCGCTACGTTCGAGGACCTCGGCGATCGCACGAAGGTGACGACGACCTCGATCTTCCACACGACCGAGGAGCGCGACGGCATGCTCGGCTCGGGCATGGAGGGCGGGATGAACGAGACCTACGCGCGCCTCGACGAGCTGCTCGCGCGGCTCGCCGCCAACTGAGCGGCGCAGCGCAAGAGTGCCACCGCCGCGCGGCCCGTCGGGCCGCGCGGCGGTGGTGTTTACGAATGGCTGTAGACCGCGCGGGTACAGTCAGTGTCGATGGGAATCGCGGCCGGCGGTTGGCTCTTGCTCGGCGTTGCTCTGCACCTGGCCAACCAGGTGACGCGCGGACGCGGCTGGTTCGCGCTCGTGCGCACCGCCTGCGACGGCCGTTGCGGCCTGCGGCGGCGCGACGCGATCGCCGCCTGGGTGGCGGGTGCGGGCGCCGGCGGCCTCGTGTCCGCGCGCGGCGGCGACGCCGTACGGGTGCTGCTGCTGAGACGCCGCCTGCCGGACGAGGGATGCCCGCTGCTCGCGGGAACGCTCGTGGCCGAGGGAGTGGGGGAGATAGCGATCGGCGCGCTGGTCCTGGCGGTCGCCGTGTCCTTCGGGGTCGGCCCGCAGCTCGGCGTCTCGACGACCCTGCTCGTGGCTCTGTCCGCCGGGGCCGTGGCGCTCGTCGCGCTCGCGGTCATCGCCCGCCGCGTCCCGCGCCTGAGCCGGATCCTCGCCGGCGTCCGCCGCGGCTGCGCGCCGCTGCGCTCGCCCGGCGCCTACGCGCGCGGCGTGCTGCCGTGGCAGCTCGCGAGCCGCGCCTGCCGTCTTGGCTCGCTGGCCTGCTTCCTCGCCGCCTTCGGCGTGCCCGTCTCCTTCGCGGCGGTCCTGCTCGTCGCCTTCGCGCAGGGCGGCGGCAGGCTGGTCCCGTTCGCACCGGCATCCGTCGGCGCGAGCGTTGCGATGCTCGCGGCGAGCTTCGGGCCCGTCACCGGCAGCGCGGTCTCGCCCGAGCGCCTCGCGGCGTTCTTCGTCGGCACCAGCACGGTGCTGACGGTCGTCGGCACCGGGCTGGCGCTGGCGATCTGCCTGCGCTCTCAGGCTTCGGCGAAGGCCGGCCGCAGGGCCGGGCGCCTCGTGGCGGAGGCGGTGGCCGGGCGGCCGGCGCTGGCCCGCGCCACGACGGTGCCGACGCCGTAGCCGAGCGCGCTGGCGACGATGCCGGCGACGATGTCGAACACGAAGTGGTTGCCGGTGGCGACGACGGCGAGGCCGATCGCCGGGCCCCAGAGGAGCGCGAGCGTCTTCAGGAGCGGGTTGCGCACGGCCGAGGCGACGGCGATCCCGACGGCGACCGCGAAGCCCACGTGCAGGCTGGGCACGGCGGCCAGCTCGTTGTAGAAGGCGGTCGTCAGGCTGGAGTCCATCGCGAAGCCGGTCTGCTCGGAGATCGTGTCGACCAGGCCCATGTCGGCCAGCCGCGGCGGGGCGACGGGGAAAGCGGCGTACACCGGGACGGAGATCAGCCAGGTGGCCAGGATCGTGTTGCGCAGCCGGTCGTAGACCGGGCGCGAGCGGCGGTAGAGGAAGATCAGCGCGCCCGGGACGACCACGAGCTGCGCGGCGAGGTAGGCGTGGTTGAGGAGCCACAGCATCCAGGTGCCCGTGAACGCCTTCTGGACCGAGGCCTCGCTGGCGACACCGAAGTCCTTCTCGAGGTTGACGATCCACTCGGCGTGCGCCTGCGCGGCGCCGAGATCGCCGACCATCAGGTACCGCGCGGCGCTGTAGACGAAGTAGGCGAGGAGGAAGAGACCGACCTGGGAGCGTGCGCCCGACGACTTGGCGATACGGGCGACGCTCGAGGGGAGTTGAGCGATGGCGGCGGGCATGGGAGGAACCTATTTGCCGCCGCGCGCCCTTACAGCCGGGGAGGCACCAGAGTTTCGGTGGGGTCACCCGACAGTCCGGTGCGGCTATCCCTACCGCCGCCGGTCGCCTACGCGATGATGACGCCGTAAGCGGACTTCGCCGGGATCGTGGGCTCAGGAGGCGTCGGTAGGAGCGGTCGTCGGGTGCCACCCGCCGGCGGCGAGCAGCCGGTCGATCGCGAGCGCGACCCCGTCGCGGGCGTTCGTCTCGGTCACCCGGTCGGCTGCGGCGATCACGGCGGGCGCCGCGTTGCCCATCGCGATGCCGATCCCCGCGTCGCGCAGCATCCCGATGTCGTTCTCCTCGTCCCCGATCGCGGCGAGCTGCGCAGGGGCGAGGCCGAGCGCCGCGCAGGCGGCGCGTACCGCGGGCGCCTTGTCGACGCCGCGGGCGGTGATCTCGAGGTAGCGCGGATGGGAGAACGCGCCGCGTACGCCGGGCGGCAGGGCGGTGCGCAGCCCGTGCAGCGCGGCGGCCCGCTCGAGCGTGGGCGCGATGCCCATCAGCTTGTACGGAGGCGGCGCGCCGTCCGGCAGCTCGGGGCTCACGATCGCCTGCTCGCCGGTCAGCGCCGCCTCCTCCGCGATCCCGGGACCGACGATCGAGGCGCGCCAGCCGTCGAGCGCGAACCAGCCGAGCTCGATGCCGCTGGCAGCGGCGAGCGCGACCACGGCCTCCGCGTCCGCGCGTGCGAGCGGGGTCTCCGCGAGCACGCGGATCGCGGCCCCGTCCCCGGCGAGCCGGAACGTCAGCGCGCCTGTGAACGCGATCGCGGGGCCGTCGAGGTCGAGCTCGAGCAGCAGGTCGCGCATCGCCCGTGGGCTACGTCCCGACGCCAGCAGGACGTGGAGCCCCGCGCTGCGCGCGCGCCGCACGGCGGCGGCGGTTGCCGGCGCGATGCGGTGACCCGGGTCGAGGAGCGTCCCGTCGACGTCAAGCGCGATCCCGCGCAGCTGTCCCTTCTGGTCTGCATTTGTCTTCATCTGGTCTTGACTGAGCCTAACCGAGGCCCGAAGATGACGGGACCTGTGACGCGAGCATGCTGGAGGTCGGAGTGGCACGGCTGAAGATCGCCTACATCGGCGGCGGTTCGACCCGTGGCGCCGGGACGATGGCGAGCTTCATCGAGCAGGGCGAGAGCTTCAGCGGCTCCGAGATCGTGCTGATCGATCTCGACGTGGACCGCCTGGAGCTGATCCGCGTTCTCGCGCAGCGCATGGCGGCGGCCAAGGGCGTCGACCTCGCCGTTTCGGCGACGACCGACCGCCGCGCCGGGCTGGACGGCTGCGACGCGGTCCTCACCAGCTTCCGGCCGGGCGGCTTCGAGGCGCGCGTGCTCGACGAGCGGATCCCGCTCACGCACGGCGTCATCGGGCAGGAGACGCAGGGGCCGGGCGGGTTCTTCATGGCGCTGCGCTCGATCCATGTGATGAAGGACATCCTCGAGGACATGGCCGGCGCCTGCCCCGGCGCGCGCATCTTCAACTACACGAACCCGGTCAACGTCGTTGCCCAGGCGGTGACGGACCACTCGGACGTCCCGTTCGTCTCGCTGTGCGAGGGCCCGATGATTTACCCCGGGGAGATGGCCGAGGCGGCCGGGCTCGACCCGACGCGGCTCGACGTCGCCAGCGTGGGGCTGAACCACGGCTCCTGGAGCGTGCGCCACCGCTACGACGGGCAGGACGTGCTCCCGCTGCTTCAGGAGGCCTACGCGCGGCGCGCGGACGATCCCGCGCTCAGGCCGCAGACGCGCCGCATGCTGCGGCTGGCCTCGGTGATGGGCGCGCTGCCGAGCGAGTACTTCCAGTACTACTACTTCGAGGACGAGGTCCTCCGCGAGCTGACCGACAAGCCGACGACGCGCGCCGAGGACATCCTCGGCTGGGTCCCCGACTACTGGGACCACTACCGCCAGCAGGCCGCGAGCGACACGCCCGAGCTGGACCCCGAGCGGTCGCGCGGCGGGATCGACGAGCTCGAGCTGGCGATCGACTGCATGGACGCGGTCTTCAACGACCGCGGCGAGACCCTGCCGGTCAACGTGCCCAACGAGGGCTCGATCCCCGGGTTCGCGGACACACTGGTGGTCGAGACGCTCGGCCGCTGCGACGCGAGCGGGGTGCGGCCGCTGCCGATGCCGGGCCTGCCGACCCACCTCCGCGGGCTCGTCGAGGCGCTGGGCGAGTACCAGCAGGCCGCGGCTGACGCGGCCTGGTCGGGCGGCGCGCGCGACGCGGTGCGGGCCCTCGCCGCCCATCCGCTGGTCCGCTCGGTCGACCTGGCAGAGCGGCTCTACGCCGAGCTCGCCGCCGCGCATCGCGAGCACCTGCCTGCGCGGCTCGTGCCGGCGTAGCCGTGGCCGGAGTTTCCCGACGGCTCAGCGCAGCGCCGCGCCGGTGCCGGCGTCGAACAGGTGCAGCGCGTCGGGCGGGACCGTGAACTCGACGGTCTCGCCCGGCACGAAGCGCCGCCGCCCCTCGACCCGAGCGGTGAAGCGCGCGCGGTTGTCGGCGGCGAGCAGCGTCGCGTCGCTCTCCTCGGTCGCCTCGTCGGCCGCCGCGGCCGCCTCGCCCGACAGCTTCGGCGAGTCGACCGCGAAGATCAGGTGGCTCTCGGCCCCGAGCCGCTCGACCACCTCGAGCTTCGCGCGCAGCCGCGGGAGGCCCGGATCTCCGTCCGGTTTGAGGTCGGTCGGCCGCACGCCGGCGATCACCGGGCCGTCGGGACGAGGGCGGTCGCGAGGGCTCACCGGCACCTCGATGCCCGCCATGTGCAGCCGGCCGGCGCGCATGTCGCCCGGCACGAGGTTCATCGCCGGCGAGCCCATGAACGCCGCGACGAAGAGGTTCGCCGGCTCCTCGAACAGCCGCTCGGGCGCGGCGCACTGCTGCACCGTGCCGTCGCGCAGCACCGCCACGCGGTCGCCGAGCGTCATCGCCTCGACCTGGTCGTGGGTGACGTAGACGGTGGTGACGCCGAGCCGGTCGTGCAGGCGTGCCAGTTCCGCGCGCATCCCGACGCGCAGCTTGGCGTCGAGATTGGAGAGCGGCTCGTCCATCAGATACGCCTGCGGCTCGCGCACCATCGCGCGCCCGATCGCCACGCGCTGCCGCTGGCCGCCGGAGAGCGCGCCCGGCTTGCGGTCGACCAGGTCGCTCAGCCCGAGCACGCCGGCGACGGCGCCGACCCGCTCGCGCATCGCCGGCTTCGGCGTCCGGCGCAGCTTGAGCGCGAACGCGAGGTTGTCCCACACGCGCATGTTCGGGTAGAGCGCGTAGTTCTGGAACACCATCGCGACGTCACGGCTGCGCGGCGCCATCTCGGTCACGTCCCGGTCGCCGATCCTGATCGTCCCGCCCGACACCGCCTCCAGGCCCGCGATCATCCGCAGCAGCGTCGACTTGCCGCAGCCGGACGGCCCGACGAGCACCATGAACTCGCCGTCGCCGATCTCGAGCTTGACGTCGTCCACGGCGACGATGCCGCCGGGGAAGACCTTGCTCACGCCTTCTAGTGCGATGCCACCCACGCGGCGCTCCTTGCTCGGGGGACGGGGAACGGCAGCCCGGCGGCGACCGCGGCGGCGTCGGCGTGCACGCCGAGCCGGTCGAGCGCCAGCAGGAGCGCGCCCGCGACCGGCGGCGGGCCCCCGCGGACCGGCACAGCGCCCGGCAGCTCGGCCATGGTCGCCGCGGCGAGCCGCTCGGTGGGATGGTCGAAGACGCCCCCGGTGAGCACGACCCGGGTCCCGTCGAGCCCCAACCCGAGCTGCGCCGCGCACGCCCGCGCCTGCTGCCCGAGCACGTGGCCCTTGCCGGCCACGATCGCCTGTGCGACCGCGTCGCCCGCGTCCGCGGCGTCGAGCACCACGGGCGCGACCCGGTCCTGCTCGGCCTCCGCGAGACCGTCGCGGCGGGTGAACGCGTGCATCAGCGCGATCGCGTCGGGGGCGCCGAAGAGCGCGAGCGCCCGTTCGGTGAGGACCGTCGGCTCGCCCATGCGAAGCGCGGCGTGGTAGACGGCGCGCAGCCCTGCGCGCGCGAGGTCGCGCCCGCCCGCCCCGTCGGGCCAGAAGCCGACGTGGAAGACACGCCCGTCGGGGTGGCGCGCGCCGACGGCGTTGTACGTGCCGCTCACCACCGCGACGCCGGTCCAGTCCGGCGAGCCGGTCCGCAGGGCGCCGATCGCGTCGTTGACCACGAGCGGCGCCGACGGGAGTCCGATCCGCTCGCGCAGCGCGGTCTCCAGCAGTATGAAGTCTTCCGGCCAGTCGGCGCCGGCGAGGCTGAACGCCGCCGCCCCGACGGCCTCGGGGGCGACGCCGGCGGTCGCGAGCGCCTGCCGCACTGCGGCCTCGATCGCGGCGATCGCCACCGCCGGCGTCGGGGCGTTGTGGATATCCGAGCCACCGCCGCGGCCGGCGCCGCGCGTGCGGCCCTCCGTGTCCGCGACGACCGCGAGCGTCTTCGTGTTGCCGCCGTCGACGGCGAGCGCCCAGCTCACTCCTTCACCGCCCCGGCGAACATGCCGCGGATGAAGCTGCGCTGCAGGAACACGTAGACGATGATCACCGGAAGCGCGACGAGCACCGCGGCCGCGGCCACGAGCGTGGTGTCGAGCGTGCCGCGGTTGGCGCCCTGGAACAGGGCGAGCCCGAGCGGCGCGGTGCGCAGGTCGTCCGACTGGATCATCACGAGCGCCAGCAGGAACTCGTTCCATGTCCACATGAAGATCAGCACGATCATCGTCGTGATCGCCGGCCAGGCCTGCGGCAGGAGCACACGCCACAGCGTCCCGAAGCTCGACGCGCCGTCCAGCCGCGACGCCTCGACGAGCGAGCTCGGCGTGGAGCGGAAGAACGCGCGCATCCAGAACGTGCCGAACGGCACCGAGAGCCCGATCTGCGGCAGGATGAGCGCCCAGAGGCTGTCGGTCAGACCGGCGTCCCTGAACACGTAGTAGAGCGGGATCACCGTCGCCTCATACGGGAAGATCAGCCCGAGCAGCAGTAGGTAGAAGAGCGCGTCGCTGCCGCGGAAGCGCATCGCGCCGAACGCGTAGCCGGCGAGCGTGGACAGCACCGCGGAGACGACCGTCACCGTGGAAGCCACGATGAAGCTGTTGAGCAGTCCGCGGTCGAAGTTGCCTTCCTCCCACGCCGTCTTGAACGTGTCGAAGCTGAGCGAGTCGGGGATCGAGAAGCCCGTGACCAGGTCGGATCGCTTGTGGAACGCGAGCAGCACGATGCTGAGCACCGGGTAGAGCACGAGCACGCAGAACACCGCGAGCACCGCGTAACTGAGGATCGTCTCCCTGCGCGTCGCGGTCACCGGCTCGGGTCCCGGTCGACGAGGCGGGTGATCCCGAACGCCACGACGAAGATCAGCGCCGTCAGCACGACCGCGACCGCCGCCGCCAGGCCGACGCGGCCGTTCGAGAACGCGTTCTGGTAGACGAGCACGGACGGCACCGTGGTGGACGTGCCGGGGCCGCCCGTCGTCGAGACGTAGATCAGGTCGAACGTGCGCAGCGCCATGATCGTCGTCAGCGTGAGCGCCACCGCCAACTCCCCGCGCAGACCGGGGAGCGTGACGGCGAAGAACTCGCGCACCCGCCCGGCGCCGTCCACCCGCGCCGCCTCGTACAGCGACGTGGGGATCTTCTGGATGCCGGCGAGGAACAGCACGAGGCAGAGGCCGAACATCACCCAGGTGCCCACTAGGCCGAGGGCGGGCAGGGCGAACGTGAAGTCGCCGAGCCAGCCCCGCGAGATGGCGCTGAGACCGACCGCGTCAAGCGCCGCGTTGAGCGGGCCGTCCGGCGCGTAGATCCACACCCACGCGATCGCGACGACCACGGTGGCGATGGTCTGCGGCAGGAACAGCACGGCGCGGAAGAACGTCACGCCGCGCACCCGGCTGTGGGCGATCAGCGACGCGAGCAGCAGCCCGAGCATGCATGGCAGCACCGCGTAGAACAGGATCAGCTCGAACGAGTGGACGAACGACGCGCGGATGTCCGGGTCGCTCAGGACCTTGTCGTAGTTGTCGAGGCCGATCCAGTGCCCCACCGTCAGCCCGTTCCATTCGAAGAACGAGAGCCACGCCGTGTAGACGAGCGGCCCGAACGCGAACAGCAGGTAGAAGAAGAACGCGGGCGCGAGGTACAGGTAGGCCACCCTGCGCGGCTCGCCGGGCGCGCGGGGGCGCACCTTCCGCGGGTCGACCGGCGGCGCGGGCTCGCCGGGTGCGCTCGCTCGCACCCGGCGTGTCTCGACGTCCGCCACCGGCTAGCCCCCCGCGAGCTCCTGGTGGTACTGCTCCCAGTCGTCCTGTATGCGCTGGATCACGTCCTCCGGCGACGCCCGGCCGACCAGCATCTCCTGGAACGACTGGCCCATCGTCTGCAGCATCGTCGGCGACGACCAGTCGGGGTACAGCGTCAGGCCGCCGTCCTCGACCAGCTGGTCCCAACCGGTCTTGACGTCCTTGCCGAGCGGATCGCTCGGCTCGGCGGTCCCGTCGGTCGCCGCCGGCACCTGCTGGGTGTCGACCAGCGCCTGGCCGGCGTCAGGCCCGGTGATCCAGTCGAGGTACGCCGCGGCGAGGTCCGGCTGCTTCGTCTTGGCGGAGATGTGCATCGGGAAGCTCGTCGAGCCGATCGCGACCTTGTCGCCGCTCTCGCCGGGCGGCATGTTGAAGAACATGGCGTCGTCGCCGAGCCCGTCCTTCGCGGTCGCCGCGTTCCAGTTGCCACCGATCATCAGGGCGCCCTCGCCCTTGCCGAACGCGATCGCCGCGTCCGAGTCGTTGCGCGAGTTGTACTGGTCGGGCTTGCCGAAGTAGCCCTTGTCCGCCCACTCCTTGAGCTTCTCCAGCGACGTGAGGTTGCCCGGCGTGTCAAACGTCGCGTCGTCCTTCTGGAAGATCCAGTCGCGCACGTCCTGCGCCGGCGTGTAGGCCCCCTGGATCCCGCCCCAGAGGTGCATCGCGGCGTACTGGTCCTTGTTGCCGAGCGCGATCACCGGCTCATCGGCCGGCAGCGAGTCGCGCAGCTTGGCGAGCGCGGCGTCGAACTCGTCGAACGTCTTCAGCGACGCGGGGTCGACGCCGGCCGCGTCCAGCTTCTTCTTGCTGGCGAACACGCCGACGGACTGGCCGGTCTGGGCGACGCCCCACAGTGTCCCCTCGCCGAACGTCTGCCCGTCGTCGCTCCACTTGAACTGCTGCAGCGTCTCCGGCGTGTAGGACTGGTCCCAGCCGTACGCCTTGGCGTACTCGGTGAGCGGGAGGATGAGGCCCGCCTTCACGAGCTCGCCGTCGAGCTGGTAGCCCTGGTTCCCGCCGAACACGTCCGGCGGGTTGTCGCTGGATGCGACGAGCTTGGACTGCTTGGTCCAGGCGGCGAAGTCGCGGAACGAGATCTTCACGGTCACGTTCGGGTACTTCTCCTCGAACGACTTGCTGAGCGCCTTGAGGGCGTCGCGCGGCCCGCCCGAGCCCTCGGACGAGATCACCGTCAGCGTTACGGGGCCGAGATCCTCGAACCCGTCCGTCTTGACCTGGTCGGCCGGCGTCCCGGCGGTCTTTTCACTTGGCTTGTCCTGTCCCGGCGTCCCGCCGCACCCGGCGACGGCGACGGCCAGCGCGAGCGGCAAGGCCGCTCGGAGCGAGCATCTCCTCATTGCTGCTCTCCCTCTCCCTCTGCACGCGACGCATCAGCGTCGCCTGGAATCGGTAGCGGTCGGCGCGGTACACCGTGCGGCCCAGGTCGAGGACCCGGCCGTCGTCGCCGATCGCCACGGTGGTGGCGAAGAGTACCGGCGCACCGGGCGCCAGTCCCAGAAGCTCGTCCTCGGGCGCCTCTGCGCCGCGGGCCTCGAGCTCGTAGTCGGCGCGCGCGAGCGGGTGGCCCGCGCGCTCCAGCGCCTCGTACAGCGAGGCGTGCGTGAAGTCCAGGCCGGTGGCCGCGGGCAGGAGCCGCAGCGGCACGCGGTTGTGGTCCAGCGAGATCGGCAGCTCGTCGAGCATGCGCAGCCGCTGCAGCGTGAACAGCTCGGCCCCTGGCGCGATCCCGAACGTCTCGGCCTCGTCGAGCGTGGCGGGCCGGACCTCGGACGCGAGCACCTGCGCGCTGGCCGCGAGGCCGCGCGCGCGGCCCAGCTCCGACAGGCTCATCAGCGTGTTGGGCGGCTCGACCAGCGCGTCGCCGGTGACGAACGAGCCGCGCCCGCGGCCCTCCACGAGGCCGTCGGTCACCAGCTCCTCGATCGCCCGCCGCACCGTGGCGCGGCTGACGCCCAGCTCGTCGCACAGCCAGCGCTCGGAGGGGAGGCGGTCTCCAGGCTCGAGAACACCGCTCTCGATCTCCTTGGCGATCTCCCGGTAGACCCGGTGATAGAGCGGCTGGGAAGCCTGGCTGATCGGCATGCCCGGCGGACTATTCCAGCGCGGTTGTTCACATGTCAAGGCAGTTGGTCCCTTTTGGTAGGTCGTGGTACGTTCCGGTCCATGACGTACCTGGACACCGGGCTCTGGGCCGACGTCCGCGAGCTGCCGGGCGCCCTGGGTGAGACGGTCGACGCCGCCGGCGGCGTGGCCGAGGCGGCAGAGCTCCTCCGGGCCGACGGCGTCACGCGCATCGTCGCGACCGGGAACGGCGCCGCCTACTACGTCGCACACGCGCTCTGGCTCGCGTCGCTCGAGGGCGCGATGGCCGGACCGCCGATCGTTGCGGTCCCATGTGGCATCGCGGTGCGGGAGCAGTTCCGGTGGCAACCTGGCGACGCGGTGTTGGCCGTGTCCTCGTCCGGAGAGTTCCGCGACGTGGTCGAGATCGCGCAGGGCGGCGCCGGGCGGCCCTGTGTCGCAATCACCGCCGCGGCCGACTCGTCGCTCGCGGCCGCGGCGACCGCGACCGTGCTGCAGCGCGTCGTCTCGCAGCGCGCGGTGACCCACACCCAGGCGCTGGCGGGCGCGTACGCGTGCGGGCTCGCGCTCTGGGCAGGGGTCACCGGCGATCGCGAGCTCGAGCGCGTGCTGGCGGCTGCGCCCGGCGCTGCCGAGCGCGCTGTCACCGACGCCGAGGCGTGGGCGGGCCGGGCGCTCGCAGACCTGGAGGCACCGCCGGCAGCGATCGTCGCGGGCGGCGGCACCGCGTGGGCGGCGGCGCTCGAGACGGCGCTGATGCTCAAGGAGATCGCGCGCATCCCCGCCGAGGGCGTCGAGACGCGCGAGGGGTCCACGTCGGCGATGTTCGGCCTTGCCCCCGGGCACCTGATGGTCTCGCTCGACCCGGGTGGAGATCCGCTCGGCGACGAGGCGGTGCGCCTGTGCGCGGCTGCCGGCGCTGCGACCCTGCGGCTGCCGGGCGCGGCCCTCGTGGACGGGCGCCTGGCGCCGATCACCACGCTACCCGCCGCCGCCGCGCTCGCCGCCGAGCTCGCGCTCGCCGCCGGCCATGACGTCGACCGCCCGACCTGGACCGACGCCTACTACGAGACCGCGCGGGCCGCGCCGTGAGCGTCCGGCTCGGCGTGGTCGGCTGCGGGAGCGTCTTCTGGACGCCGTACATGAGCCTGATCGAGCGGCTCCGCGGCGAGGGACGCGTCGACGTCACCGCGGTCTACGACTCCGATCCCGCCAAGCGCCGGATGGCCGCCGAGCGGCTGGACCTCAGCCCCGACCTCCCCGCCGACGTCGCGGTCTGCCGGCATCCCGACGTGGATGCCGTGCTGGTGCTCACGAGCATGACCGAGCATGGCTGGCTCGCCCGCACCGCGCTCGAGGCGGGCAAGCACGTGCTGGTCGAGAAGCCGGTCGCGACCTCGCTCGAGCAGGCCGAGCAGGTGCTGGCGCTCGCCGAGCGGTCGCCCGGGCACCTCGTGTGCGCGCCCCACATCCTGCTCTCGCCGACGTACCGGGCGATGCATGCGCGGGTGCACGGGGGGGAGATCGGCGGCCTGCTGACCGCGCGCGGGCGCTACGGCTGGGCCGGTCCCGATTGGAGCCGCTGGTTCTACGAGCCGGGCGGGGGCGCGCTGTTCGACCTCGGCGTCTACAACGTGACGAGCCTGTGCGGCTTCTTCGGCCCTGCCCGGCGGGTGACGGCGATGACCGGCGTCGCGATCCCCGAGCGCGTCATCGACGGCGAGCCGATGCGGGTCGAGGCGGAGGACAACGCACACGTGCTGATCGACTTCGGCGACGCGCGCTTCGCGGTCGTCACCACCGGCTTCACGATGCAGCGGTATCGCTCCCCGTGCCTCGAGCTGTACGGCACCCACGGCGTGCTGCAGATGCTCGGCGATGACTGGGCGCCCGAGGGCTACGAGCTGTGGCGCAACGATACGGCCGCGTGGGAGCTGCATCCCGACTCCGACCCGACGTGGCCGTGGACCGACGGGCTGCGCCACCTGGTCGAATGCCTCGAGACCGGGCAGAAGCCGGTGACGCGCCCCGAGCACGCCTACCACGCGCTCGAGATCATGCTCGCGGCGCAGGCCGCGGGCGCCGACGGCCGGGCGCGCGAGATCGCCAGCGACTTCCCGGCGCCGGACCTCGCGCGGCTGGGCGAGGTCGGCGGCCACGCGCGCGTCCACGATCCGCGGAGCGCGGCGTGAGCCTCGTCGAGCGCCCCGCGCCGCCCGCCTCCTCGCCGCGACCCGATTTCGACGGCCCGGCGCTGATCCGCCGCGCCGACGTCACCCGCCACGTGTGGGGCGATCCGGCGGCGGGAGAGGTGTTCGACTGGATCTACGCGTCGACCGAGCAGGTGCACATGCTCGTGTTCGGGCTGGCGCCCGGCGCGGGGTTCCGCCACTCGGAGGACTACCGCACGATCTTCGCCGCCGACGAGCTGCTGCACGTGCTGCAGGGTGTGATGGTGATCGCCGACCCGGAGACCGGCGAGGTCCAGCGGGCCGGCGTCGGGGAGAACGTGTTCTTCCGCCGCGACACGTGGCACCACGCGTTCGCGCTTGGCCCCGAGCCGCTGCGGGTGCTGGAGCTGTTCGCGCCGCCGCCGGCCGCCGGCGCGTCGAGCGCCTACGCCCGCGCGCAGCCGTACCTCGAGGAGTCGCGCTACGGCGACGACCGGCTGCTCGGCCATTGGCCGCCCGCGCAGCCGCCCGAGCCGCGGCTGCGGGTGCTGCGGCCGGCCGATGTGCTGTGGCGGCGCGACCTGGGCGTGCTGTGCGGGATCCTCGTCAGCACCGAGCACCTGACCGTCGCCACGCTCGAGGTCGGTCCGGGGGAGGCGGCGGCGCTGCACGAGCACGGCGGCGACGAGGTGCTGATGGCGCTGGAGGGGGCGCTCTGGGTGCGCGCCTGGTTCGACGGCGGCGTGCGGGTGTTCGAGCTCGAGCCCGAGGACGTCTGCTACCTGCCGGCCGGCAGCCGTCACGAGTACCGCAACGCCGGTGGCGCGACCGCGCGCGCGATCTGCGGCATCGCGCCTCGCTACCTGCCATGACGATGGCGGTCGGCGTCGACGTCGGCGCGACGAAGGTGGCCGCCGCGTGGGTGGACGTCGAGCGCGGGGCGGTGGTCGCCGCGCGCCGGATCCCGACCGGCGCCGAGCGCGGCTCCGAGGCGGTGCTCGCGGACTGCCGCGCGCTCGCGACCGAGCTGGGCGACGGGACCGCCGCGCGCGGGCTGGCGCTGTGCGAGCTCGTCGATCCCCGCGGCCGCGTGCGCAGCGCCGAGACGGTCGACTGGCGCGACGCGGATCTGCTCGGCACGTTCGACTGCGTCGAGTCCGACGTCCGCGCCGCGGCGCTGGCCGAGGCGCACTTCGGCGCCGGGCGCGACCACCCCGACTTCCTCTACGTCAGCGTCGGCTCGGGGATCAGCCACTGCCTGATGTCCGGCGGCCGGCCCAGGGTCGGCGTGCGCGGCTGCGCGATCGGCACCGGCGCGCCGCTGGTCGAGCAGTGGTCGGGCGGCCTCGCGCTCGCCCGCCGGACCGGCCATGCGAGTGCCGAGGACGCGCTCGCCGATGCCACCGCGGCAGAGGTCATCGAGGACGCGGCCCGGCGGCTCGGCGTCGTGCTGGCAGCCCTGGTCAACGCGCTGGACCCCGGCGCCGTGATCGTCGGCGGCGGGCTCGGGCTGCACGACGGCTACCGCGAGCGCGTCGAGGCGGCCCTGCGCGGCGCGGTTTACGATTCCGACGCGCGGCGGCTCCCGGTGGTGCCCGGGGGCCTGCGCGCCGACGCGCCGGTCATCGGCGCAGCGTTCGCAGCGGTGGCTCGCGGCCGCGCTTGACGCACTTTGACTCAGCGCTCCTTGGCCGAAGACGGGGAGGGCGCGGCGCGAAGCCCGTGCCGGGCCGCCTCGTCGATCAGCTGCGATTCCCTGATCGCACCGGCGGTCGCTGTGGGAACGGTGACAGATAGCGAGGCGTAGAGCACGGACCAGCGCAGTCTTTCCGCTGCGAGCATGCCGCGCAGCCCGGCCCAGACGTAGGCCGCGGTGAAGAGGTCGCCGGCGCCGGTGGTATCGACCGCCGGGCCGGCGTTGACTCCCCGCGCGCTGTAGAGCTCGCTCGCGGAGACCGCGATCGCGCCGCGCGGCCCGACCGTCACGACCGCCGTGCCGGCCTGGCCGGCGAGCACGTGGGCGGCCCGCTCGGCATCGCCGACACCGGCCAGGACGAGCGCCTCGGCCTCGTTGACGATCAGCGTGTGACCGGCGAGCGACTCGGGCAGCCGTTGCGCGTAGCGCTGCGCCTCCTGGTCGCCGACGGAGACGAAGGCATTTATCCCGTCGGGCAGCAGCTCGAGCTGCGCGACCCCGCAGACGACCGCGCGTGGGGCGAGCGCCTCGATGTCCGAGCGGCGCACCGCGACGCTCGGGTCGAACGTCACCATCGCGCGGTCGCAGTGCGCGGGCATCACCACGGTCGTCGCGGTGGGGCCGTCGTGCGGGGCGACGAGGCGCACGCCGTCGGCGCGCAGCGCGGCGGCGAGGAACGCGCCGCTCGGGTCGTCGCCCAGCGGGGCGGCCAGCGCGGTGTCGAGGCCGAGCCGCGCCAGGCCGGTGGCTGTGATCGCGCCGCCGCCCGGCGAGCGGAGCAGGTCGGTGGCGAAGCGCTCGCCACCGAGCGGCGGCAGCTCCTCGAGCCCGGCGAACGTGAGGTCGAGGAACGGCGTGGAGAGCACCGCGACGTCGGTCACCCGAAGCGCTCCTGCAGCTCGGGCAGCTGGGACCGGTAGGCGTCGAAGAGCTCGCGCGCCGCGTGCACGGAAGGCACGAGCGGATGCAGCGCGAGCGCCTTGACAGCGAGTGCGGGCGAGCCGGTCATCGCGGCCTCGATCGTCGCCCGCTCGACCGCCTTGACGCTCTGCATCAGCGCCTGGGCATGGTCGGGCACGGCGCCGACGGCCGTCGGCTGCGGGCCGGCGGTGGTGATCACCGCGGGCACCTCGACGACCGCCCGCTCGTCGAGGAACGGCAGCGCCGAGCGGTTGGCGGTGTTGCAGATCATCACCGCGCGGCTGTCGCCCGTGATCGCCTCCACGACGGCGAGCGCCTCGTCCTCGTAGCCGCCGGCGGGATCCTGCTCATGCTCGGTCGCGATCCCCGCTGCACTGCGCGCCTCCGCCATGTAGCTGCGCTCGCGTTCGCTGCGCGCGGCGCGCCACGCGGCCAGCGCGTCCCCGTTGCCGGCGTAGAAACCCGCCTGCTGCTCGAGCAGGTAGGCGCCGCGCGGCTTTCCGCCCGCGCGGATCGCCTCGACGGTCTCGGCGGCGAAGTAGAAGTAGTACAGGTACTCGTTCGGGATCATCCCGAGCGATTGCAGCCACTCGGCGCCGAACAGCGCGCCCTCCTCGAAGCTCTCGAGCGCCTCGGCGTCGGCGAGCAGCTCCGGCAGCAGCTCGCCCTCGGCGCCGCGCACGCCCTTCAGCCATCCGAGGTGGTTGAGCCCGAAGTAGTCGAACCACAGCTCGCCCGGGTCGCGCCCCAGCGCCGCGGCGACGCGGCGGCAGAGCCCGGAGGGCGAGTCGCAGATCCCGACGGCGCGCTCGCCGACCACCTGCTGCAGCGCCTCGGTGACCATCCCGGCGGGATTCGTGAAGTTGATCAGCCACGCGCGCGGCGCTCGCTGCGCGACGAGCTCCGCGAGCGCGACCATCGCCGGGATCGTGCGCAGCGCGAAGCAGATCCCGCCGGGCCCGGTCGTCTCCTGGCCCAGCAGGCCGTGCGCGAGCGGCACCGACTCGTCGACCGAGCGGCCCTGCAGGCCACCTGGGCGGATCGCCGAGAAGACGAAGTCGGCGCCGTCGACGGCGTCCTCGAGGTCGGTCGTCGCGCGCAGCGCGAGCTCCGCGCCGCGCTCGCGCGCCTGCTCGGACAGCACCGCGCCGATGCGCTCGAGCCGCGCTTCGTCGACGTCGTGCAGGACGACGTCGTCGAACCGCAGCGAGTCGCGGCGGCGGAGCAGCGCGGCGTGTACCTGAGGGACGCGGAAGCCGCCGCCGCCGACGATCGCGAGCTTCACGGGAGCGTGTCCCTCACACAGGCGCGCGGTCAGCCTGGGGCGGCGGCACGAGCCCGCGCGCGGTGCCCTCCTGCAGCAGGCGCTCCTCCGTGACCGCGCCACCGGTGGCCGTCGGCACGGTCATCGCGAGCTGGCTGTAGAGGCAGGCCCACGCCAGCGCCGTGGCGGCGTCGGCGCCGCCGAGGTCGGCCCACGCGAACGCGGCGCTGATCAGGTCGCGATCGCCGGTGGTGTCGACGGCCGGCCCGGTCTCGAAGTCGGGCGCCGGGACCCGGTTGCCGCCGAGCATCGTCAGCATGCCGTGCGCGCCGTCCATCGCCACGACGGTCTCGACGGACTGGGCGAGCATCGCGACGGCGTCCTCGAGCGTGTTCTCGCCGCTCAGCACGAGCGCGTCGGAGCGGTCCAGGAAGAAGGCCCGCGTGCGGCTGATCGCCGGCGGCAGGCGGCGCGCGAACGCGCGTGCGTCGTCGTCGCCGCAGGTGATGTAGCCGCGCGTGCCGTCGGGCACCAGGTCGATCTGCTCGAGGTTCGCGGCGACGGCGCGGGGCTGGAGCGCGACCACGTCGGCCGCGCGCGAGCGCGCGCCCGGGTCGATCGTCACCATCGCGCGGTCGTCCCCGAACGGCATCACCAGCGTCTGCGGGGTGCGCGCCGTGCGCGGCCCGGCCACGGTGACGCCCTCGCTCTCGAGCTGGTCGCGGACGAACTCGCCGGCGAGGTCGTCGCCCAGGGGGGCGACCGCCGCGGTGCGCAGCCCGAGCCGCGCCGCGGCCACGGCGGTGATCGCGCCGCCGCCCGGCGAGCGCAGCAGGTCGCCGGCGAAGCGCTCCTCGCCGAGCGCGGGCAGCGCCTCGAGCCCGACGACGGTCAGGTCCAGGAACAGCGGGGTCGCGATCACGAGGTCGACGCTCACGGCCGCTCAGCGTACCGTCACCGAGCCAATTCGGCGTCCCGCGCGCCGAATCTGGCGTCCGCGCCTCACCGGCCCGGGGACAGCTGATTCAATCGCGCCCTGAGCACGACCGCCGCCACCTCGCTGCCGGTAACGCGCAACACGCTGATCCTCGCGGCGACGATGGCCGTCTACTCGGCCGTGCTCCAGCTCGTCGCGGCGGTCTCCTCGCTCACGTTCGTGCTCGTCACGGGCGTCGAGGGACTGCTGGGGCTCGGCCCGGCGATCTTCCTCACCGCATCGGCGCTCGCCGCCGTGCCGGCCGGCCGCGCGATGGACCGGATCGGCCGCAAGCCGGTGATCGGCGGCGGGTTCCTGATGGCGGCCGCGGGCTGCGGGCTGACGGCGCTCGCGACGAACCTCGGATCGACGCCGCTCGTGATCCTCGGCTTCGCGCTGACAGGCGCCGCGAGCGGGATCGCGCTGCTGATCCGCACGGCGGCGGGCGACATGTACCCGCCCGCGCGGCGCGCGCGCGGGATCTCGTACGTCCTCTTCGGGGCGGTGTTCGGCGCGATCCTCGGCCCCGCGGTCTTCGGCCCGCTGTTCGCCGGGCGCGAGCTGGCGGCCGACGCGCTCACGGTCCCGTGGCTGGCCGCGGGCGGGATCAGCCTGCTCGCGCTGGGCCTCGTCGCGCTCGTGCGCCCGGACCCGAAGCGGATCGCCGAGCTGATCGCGGGCGAGGAGCCCGGCGTGCCGCAGCCGCCGGCGGCCCCGCTGCGCGAGATCATCTCGCGCCCGGGCGTCAGGCCGGCGATGCTGACCGCGCTCGCCAGCTTCGGCGTGATGGTCTCGGTGATGAACCTGAGCGGCTACGTCGTCGTCGAGCACCACCATCACGGGCAGGACTCGGTGTTCCCGATCATCGGCGCGCACGTGTTCGGGATGTACGCGCTCGTGATCGTCGTCGGCTCGCTGATCGACCGCATCGGCCGCCCGCCGGCGCTCGTCGCCGGCCTGGCGCTGATGGCAGCCTCGACGATCGGGCTGCTCTGGATCGAGAGCGTGTTCGCGACCGCGATCCTGCTGTTCGGGCTCGGCGTCGGCTGGAACGTGTCGTTCGTGGCGGCGACCGCGCAGATGGCCGATCGCACGAGCGCCGCCGAGCGCGGCAAGCTGCTCGGCTTCAGCGACCTGCTGTCCGGCGTGTTCGGAGCGACGCTCGCCCTGCTCGGCGGCTACGCGCTGGACTCGATCGGCGTCGCCGCGCTCGCGATCGGCGCGACGGTGATCGTGATCGCGCCGGTCGTGTGGCTGCTGCCCTCGTGGGGGCGGGTCAAGCCGCAGGCGACGACGTCGCGCTGAACACCGCGCGGGCCGCGGCGGCGCTCAGCGCGGGCGGCGGAGCTGCGAGCTGCCCTTGTCGGGGCAGGCGAAGAGGCTCGCGCGGACCAGTTCACGCTGGCGCGTGTGCAGGTCGGCCTGGTTGGCGAGCACGGCCTGGAGCGGAGCGGGAGCGGAGAGAGCGGGCGGGAGCGGGAAGGGAGCGGCCATGTGGAACAGCATCGGCCATCGCGGCCAGTGTCTGAAGCGGGTAGACCGGTGTTCGATGGTGCGGGTGGCCCCACAGTCCGCTCCGCGCTGAGGTCGTTACGGTTCTCCCATGGCCCGTTCGGCATCCCTCAGGCGGCGCCAGGCCGGCGTGCTCCTGGTCGGCGCCACCGAGCCGGAGGTCGGCTCCTGGCTGCACGCGGCCGGCCATACCACGCGGACGGTGCCCGGCGCGGAGGCGGCGCTGGCGGCCTTGGGCGAGGAGCCGGCGGATCTCGTGATCGCCGATCGCGAGCCGGACGGCCTCGGCGTGCCCGCGGTCTGCCTCGCCCTGCGCGAGGATCCGCGCCTGGGGAGCGCCTGGCTGCTCGCGATCACGACGCCGGCGCGCGGCGGCATCTCCGACGTCGGCGCCGACGACTACCTGCACCGGCCGTTCACGCGCATCCAGCTCCTCGCACGCGCGCGCACCGGCCTGCGCGCCGTCAACCAGCGCTCCGACGACGCGCTGCTGCGCTCGCTGATGGCGACCGTCCCCGGAGCGATCTACCGCTCGGCCTGGCACGCGGGGCACCGGCTCGAGCTGATCACCGACGAGATCGAGCGGATCTCCGGCTACCCCGCGGACAACTTCATCGCGAGCTCGCGGCGGACGCTGCTCAGCATCATCCACCCGGACGACCAGGACCAGGTCATGCGCGAGGTGGCCACCGTGACCGACGAGGAGCAGCCGTTCTCGCAGGAGTACCGGATCGTGCGCCCGGACGGCGCGGTCCGCTACGTGCTCGACCGCGGCCAGCTCGTCAGCGGTCCCGGCGGCCGGCTCTGGATGGACGGCGTGATCTTCGACATCACCGAGCGCCGCGAGGCCGAGGAGGAGCTGCGGCGGCGCGAGATCGAGGCGGCGCGCACGGCCGAGCTGCGGGCGTCGGCGGCCCGCATCGTCGTCGCCGCCGACGCGGCGCGGCGCAAGATCGAGCGCGACCTGCACGACGGCGCCCAGCAGCGGCTCGTCACGCTCGCGCTCGACGTGCAGATGGCGAAGGCGCGGCTGGCGACGGAGCCGGAGTCCGCCGCGCCGTTCCTCGAGCGCGTCTCGACGGAGCTATCGGAAGCCTCCGCGGAGCTGCGCGAGCTGGCGCGCGGCATCCACCCCGCGGTGCTCAGCGAAAGGGGGCTGATGCCGGCGGTCGAGGCGCTGGCCGGCCGCGCACCGGTGCCCGTGGAGATACTCGGCGGGCGGATCGAGCGGCTCTCGCCGACGCTCGAGATCACGGCGTACTTCACGATCTCTGAGGCGCTGACCAACGTGGCGAAGTACGCGCGCGCAACGCACGCGACGGTCCGGCTGGAGCAGGAGGACGGCGCGCTCGTGATCGAGGTCGCCGACGACGGGGTCGGTGGCGCTCAGGCCGGCGCCGGCTCGGGGCTGAGCGGCCTCGCCGACCGGGTCGGGGCCTGCGAGGGGACGCTCAGCGTGACGAGCCCGCCGGGCGAGGGGACGCTGGTGCGCGCGCTGCTCCCCGTCGGCTAACCTCGCGCGACCGTTCCCGAGGTTGACGAGGGGGTCTCAGATGACGGTGATCGATCGGCGCGAGTTCCTGCGGCGCACCGGCATGTCCGCGGCAGGGCTGGCGGTCCTGGGCGGTCCGCTCCAAGGGGTGTTCGCGCGCGGCGCGCTGGCCTCCGGCTCTCCGGGCGTGGCGCCCGACAACGGCGGCTACGGACCGATCGGCCCGGTGCCCGACCTCGCCGACGGAGTCGTGCGGCTGCACCTCCCGCAGGGCTTCCAGTACCGCAGCTTCACGCCGGCCGGCACGCCGACGACCGACGGCATCATCACTCCGGGGCGCCACGACGGGATGGCCGCGTTCGCGTGGGACGACGGGCACTACCGACTGGTCCGCAACCATGAGGTCAACGGTCCGGGCCGGGCCTTCGGCGAGCGCAAGAAGGCGTACGACAAGATGGCTCAGGGCGGCACGATCACGCTAGAAGTCACCCCGCACGCGGACGACGTGAAGTCGTGGGTCAGCTGCAACGGCACGCAGATGAACTGCGCAGGCGGGGCGACCCCTTGGGGCTCCTGGATCACGTGCGAGGAGACCGTCAACGGGCCGGACGTCGGGCCGGACTTCACACTGGCCGACAACTCGCTGCTGCAGCGCCAGCACGGCTATGTCTTCGAGGTCCCGGTGGCCTGGGGGCCGGGTGAGCATCGCAAGCCGAAGGCGATCCGGGCGGCCGGCCGCTTCGCGCACGAGGCCGTCGACATCGACCCGGCGACGGGCATCCTCTACGAGACCGAGGACAACTTCGGCTTCGCGTCAGGCTTCTACCGCTACATCGCTCCGCGCAACCCGATGAAGATCTCCGAGCTCAAGGACGGCGGCCGGCTCGAGATGCTCAAGATCGAGGGCGTCTGGAACGCCACGCTCGACCACGGCCAGACGCCCGGCGTCACCTACGGCGTTGAATGGGTCACGATCGACGAGCCCGACACGACGTTCGCGCCCGGGACGACGAACGACCAGGCGATCGTGTTCGTCGGCGACCAGGGGCGCGCCAAGGGCGCCGCGATATTCAGCCGCCTGGAGGGCATCTTCTTCGACTCCGGCAAGGTCTACCTCGTGTCGACGCAGGGCGGCGACACGCCGCAGGGCGAGACCGCTCCGGCGGGGTTCGGCGATGGGTTCGGGCAGCTCTGGGTCTACGACACGCAGCAGGAGACGATCACGCTGCTGTTCGAATCGCCCGGCCCCGGCCGGCTCGAGCTGCCCGACAACCTCTGCATCAGCCCGCAGGGGTCGTCGCTGCTGTGCGAGGACGGCCCGGACGAGAACTACATGCGCGGCATCACGCCGGACGGCGAGATCTTCGACTTCGCGCTCAATCGGATCCCGCAGCGCGAGGCCGAGGAGTTCGCCGGTTCGACGTTCAGCCCCGACGGCGAGGTGCTGTTCGTCAACGTCCAGTCGAGCGCCGGCGTCACGTTCGCGATCTGGGGGCCGTGGGAGGACGGCGCGCTGTAGCCACGTACGCGAGTCGCTCGCGGACTGGCACAAGCGCGTGATCGCCGATCTCGACTGGGGCGAGCGCAGGCTGCGCCGCCACGTGCCCGGCTACGAGCCGCTCGCGTTCGCGCCGCCGTTCGGCGCGTACGGTCAGATCGGCACGAACGATCCGCGCATCCCCCGGCGTTTCGCGCGCGACCTGCGCGAGCGATTCGGTCTCCTCTTCGTCCAGCAGGATCCGCATCTCACGCAGCCGAGCGATCGCGACATCACGCGCCTGCAGCTCGATCGCACGATCACCGGCGGCGCGCTGCACGACTGGCTCGAGACCGTCTGACGCCGGCGCAGACCGGCTCCTGGGGCTGTCAGACGAGTCTGCGCAGCAGCCGGCCGAGTCCGGTCACGAGGCCGGCGAGGAGGCCGAACACCCCTGCCAGCAGGCCGCCGACGGTCCGGCCGAGTCCGCGCAGGACGCCCATGCTATTTCGCCCTCCGCTTGACCTTGCCCTTGGTCGACTTCGCGCTGCCGCGGCCACGGGCGGCCTTGCCCTTGGCGCCGGTCGAGCGCTTGCCGGTCAGCTTCGAGAACGCCTCGAGGATCCGGCCGCCGACCTTGTCGAGTCCGCCTTCTGCCTTGTCGCGTCGTGCCGTCTTTGCCATGTCAGTTCCTCTCCGAGTGGGTTGAACGTCGGTGCTACGCAGTGCTGGAACGCTGCCGGCGCGATGGCTTCTCGCGCGGCTCGAGCTTCAGCTCGTGCTCGGCGCCCGCGACGCCGGTCTCGAGCTGACGGGCACGCTCGACCTCCGAGTTGAACTCGGCGCCGAACAGGATCGCGATGTTCGTGATCCACATCCAGAGGAGGAAGACCACCACGCCGCCGAGTGTCCCGTACGTCTTGTCGAACGACCCGAAGTTCGACACGTACACCGCGAAGACCAGGGAGGCCACGATCCACGCCACGAGCGCGACGAGCGCTCCGGCGCTGACCCAGCGCAGCCCGCTCACGCGGGCGTTGGGCCCCGAGTAGTACAGGACGCCGAAGATCACGAGCACGAGGACGACCATCGCGGGCCACTTCGCGAACCGCCACACGGTGAGCGCCGTGTCGCTGATGCCGAGCGAGGAACCGAGCGCGCCGACGATCGGGCCGCTCAGCGCCAGCGCGAGCGCGACGATCGCGGCGAGCAGGATGATCGCCAGCGTGATCAGGAGCTGAAACGGCTTCAGCTTCCAGAACGGCCGTCCCTCCTCGACCTCGTAGATGTTGTTGCACGCGTCGGCGAACGCGCTCACGTAGCCCGAGGCGGACCACAGCGCGGTGACGATGCCGACGACGAAGAACAGGCCGGCGGTGCCGCGATTGGAGGTCAGGGACTCGATCGGCTTCTGGAACGTCTCCGCCGCGCTGGCCGGCCCCAGCTGGGAGACGGTGTCCGTCAGCACGCGGGTCACGCTCTCCGGGTTCGCGAACAGGCCGACGAGCGAGACCATCACGAGCAGCGCGGGGAAGATCGAGAGGATCGCGTAGTAGGTCAGCGCGGCGGCCCAGTGGTTGAGCTTGTCCTCCTTGAACTCCGTGACGGTCCGCTTCAGCGTGTCCTGCCAGGAGCCCCTCGGCAGCGCGACCGGGCTGCTGACCTTGCCGTTGCCGTTGCCAGTCATCGCGGTCCGTCCTCTCCGCTGGCCGCGCCGGCGGACTGCTGCCTGCGCTGCTGCTTCGCTGCGTAGATCACCGTCACAGCGGCGGCGAGCATCACGAGCAGCAGCGGGCGGCGACGGCGACGCGGTGGCTCGGGCGGCGGCTTGCCGACGACTCGACGCGTCGCCTGGGTGAGTCCCCTCGCCGCGACGCGGACGTTGTCGTAGACCGTCTGGTCCTGCAGGGCCTTCTCGGTCGGCAGATGGCGGGCGCGGCGATAGCTGTCGCGCAGTCCGGCGCCGGCCGCGGCGAGCTGCTCGTGGACGTGGTCGTCCGCGATGAGGCGATCCATGATCGCGGTGGGTCGGCTGCTCGGCATGCGGTTCTCCTCACTCGGTCACGGGCGGCTGATGAGCCGTCCGAACGCCGCTCCGCCGATGAACGCCGCGAGCGCGGCGGTCGGAACCGGGTTGCGTTGCGCCATCGTCTTGAGCTCGCGGAAGCCGGCCTTCGCGTCGACGGACCTGGTGCTCTCCTCGGGCGTGCCCGTAGGTCCGCCGACGGCACTCGCGTCGCCGGCCGCACTCGACGGCTTGACCTTCGACAGCAGGTCGTCCTTCTTGTGCATGGCGGAGCTCTTCAGCTCGTCCGCGCGTTCCCGCGCGCGTGTCTTCACGTCGGTCTTGGCCGCGAGCGCCTCGACGGTGTCGCCCAGGTCCTCGCGCGTCTCGCTGATCTCGGCGCGGAGCTGCTCCGGGGTCTTCTGCGAGTCGTCTAGCTGTTGCGGCCCGACTTCGCCCGGGTCTTTACCCATTCGAGGTCCTCCTTCGTCGAGTCGACCGCCCGCTCAGGAACCGGCGGAGTTGCTTGCTTGAGGCTCTTCTTGCCGCGCAGTGCGAACAGGCCTGCGATCGCGGCGTAGACGACCGCGACGATCAGCGCCGCCAGCCATCCGGCCACGGCGGTGCTCAGCGCCCAGATGGCGCAGGCGGTGATCGCCGCGAACGCGCCGACGCCGAACAGGCCGGCCACGCCGAACATCCCGGCCCCCGCCCCGGCGCTCTTGCCCTTCTCGGTGAGCTCGACCTTGGCGAGCGCGATCTCCTTGCGGACGAGTGCGGTCGTCTGATCGGTCAGCTCGCGCAGCAGCTCGGCGGTCGGCCGATCGCGCAGGTCTTGATCAGCCATGCGGCCACCCTCGGACCAGGGGGTCGTTGCCCTGCAGCGTGGCCCGATTCAGTCCACGGACATGCGTGGTCTCGGTCACGAGGTCTCCTTTCACCAGCGTTCCCCACCTCAGCGGAGCTCCTCGAGCCCTGGTCTACCCGCGGAGGCCCGCGGGCCTAACACACCGCCCGCCTCAGTCGCGCTCCGCGGCGAGCGCAGCGAGCCAGGCGTCGAGGTCGCGCACCGCCCAGGCCATCGCGTCCTCGGTGCCGTCCGGGCTGCGCCAGCGCACGCAGAGCAGCTTCGAGCCGACCGACTTGCCGAGCCACCACCGCTTCGTCTCGACGGCGGTCACATCGGCGAGCGGGATGAGCGTCTCGCGCCGTGGCACCAGCTGCTCGAAGCGCAGTTCGTCGGCCGTGAGCGCGAGCAGCCCGTTGCCGCGCACCTGTCCTTTGCCGCGGGACTCCAGGCCCAGCCCGAGCACGGTCTCGACCCGCTTCCCCTGATCCCCGAGCTCCTCCTCCACGCCGGCCCGGATTCGCTTCGCGCGACGGGAGACCGGGACGAGGATCAGCGCGAGCAGCAGCGCGGTGAAGATGAGGATGCCGAGGACGAGGGCGAGGATTCCGAGTGCCGACATCGCGCGCTCCTCAGGCGGCCGGCGGCCGCACCGCCTCGGGCGCGGCGATGACGACGGCGCGGTAGGCGACGCCCAGCGGCAGCGTGGCGATGGCCTTGATGGCGAGGTAGAGGAGCACCGCACCGCTGTTCTCGGGATCCTCGCCCAGCGCCGCCGCGACCTCGAGGATCGTGAAGTTCCCGCCCGCGCTCGTCGCCCTCGAGCCCTGGATCGCCGCGACGGCTTGGATCTGGATCTCGCCCGCTGCTCCGGGCTCGTACCTGTGGCTGTCCGGGAGCCAGAAGGGAGCCTCGATGTCGGCATTCCTGCCGGGGAGCGGATGCCCGGCGATGATCTGCGGCAGCCCGCCGTACCAGACCGTGCCCGCGTAGTCGGTCCGATGGCGCTGCTGTCCGCTCGACGGGTCGGTGACGAGCGTGTCGATCCGCTGTGCCGGCACGGTGACGACGTCGTCGGCAGAGATCTCGTGCGCCCGCTTCATGTCGCCGAACAGTCCGATCGTGGGTTCTCCTCAACTCGGGATGAAGGTGGGCTCCAGCGGGTCGCCGTAGGCCTGCGCCGCCAGCGGCAGGTCGCGGCCTCGCACCGCCTCGACGTCGAGCTGCCTGGCGACCCGGAAGACCGCGTCGGTATGCGCGTGCGAGGAGGGGAGGGCCAGCGTGACGATCCGGGCGAACTCGGCTCGCATGCCGCGCCGGTGCAACTCGATCCGGCCCCACAGCACGACGGCGCCGCGCACGATCGCCAGCCGCTCGCGGCCGCGCGAACGGCCCGGCGCGAAGAGCGCGTAGATCCCGCACACGCAGCCGGGAGCGGGGGGCGGCCCGGAGTGCGCCGCCGCAGTTCGCCACAGGCCCTGCGCCTGACGGCAGCTCGGGAGGCATTCGGCTTGCATCGGCTCGGCACTCCAGGGTGTGCGGGCGAGCGGCGAGAGGATCTCGTCGCCGACGAGCACCCACTCGCGGTAGCCGATGATCGGTCGGACGACTTCGGCGATGTATTCGCTGCTCTGCAAGTCGCGCACCGTCGCGTGATCGTAACCCCTTGGAACACCTCCCGAGCGCTACAATAGTTGCGTAAGCAATGAGAACAAGGAGACTCGGATGACCAAGATCAGAAACGCCATCAAGGCAGTGACCGGCCCGAGCGCGTTCAGCCGGCTGCGCATGCGCCGGCAGATGCTCTAGCCGTCACGACGACACGAAGGTACTCGCGCCCAGGTGATCCCTGGGCGCGGTGCTTTGAGCGCGGCCGGGGGTGGATCCCGCGGCGCTCGTGGGAGAGACTTGCCGGTATGACCAGGGCTCGCGACACGCGGGATACGGGCTCCCGGCGACCGGACGAGGAGCGCCCGCGCGAGGCGCCGCGGCCCGAGCCCGGAGGCGTGCTCGCGCTCCAGCGGGGTGCCGGCAACCACGCCGTCGCGTCGCTGCTCGCCGGCCCGCGATCGCTCGCGCGCGCGATCCCTGCGGGTGCGAAGGCCGGCCAGATGGTCAAGCACACGGCCGATGGAAAGCTCTACACGATCAAGAAGGCCGAGCTCGACAAGGACATGGGCGAGATGGGCTTCACGGTCGAGGACGAGAAGCACAGCTTCCTGATCCCGGCCTCGACGCGCGACTTCGCGCTCGTCGAGCCCAAGGAGCAGCTCCTGGCCATCGACCAGGACCCGAGCGCGGACTTCTCGCAGGCCGTGATGGCCGCCGATGCCGAGAAGCTCAACGCGCTCGTGACCGACGCGGCGTTCCTGAACACGATGCACACGACGCTCAGCGCCGAGCGCTTCGCCCTGCTGACCGCGTCGATCCTGCTGATCTCGAAGCACGCGCCCGGCGCGCGCACCGAGGCGCTCCGGCTACTCGCGGTCATGTACGGCGACAAGGGCACCGCCTTCCGCATGCTCAAGAAGCCGTTCAAGACGGTGATCGTCCCCCGCAACAAGCAGATGACCGAGCTCGACGAGTTCAAGGGCCTGCTGACAAACGATTCGGGCGCAGGCCCGGGCAGGACGTTCGACGGACGCTGGTGGGCGCACACGCGCGGCGTCGGCGACGTCGTGGCGGAGGGGAAGCACTACGCCGCGATCACCGAGGAGAACCTGCTCGGGGGCGCTGCCGACCCGACGGTGTTCGCCGCCCCGCGCGGCCCGGTGGGAACGCCCGGCACCGCGGGCCCGGTCGCCGGGGGCTACACGCCGGGCTACTCGACGACCACGCACGAGATGGCCCACGCGATCCACCGTTACGGGCTGAGCAACGCCCAGAAGGCGGTGATCACGAGCGCCTACACGAAGAAGCGCGCGGCGACGGCGACGGCGGCGACGATCGGCACCGTCCAGTGGTCCGACGGGCCGCGCGTGGATCCGAACGCGCCCCCGCTCTGGACGGCCATCGGGCTGGACCCCGCCGATTACCTCGCCTGGCTGGCGGCGATGGGCGACGGCGCCAGGCGCCCGTACGAGAACTACGCGTCGCAGAGCGAGGAGGAGTACTTCGCCCAGGCTGCCAACGCCTACATGGGCACGAACACCGGCCACGACACCACGACCGGGCAGCCGCGCAACAACGGCAAGGGCTGGGTCCAGGCGGAGGAGCCGGCGCTCTTCGTGCTGCTCGAGGAGCTCTTCAAGGGCAAGATGGTCAACGAACTCGAGGCGGACGGGAAGCTCAAGGCCGGCGGCACGTGCACGAACCCCGCGCCCGCACCGGCGCCCGCGCCGGCGCCGCCGCCGCGGGTCCCCCCGGGGGCTCCCGTGAACGCCGGCCCATGACCGGCGCCGTGCGGGAGCTTCTGGTCCACCGCGCCGGCCGGCTCGTCCTGCGCATCCGCGACGAGCCCGGCACGCTGCGCTCGACCGCCGCGCCGCCGCCCGCCGCCGTGCCGCCCGACGTCCACCCGTTCATCGACGCGCAGGCCGTCGACGCCGTCAGCGAGGGCGAGCTGCGCGCGCTGCTCGACGAGTCGACGAGCTTCGACGACTACGTGCGCCGCCTTGACGCGGCGGGCTACGAGGTCGCGCCGGCCCCGCCGGAATAACGCCCGCCCGCCGGCCTGCCGTTCCACCCGCTCGCGCACCCGCCCGAGGATCAGGTCGACGCGATCACCGCCTCGCTCCCGAGCATGTCGCAGGAGGAGCAGGGCGTCCGCATGATGCAGGAGGTCTTCGCCGGCCTCAATGCCCGCGCCGCGCTGCCGGACGTCTTGCGGCTCCTCGCCGACTACCGGCCCGACGTGGTGCTGCGCGAGCCGACGGAGTACGCCGGGATGCTCGCCGCCGAGCAGCTGCGCGTGCCCAGCGGCCGCATCGCGATCATGGCCGCGGCCGTGGAGGCATGGAGCGTGCCCGTCGTGGCGGGCGTGCTCGACCGTCACCGCAGGCGCCTCGGCCTGCGGCGCGATCCGAGCGGCGAGCGGATCAGCGACAGCCCCTACCTGACCGCGATCCCGGAGGCGATGGAGGATCCGGACCACCTCGGGCCGCCGCAGGCGATGCGCTTCCGTGAGCCCGACGTGCGCCCCTGGTCGCTGCCGGACTGGTGGGACGGGGACGAGCGCCCGCTCGTCTACGTCAGCTACGGCTCGGTCACCCCGCAACTCGGCCACTTCGCGGCGCTGTTCCGCGCGACGGTCGCCGCGCTCGATCAGCTCCCCGCGCGCGTGCTCTTCACCGTCGGCAACGACGTGGACCGCGACGCGCTCGGCCCGGTCCCGGCCAACGTGCACGTCGAGCGCTGGATCCCTCAGGCAGCGCTGATGCCGCACGCCGCCGCCATCGTCTGCCACGGCGGCGCCGGCTCGACCCGCATGGCGCTTGCCGCGGGCGTGCCCCTGGTCGTCGTCCCCGGCTTCGCGGACCAGCACCGCAACGCCGAGCGCGTCGCCGCCCTCGGCGCCGGTGCCGCCCTCGACGCCGGCTCGCTCGCCGGCCTCGGCGATGCCGTGCGCCGGCTGCTCGACGAGCCGTCCTACCGAGCGGCCGCGCGCCGCGTGGCCGCCGAGGTCGCCGGGCTGCCGACCGTCGACGCGGCGCCCGCGGCGGTGGGCGAGCTGCTCAGCCTGCCGCGCGCGGCCTGAGCAGCTCGTCGATGTCGCGCCGGGCCAGGGCGGCGTCCGGGGAGTCGTTCTCGAGGTGCTCGACCAGCGAGATCAGCGCCTTCCACAGCGCCCACCCGCGCCCGCGCGACCAGGTGCCGGCGTCCACGTCGAGGGTGGCGCGGAACCGGTCCCGGCTCGAGCCCGACAGGAACGTCCAGGCGATGACCGTGTCGCAGGCGGGATCGCCGACCCCGGACGAACCGAAGTCGAGCACCGCCGCGAGCCGCCCCTCGCGAACGAGGAGGTTGCCGACCGCGACATCCCCGTGGAACCAGACCGGGTCACGGTCCCATGACGTGGCCATGGCGTCCTCCCACAGCCGCTTCGCGGCGTCGCCGGGAACCTCGGCGCCGAGCGTTTCGATCGCCTGTTGGGTCTCGTCCGCGTAGGTGGCGAGCTGGCCGCCGCGGAAGAAGTTGTGCTCGCCGGGCTCCGGCCCGCCGGTTGCGTCGATCCTGCCGAGGGCTCGCAGGAAGCCGGCCAGGGTCGACGCGAAGCCGTTCAAGTCGCCGATCCGGGCGCGTGACGCGATCTCGCCGTCGAGCCAGCGATACACCGACCACGGATATGGGAACCCCGGAGCGGGAGCGCCCCTGGCCACCGGCTCCGGGATCGGCAGCGGCAACTGCGGGGCGAGCACCGGCAGCCACCGCTGCTCCTTGTCGACCTGCTGCGCGTACCAGCTGCCGCTCGGCAGTCGCACGGTCAGCTCGTCGCCGAGCCGGAAGCTGCGGTTGTCCCAGCCATCGAACTCGACCGGGCTGATCGGCAGATCCGACCACTGTGGGAACTGGCTGTCGATCAGCCGCCGCGCCAGCGGCGCGTCGATCGCAGGTACGTCGTCGCTCACGACTTGATGCTTGCACGGGAACGGCCACGGGTAGCCGAACCACATGCCGGGATCCGGGGTCGATGGCGCGAAGGAGAATCCGCTCGAGGATCTGGTCGGCACGGTCTCGGACCAGGCGATCGGGCTGGTCCGCCAGCAGATGGAGGTCGCCCGCCGGGAGCTGACGACGAAGGCCGGCCAGGCAGGCCCCGGCATTTCGATGTTGGGTGGAGCGGCCGTCTTCGGCGCGCTCGCCTCCGGGACGGGCACGGCCGGCCTGGTCCTTTTGCTCGCGCGCCGCCCGGGCGCCTCGGCCGCCGCGCTCGGGGTCGCCGGAGCCTACGCCGGCGCGGGCGCCCTGCTGGCGCGCCAAGGCCTCGCGCGCATCCGCGAGGCCGGGCCGATCGCGCCCGAGAACGCCGGTGAGAAGCTCGGCTCGGCGAAGCGGACTGCTCGCAAACCCGCGCGCAAGGCGGCCCCGCGGTCGCGCAAATCGGCCACCTCGCAACGCCGAACGCCGCACGCGCAGGCAAAGCGCAAGCGCCCGCCGGCGTCGTAAATCTTCGCCGCGCCTAACGAATCTCAATCTCCGCCTCGCCTAACGTATGTGGTGGCGCTCCACTGTCGCGACGGTATCCGTGGGTCCGGGGCGAGCCGCCAGAACGCGCGTATCGATGACAGTCGACTCCGAGACCTATACACGCATACCCTCGCTGCCGCCGCCGCGCAAAAGCCGCGGTGAGGGCCCGAGGAGCCCGCTGCCCAGCCGCATGCCCGCGCATCGGCGGCTGCTGATCGCGGGACCCGTCGTGGCCCTGGTGTCGATGTTCGCCGCTGTGCTCACTACCGACTCGGTAGGGCTGCCGCTGCGGGATCCCGACCACGTCGCGGGCCGGCGCCTCGCGATGCTCCTCGGCCTCGTCGCGGTGCTGATCCTCCTCGACGTCGTGGTCCGCGCCCGGCTTCGCTCGCGCACCGGCAGGCCGTCGCGCGCGGCGATCGCGAGCGTCTGGCGCGAGCGCTGGACCCTGCCGCGGGGAGTCGCCGTGGGCACCGCGCTGGTCAGCTTCTACGTGACCTACCTGGCGTACCGCAATCTCAAGAGCGTGGTCCCGCTGGTCCGGCCGGGCGACCTCTTCGACCAGCAGCTGGCCGACTTCGACCGCAGCCTGTTCGGCGGGCACGATCCAGCGGCGCTGCTGCACGAGCTGATCGGCACCGGTGTCCAGGCCCACTTCATGTCGGGCGCGTACATGATCTTCTTCGCCTTCATCCCGGGCACGCTCGCGTTCGCCCTGGTCTTCGCCCGCAACCTGCAGCCCGGCCTCTTCTACGTGACCGCGCAGTCGTTCAACTGGCTGCTCGCCGCGGGCAGCTACTTCCTGCTGCCCTCGCTGGGGCCCGTCTACCTCGAGCCGGGTGAGTTCGCCGACCTGCCGACCACGGCGATCAGCCAGCTGCAGGACCTGCTGTTCGAACAGCGCGTCGAGTTCCTGCGCGACCCGCTGGACGTCGCGGCGCAGAGCATCGGCGCCTTCTCCTCGCTGCACGTGTCGTTCTTCTTCACCGCTGCGCTGACGGCGCACCTGCTCGGACTCCCGCGGTGGCTGCGGATCGCGGCCTGGTTCCTGCTCGCCCTGACGATCGCGGCCACGATCTACCTCGGCTGGCACTACGTCGTCGACGACATCGCCGGTATCGCGATCGGCGCGCTCGCGATCGTGCTCGCCCGCGCCCTCACCGGCCTCGACGTGGGTACCGCGCGAAGGCTGGTCCGGTCGGGGAGCACGCCGACGTGACGCGCTGGCGCGCGACCGTGGCCGGCCCGGCCGTGGCCGTCGCGACCGTCGTCGCGGCGGTGCTCGTGACCGACGAGGTCGGCCTGCCGCTGCGCGACCCCGACCACGTGGCCGCGCTGTACCTGGCCTTGGTGGGGTTGGGGGTGGTGTTGCTCGTGGGGCTCGACATCTTGCTGCGGGCCCGGCGTCTCGCGGGGGTGTTTCCGCCGTCGCGAGCCGCGCTTCAGCGCGTCCGGCGCGAGCGCTGGACCGCGCGCCGGGCGTTCAGCGTCGCGGTCGCGGTGATCGGCTTCTACCTCACCTACATGGCCTACCGCAACCTGAAGAGCGTGGTCCCGCTGTTCAGGCCGGGGGAGCTGTTCGACCCCCAGCTGGCCGATCTGGATCGCACCCTGTTCGGCGGGCACGATCCTGCCGCGCTGCTGCACTCGCTACTCGGCACCGGGCCCCAGACGCACTTCCTGTCGGCGGCGTATGTGGCCTTCATCGTCTTCCTGCCGCTCACCATCGGCCTCGCGCTGGTCTTCTCGCACGATCTGCGGGCGGGGCTGCTCTACACGACGGCCCAGTCGATCAACTGGGTGCTGGGCGCTGCGAGCTACTTCCTGGTGCCTTCGCTGGGACCCATCTACGCCTATCCGGGCGACTTCGCCGAGCTCCCCGTATCGGAGGTCACGCGCCTGCAGGACATCCTGCTCGACCAGCGGCTCGATTTCCTGCGCGACCCGGCGAGCGGTACGCCGCAGAGCATCGCGGGCTTCGCGTCGCTGCACATCTCGATGAGCTTCACCGCGGCGCTCGCGGCCCAGTTCCTGGGAGCGAGCCGATCGCTGAGGATCGGGTTGTGGATCTGGTTCGCCGTGACGCTGGCCAACACGGTCTACCTCGGCTGGCACTACGTCCTCGACGACGTGGGCGGTGTGATCCTCGGCGCGATGGCATTGGTCATGGCCGCGGCCATGACCGGCGTCGACCTGCGCAAGGGGCGCGCGCGCCGGCGGGAGACCGTCTCCTTCGCCGAATGGGACGACGGACCTATGGACCCGCGGGTGCCCGAGCCCGCGACCCCGGCGGTCGCACGGTCGGAACGGGAAACGGCCAGCGGGTAGGGATCACTCGACGACGAGCAGGAGCTCCGAGCCGCCGCGAAGGTCGGCGACGCGTTGCGCCTCGGCCTCGATGTCCTTGCGGGCGACCCGTCCGAGCTTCTCCACGGTGACCTCCGTCTTCCTGCCCTTGGCCTTGACCCGCCAGAGGGCGACGAGCCTGCCGTTCGACAGCACCACGCCCGGGCTCGCGACCGGCCGGAACAGCCGCTTGCGAAGCTCGGCCTCGGGGGCGAGCAGCGGCCGGTTCGCCCGCTGCAGATACGGGTCGCCGGGTGGGATGAGACGGACGCCCCGGGCCTCCGGCGGCGACGCGAGCTCCTTCAGGTCCGCGCTCAGCGCCCAGGCCTTGCGCCGGCCGACCGACACGTCCGCGAGGTCGCCTTCGACCTGTGCCCAGAGGCGCTTGGCGTGCGGCTTCGCGACGCCGGTCCAGGCGGCGAAGTCGCCGGCGTCGGCCGGCCCGTAGAAGCGCAGGAAGCGCTTGACGGCGTCGGCGGCCGCCGGGCTGCGGCCAGGCTTGCCGAGCACGTACCGGCGCTGCGAGTCGAGCCGCGCCCCGGCCTTCACGCCCGCGTAGCGCCACAGCATCGGCGCGACATGATGGCTCTTGCAGCCCTTGCACCAGGGCATCAGGTCCGCGCCGACACGCCCCCGGAGCTCCTCGTGGAGCTCGTTCTTGCTCAGCGCGCGCCCTCCGCGCAGCGCGCCCTTCGTCGCCTCGGCGACCTCGTCGAGCGCATCGGTGGCACGGAAGCCCTTCTCGGCCGCCAGCCGACGCACCTGCTCACCGAGCTGGGCGGTCAGCTCGTCGTCGTCGTTGGCGATGAGCGCCCGGCCGAAGAGCGCGAGATCGCCGGGCGCGAGCGCGTGGATCGCTCCCCGCACGATGTGCGCAACCACCAGGTCGCCGCCGTCGGCCGCTGCGTCGTACCGCTCCCGGGTGACGTCCTGATGGCGCGCCGCGAGTGCGAGCAGCGCCGCGCCCCGCGCGAAGTCGGAGACCGGGCAGGCCGCCGCCTCGGCGAGGGTTCGCGCGTCCCGCCTCGCCAGCCCGGAGCGGGCGAGCCGGAAGCCAAGGACTTGCTCGGCGTCCACGCGCCCGAGGCTACCGGCGCGCGCCGCGACGACACCCGCCGGGGCTACGTGGTGACGGTCTCGCAGCCCGTCGGGGCCGGGTCCGCCGCATCTATGCGGGCGATGTCGGCCAGGCCGTCGGGTGCGCCGCCGTCGCAGTCGATCTGAGCGTCGACCTCGCCTTCCTTGGCGAACAGGGTGTCGTTGCCTGCGAGCCCTTGGAGGATGTCGGCCCCGAGCCCACCGGTCAGCCGGTTCGCGGCCGCGCTGCCGATCAGCGTGTCCGCGCCCTTGCCGCCGATGAGGTGCTCGACGGTCGTGCCCACGTTGTCACGCGCGCCCGGGAGCCCGTCGATGGTGCCTCCGTCGTCCGCCACGTTGTCGATGTCGAGCGTCACGGGCTGCGCCGCGGTCCTGCCGGCGTAGGTCGCGGTGTCGGCGCCGCCGCCCCCGGTGAGAGTGTCGGCGCCGGCGCCGCCGTTCAGCGTGTCGGTCTGGTTGCCCCCGTCGAGGATGTCGGTCCCATTCCCTCCGGTCAGGCTGTCGTTGCCATCCTCCCCGGCCAGATCATCGGCGCCGTTGCCCGCTGTGAGCCGGTCGTTGCCCGTGTCTCCGGCAAGCGTCGTGGGAATCGCCGTCGACACCACCACGACGTCGTTCCCCGGTCCCGCGTCGAGACTGCTTCGCAGGACCCCCGCGGAGGGGCACCGGACCTCGTTGACGCTCAGCGTCTGGCAGCCGGCCCCCGGCGTCACCGGCGCACCGGTGTCGCTCAGCGTGTAGAAGCCACCGGCCACAGCGGGGAGCTTCACGTTGTTGGCGACGGACCCGGCGGCGGCGACGTAGCTCAGCGTGCCACCCGCGACGTCTGCCTGACCTGCGGTCGTGGTCGTCGCGCCGGCGTTGTTCCGCGGCGTGGGGTTGGCGAGATCGAAGTCTGCGGCGCTGTCGTTCGTGTCATCGGCCGCCTGCAGCAGCGTCGGGCTCGTGCCGCCCGAGATGTCGCGCAGCGCGCTCGACCCGGTGACCAGGCCGCCCGCGGGGTTGAAGGGCGCGCCCGTGCCGACGCTCGACCCCGAGTAGCTCCCCCACGAGACGCAGTCCACGACGGTGAGCGGCGATGGACGGATGAAGCAGACCTTGCCGCCCGCCGCGGGGATCACGGGCGTGATCGTGAGGTCGGGAGTGACGCCGAAGAAGCTCGCGGCCGCAGCGGTCGCGATCAGGATCGAGGACTGGTTCGCGGGGTTGGCGACGTTCGCCGGGAAGGTGAACGTGTTGATCACCGCGCCGGCCGAGTCGTACACGACGATCTGCTTGCCCCCGACGATGTTCTGCCCGGACGCGTACATCTGCAACTCCACGAACTGGGCCGAGGGCTGCCCGTTCGCCCCGGCGAACACCTCGCGGATCTTCATGAAGTGATGGTTGGCCGAGGCGGGGGCCGCCGCCGCGAGCAGCCACACCAGCGCGAGCAGGCCGCCGAACAGGATCGTGCGCGGTGGTGGCACCGCTCTCGGTCGCACGGGGCGAGCCTACGCTCACCCGAGCGTCCTGTCACCGGTCGCGACGCATCTTGGCGCGCGATGATCAGGGCGTCGTGCTCCGCGGCGGGAGTAGCATCGCGCGATGGGTCTGCTCAGCTGGCTCAACCGCAGCGGCGACGAGATTCTCAGTCCGGCGATCGTCGACCCCGGCTTCAAGCGCGCCGATCGCGCGTTGGAGCTGGGCGCGGCCGCCGGCGCGACCGTCGTCGGCATCGAGCAGAAGCTCGACGACGGGACGGTGACGCGCTTCCTCGCGGTCGCGGTGCCGACGGCGAGCGGAACCCGCATAGGCGGCGTCCAGGTCATGCACGGACCGGCGCACGTGCTCGCGCGCCTGCGACTGGGCGTGGAGTTGCTCGTGCGCCACAGCGACGGCGACGCGGTGGTGCTCGACTGGCCGGCGATGTGCGCGCTGTGGGGCGTGGCCGACGAGCCCGCGCAGAAGCGCCGTCGCAAGCCGCCTGGGAACGGCGTGACGGACAAGGCCGTCGACTGGGCCGACCAGCGCCGGCTCAAGAAGTGGACGCCGGGGCGCGCGACGATCACAGGCCTCAGCCGGCGCGACGGCCTCATCGGTCAGACGCTGAGCTTCGACGTCGCACTGCGGCTCGAAGACGGGGGCCAAGCCGTCGCCGGCAACGCCGCGATCCCGTTCTACGCCGCCTGGCTCGCTGCGCCCGGTGCCGAGGTCCCTGTCGCCATCGACCCCGGGGACCGGGCGAAGGCCGTCGTCGACTGGGCTGCCGCTGCCAACGCGCCGAGCCGGTCACCAGGGCGGCTGGACGATCCGCCGCCGGACGGCGGCGCGGCCGCGCTCCTCGCGGCAGGTTGACCCGCGCGCCAGCGTGCCTGCCGCCCGGTGCGGCGAAGCCTCGAGCCTGCGCGTAGCGCCTTCGCGGGTAGACTTACGGGCAGAGTTCGATCTGGCGATTGACAGGCGGCGGCGGAACGGATTCCCTCGTCAGCACGATGCCGCAACGCCTCCTCGCCGCCTCGCGCCGTCGCGATCTCGACGAGGTCGCCGAGCCCCCCGTCCGCGAGGCCACGTCCGAGCCTCTCGCCGGCGAGGCCGGGGAGCTCGCGTTCAAGTCGGTGCACCCGTCCGTCGGACGGCAGCTCCTGATGCAGCTCCAGGCCGGCCACGGCAACGCCTACGTCAGCCGCATGGCGGCACTCACCGCGGCGCCCGGAGCCGGGATCGCCCGGTACAAGGACCGCGACACCGCCGCCGAGAGCGTGGGCGCTGATCCGCAAGCCGCCGTCGCGATCGCCGGGAAGGGCAAGCGCGCGTACGAGCTCGGCGACAAGGGCTACACGGACAAGGCGCTCGAGGCGCTGCCGGAGATCGCCGGCGGGGTGTTCGCGTCCGAGCAGACCCAGAACCAGCTGCTGTACTCGGTTCAGCCGGCCTTCGCTGACCTCAACCGCACCGTCCGCTGGATGAAGGCCAAGGCCCAGCGGGCGGGGGACAACTCCGATACGAGCTTCGGCGGTATCGCGGACCGCGCCAAGGCCGATCAGGCGGGGTGGATAGCCGCGGGGGACCGGCTCACCGAGGCCGGAGCCACCGAGGAACGCCTGTGCAAGGAGTTCAACGCCGGCATCCCGCGAGCGAACCGCGTCTTCGTCTCGCTCTCGAAGCTCGACGGGATGATCGGGCTGCTCGGGGTGAGCGACCCGAAGTCGATGGTCACGGCGGTCGTGGGCAGCCTGCGCGAGGCGGTTCCCGTGGTCGAGGCGCTCAAGGCCACAGGAAAGGCGGCGGAGAAGAAGACGGTCCCGGCAGCCACGGACTCCGCGACGCAGGCCGCCACCGATGTGACCAGCGCCCAGGAGGAGATGGGCAACGCGTGGATCGGCGTGCAGGAGACGCTCGAGCTCGACCGGGCGGCCGCGGTGCTCAAGGAGGGCGAGGCGGACGAGAAGGAGCTGGCGGCGATCCAGAAGGACATCGCCCTGATGCGCAACGCCGGCAAGGCGATCGACGCCTCGATGGCCGTCATGGGCGTCGGCATCACCGGGAAGACCGAGGGCGGCGGGCTGCGCGGCGCCCTCTCGGGCGGCGGCAAGAGCCTCGACGACGCCGGCGAGTGGAGCGGCAGCAGCATTCCCGGAGGGCTCAAGGAGGCGGGCAAGGGCATCGGCGACGCGATGGGGCTGGAGATCCCGACCAGCGCCAGCGGGATCCTCGAGACCGCGGCCAAGCTCTACCATTACAAGGAGCTCGAGCGGATCCGCTTCCACCTGGCAGTCCTCAACGAGCACGCCGCCGCGCACAGGAAGGTCGCCGAGAAGCTCGGCATCCTCAAGAAGCTCAGGGACTTCGACAAGGCCTTCAAGGACTTCGAGCGCAGCCAGACCGCGCTGCTGAACGCTCTCGCCGCCCGCCAGGAGGCGTACGTCACGTTCGGCCAGCAGCTCGACGAGACCGCCGCGAAGTCCGTGCCCGGCGAGGCGCCGGGAAGGGGCAAGGAGCGCTTCACCACGGTGATGGCGGTGACCGCCCTCGCGCGCGAGGTGCTCGTCATGGCCGCCGGCGCGGAGGAGGGCCTGGGCACCGGCCCGGACGCGAGGGCCTCGGACAAGCTCCAGGTCGAGTTCAACAAGCTGTGGGACATCAACGGCTGGTCATCGCACTACAAGAACGACTCCAAGGCACTCGGCATCGCGCTCAAGCAGCTGCGCGACTTCGACGCGCGGATGGAGGCCGTCCGCGGCGCGCTCGGTGAGATCGACACCGCCGCCAGCGAGCTGCTCGGCCCGATGGTGGGCGGCAAGCAGCACGCGATGTACTGACGATCAGAACTTCCGCGTCCACACGCGCGACATTGCGGGTATAGGCGCCCCAAGTGCTCGAACTCCTCGACGCCGCCAAGGGGTGCGAAATGCGTACGATACGGGCCCGGACGCGCTGTGGGGGCGCGTCTGAAAGTCCATGTGACGCGGCGTCATCATGAACGGCGGGCGCCGACCGAACTCGACAGCGGAGGGGGTTCCAATGTCCCGCACGAGCGATGACGTCGGCACGCTGGTCGGCGACTACGTTTCGCATCGCATCGACCGGCGCGACTTCCTGCAGCGTTCGTTCGCGCTCGGCCTTTCCGTGAGCGCGGCGGGCAGCCTCCTTGCCGGGTGCGGTGGCGGGGACGGCGGCGAGGACACGGCGGAGAAGGTCAAGACGGGGCTCCTGCGCCTGCACCTCGACGAAGACATCCAGAACCTCGACCCGGGGATCCAGCCCGGGCACGCCGACGGCAACGTCGCAGGCAACATCTTCCAGAACCTCGTCAGCTTCAAGCCGGGGACGTACGACGAGGTGAACGAGCTCGCCGAGAGCTGGCAAGGCTCGGAGGACGGGCTCCGCTGGGACTTCACCCTCAAGAAGGGCATCCAGTTCCACGGCGATTACGGCGAGGTGACCGCAGAGGACGTGAAGTTCTCGTTCGAGCGCATCGCCGGCCTGACGAAGCCGAAGCTCGATTCGGCGTACGCGGGCGACTGGGCGGCGCTGAAGGAGGTCAAGGTCAAGGACAAATACAGCGGCACCGTCGTCCTGAAGGAACCGTTTGCGCCGCTCATGACGACGACGATCCCGCAACAGGCGGGTGAGATCGTCTCGAAGAAGGCGGTCGAGGAGCTCGGCGAGAAGTTCGGCACGAAGCCCGTCGGGACGGGCCCCTACGAGTTCGTCGAGTGGAAGCGCAAGCAGCACGTCTCGCTCAAGCGGTTCGCGAAGAACGAAGCCGTCGTCGACTTCGCCGATCCCCCGCCCTGGGAGAAGATCGACTTCGTCGTCATCGAGGAGGACAACCCCACGATGATCGCCCTCGAGACCGACGAGCTCGACTTCGCCGTCCTGCCGACGAACGCGATCGACCGGATCAAGGACGACGGCCAGTTCGACGTGACGAGCAAGACGACCGTGAACTACAACTGGATCGGGATCAACGTCCTGCACGAGAACCTGAAGGACAAGAACGTCCGCCTCGCGATCCGCTACGGGGTCGACGTACCGTCGATCATCGAGGCGGCGTTCGACGGCCGTTGGGAGCAGGCGACGGCGATCCTCCCGCCGGGGATGCCGATCGGCTATTGGGAGGACGCGCCGAAGTACGAACGCGACGTCGAGAAGGCGAAGCAGTACCTCGCCGACGCGGGCGCCGAAGGCCTGGAGCTGGTGATGAACGTCGGGAGCGACGAGCCGGGTTCGGAGACCGTGGCCGAGATCGTGCAGGCGAACCTGACCGAGGTCGGTTTCAAGATCAAGGTGGAGGCGCAGGAGGGCGGAACGTTCGGCGAGGCGACGAAGGAGGCGAACGAGAAGCGGCAGCTCTTCTACACGGGCTTCACGTCGAACCCCGACCCGTCGTGGTCGACCGTCTGGTTCACATGTGACCAGGTGAACGTCTGGAACTGGATGTCGTGGTGCAACAAGGAGTACAGCCGGCTCGACAAGGAGGCCGCGCGCACCCTCGATGACTCCAAGCGGCACGAGATGTACCTCCAGATGCAGCAGCTCATGGACGAGGACGTCGTGGCCATCTGGGTCGCCTGGCCGACGGAGTTCTTCGCTACCAAGAAGGGGATCAAGCCCTCGCTCGCCCCCGACGGGGACTACGACGCCTGGTCGTTCACGCCCGCCTAGACCGCGAAGCGAGCAATGGCCCGGTACCTGCTCAAGCGCCTGACGGGAACGGCGATCGTCGTCGTCATCGTCATGGTCTTCCTGGCAGTGCTCGTGCACCTCGTGCCGGGCGATCCGGCGAGGATCATCCTCGGCCCCCGCGCGACCGAGTCGCTCGTGGCGACCGTCCGCGAGGAGATGCGGCTCGACGAGCCTGTGCACATCCAGGTCTGGGACTTCGTGGCGGGGGCGGTGCAGGGTGATCTCGGGCGCGACTTCCTCTCGCGCGCGCCCGTCAGCGAGTTGGTCCTCGACGCGCTGCCGCACACGATCGTGCTCGCTGTCGTCGCTATGGCACTCGCGACGCTCCTCGGCATACCACTCGGCGTCTACGCGGCCACGAGGCCGAACACGATCATCGACCGCGTCACGGCACTCGTCTCCGTCTCGCTGATCACGCTGCCGTACTACATCGCAGGGCTGTTCCTGCTCCTGCTCTTCTCGCTCCACTGGAACATCTTTCCGGCGGTGGGCGCCGGGAGCTTCTCCGACCCGCTCGACTACGCGCGGCACCTCGCGCTGCCGGCGACCGCACTGGCGCTCACGTGGGTCGGGTACATCGCGCGGCTCGTACGCACGAGCATGCTCGAGGTGCTGGGTACGAACTACATCCGCTCGGCGCGGGCGTTCGGTCTGCGCGAGCGCGTGATCTTCTACAAGTACGCCCTGAAGAACGCAGTCATCCCGACCGTCGCCGTCGTGAGCGTCGGGCTCGGCGAGCTCATGGGCGGCGCCGTCTTCGTCGAGGTCATCTTCACTCGCCCCGGGCTCGGGCGACTCGCCGTCGAGGCGATCGCGACTCGGAACTTCCCGATCCTCCAGGGCTCGGTGCTCGTGATCTCGCTCGCGTACATCTTCACGAACCTCGTCGCCGATCTCTCCTACCGGCTCCTCGACCCGCGCATCCGGGTCGAGGATGCGCCCGTGACCTGATGGCCGTCTCCGTCCCTGCGCAGAGGCCCCGCCTCGCGTTCGTCGGACGCGGCTCGGTGCTCGGCCGGCTGGTGCGCCGCCCGGCCGGGCTGTTCGGTCTCGTCGTGGTGGTCGGGCTCGGCCTCGCCGCCGTCTTCGCACCGCTCGTGGCGCCCTACGACCCCGCCGACCAGGACATCGCCAACCGCCTCCAAGGCCCGAGCGCGAGCCACCTCCTCGGCACCGACCACCTCGGCCGGGACCTCCTGTCGAGGATCATCTTCGGCGCCCGCGTCGAGCTCGGCGTGGCCGTTCCGGCAGTTGCGATAGCGCTGGTGCTCGGGCTCCTCATCGGCGTGACCGCCGGCTATCGGGGCGGTCGGGTCGACAACGCGCTCATCGTCGTCATGGACGCGATCCAGTCTTTTCCGTCGGTCGTCCTCGCGCTCACGGTGCTCGCTGTGCTCGGCCCGTCGCTGCGGAACGTCCTCCTCGTGATCGCGATCACCTTCTCGCCCCAGTACGCGCGCGTGGCGCGGGCGTCCGTGCTCGCGGTCAAGCAGAACCCGTTCATCGAGGGCGCGCGGGCGCTGGGCGCGACCTCGCCGCGCATCGTGACCGTTCACGTGCTCCCGAACATCGTCGCGCCGCTCTTCATCCTCCTGGCGATGAACATCCCGAGCGCGATCGCCGTCGAGGCGGGGCTCTCGTTCCTCGGCGTCGGCGTCCAGCCTCCGACGCCGTCGTGGGGCGTGATCCTCGCCGAGGGCTTCGAGCGCGCGCGCGACGCGCCCTGGCCGGTGATCTCGACCGGCCTCGCGCTGATCCTGACGACGCTCGGCTTCACGTTGCTCGGCGAGACGTTGCGCGACGTCATCGACCCGCGCCTGAGGGCCGGCCAGAGGCCGCGCGCATGACGACGAGCCGGGCGGGGACCGAGCCGATCCTCGAGGTCGAAGGCCTCGAGGTCGTCTATCACACCGATGAGCAGCCGCTACCGGCGCTCCACGACGTGAGCTTCACCGTGAAACCGCGCGAGATCGTCGGGATCGTGGGCGAGTCCGGCTGTGGGAAGTCGACCCTCAGCGCGACGCTCATGTCCCTCCTGCCGCCGAACGGCGAGGTCACCGGCGGCCGCATCGCCTATGGCACCAACGACGTGCTCGGCCTACGCCCCGAGCAGCTCCGGCTCCTGCGCGGAAGCGAGCTCGCGATGATCTTCCAGGACCCGCTCTCGAGCCTGAACCCGACCTTCACGATCGGAGCGCAGATGCGGGACGTCCTGCGCGCGCACCGCCGCGAGCGGACCAACGAGCGGACGATGAGCAAGCGCGCGATCGCGATGCTCGAGCGGGTCGGCATCCCCGACGCCGCGAAGCGGCTCGATGACTACCCGCACCAGTTCTCGGGGGGAATGCGGCAGCGGATCATGATCGCGATGGCGCTCATGCTCGAGCCGGCGCTCCTGATCGCCGACGAGGTGACGTCCGCGCTCGACGTGACGCTCGAGGCGCAGATAATCGAGCTCCTGCACGAGCTGCGCGACGAGCGCGGCACGGCGATTCTCTTCATCTCCCACGACCTCGGCGTCGTCGCGCAGGTGTGCGACAGGGTCGTCGTGATGTACGCGGGCCGTGCCGTCGAGGAAGCGGACGTCTACGCGCTCTACCAGCGGCCGCTGCACCCCTACACGCAGGCGCTCATGGCCGCGGTCCCCTCGCGCAAGCGCCGCGGCGAGCGGCTGGAGTCGATCCCCGGGCGCGTTCCGAGCCTCTCGGCACTTCCGCCGGGGTGCAAGTTCGTCGACCGCTGCGCCTACGCCCAGCCCGTCAACCGCGAGAGCGAGCCGCGCTGGCTCGGGCTCGACGGCCGGCACGTGCGCTGCAACCGGTACGACCCCGAGTCCGGCTATGAAGGAGTGGTCGTCCTCTGAGCGACGCGCTTGTCTCCGTGAAGGGCCTGCGCACGTGGTTCGCCGACCGCCACGGCTTGTTCGATCGCCTCCTCGGCCACGAGCAAGGCGCGGTTCGCGCCGTCGACGGCGTCGACCTCGAGATCCGTCGCGGCGAGACGCTCGGCCTCGTCGGCGAGTCGGGATCGGGGAAGACGACGCTCGGGAAGGCGATCCTCCGGCTCGCGCCCGTCACCGAGGGCGAGATCCGCTTCGACGGGAGCGACGTGACGAGCATGCGCGCCGGCGACCTACGCCGTCTGCGCGGGCGGATGCAGATGATCTTCCAGGACCCGTACTCGAGCCTGAACCCGCGCCTGCGCGCCTCCTACCTCCTCACCGAGCCCTACCGGATCAACGACGTGCCGCGCGAGGAGCGGTATTCGGTCGACGAGCTGCTGGAGATGGTCGAGCTCTCGTCCGAGCTCGGCCGCAAGTTTCCGCACGAGCTCTCGGGCGGGCAGGCGCGGCGCATCGGGATCGCGCGCGCGCTCGCGCTTCGGCCCGAGTTCCTCGTCGCCGACGAGCCGACCGCGGGGCTCGACGTCTCGGCGGGAGCCCAGATCCTGAACCTCATGCGCGACCTCCAGGAGCGGCTCGGGCTCACCTACCTCGTGATCACGCACAACCTCGCCATCGTCGACTACATCGCCGACCGGCTCGCCGTCATGTACCTGGGCAAGCTCTTCGAGGTGGGGCCGACGGAGCGGATCCTCGACACGCCCGGCCACCCGTACACGCACGCGCTCCTGGCGGCGGTCTCGGAGCCCGACCCCCGTCTGCGGCGCGGCCGCGGTCGGCTGCTCCCGCCCGGCGAGATCCCAAGCCCGCGCAATCCGCCCCCCGGCTGCCGGTTCCACACCCGCTGCCCGTTTGCCGAGGAGCGCTCGCGAACGGAGGTGCCCGAGCTCGAGGAGATCGCGCCCGGCCACCTCGTCGCGTGCCACTTCTGGGAGAAGGTGCGCGCCGAGACAACACGCGATGCGGCGGAGGCACGACTCTAGATGCGTATCCGGACCGATTTTCCGCGCAGGGTGCGCGAGATCCCGAACACGTGGATCGAGCTGGCGGACGGCTGTCGGCTCGCCGCAAGGATCTGGCTCCCCGAGGACGCCGAGGACGATCCGGTGCCGGCGGTGCTGGAGTACATCCCGTACCGGAAATCGGACGGGACCGCGGTCCGCGACTCCGTCCGCCACCCCTGGCTCGCCGGACACGGCTACGCCGCCGTCCGCGTCGACATGCGGGGAAGCGGCGACTCCGACGGCGTGCTCCACGACGAGTACCTGCGCCAGGAGCAGGACGATGCGCTCGAGGTGCTCGCGTGGCTTGCCGCGCAACCGTGGTGCACCGGCGCGCTCGGGATCGTCGGGAAGTCGTGGGGAGGGTTCAACGGGCTCCAGATAGCGGCCCGGCGGCCGCCCGAGCTGAAGGCGGTCGTGAGCGTGTACTCGACGGACGACCGCTACGCCGACGACGTCCACTACACCGGGGGCTGCGTGCTCGGAAGCGACACGCTCTCCTGGGCCTCGACGATGCTCGCGATGAACGCGCTCCCTCCGGACCCCGACGTCGTCGGCGAGCAGTGGCGCGACCTGTGGCGCCAGCGGCTCGAGAGCACCCCGCCCTTCGTCGAGGAATGGCTCTCGCACCAGCACCGGGACGGCTACTGGAAGCACGGCTCCGTGTGCGAGGACTTCTCGGCGATAACGGCGCCCGTGCTCGCGGTCGGCGGCTGGGCGGACGGGTACACGAACGCCGTCTTCCGCCTGCTCGCCGGGCTCTCGTGCCCGCGCAAGGGCCTGGTCGGGCCGTGGGGCCACGCGTACCCCGAGGAGGCGTTCCCGGGCCCCTCGATCGGCTTCCTCCAGGAGTGCCTGCGCTGGTGGGATCACTGGCTCAAGGGGCGAGACACCGGGGTCATGGACGAGCCGATGCTGCGCGTCTGGATGCAGGACTGGGTGGAGCCGCGCCCGTTCTACGTCGAGCGGCCGGGGCGCTGGGTCGCCGAGCCGTCGTGGCCCTCGCCCTCGGTCGAGCCGCGACGCTTCGCGCTCGGCGGGGAAGGGATCAGCGACGAGCCCGGCGAGGAGGTTGCGCTGCGCCACCTCGGCGTCCAGACCTGCGGGTTGGAGGCGGGCGAGTGGTGCCCGTATGGGAAGGCGTCGGATCCGACCGAGCTCCCGCCCGACCAGCGGCGCGAGGACGGCATGTCGCTGACGTTCACGTCGGCCCCGCTCGACGAGCAGCTCGACGTGCTCGGCTTCCCGGAGGTCACGCTCGCGCTGGCGGCGGACCGCCCGGACGCGCTCGTCGCGATCCGACTGTGCGACGTCGCCCCAGACGGCTCGTCGCTCCTCGTCAGCCGCGCCCTTCTCAATCTCACGCACCGCGAGAGCCACGAGCACCCGGCGCCGATCGAGCCCGGGCGGCGTTACAGCGTCACCGTGCGGCTGAACGCGGCGGGGCACGTCTTCCAGACCGGTCACCGTGTCCGCGTAGCCGTCTCACCGACCTACTGGCCGGACGCCTGGCCGTCACCTGAGCCGGTCACGCTGACGGTCTTCGCCGGGCCGGACAGCCACCTCGAGCTGCCCGTTCGCGGCCCGCGGCCCGAGGACGGGCGCCTCCCGGACTTCGGCGAACCGGAGATCTCGCCGCCGCTCGCGGTCGAGCCACTCGGCGGCGGCGGGTCACGCGAGCGGACCATCCGCCGCGATATCGGCACCGGCCGGACCGAGCTCGTCAGCGTCGATGACCACGGCGGTCGCGGCCGCCAGCCCAACGGCCTCGTCGAGGAGCAGCGAAGCGTCGACACGCACTCGATCATCGAGGGCGACCCGCTCTCGGCGACCGCGACCTCCGAGTGGACGATCGCCCTCGAACGCGGGGACTGGCGCGTCCGCGTCGAGACGCGGAGCGTGATGACGGGAGACCGCGAGTGCTTCCGCGTCACGAACCAGGTCGATGTCTACGAGGGCGACGCGCGCGTCTTCGCACGGTCGTCATCGTTCGCGGTCGCGCGCGATCTCGTCTAGACGGGCGGCGACGACCGCAAGCCGATCCCGGTGACTCGCTCCGCTATCTCGGCGACCAGGGAGTCACGGGACGCTCCAGCCGCACGCCGTCGACCTCGATGTCGACCCGCTCGTTGAAGAAGGCCAGCCGATCGGTCACCTCGGCCGCGTCGCGCAGCGGCTCCGGGTAGCTCCAGACGAGATCGTCCTGTCCCTCGAGCGACCAGTACGTGGCCTCGCCCTTGTAGGCGCAGAGTGTCCTCGTGTCGCTCGGTCGCAGAAGCTCGCGCCGTACGTCCTCGGGCGGCAGGTAGTAGCGAACCGGGAGCGGCGGCTCGAACAGGAAGCAGGCGTTCGAGGATTCCGCGAGGACCTCGCCGTCGATCTCGACGCGCACCTGCCGCGCGCTGTGCACGATGTCGATCCGGTGAAACGGGTCGCGCGGGTGACCGACGTTGCGCTCGTCCTCTCGGTACCAGGCGTCGAACGCGTCGAAGTCGACCAGGATGTAGCCCGCCAGGTCGGCGTCGACGGGTCGAAACGCCGCCGCGTCACGGTCCGCGCCGGCTGAATGGATCCTCAGCCGCTCACCCTCGCTGGTATGCACGGAGAAGGGAACGCCGGGATCGAAGACCCGACGCCCGGCAAACTGAGCGCCGTCGATCGCCGCGGCGTCAGGCGACTCGCCTGCGCTCGCGGCGGGCTCGCCGCTGAGCTGCCCGTCGATGTCCGCTTCCGGGACGGCATACGCCGGCACGATCCGCTTCGGCTCCCAGACGAGCATCGCGCTCGTGCTGTCGACCACCGTCCGCTCGCCGATCAGGCCCCGGATCCTCCCGTCGGTCGGCTCGAAACGCAGCGAGTCGAGCTCATCCATCAACAGATCGCGAACACGGACGCTCATCGACCCCGATCATCCCACGCGTCGGCGGGGGACGGCGGCTGGCCGTCAACGCTCTCCCTCCCAGTAGTCGAGCTCTGGGCTGCGCCGGATCACGTGGTCGAGCGCCTCGTCGTGGCGTCCCCAGATGCCGATCTTGTCGCTGTCGGGGTACTCGATGATCCCGAACTCGTGCGTGTTCGAGAACAGGGCGACGCGGACGGTTTCGTCGCCGGCGTTGTGTACGCGGTGCGCGCCGGCCGGCCCTACCGGGAAGCAGACGACGTCGCCCGCTTCCAGAGTCTTCTCGCCTTCAGGGGTCCGAAGCGTTGGCGTTCCGGCGACGACGATCAACCACTCTTCGTCGCCCCAATGGAAGTGATACGGGCAGACCGCCTGTCCCGGCGGGAGCTCGTAGACCGTCATCCCGAGCCGCGTCGCACCCAGTTTCGGCCCGAGCTGCGCCGATCGGGCGCGAAATCCCGGTGGGTCACTCTCGTCAACGCTCGTCGCACCGCGAAAGAGATTGAACGTTCTCATCGCGGGAGTATGAGCGTCCCAGCGCACGAAACGGGTCGAGGGTTCGCGTTCGTCAGCGGGCTGTCGAGATGCGCCTCGCTGCCGTCTGCATGATCCGGGCTAATCCGGCATCTGCGACCCGCAGTAGCGACAAATGTGCGCGCGACTCTTGATGCGCTCGCAACACATCGGGCACTCGCGGTGATTTTGCATATCCAGTTGATAGAGAAGCCAGAAGATTGGAAACGCCGCGAGAGACACATAGAGATACGCCGTCACGTAGTCACCGAGTCCGTTGGACGTACTCGGACTGACTAACTGGGCGTTTATGACCATCGCGAGCGCCAGAACGCCGATGTATAACCAGTAATGCCACAGCTTGTAGTGCCCGGCCAACGGCCAACGACCATGACGGGTTATCTCGGTAGTGGCGGGTGGTGACCCGCGTCGGCGATTGCCTCGGCGAGGTAACGCCAAAAGCTGGACGATTCCGGCCGTGACAATGAGAGTTATGAGCGCGGCGAGGTGGGCTGCCCGATGCGAAACGTTCGTCTCAAGCCAAGCGGTCCCCGTCCCAATGCCGCCGATAACGCCTATAGCGCTGGCTAGAAACGTGCCGGCCCTGGCTAGCCACATAGAAACGACCGTATCGTCGCCACGGATCTAGCGCAACGGTCGCATTGACTCCGCTTCGTGACCGATGTAGCGTGCCCGTTGACGTCCCGTATGGAACGCTACGGAGGGCAAGTTGCACACTGTGATTGAAGTGTTTCAAGTCGCGGGTCCGCTCGCGGGTCTAGCGGCTCTCGGTGCGTGGATCTTCAGCGGCGGAAAAGGCAACTGAGAGAGTAGAGGCGGGTAGAGGCAGCCATCGGCTGTTCCCGTCAGCGCATTCCGAGCCGCGGAGTCGTACTGGCGATTTGGCGCACACATCTGGTATGTGTGCGTCTCCGGCTGGTGCAGCAAGGAAGTCGCGGTGCGGGCGCGTCTCGGTCGCCCGATGACGCCGGCTGATTTCGACGACGCAGTCGGACCGACGGCGAGTGTGTGATCGGCGAAGGACGAATCCGGTCCAGGTCGTCCTGATGCGCCGTAGTGTTGCGCGATGAGCAACTTCCGCTGGTGGACCGAGTGGTCCCCCACCATCAACGGGGTCTTCAAGGGCGGTGGCGCGAAGGGCCTGCTTTACGCGGGTGCCATCGAGGCGGTGGCCGAACACGAGCGCTGGTTCCGCGCCGTGGCGGGATCGTCGGCCGGCGCGATCACGGCGACGCTGATCGCCGCCGGGCTCACGCCGCAGGAGCTCAAAGATGCCGCCCGGGACGGCCCGGCCCGGGTCGGATGGAACCTGCTCGGCGATCTGACCGGCCAGCCGCTGCTGCGCACCCGGCGGTTGCGCATGTGGCTGGAGGAGCTGCTCGTCCGGCAGGCCGAGCGCGCGGGTACCCGTCAGTCCGGCGACAGCGCTGCGGTCACCTTCGCCCTGCTCTACGAGACCACCGGGATCGAGCTGTATGTCGTCGCTGTCGATGTGGCCCAGCGCCAGCCGATCGTGTTCAGCGCCGCGACGACCCCGGCGCTCGCCGTCACCGACGCCGTGCTCGCGTCGTCGGCCATCCCGGTCGCGTTCCGCCCCGGCCGGCTCGAGGTCGACCTCGGCGGCGTCACGCGAGTCCATCGCCTGATCGACGGCGGCGTGTGGGCGAACTACCCGGCGTTCGTGTTCAAAGACCGCTCGTTCCGCGAGCACCACCAGCTGCCGCCTGTGCCGGCCGACAGCACGACGATCGGCTTCACGCTCGAGCACCGTGCCGGGGAGCCGGCGCCGACGCCGAAGCGGCTGCTGCCGGGCTGGTTCAAGGTCCACGGCGATCGCGGCGCGGGGCTGAAGGGGTTGATGCGCCTTGCGCCGGTCCGCCTGTACCTGCTGACGATCGTCCCGCTCGTGATCGCCGCCCAGGCGGGCTGGACGATCCACCGCTACGGCCTGCTGTTCCTCAAGGACACGATCCGCGACAACGAGTCCGCGCCCGAGTTCCTGGTCGGGCCCGCGGGTTTTCTCGACGGTTTCTTCTCCGACTCCTCGTTTGGCGTGTTTTGCTTCTACGCAATGCTGCTCGCGGTCGCCCTGGGCGCCGCGATCCTGATGGTGTTCGGCGCCACCCTGCTCGACTCCGCGCTGCCCGCAATGCGCTCGCTGATGGCAGTCGGGACGAACATCCCCTACTGGGTCGGCACCACTGCGGGCGACCACGTCGTGCGACTGACGGTCCCGGACACGCTCGGAACGCTGAGCTTCCGGATCGCCCCCGAGAAGGCCGAGCAGGCGATCGCCGCCGCTCGTGCCGAGGCCGCGGCCGCGCTCGCTCCGATCATGAGCGAGGCAGCATGAGCCCGCCCCGCGCCGTGCTCGCCGCCCTCGCCCTCGCGCTCGCGGGCTGCGGCGGGGACGAGCAACCGAGTCCCGGGCTGGCCGAGCGCTACGACGTGGTCATCGCCGTCTGCGCGGACCGGCTGCCGAGCGTGACGGATATCTGCGACCGCCTGACCGAGTCCAGCGGGAATCGCGTCGTCGCCAACGTGATCTTCGGCAACGCCGGCGGCCACGAGGTGACCGTCCGCACGGAGGTGACCGAGGGCGGCGATGCCGTCGACGAACAGCCGGCCAGCACGGTGCCCGAGAACCGCTCGTGGCTGCACGGCGTCGAGATCAACCGCCGGCAGGCATGCACGGCGCCGGAGTGCACGCTGGTCGTCCGGGCGATCATCGACGGCCAAGAGGTCGCGAACCAGGAGTTCCGCTTCGTCGCGCCGTGATACTGGCCGCCCATAGGGGCCAGTTGACCCGATCCGGTCGCGGCCTCGATGGCGCTGCCACCTTCGAGGGTGGGCACGCCCTACCCCGGAGGGGGGTGGCGGCGGATCGCGCGCGCTGAGACCGTCGTGTCTCCCCGCGCGGTCGCCCTAAGCGCCGCGGGGAGGAAGCGAGAGAGCGTCCTCGAGACCCACGGAAGGTGGTCAAATGCTCCTGCGCAAGATTGGGGACCGAGACACGGTGGCTTCGCCGTGCGGGCGTCCCTTCGTCCTCGACACGGCGTAAGTCCTGCGCCCGTGCAAGCCTCTGACGTCGATCGCGCCGCGATTGCTCGTGTCGGATTCCTGCTCTCGGCGGTTCACCTCGGGGCGCTGTGGGGCCTCGCCTTCGTGCTGCCGCTATTCGACCTGCTCGGTGACAACGCGGAGTTCTTCGTCGCGCGTGGCAGCACGCGACTCGACATTCTCCTGCTCGCGTTCGGCTACGGGCTGGTTCCTCCGGTGGTGGCCGCCGCGCTGGTATGGGCCATGGGGCATCTCCGGCCCGCTCTCGGCCAGGGAGTGCACGTCGCCCTGGTCGGCCTGCTCGCGGCCGCGATCGCCTTGCCTCCGCTCGGGCGCGCCCTGTCGGGCTCTGCGATCGCGCTCGCAGCCGCGGTCGCCGTCGGGGCGGGCTTCGCCGTGGTGTACATGCGGACGGCGGGTGTGAAGCTGTTCCTGACCGTCTTGTCGCCTGCGCCGGTGATCGCGATCGCCTTGTTCCTCGTGTTCTCGCCGGTGTCGAAGCTGATCATGCCGCGAGAGGCGCCCGGTTCGCCGGCCGGATCCTCGGGATCCTCGACGCCGATCGTCCACGTGATCCTCGACGAGTTGCCGGTGACGACGCTGAGCGACGGCGACGGCAGATTCGACGCCACGCACTTTCCAGATCTCGCAAGGTTCGCGCGCGAAGCGACGTGGTACCGCGATGCCACCACGGTTGCGGATATGACGACGGGGGCGGTGCCCGCCCAGCTCACCGGAGCGCGACCGAGGCGGGGTGAGCTCCCGATTGCCCAGGACCATCCAGGCAGCCTCTTCACGCTCTTCGCGCGCAGCCATGACCTCATCGTGGAGGAGCCGATCACCGACGTCTGCCCGGATCGCCTGTGCGCGGAGCACGAGCCGCCCACGGACGAGCGGCTCCGGGCGCTCGCCGCCGATCTCGGGATTGTGGCTCGGCACCTGCTGCTCCCGGCGGACCTGCGACGAGGGTTGCCGGCGATCGACCAGGACTGGAACGGTTTCGGCGTCGAGGACGATGGAGAGGAAGCGAGTCCGGCAGAACGCCCTGGGCCCGACGGGGAACCACGGCGCCGAATCGGTGTGCCCCTGAAGCGGGTCAAAGGTGTCCTGGGTTGGGCGAACGTGACCGCGGCGGTGGATCGCGATTTTGCCCGTCCGCCGCTCGTGTTCGTGCACTCGAAACTGCCGCACGCCTCGTGGCGGTTCCTCCCCGATGGCCGCCGCTACCCGCTGCATCGCGAGCGATACCCCAGTGGGAGCCGTGCGTGGCCTGGCCGGCAGTGGGTCGTCGACCGCAGCTTCCAGCGCCACGTTCTCCAGACGCAGTTCACGGACGTCCTGGTGGGGCGCCTGTTCGACCGGCTCCGCGCGAGGGGCCTCTACGACAAGGCCGTGATCGTCGTGACGGCCGATCACGGCGCGTCATTCCGCGCCGGTCAGCCACGCCGCCGCCCGACGAAGGACAACTTGGCGGACATCGCCGCTGTGCCGTTCATCGTCAAGTGGCCCGGCCAGCGAAACGGCGAGATCGACGATCGTGCCGTGCGGACGGTCGACGTCCTGCCGACGATCGCCAAAGCTGCTGGTGTTCCCGTGCCGTGGAAGATCGACGGGATGCCCGCCGGCGAGCGCCGCGACGCGGGGACTACACCGATCGATGTGCTCTACAGCAAACTCGGCACGCGGACGACGCTGCCACTGAAAGCTGTCATCAGGCAACGCCGGGCGCGAGACGTTTACGAGGCGAGGCTCATGCGCCATGGCGTCTATGCGATCGGCCCTCGCCCCGACCTCATCGGGACGTCGGTCGAGTCCATCCCCAGGGTGCCAACCCGTGCCCACGCGACGGTGGACGAGCCCAGCGCCTTCCGCGCCGTCGACCCTCGAGGTCGCATGCTGCCGGCGTTCGTATCGGGCTCTCTGAGCGGTGTGGCGGCAGACGCCGTGCTCGTCGTCGCCGTCAACGGGCGCATCGAGCAGACGACCCGCGCGGAGCCCGTAGCCGGCGGACTCGAGTACGAGGCTCTGGTACCACCAGGGTCATTGCATGCCGGCTCCAACTCGATCTCCGTGCTCCAGGTCCTGCCCGGCGACCGGCTCCGCAGGATCGGCGGCGCCCCGTGACGGCGACCACGCATACCTTCGAGCAAGCCTGCAACCGGCAGTCGGGGATGCCGGAGAAGGGACTACAACCCCCGACCCGCGCATATGATCACCACCAGGGGAGGGCGCGAAGGCTGTTGTAGAGCCGATCGCGGCCTCCCGAGGGCACGCGATTGGACACTCTTGTGAGCGAGCGGGCGCGACCGGACCGATCCAGCGGGTTGCCGAGGTCGCTGCGATGAGACCGGTGGACGCGGTCCTGACCGGCGCGACACCGCGGCTGACCGCGGCCGACGCGGTCGATCTGGGGGCGACGCTGTTCGGCGTGAGCGCGCGCGCCGCGCGCGACCTCGGCAGCGAGCGCGACCGGGCGTTCGTGCTCCACGACGACGGCGGGGCTCCGGTCGCCGTGCTGAAGGTCTCCAACTCCGCCGAGGACCCGGACGTCCTCGACATGGAGGCTGCGGCCGCGCTGCACGTCAGCGCGGTCGATCCCGCGCTACGGGTGGCGTTGCCGTGGCGACCCGTCTCGACGTCCGAGCCCGGGCCGGGGCGCCTGGACGATCACCCGGCGCGGCTGCGCGCCGAATGGCGCGGGCATTGGGTCCGGCTCTACGACGTCCTGCCCGGCCACAGCCGGATCTCGGCCGTGGAGCTGTCAGACGCCGCGCTCGTCGCATGGGGTGAGACGGCCGCTCGCCTTGGGATCGCGCTGCGCGGGTTCATGCATCCAGCCGCGCAACGCATGATGGCGTGGGACGTGCAGCACGCATTATCGGCCCGGGCGATGGTCGCCTACATCCGCGATCCGGACGCGCGCACGGCCGTCGCACGGGTGCTCGACGAGTTCGAGCGACGCGCGACGCCGATCTGGCCGCGGCTGCGGGCACAGGTCCTCCACGCCGATCTGACTGTGGACAACACGCTGACGGACGACGCCGGCCTGATCACCGGAATCGTCGACTTCGGGGACATGAGTCACACGGCGCTGGTCGCCGACCTCGCCTCGGTGCTGGACTCGGTCGCCAGCGGGCGAGACGACGCGGAGCCGTTTCGCGTCGCGCGCCTGGTCCTGGACGGCTACCAGCGCTATGTCGCGCTCGAGGAGCTCGAGTTGGAGGTGCTGGGCGTGGCTTGGGCCGCGCGCAGCGCCGTGACGATCGCCATCAGCTCCTGGCGCGTGGCTCACGGGCTCGAGGACCAGGCGTTCGCCGAGCGCTACAACGCCGAGTGCTTGCGGATGATCGAGACGATGGAGGCCGTCGGCTGGAACGAGCTGGCCCGGCGACTCGGCGCCGCCGGGCCGCAGACCCCCGACGCGACCTTGGCCGAACGGCGGGCGGCGGCGTTCGGCCCGGCGATCGATCCCTTGTTCTACGCCGAGCCCGTCCAGGTTGCGCAGGCCGACGGAGTGTGGATCACCGACGCCGCCCGCCGCAGGTATCTCGACGCGTACAACAACGTGCCCTGCGTCGGACATGCCCATCCCCGCGTGTCCGCCGCGATCGCGCACCAGAGCCGTCGCGTCAACACCCACACCCGATATCTGCACCCGACCGCGATCGAGCTCGCGGAACGACTGATCGCCACCTGTCCGCCGGAGCTCGACACGGTGATCCTCGTCAACTCGGGCTCCGAGGCCAACGATCTGGCCTGGCGGATGGCGAGCGCCGTCACCGGCCGCCGCGGTGGGCTCTGCACCGCATTCGCCTATCACGGCATCACCGACGCGACGGCCGCGCTGTCACCCGAAGGCTGGCTCGGCGGCCCCGCGCCCGACCACATCGAGACCTGGGAGGCTCCCGACCGCTACCGCGGGCGCCATCTCGACACCGCGGCGTTCATGGCGGCGGTGCGGCGCCTTGGTGACCGAGGGCTCGCGCCGTGCGCGGCGATTCTCGACGGGCTGGTCACGAGCGACGGCATCGCCGACCTGGATGCCGGCTACGTGCAGGATCTCGTCCGTCTGACGCACGACGCGGGCGCGCTCTGGATCGCTGACGAGGTCCAGTCAGGGCACGCCCGCACCGGCGAGGCGCTCTGGTGCTTCGACCGCTTCGGCGTCGTTCCCGACTTCGTCACGCTCGGCAAACCCATGGGCAACGGTCACCCCGTCGCCGCAGTGATCACCCGGCGGGAAATCGTCGCCCAGCTCGTCGGACGGACGACGCTGTTCAGCACCTTCGGCGGCAACCCCGTCAGCGCTGCCGCCGCGCTCGCCGTCCTGGACGTCATCGACGACGAGCGCGTGCTCGACCGGGTGCGGAGAACCGGACGCGTCCTGCGCGGCGCGCTCGTAGAAGCGGCGGTCGGCCGACCTGAGATCGGCGACGTCCGCGGCATCGGCCTCGCCTGGGGCGTCGAGTTCGTCACCGACCCCGCGACCCGCGAGCCCGACGGCGCGCGAGCGCGCGAGGTGCGCGACCGGATGCGCCGCGCCGGAGTCCTCGTGGGCACGACGGGGAGGCATGGCAACGTCCTGAAGATCCGCCCGCCACTGGCGCTGAACGAGACGCACGTGCCGACGCTTGCGCAGGCGCTCGTTTCCGCGCTCAGCGCCGCACCTGAGTGAGACGCCGATCGTCGGGATCGGGGTCGAGACGGTCGGCGCGCTGGTATGACGCGCTCAGTCCTTGGACACCCAGGTTCGCGCGTGCCTCTGCTTCGGTAGCTTGAGGCTCGGCTGCGCGCCCTTCTTGCGCGCCGCCCGCTGCATCGGCTCGTGCTCGGGCAACGGCGTGGGGGTCTTGGAGTTCGATCCGTCGTCAGGCTCCCGCCGGGCCTCGGGCTCCTCGGAGTCCTCGTCGCCCTGGGGCTCCTGCTGCTCGTCGCCGGATGGCCCGCGGTGGTCCTCGTCGGGCTCGTCGTCGCCCGTGTCCTCGTCCTCGACTGCCTCAGATTCGTCCTCTTCTTCGGGCTCCTCGTCTTCCTCGACTGCCTCGGGCTCTTCCTCGTCCTCGACTGCTGGCTCGTCCTCTTCCTCGTCGACCTCGCACTCCTCGCCCTCCGGCTCCTCGTACGCGCGCGTCTCATCCTCGTCCTCGAGGTCCTCCGACTGATCGTCCCCGGTGTCTGACGACAGTTGCTCGCGCACGAACCGTTGACCCTTGAACGCCGCGCGCCCGGCGGTGTAGATGACCGCTCCCGCGGCCAGGGCGCGCACGCCCTCCGTCCTCGGCTTGGCCCCGTGCTTGTCGTCGTCGAGCGCGTTTAGGAGGGCTTCGATCGCGGCGTCCTTCAGCTCTTCGATCGGCGTCTTCCGTCTCGTGAGAAGTCGCATGGATTCCCTTCCCCTGGTTGATTTCCCGCGAGCCCCTACCCACGGCCGTGGCCGCGAACACGGCCACGGGGTCGCGAGGACAGGAACCCGACTCCGACGCGACGCCTCTCGACGAGCGACACGACTCGGTCTGAGTTCGCGGGCGCGATGACGGGTAGCCGTACCCACCGGTGCAATCGATCGGGGACAAGGGATGGCACGGTTCTTCTCACGATTGCTGCGCATAAGGTGGGCGGTCGCGCTGCGCATCGCTCGCCGGGTCGCCCGTGAGCTCCACGACGCGCACGGCCGCCTGGAGCCCGCTGAGCGCGCACGCCTGGCTGAGCTGATCAAGCGTTCGGGAGGGCGCCCGCAGCGGCTGTCGCGGAGCGAACGCGGCGAGGTGGTCCGGCTCGCGACGAAGGCCGCCGGCCGGCTGGCGTGACCGCCCCTGCCGCTTCGGAGCCGTCGCTGCGCCACGGCGATCCCAACGCTGACGTCGACCTTGGCCTCCTGCTCTGGGAGCGCGGCGACCGGGCCGGCGCGGAGGTCGCGTTCCGGCGTGGCGACGAACGCGGGCATGCCGGCGGCGCGTTCTACCTCGGCATGCTGCTCGAGGACCGCGACGAGCTCGCCGCCGCAGAGGCGGCGTACCGGCGCTCAGACGAACGCGGGCATGCGGGCGGCGCGTTCAACCTCGGCGTGCTGCTCTCGCGACGCGGGGACGAGGCCGGAGCCGAAGCCGCGTACCGACGCGCCGACCAGCGCGGGGAGGGCGCGGGCGCGTTCAACCTCGGCGTGCTGCTCGAGGACCGTGGCGATATGTCGGAGGCCGAGGCGGCGTATCGCCGGGCCGACGAGAGCCGCCATCCCGGCGCCGCCTGCAACCTCGGCCTGATCCTCGCCGAGCGTGGCGACGCGAAGGCCGCGCAGGCAGCCTTCCGGCGCGCGGACAACCGCGGGGACGCCGACGGGGCGTTCAATCTCGGCCTCATCCTTTACGAGCGCGGCGAGCACGCCGGCGCCGAGGCAGCCTTCCGGCGTGCCGACGACCGGGGTGATGGAGGCGCGGCGAACCGGCTCGGGGTGCTGCTCGCACGCCGACGCAATCGCGCCGGCGCCGAATCCGCCTTCCGGCGCGCAGACGAGCGCGGGCACGCCGGCGGCGCGTACAACCTCGGGCTCCTGCTGGCCGAACGCGGCGCGCGCGCCGGAGCCGAGGCGGCGTTCCGGCGTGCGGACGAGCGCGGGCACGCCGGCGCCGCATCCAACCTCGGCGTGATCCTGGCTCGCGGGAAAGACCCGGACCGCGCCGAGGCCGCCTTCCGGCGCGCCCACGAGCGCGGTCATGCCGGTGGGACGTACAACCTCGGCCTGCTCCTCGCCGCACGCGGCGATCATGTTGCCGCCGAGGCCTTGCTGCGCCGTGCGGCGGCGTCGCCCGACGGGCGCGTCGCGGGCCTTGCGGCCGCGGCGCTCGAGGGGCCGCGCCGTTGAACTGCCGCAAGGCTTCTACGTACTCCAGCAGCTTCGACGGCGTCGAGCAGGGCAGTCGACGCGCAGGCCCGGTCCGCTCCGCCCACCACCCGAGGCGGGATCGAGGCGGGCTCTCGATGGCCGGCCGATGCCGTCGGAAAGGAGACGGCGGGTTCGTGTCCGCATGACGAACGGCCGGAGCCGCGCTCGGCGATCGACACGTTTTCGGCACGTCCTGGTGAACAGCGTGCTCCCGCGTGACCGGCGTCCCGGACTTCCGGGTCAGGGCGGAGCCGGGGCACCCGTTGCTGCCGGTCCGATCGCTTGCTTCCGCGGATGCGGGTCGTTTGTGTCTTCACCTTCGCGGGGCAGCCTGGAGTCCTCGAAGCTACGGAGGAGCAGCAAATGGCTAACAAGCAGCCCGCGACCGCTAAGCGGGCGCGATCCAAGCGTGACGACAAGAAGCAGGCCGGTCGCGGCACGAGCCAGAACGGCCACGGCGAAGAGGCCGCGACTTACGAGCAGGAGCTTGCGCAGTACCTGCAAGAACGCATCAAGCCCGGCCTCAACCGCGGGTCCATCCCGCTTCTGGCCCGCTCCATCGCGAAGCAAATCGCTCTTCGGCGAGCTGAAGAGGACGCCGACGCTGCCGGCGAGCCCAGCGACGAGGACGACGGCGACGTGCGCGACGAAATGGACGACGACGTGGGCGGCGAGGCGGACGACGACGCCAGCGACGAAGTAGACGAAGACGTCGGTGACGAGGAGGACGAGGACGTCCGTGGCGAAGCGGACGATGACCTCGACGGCGAGGCGGACGACGACGCCGGCGACGAAGTAGACGAAGACGTCGGTGTCGAGGAGGACGAGGACGTCCGTGGCGAAGCGGACGACGACTTCGACGACGATGAAGACGACGACGTACGTGGCGACGCGGACGATGACCTCGACGGCGAGGCGGACGACGACGCCAGCGACGAAGTAGACGAAGATGTCGGTGTCGAGGAGGACGAGGACGTCCGTGGCGAAGCGGACGAAGATGTCGGTGTCGAGGAGGACGAGGACGTCCGTGGCGACGCGGACGACGACTTCGACGACGATGAAGACGACGACGTCCGTGGCGAAGCCGACGACGACTTCAGCGAGGAAGAGGACGACAACGAGGGCTCCCTCGAGGACGAGATGCGCGACCTCCAAGCGGATCTCGGCGATGACTGGATTCTGCGCTTCTCCATTCAGGGCGAGGACACTTGGCTGACTGCCGAGAAGGACGACGGGAGCCAGCACGTGGAAGCGCCGACTGCCAACGTGCTCGCTGACGTTGTCGAACTGCTCAACGAAAGCGGCGGTCGGTCGAACTGAACACGGCGGCGGCCCGCCGTCGGCGGGTGCGAGCGACTCGCAGACGTGAAAGGGGCGCCGCCTGTGGGCGGCGCCCCTCGGGTTTTGGCCAGGTCAGCTGGGCAGAGACTGATCGAGGGATCTTTCAAGGGAAACGCGATGGATCCGACTGTCAGGCCGCACCGCGGGCACTCACGGCGCAGAGCCAAATGCGAAGATCAGATCGTCCAGACACAAGAATGCACGCGCGTCTCTCGTCGGTAAAACATTCCGTTTGCAGGCGCTTCTCATGCGGGAGGAGGGACTCGAACCCCCGACACGCGGATTATGATCGCCGCCAGGGACGGGCGCGAACGCTTTGGTAGAGCCAGCCCCGGCTGCGCAACGTCACGCCGGTGGACACCAATTGTCAACGGGCGTGCACCTACATCCCTGTTCCGCCACGGTACGCCGAGCCCGGCAATGCCACCACCAGCGGTGCGATTCGCCGCGCCGCTGCAAGATGTTGACGGCTTCGAGCGACACGCCTGGGGTACGACAGCGCCACTCATGCGTTTACCGTCCCGAGCTTGAATGCCGCGTGAATACCGAGTGATCGCTGCTCTCGGTCGGATCTTCGCGGTGGCGCAGGTGGCCGCCGCGGTTGCGGTGCTATCGAGGCTCGCGCGCGGTCGGAGGCGACGACCGCCGCTTGTTGCCCGGCCCCTGCCGCCCGGGACGCGGGTCTCGGTTGTGGTTCCCGCTCGCAACGAGGCGGAGCGGATCGAGCCGTGCCTTCTCGGGCTGCTGGCCGACGAGGGACTGCACGAGGTGATCGTCGTCGACGACGGCTCGGCCGACGGGACGGCTGACGTCGCGGGCCGCGCCGGCGCCGCGGTGGTCGCCGCCGCGCCGCCGCCGCCCGGATGGGTCGGTAAACCCTGGGCGCTGCAGTGCGGGCTGGAGGCGGCCTCCGGGGAGGTCTTGGTCAGCGTGGACGCCGACACCCGGCCGCGGCCCGGGCTGGCCGGCGCGCTCGTGGAGGCGCTCGGCGATGCGGACCTGGTCACGGCCGGCACGCGCTTCGCCTGTGACACGGCGGGCGAGCGCTTCCTGCATCCGGCGATGCTCGCGACGCTCGTCTACCGCTTCGGGCCGCAGGACGCATACGGCGCTCGGCCGCCGGAGCGGCTGCTGGTCAATGGCCAGTGCATGGCAGTACGCCGGCAAGCGCTGCTGGACGCAGGCGGGTACGCCCACGCGGCTGCGCACATGACCGACGATGCCGCGCAGGCGCGTGCGCTCGCACGGCTCGGATGGCAGGTGTCATTTCACGACGGGCGCGACCTGATCACCGTCGACATGCACGATTCCGCAGCGGAGACGTGGCGGGAGTGGGGCCGCTCGCTCGGTCTGCCTGACGTGACCTCGTCCTGCTGGAAGGCAGCTGACGTCGCGGTCGTCTGGCTGACGCTTGGGCTGCCACTGCCGAGGCTGCTGGTCGGCCGGGCCGGCACACTCGACCTGCTCCTGCTTGCCCTGCGGGCGATCATGAGCGTGCCGCTCGCGCGCAGCTACGAGCACCGCGGCGCCGCCTACTGGCTCTCGCCGCTCGCCGACCCGCTCGCCGCCGCGCGGCTCACGTGGTCGGTCATGCGGCCGGCGCGTCGCTGGCGGGATCGGGACTACGTCTGAGCCGGAACAGGGTGCCGATCAGGAACATCAGGGCGCCGGTGCCCGCCACGTGCGAGACCGGATCCGTGGCGAGCTGGGCGAGCGGGAACGCGAACACGCCGACGCGCGCGCCCCAGGCGAAGCCGCGCACCGCGGTGACGGCCACGCAGGCAACCAGGCACGCCACGGCGGCGAGCGGTGAGAGCGCGAACGCGCCTCCGACGAAGCACATCACCGACTTGCCGCCGCGGAAGCGGGCGAACAGGGGCAGCGCGTGCCCGGCCATCGCGCCCGCGACGCCCGCCCACGCGACCCACCAGCCGCCGAGCGCCAGGCCCGCCAGGCCGGCCACCAACCCCTTGGCCGCATCGCCCGCAAAGGCCGGCCAGGCCCGCCGCCCGCCGAGCTGCTCGAGCGCGTTCCACGCCCCAGGATTGCCGTCACCCGTGCGGTACAGGTCGACGCCGTGACGGCGCGCGACCAGTAGGGCGAACGGCACGGAGCCGAGCGGGTAGCCCATCATCGCAGCCAGGACGTACTCCATCCGTGACCGTCGCCTCCTTCCATCTGATCCGCTACCGCCGGGACGCCGCGCTCGAAGGAGTGTCGCGCATGGGACTGGACCGGCCCGCGCTCCGACGCGTGCCGGGCCTACGCTTCTGGCGGCTGCTCGGCACGGGGCGCGGACGCACCATGACGCTGTCGGCGGACCTGCGCCGCTGGGCGATGTTCGCCGTCTGGGAGGACGACGCCGCGCTCGACGGGTTCTTGGAGCGCTCCGAGGTCTCGCTGCGTTGGGAGGCGCTGGCCCGCGAGCGTTACGACCTGCGGCTGGCGCCGGTCCGGTGGCACGGAGCGTGGGGCGGCGGCGACCCCTTTGCCGGCTCCGTGCAGGCGGAGCCCGAGGACGGTCCGGTGGCGATCCTCACGCGCGCGTCGATCCGGGCGGCGCAAGCGCCGGCGTTCTACCGCGCCATCGCGGAACCGGCCGGGCGGCTCCTGCTGCAGCCTGGGCTGCTCGCGTCGGTCGGGATCGGCGAGTGGCCGCTCCTGCGGCAGGCCACGTTCTCGCTCTGGAGCGATCTCGGGGCGGCGACGGCCTACGCCTATGGCTCGCAGGAACACCGCGCCGTGGTGCGCCGCACACGCGACGAGCGCTGGTACGCCGAGGAGCTGTTCGCGCGCTTCCTGCCGTACCGGGCGCGCGGCAGCTGGGACGGACGGGACCCGCTGGCTCACGCCGGTCCGATGGCGCGCGCCACGGAGCGGCCGCCGAGCGCCACGAGCGGGAGCCCGCCGCCGGGGTGAACCGTGCCGCCGGCGAGCCACAGTCCGTCGATGCCGCGGAGCCGCGGGCCGGCTCGGCGCATCGCGCCGAGCCTCCCGTGCGGGGCGGCGCCGTAGATCGCGCCCCCGAGCGCGCCGGTCTCGCGCTCGAGGTCGGCCGGGGTGCGGGTGAGCGACTCGAGAAGCCGGTCCCGAACGCCTAGCTCAGTCACGATTCGCGACGCCGCGGCCGTCCAGTCACCGGCGGCTCCGATCGCGGGAGCGTTGACGAGCACGAACCACGCCTCGCCATCGCTGGAGGCCTTGGAAGGATCGGTGACATGCGGGGCGCTGACATAGATCGTCGGGTCGCGCACGGGCCGGCGGTGCACGAACAGGTCGTCGAACTCCGCGTCGTAGTCGGCGGGGAAGCGGATCGTGTGGTGCGCCAGCCCCGGGGTGCTGCCCGCAAGCCCGAGCAGGAGGGCGTGCCCGGAGAGCGACCGCTCGCGCGGCTCCCGCCGGCGCTGCCCAGGCAGGAGCCGGCTGCGCACCACGGCCTCGTCGACGTCCGTGACGACGGCATCGGCCTCGAGCGTACCCGCTGCCGTGGCCACGCCGCGCGCCCGGCCGCTCCGGACGACGATCTGCTCGACGGGGGTGGCGAGCCGCAGCTCGGCGCCGAGGGCGTCGAGCCGGCGCACGAGCGCTGCCACCAGCTCGTAGAGCCCGCCGCGCGGGTGCCACGCGCCGAACGCGTGCTCGACGTAGCCCGCGACGGCGAGCGCCGCCGGCGCTCGCCGCGGATCGGCGCCGGCGTAGGTGGCGAAGCGCTCGATGATCAGCCGTAACCGCGGGTCGCGCGCGTGTGCGCGAGCGAGTTGGCGCAGCGTCCACCAGGGGCGGACGCGGAGCGCGTCCCGAGGGTCGGGCAGCGCCTCGCCGCGCCGGGGCCGGGTGGGCGGCCATGGCGGCGGGCCGGTGAGAAAGCGCTCCGAGGCGCGCCACATGCCGGCGCAGGTGCCCAGGAAGCGCGTCCAGTCCGCCCCCGCGCCGGGCGACCACGCCTCCAGCGCGGCCTGCGCGCGCGGAGGGTCGGCCGAGAGCTCGACGGCGCTGCCGTCGGCGAACTCGTAGCGCGTGACAGGCTCCACGCGGAGCAATTCGAGCTCGTCCTCGAGCGGCGCGCCGGTCGCGGCGAACAGGTCGGCGAACACGTGCGGCATGGTCAGCAGGGACGGGCCAGCGTCCCACGTGAACCCGCCGCGGACGACCCTGGCGCACTTGCCTCCTGCGGACTCACGCTGCTCGACCACCACGACGGAGTGCCCGGCGTGCGCGAGCCCGGCGGCGGCGGCGAGCCCGCCGACGCCGGCTCCGACGACGACGACCCTCACCTCAGCCTCCGCCGGAGCGCCGGCAGGACGATCGCGCCCATCGCCGCGCTGCCCGCCGCGGCCGTGACCGGCCGGCGCCAGAGCAGCGCGTTGGCGACCCCCTCGCCGATCCAGGTCCACGTGTACAGCGCCAGCGCGCCGTCGTCCACGGGCCCGGGTGAGGTTTCATCGACGAGCGCGGCGCCCGTGAAAACCCCGAGCCCCGTCACGAACCAGCCCGCGAAGTTCGAAGCGGGCACGCCCTCGTAGCGACCCCCTCCGGGCCACTCCCAGTAACCGTCGCGTGCCATCCGAGGATCCAGGAAGACATCCCACGCCGTCAGCGCCGCCGCGGCCAGCGGGATGCGGATCGAGCGCCGGGGGCTGAGCCAGCCCGCCGTGACCCAGGCGGGGCGCGCCATCATCGCCCACGCCGCAGCGGCGAGCAGCGGCACACCGCCGACGTGCGAGCCGAGGCGTTCCGAGTAGACGTAGCGACCGAACGGCCTGCCGGTGCGCACGCCGATCAGCTCCGTCGCGAACCCGACGCCCGCCGCCACGCCGAGGACGAGCCCGCCGCGCCGCGCGCCGCGCGCCTCGAGCGCCTCGGCGGCCGAGGTCGCAGTCATCAGCAGCACGAGCGCGCGGGTGGTGGCGGGGGACCGCGGCCGGCCGCCGGCGCCGTAGGAGATCTGCGCGCCTACCAGTCCGGCGAGCAGGGCCCGCGCCGGCGTGAGCAGCCGCCGTGCCGTGCTCATTCACGCCACGCGGCGCGAGCCGCGACGGAGAGTTTGCGCCGCCGCGTCACTACCGCGCGCCCTGCTCTGACGCCATGTCCCCTGCGCTCGATCTCGCGCAGGATCTCCCGATACATCGCGCCTGCCGCCGCGATCGCACGCCCGCCGTGGCGCAGTTCGACGACGCCGGCAAGGCCGCGCTCGAACAGCTCGTCGGCGCGCGCGATCTGCTCGCGCAAGAGCCCGTCGCGCCGGCCGGGCGCGAGCGACCCGTGGCGTGCGACGGTCTCCGCCGCCAGATAGATGCGCCCGTTGGCCAGATCCTCGTCGATGTCACGCAAGATGTTCGTTCGCTGCATCGCCACGCCGAGCGCGATCGCCGCCGACTCGGCCTCGCGGAGGTTCCGGGCCCCGAGGACCGAGGTCATGACCATGCCGACGGTGCCGGCCACCCGGTAGCAATAGCGGTCGAGGTCCGCCTCGGTGGCGAATGCCTCGCGGCGCAGGTCCTGTCGCATACCCGCGCAGAAGTCCGACAAGGCTGCCCGCGGCAGCGGGTGGCGGGTGGCGAGCGCGCGCAAGATCAAAACCTCGCGCGTGGTTTCGCCGGGTTCCCCGGCGGCCCAGCTCGCAACGGCCGCGACGCGATCGGCCGCCTCGGGCCGTCCGTCGTCGACCAGGTCGTCCAAGGTCCGGAAGACGAGGTACAGGAGGTGCACATCATCGCGGAGCGCTCGCGGCAGCATCCGGCACGCGATCGAGAACGTGCGCGCGGCGCGGCGCGTCGTCCCCCGCGCCTCCGCCACGAGTTCGAGATCGGACGGCCGGTCCGCGGTCCGCGGGAGATACGTGTGCGACGTGGTCGGGACGCTGGCCATGCGTCTCTCACAGAGATGAGGGGACCGTGGGACGGCTGTGCCACGCGAGTGTGCGAGGCCGGCCGGGGTGGATGCAGATGCTGGTCGGCAGTGACGGGTGTCCCACTGGGAGACGGTCTGCCCGCGAGACTGCGTCTCGCGCGCTGCGTGTAACGGAGCTGACCGCGAGTTCGCGGTCCAAAGGCGGGCGGGCACCGTAGGACTATGCGATTGCCCTCCCCGGAACCCAACGCGGCGCGCAAGTCGGACCACCTGCGGATCGCCGCGTCCCCCGGCGTGGAGCACACCGGGAGCACAGGCTTGGCCGCGGTGCGCTTGCGGCATCGCGCCCTCCCGGAACGCGACCTGGCCGATGTGGACCTCGCCACCACGTTGCTCGGCCGCCGGCTGGCCGCGCCGCTGGTCATCTCCGCAATGACCGGAGGCACCGAGGAGGCAGCCGCGATGAACGGCCGCCTCCTGCAGGCGGCCGCGGATCACGGCGTCGCGCTCGTGCTGGGCTCGGGGCGGCGCTTGCTCGACGACCCGGATCTTCTGCGCACCTACCGGCCCGCGCTGTCTCAGCGCCCGCCTCTCCTGCTGGCCAACCTGGGCGCAACGCAGCTGCGCGGCACGCACGGACCCGAGGCCGGCGAGCGGCTCATCCAGATGCTCGATGCCGACGGGCTCTCCATTCACCTCAACCCGCTGCAGGAGGCGATCCAGCCCGAGGGAGAGGCGACCTTCTCAGGTGTGCTCGATGCGATCGCTGCCACCGTGGCGCGGGTCGCCCCATTGCCCGTGCTGGTGAAGGAGGTCGGCTTCGGCCTTGCCAGGGAGGACGTCAGCGCGCTGGCGGGCGCCGGCGTGGCTGCAGTCGACGTCGCCGGGGCGGGCGGCACCAACTGGGCGCTGATCGAAGGGCGCCGGGACGCGGCCGCTGGCGCGGTCGCAGCCGCGTTCGCCGACTGGGGCACCCCGACCGTCGAGGCGCTGAAAGCGGCCCGCGAGGCGGCACCGAAGCTGCCGACCGTCGCCTCCGGCGGGTTGCGCGACGGCGTCGACGTCGCCAAGTGCATGGCGCTCGGCGCCGTGGCCTGTGGTCTTGCGCGGCCGTTCCTCGTCGCTGCGCAGGCCGACTGCACCGGCGACGCGCTGGCGACCGTCCTGATGCAGCTGCGGATAGCGACGTGGGCTGCCGGAGCCTCGACGCCGAGCGCGCTCGAGCCGGAGATCGCGCCGGCGTGAGCCGCGTCGTGGTGATCGGGGCCGGCCTCGGCGGCCTCGCCGCCGCCCTGCGTCTGCAGGGCGCAGGTCATGACGTGGTCGTCGTGGAGCAACGAGAGCGGCCCGGCGGCCGCGCCTATCAGCTCAAGGACGGCGGGTTCACCTGGGACACGGGCCCGTCCCTCGTCACGATGCCGTGGGTCCTCGAGGAGACGTTCGCCGCAGGCGGGCTGGACCTGCGCAGCGAGGTGAACCTCCGCCGCCTGGACCCGATGTACAGGATCATTTGGGGCGCAGAGCACGAGCACTTCGACTTCGTGGCCAACGCAGAGGGGCTCGCTGCGGAGGCGGCCAAGTTCTCCGCGGCGGACGCCGCGCGCGTCGGCGACTTCCTCGCCGCGTTGCGCCCGATCTACGAGCAGGGCATCCTCGCCGCGGGGCGGAGGTCGTTCGGATCCGCTGCCGCGTTCGCCTCGCTCGTGCCCGCGATGCTGCGACTGAACGCGCTGATCCCGCTGCACCGGTTCGTCGCCCGCTACTTCAGCCACCCACGCGTACAGGAGGCCTTCTCCTTCCACTCTCTGTTCATCGGAGGCGACCCGTTCCGCGTGCCCGCGATCTACGCCGCGCTCATCTACCTCCAGGTCAACGACGGGGGCTGGTACGTCGACGGCGGCGTCTACGCCCTGGTCGAGGCGATGGCCAGGACCCTGGATCTGCGGTGCGGCGTGCCGGCGGAGGCGATCGAGCACCGCAGCGGCCGCGTGACAGGCGTGCGGCTCGCCGGCGGCGAGCGCCTATCGGCGGACGTCGTGGTGTCCAACGCCGACGTGCTGCGCACGCACGAGCTCGTGGGTCGCCGGAAACCGCTGCGACGCCTCCGTCCCACGATGTCGTGCTTCCTGCTCTATCTCGGCACGAACCGCGTCTTCGAGCAGCTAAGGCACCACACTCTGCTCGTCGGGACCGGCTACCGGGAGTTCATCCGGTCCGTCACGCGCGGGAGCGTGCTCCCGCGCACCTACTCCACCTACGTCCATGCGCCCGTCCGCACCGAGTCGACGATGGCGAGGCCCAACGGCGACTCGCTCGCAATCCTGCTCCCGGTGCCGAACCTCCGCGCCGGGATCGACTGGTCCACGGAGGAGGACTCGCTGCGCGACGCGCTGGTGAACGACATGGAGCAGACCTTCAGCTTGACCGGGCTGGAGGCCTCGATCGAGGTCGAGCACCGCATGACGCCGCCGGACTTCGCGCGCGAGCTGGGCGCCGTCGACGGGAACGCGTTCGCGATCGAGCCGACCCTTCAGCAGTCCGCGTACTTCCGCGCGCCCAACCGCGACCGACTCGGCGGCCTATACCACGTCGGTGGAGGCACACACCCGGGCGCCGGCATCCCGGGCGTGCTGATGGGTGCTGAGGTCACCGCCGGCCTCGTCTTGGCAGGTGAGCCTGTCGCCTGAGTCTCCACGCCGCCACGCGGGATCGGGATCTCGCTTCGGTGGTTTGATTCGCGTCGTGTCGAGCGCCCCCGTGCTGCTCCTGGTCGCCCTGGTGCTGACCGGCTGCGGTGGGGGAGATACGAGGAGTCCAGAGCGGGCCGGTGACGTAGCCGGCGCACGAGTCGTGGCGCGGGCACAGGTGACGCCTCGGCTACTCGACCTAACGATCCGTTCGCCTGCGCTCGGGACCACGGCGAAGGTTCGGCTTCTCACCCCCGACGGCTGGCGCCCTGGCACGCGGCAGCGCTGGCAGCAGCTTTGGCTGCTGCACGGCTGCTGCGGACACCTACGAGAGCTGGTCGCGAGACACGGACGTCGCGCGGCTGAAGGCCCTGCGGCGTGTGCTCGAGGTCATGCAAGGCCGTCGGGTGCGCGCACAACCATCTGGCGCAAGGCGGTTCGGACGACGACATCGAGTAGGTGAAGCAGATCACGCCGACCCTCCCATGGGCGTAGTCGTCTTCGCTGAGCTCGTGCTTCGCTCTTGCGGCTTATCGCAACGATCTCGCGGGATGACTCGTGCCCGACGGTTCGCCGTCCTCGCCGCCCCAGCCCACCGAGCGTACTCATCCGTCGCGAGCCATCGCTCCGGCTCCTTGGGGCTCGTGTTCACCACGCTCTTGAATTCGCGACGGACCTCGTCGCTCATGAGTCGCGCGGCACCTCCCCGCGCCATGCGCCGCTCTCGCGCCCGTCGGACTCGATCAGTTCCTTGAAGCGCTCGAGGTCGCCCTTGACGCGGCGATCCGGCACTCCCAGGGCGTCCCCGATCTTCTCCTTGATTCCCTCGGGCAAGAAGTCCATCTGAACCATCACGCGCGAACGCTGGTCATCGAGCTTGTGGAACGTGACGACGCCGGCGTTGTCCTTGCCGTCGGTGTTGCGCCACGCGACCCGCTCGTCGGGAAGCTGCTCCGTGATCTCGGCGTCCCATTCGTGTCGGGTTCCGCCGAACTCTGCGACCCAATGCAGGTGGCGGTCGTCGAGCTGGCGGATCTCCTCGATGCCCTCCATGAACCTGGGGAACTCCTCGAACTGGGTCCACTGGTTGTAGGCCGTCTGGACCGGAACTTCGAGCTCGATGGACTGCTCGATCGTCGACATGCTCTGCTCCTTAGTCGAATCTATACGTATGTGTAGGTTATTCCACATATATCGTCTAGAATAAACCTGATGAGAATCGTCCTGACAGGAGCGACCGGCACGATCGGCGTCGCGGTCGCCGGTGCCCTGCGCGCACGCGGGGACGATGTCGTGGCGCTCACGCGCGATGCCCGACGCGGTGCGCGAAGGCTCGGCGATGGCGTCGAGGTACATGAGTGGCCCGACGCAACCTGCCGGCCGTCCGCGGACGCGCTCGCCGGGACCGATGCAGTTGTGCATATGCTCGGCGAGCCGGTGGCACAGCGGTGGACCGCGCAAGCGAGACGCAGGATTCGCGAGTCGCGCGTACTCAGCACGCGTGCGCTGGTCGATGCGTTGACGCAGTTGCCGGCCGGCGAGCGTCCGCGAACGCTCCTCTCCCAATCTGCGACGGGCTTCTACGGGCCGGTTGACGCACGACCGCTCGACGAAGACGCTCCCCGGGGCGACGGCTTTCTCGCCGACGTCGTGTCGGCATGGGAGCACGAGGCCCAGGCAGCGACGCCGTACATGCGCGTCGTGTGCATGCGCACCGGCGTCGTGCTGTCGCCGGACGGCGGGGCGCTGTCGAAGATGCTGCCGTTCTTCCGGCTCGCGATCGGTGGGCCTGTCGGGGGAGGACGGCAGTACGTGCCGTGGATCCATCTCGACGATGTCGTCGGCGCGGTCCTGCACTGCCTGGACGACCGTGAGGTCACAGGACCAGTCAACTTCACCGCACCTGAGCCCGCGACGAATACCGAACTGTCACACGCGCTCGGCCGCGCGCTGGGCCGGCCGGCCGTGCTGCCGGTGCCGGGCTTCGCCCTACGCCTCGTCTACGGCGACATGGCGCAGATCGTCACGACGGGGCAGCGGGTGCTGCCGGTGCGGTTGCGGCGGGCCGGCTTCGAGTTCCGCCACCCGACGCTGGAACCGGCGCTGCGCGACGTGCTGAGCGCGGCATGAGCGTTCATCTGCTCGAGCGCGAGCAGTTGGTACCGAAACCGGTCGACGAGGTGTTCGGCTTCTTCGCGCAGGCGCACAACCTGGAGCGCATCACGCCTCCCTGGCTGCGCTTCGAGGTCCTGACGCCGGGCCCGATCGAGATGGAATCCGGCATCCTGATCCGCTATCGATTGCGCGTGCACGCTGTGCCCGTGCGCTGGATCTCCCGGATAGAAGAGTGGGAAAGCGGCCGGCTCTTCGTCGACCGCCAGCTGCGCGGCCCCTATCGCCTCTGGCATCACCGGCACGAGTTCCTCGCGTGCGCCGAGGGCACGCTCGTGCGCGACCGTGTGCGCTACGCCCTGCCGCTCGGCCGGCTCGGCGACCTCGCGCACGCCGCATTCGTGCGCCGCGACCTCGAGCGCATCTTCGATTTCCGTCGTGCTGCCGTCGCGCAGCTGCTGGGCCGCGATGAAGTACCAGAGCTGTTGGAGCCGGCTTGAGCGACGCAGCTGGTAGTCGCAGCATTTCCATCGGTCAGCTCGTGGCACGGACAGGCGTCGGTGAAGGAACGCTCCGGATGTGGGAGCGCCGGCACCGATTTCCGATGCCGGAACGGCTGGCGAGCGGCCACAGACGCTATGGCGAGCGCGACGTGGAGCTCATCTCACAGATCGTGCGCGAGCGGGAAGCAGGGCTGTCGCTCGGCGCGGCGATCGCACGCGTGCGCACCGCGTCTGCACAGGTCGAGCCGTCGATCTTCGCGGGTCTGAGGCGGCGCTGTCCGGAATTGCAATCCGTCGTGTTGCGCAAGTCGGTGCTCCTGGCTCTCAGCCACGCGATCGAGGACGAGAGCTGCGCGCGGGCCGAGCGTCCACTGCTGTTCGGCGCCTTCCAGCGAGAGCGTTTTTACCGTCAATCCGAGCGGCGCTGGCGCGACTTCGCGCGCACTGCGGAACTCGCGGTCGTCTTCGCCGATTTCGAGCGCGCGCGGACGCCGCCAAGCGGCCCGGCGGAGCTCCCCATCGACCGCTCGGGTCCACTCACGCGCGAGTGGGCGGTCGTGTGCGAGGCACCGGGACACGCGGTCTGCCTCGCCGGCCTCGAGCTGCCCAAGTCGAGATCGCGCCCGCAGTCCGCGCGCGAGTTCGAGGTCATCTGGAGCGTCGAACCCGTCGTGGTGCGGACGGCGACGCAGGTGTGCCTCGACCTGGCACGGCACTCCTCCCCGGCGGGCGTTCGCCAGATCGCCGACGACCGCCCGATGGCACCGTCGGCCCCTGCTGCGGAGGAGCAACTCCGACTCGCCACGGCGATCACGACGAGGACACTCGGGCGCCTCGGGTGATATCGCGTTGACCGGGCCGACCCTCAACTCCATCCCGGCCAGGCCGGGAATGGCATACTCGTGGCGCCCTGGTCACAGCCGCGTCGCGGCAGCAGATGACGCGCTTCGTCTTCACTGGCACGAGAGAACCGCCCAAAGGGCTGCCTGAGGGCGCGTCGGCGAGTACCAGTTGCAGGCTGCGAGTGCGGCGCAGCACGACGAGACAATGACCGCAGACGAGACGGGCTGGCTGCAGATCCTCGCCCTCTACGTTCCTAGCCATCCATTTGCCGTCTGCCTCGCGCAGGCACCCTGCTCGGGCCTCACTCGACGAGATCGTCCAGCGGCGCCGAGCCAACGCCGCGAGCCGGGAGGCGAACTGTGCCAATTCACGCGAAAGCACCATTCCGGCGCCGCGAGACCGACCTTCTGCTGGGGGCAATCAGGGTAAGCAGACCCTGTTTCGAGCGCCTGATCGCGCGGAGCTCCGGGGACACCCGGGTGGACACAAGTGGCGGAGCGGCACGCAAGCCTTACCGCGCAGGGTCGAATTTGGGCATTCCGAAGTCGGGACACGTGGGCACATTTCCGTGTGCCACTCGCGCACAAAAGAGGCCACTGCAGGCGCTTCGCATGCCGGAGGAGGGACTCGAACCCCCGACACGCGGATTATGATGACCACCAGGGAGAGGCGCGAAGGCTGTTGTAGAGCCAAATGCGGCCTCCCAAGGGCACGCGGATGGACACATTTGTCATCGAGTCGGCGGCCGGATCCGCCGCGCCACTGCGCCCGCAACCTCAGGCTGCTCGAACGTGGTAGCGAGTCTGTCCAAGCTGCCGCCTTCACGCCAAAAGCGGTAGGGGATCGCGGGTACCTGCTGAAGATGAGTCTGCTCTGGATGGCCGTCGCCTGTGGCGCTCACGGCAGCCGCAGGAACTCCATCGCTGTCCATGCCGGGAGGAAGCCGAGGCGGGCGTAGAGCCGCTTGGGCCGGTCCTCGTCGTCGGCTGCGATCCAGAGGTCGCGCACGTCGCCTGCCGCCTCGATCGCCGCGCGCGCCATCGCAGTGCCGCGCCCGCCGCGGTGCTCGGGATGCACGTAGACCTGCGTGATCTCGGCCGCCGCACCGTCGCGTTCGAGCTGGGCGAAGGCCACCGGCGAGCCGCCTTCGCGCACCGCGAGCACCTTCACGTCGCGGCGCAGCGCGACTTCGCGCCCCTGGGCGTGGTAGGAGCCAGGATCCTGGTGCCGCCTGGAGCCGACGAGCGGCAGCCGATAGGTCCCGGCGCCGTCATTCTCAGACGCCGCCGCGGGACTCAGCGTTGTTTGTAGGTGGCGGTGTAGGTGGTCGCGCTGTTGGCGATTACGTCGTGGGTCTGTGCGCCGGCGTCGGACCATGCCTTGAACAGCCAAGTCTTCTTGGCCTTGGTCTGTGGCGTGGGGGCGGAGATCGAGTTCCGCGATCCCTGGATCACGGTTTTCGTGAACGGCGCCGCGGCCTGGGAGCCGTTGAGTACCAGGGCGAACCCAGATGGGCTGGTGTTGAGCGTCAGGGTGACCGTGCGCGGGTCTAGCTGGATGGACCGGGTGTCGGTCAGCCCGCCGGAGTCTGTCGCCGTGAGTCGCAGCTCGAGGTGGGAAGGGTAGTCGTGGTCGGGCGTCGTGAATGAGCCGCCCGCCACTCCGGCGAACGACTGCAGGGTGTGGGTGTGGCAGTTGGACGGACAGTGGTGCTGGATCAGGGTCCATGACAGTGCCGACGGCGGGAGCGGTCCGTCCTGGGCGTCGGTCGCGCCTCCCGCGAACTGGATGAAATCGCCGACCTTCCAGGTTGTGCCGGGGGCCGGCGAGGTGATCGTCGCGGTGGGGGCGGTATTGCCCACCGTGATCGTCACGGCGGCGGTGCTCGACCCGGCGTGGTTGTCGGTGACGCGCAGGCTCGCGGTATAGACGCCCTGGCTCGTGTAGGTGTGGCTCGGGGCCACCGCGGTCGAGTCGTCGTATTGGCCGTCGCCGTCGAGGTCCCAGTCGTATGCGAGCGTGTCGCCGGCGTCCGGGTCGCTGGAGCCGGAGCCGTCGAAGTGGACCGTCAGCGGGGCGGTACCGGTCGTGGGCGTGGCGGTCGCCACCGCGTTCGGCGGCCGGTTGGCCGCGGTGAAGCTGACCTGGCGGATGGTGCCGCCATCGAAGTCGGCGTAGAACAGGTCGCCGCCGGGCCCGATCTGAAGCTGCACGGGATTCGCGGCGCCGGCCGCGAAGGTGCGAACTCGGGCTGGGTCGGGAACGCCGTTTGAGCCCGGGAGCATCGCCCAGATGCAGTCGCGCGAGTAATCGGCGAAGAAGAGCGCCCCGTGGTACTCGGTCGGGTAGCTTCCGTTCGCCGGCGCGAAGGCGATGCCGGCCGCCGACGAGCTGCCGGTGGGACACCCTTCCCCGGGCACGACCTGCGAGCCGTGGTTCCAGGCGAACAGCGGGGCCCGCACCGCGCCCGTGCCCTCGGCATAGAGGTTCTCGCAGATCGACAGGTTGGCCGAGTCATAGCCGCTCTGGCGGCCGGAGCCCTCGTAACACGGCCACCCGAAGTTGGTCACCGCCGCGGTCGGGGCCTGCAAGCGCTCGATCTCCTCCCACGTGTTCCAGCCCACGTCCCCGATCCAGACCTCGCCGGTCCCGGGGCGCACGCCGAGCCTGAACGGGTTACGCATCCCGTAGGCGACGATCCGCCGGGAGTTGGGGTCGAGGCTGGCGGCGTTCGGATTGTCGGGCAGCCCGGCGCCGGTCACCGGGTTGACGCGCAGCAGCGCGCCGTCCAGGCTGGTCGCGTCATTCGGCGTGCGCAGATCCTGGCTGCGCAGCGCGCCACCCTCGGCGCTCGGCGGTGTGAGCAGCGCGCCGACGCCCCCAGGCGGGTCACCGCACGGGTTAGGCGGGCTTCCGTCCTGCCCGTAGTCGACGAAATTGAAGCTCGCCCCGTCGCCACCGGTCACGTACAGCGCCCCGTCGTCTCCGAAGTCAAGCGCACCGATCGAATGGCTCGGATACTGCTGGCACCAATCCTCGATCAGCACCTGCTCGTTGCCCACCATCGCGTTGCCCGACGCCGTGAGGCGCGATAGGCGCCCGCTCACCACACACCCATCACCCGTCGCCCCAGGCGGCGTCGGGCAACCATCCGAGGTCGCGCCAGGCGTGCCCCAGCGCGGCGCCGCGCCACCGATCGCCGCGTCATGGGTGTAGAGCGCATACACGTACGGGGAGTCCGGGAAACCCGGGTCCAACGCCAGCCCCAGCAGACCGCGGTCCCAGAAGTTGTGCACCTGCGTCCTCAGGTCGGCAAAGACGTCGGGCTGGGAGTCCGAGAGCGAGTCAAAGACCTTCACCAGGCCGCTCTTCTCCGCCACGAAGACCCGCCCGTCCGACGCGAAACGCACCGCAGCCGGATTCGTCAACCCCGAGAACACAGTCCGCTCAGAAAACCCCACCGGATAGGTGGCCGCAGGCGCCGCGGACGGTGCAACAAAGAGGAGTGCCACGGTCACGGCGCCTGACACGACTAGGGCGCGGCTTCTCGGCAGGTAGCAGCTCACGTTGGACCAACGATCCGCGCAGCGCCAAACTTCCGTCGCCGTGCGACGGACCCACGGGGCCGGTGCAGCGCTGCTCGGGGCAGCGCGTTCGAGGTACGAGCGAGCGGCGAAAACGTCGCGCGCATGGATCGGCCCGGGGATCGACGAACTCGCCCCGCAGGAACTGCCCGGGGGCGACCCGGCTGCCGCTTCTACAACAAGGAGGGCGCCGCACGGCCTTTCCTGTCACTCAAGACGATCGAGGCCCACGTGCACCGCACCCACAGGAAGCTCGACGTCCGCTCGTCTCTTTCCAGCAGAAGATCCGGTTTGCAGGCACTTTGCATGCCGGAGGAGGGACTCGAACCCCCGACACGCGGATTATGATTCTGGACTGATTTGGCTCTAGTTGGCGGGAACGGGCGGTTTGGGGACACAAAAGGGGACACAAATGTCAGCGACTTGCCTGCTTCGGCCGCCGAGAGCGTGCTCGTAGAACGCGACGGCAGCTGGTCCGTCGCTGACCCACAGTTCGGGCTGGATCTCCGCTCGTGGATCGCTCACGCGTCGCCTCCCCGTCGGGGCACGTCCAGCGCGGGCGGGGTAGAATGATCCGAGGTGCGTCACGGGCCATGATGTGCCAAGGCAGCGGACAGCGTGCCCGTCGGCGGCCCACGGGCCGGGATCCCGCGCGCGCGGCCGCGGCAGACCCAAAGCTCGGGCCACGCCGCCCGGGCCGCGCCACGAAAAGATCGCCCAGGCGCGCGGGTCCGCAGGAAGAATTCTACCGCTGGGTTTCCGTCCGATGAGCGCGGTACGTTTCAACGTTCCGATTGGACTGGGAAGTGGAGGACCGCGTGAGCGGGAGTCGCAAGAGCGCTGCGCCTACAGCGCGCAGCTCAAGAAGCTGCTGGCGGCGGGCAACGGCACCCGCACGTTCAGCGCGTCCACGCTCGCCGAGCGGTTCGACGTGCGCCCCAACGAGGCGCGCCGCACCACGATCAACAAGATCCACCAGACGCTTCGCCAGGCGTGGGAGGCCCGGCGAGGTCGTCGCCTACGTCGACGACAAGGGCGCCGAGCTGTGACGAGCAGGAGTTCTGCGTCGACGGTCCGCGGCGGTCCAGCACCCGCAGATCTTCGGGCTGCCCGCGGAGCCTCGCCGGCAAAGGGGCTACGCGCCGATCGGCTACCAGGACCACCTCCAGGCTCAGCACGCGCGCGCGACCGAACCCGACGCCGAGCTGGGTCGGGCTCCCGCGGACGAGACCGACGGGGCGGCCTCGGGCGCTTCGGCGAACCGGCGCCTGGAATACTGCGCCGACGCCGACGAGGCGGCGATAGCCGCGGACGAGGACACCGACGAGCCCGTCGAGCCCGAAGCGGACGAGTTCACCGTGAAGGACTGCCTGGCGCAGATCGAGGCGTACCGGGTCGACGAGCCCGCCCCGGAGTGGCTGCCCGAATGGCTGCTGGTGCATCTGGTCACGTTGCCCAACGTGGTCAGAACGCTTCGCCGCGGTCTGGACCGTGTGAAGGGCGATGAAGCTGCAGCTCATCGCCACCGGCCTGCGACGCAGGGGCGAGGTCGACCCGGTGACGGCAGGTAAGCTGGCCGCCCGCTGCCGGAGGTCCGCCGACTGGTGGGGGCGCGCGTTCTACGAGGCGGTCGACCAGTACGTCAGTGGGGCGAGGCGATCGCCAGCGATGATCTGCCCGATCTGCGCCGGGCGCCGGACGCGTTCTGGCTCAAGCACCAGGAGCATCCCACCCGGAAGCGATGGTGCTGTGGGGCTATGCGGCTGGACGCCGACGGCGAGTTGCTGCGCGCAGTCGCGCAGGAAGCGGTCGCGGCGCTCGACGAGGAAATGTCGAGCAGACCGTCACCGTCCAGGAGCAGCTCCGCGATCAGGTCGACGCGCTCAGTGCCGAGGTCGCCGAGCTCCGCCGTCAGCTCGACGACCAGGCCACCACGGTTCGCGCGCGCGAGCAGCGTGTCGGCGAGCTGACCGCAGAGGTCGAGACCCTGCGGGCGGCCCGAGCAGCGTCGCCGGCACCGCCGACGAGCAGCTCGCTAAGCGCAGCGGCAGGTCAGTGAGCAGCGCAACGAGCTCGCCGATCTGCGCCAGCGGCTTGAGGCCACTCTGGAGCGCGCCGCCGCGGCCAACGAGGCGCAGGACCAGGCGGCCGCGCTAGAACGCGAACACGACGAACTGTTGGTCCGCGCGTCCGCCGGCGAACAGGAGCGGCGCCTGCGCGAGCGCGCCGAGACCCTGCTCCAGGAGCAGACCGCCGAGGTCCGCCGGCTCGAGCGGGAGCTGCGCGAGTCCGGCGGCGTCCAGGTTCCGGTGTCCGACGGCGCGGCGCTGATGCGAGCGCTTGCGCGCCCGGTGGGTGAGGCGGCCGAGCTCGCCGGTCGCCGCCTGGCGGGTGGCTCCCAGCGTCCCCACGATCCCAAGCTCTTGGAGTTCCAGGCATTGTCAGTCGGCGTGTCGCCGCCTCGTTGAGCCCGGCTGCCACCGGGCCCGCTCCGACTCGCGCGCCCGCTGATGAGGCCGCTGCGGACGCGCCAGCCGAGCCCGCCGCAACCCGGCCTGTCACGGCGGCCGAGCCCGTCGCGGCGGCCGAGCCCGTCGCGGAGGCCAAGGTGACCCCGGTGCTGGCGCCGCGGCGTCGTGCGCGGCCTGCGACGCCGTTCACGGTCCGTCCGATCGGCGGCGCGAGCGAAGTCGGCGGCTCGGCGATCTGGTGCAAACGCGAACGGCGCAGCGTGCTGCTCGACGCAGGTCAGCGCGTCAAGGGCGAGTTCGGCGCGGAGTCCGTCAACCAGTTTCACTTCGGCGTGCCAGGCGTCGAAGGCCTCGATGCGATCTTGATCAGCCACGCGCACATCGACCACATCGGGTCGCTGCCGCTTATCCACACACCACTCCGAGCTGCGCGGCAGCGCCGTCCCGGTGGTGATGAGCGAGCCGACGAGGGTGCTCGGGGAGATCATGCTCAACGACTCAGCGAAGATCCAGCACGCCCGCGAGAGGACCTGTCGAGCCTGGCGGAGTCCGACTACGGCGGGGCGCGATGGAACCCGCCTACGACTTCCCCGATGTCACGGCCTGCCTGGACGCGGGGCACGTCTGCTGCTCGCCGAGCAGCACAAGCCGATCCCCGATCGAGGGCACGAGCCTGGTCGCGCGGTTTCTGCCGGTCAGCCACGTCCTCGGCACCTGCGCGATCCATCTGAAGGACACCGAGACCGGCGCGACCCTGCTGTACTCGGGCGACCTGGGTCCGATCAGCGACCCGCAGCTGACGCTGCCGGACTTCGGCGGCACCGGCATGATCGAGGGCGCCGACGTCATCATCATGGAGAGCACCTACGGGCTGCTACGCGACGAGGAACGCGAGGGACGCCGGCGCGCAGCCACGGCCGCGAGCGTGCGACACGGATCCTCGCTGACATCGCCGCGAAAGACGATCGGTGACGGCGGCCACGTGCTGCTGCCCGCGTTCAGCCTCGGCCGCACGCAGGAGCTGGCGATGCTGATCGACCGCGAACGCGGCCAAGAGCATGCCCGACGGCAAGATCTACGTCGCCGGGATGGGCGAGAGATCACCCAGAAGTACGCCGATTTGACCGTCCGCGCGGCGGTGGCGCCGCCCCGGGGAGTTCCCCAGCTGACGTCGGTCCGGAAGCTGGCTCAGCGGCGGAAACACGTTCGAGGACGTCGTTGACGAGGTCCTCGAGAGCCCGCCGGCTACATCATCGCGAGCCCCGCGATGATCTCAGGCGGCTGGTCGCGCGCGTTCATGCACGCGATGCTCGACGACCCGCGGCACGCGATCGTGTTCACCGGCTACCTGCCTCCCACCGCAGGCGGATCCGCAACCTCGCGCGGCTGCACACGGGCTCGAAGTTCACGCTCAAGGACGACCGCCAGGTAGAGATCAAGTGCACATGGCGCCCCAAGGCGACGCTGTCGGCGCTCGAGCACAATCCGGCGCAATACCTGCCGCAGGTCGAAGGCTAGGCGCTCGGCGGTGAAGTAATCAAAGATCCGACCTCCAATCAGCCGATGAAGGACATCCTGGCGACTGCTCGCGAAACACCCGATCAGAGACGCGGCTGTCGCTCACGGGCACCAATGATCGTCGCGCGGATTCGGCGCATGCCAAATTGCGCGAGCGGCTGGACAAAGAGGCGAGCCGCTGCCGGACTACTTCAAGAACCACCCGATCTATTACGCGGGCCCCGCGAAAACGCCGGAAGGTTACGCTTCCGGCGCGTTCGGTCCGACCACGGCGGGGCGCATGGATTCCCTTTGTCGATTCAGTTCCAGGCGGCTGGCGGCTCGAATGGTGATGCTCGCCAAGGGCAACCGCGCGGTCGCGGTGCGCGAGGCCTGCAAGAAGCACGGCGGCTTCTATCTCGGCTTGATCGGCGGGTGCGGCGGCCAACCTCGCCGAACACTGCATCAAGAAGGTCGAGGTCGTGGATAAGATCCCGAGTTGGGCATGGAAGCGATCTGGCGCATCGAGGTGGTGGATTTCCCGGCCTTCATCATCTATCGACGACAAGGGCAACGACTTCTTCAAGGAATTGAACCTGGGGTAGCGCCCGAGCAGGCCGAGCGATAGCGAGGCCGTTAGCGAACGGCGCAATAGCGGAAATCGGCGTGCGTCGCCGGACGCAGACCGGGGTATCGCCGGGAGAACCACGAGAGCAGGCAATCTCATCCTTTGATGCGCGGCGGCTCGCCCCGTTCCTCTGGATGAGGAAGGGGGGCATCACAATCCGGGTCGAGTGGTTCGACGATCTGAAGATCGGCATGCGCTTCAAGAGCGAGAGCAAAACCGTCTCCAAAAGAAGAGGATCTTTTGCGTTTTGCCGGTCGAATTTCGATCTGATCAGACGTTTCGACCTGGACGATGAGGCGGCCAAGCACACCATTCTGCAGGTGGTCTTGCCGCTTCCGGCTGGCACACGGCGGCGATATCCGATGCGGTTGGCGCTCTTTCTGCCAAGTCCTTTTGGCCCGCATCCGCTGTTCGGCGCTGGCGTCGATGAGTTGCGCTGGATGGTTCCGGCGCGGCCGGGCGATACCCTCCATCTCGAAGGCGAGGTGGTGGAATCTGATCCCCTCGAAGACCAAGCACGCAGGGGCGTCGCCCGCGTCAGTAACTGGACCGCCTACAACCAGAACGGCGAGGCGGGTTCGGTGCTCCTTCAATCCGATCGCGATTGTGCCGCGCCGGCCGGCGTAAGCTCAGGCGCTTTCGGCTTGCACAACCGGCCTCGCATGCGGTCTGAACAGCCGCCCTTTTTCTACGACCAGCACGACCGCCAAGGACGCCAGCGTGCAAAGGAAAAAACCGGTCGCAAATGGCAAAAGCGTACCGTCATAGGCTTGGCCGATCGTTGCGCCGATGCCGATGCCCAACAGCGTCGTGATCGATCCATAGAGCGACGAGGCGGTACCGGCGATGTGCCCCTGCGGCTCCATCGCAAGCGACGTGAAATTGGCGAACGTCAGTCCGAACGCGAACATCATCAACGCTGACAGCACCAAGAACAAAGGCAGCGGCAGCATTTGCAGTCTGGCCGCCAGCAGCATGATGCGGCAACCGCGACAGTCACCAGCGCACCATGCGAGATTACGCGCATTCCAATTCGGCCGACGAAAAGGGCGTTGAGAAAGCCAGCGATGGCAATGCCGATTGCGACGGCCGCGAACGCCAGCGGAAAATAGTGCCCGAGCCCGTAAATCTCTGTGAATACCTGTTGCGCCGCGAATACGAAGGCGACAGTGAAGCCCTGCACGCCACCGGCTGCCAGGGCATAACCCAGGGTTTGCCGATCGGTGATGGTCTGGCGAAGGTGCCGAGCACGTCGAAAAAGCAAGCGACTTGCGCTCGTCTTCCGGCAAGGTTTCCGGCAGCCGCGCCGCGCTCCAGATCAGCGCCAGCACGCCATAGAACATCAAGACGATGAAGATGCCACGCCACTGCGTCAACAACATCACCGCTTGACCCAACGACGGCGCGATGACCGGCACCGCGATAAAGATCATCATCGCCAGTGACACGACGCTTGCCATCCGGCGACCGACGTAGCAGTCGCGGACGATCGAAGTTGCAATCACGCGGGTTGCGGAAGTGCCCAGGCCTTGCAGCACGCGCGCCAGCAACAACGTCCGACCATGATGCGATGACCGCAAGAAGGCTGGCGATGCAATACAACGCCATGCCATCGATCAGGACCTGGACGCCGGCCGAAACGGTCCGAAAGCGGGCCCATGATGAACTGGCGAATTCCGAAGCCGACCAGGAACGCCGACAACACTTCCTGCGGTTTGTTGGCGGCGGTGATGTGGAATGCCGATGCGATGTCCGGCAGCGCCGGTAGCATCATGTCCATCGCCAACGGATTTAGCGCCATGATCGAAGCGATCACCAAGACGAACTCCGGAAGCCCATCGGCTGATGCCGTGACGACACCAAAGCATCAGCATTTACATTGGCCACGCGGCGCACCTCACTGGTCGGCAGAGAAGTATGGGATATGGTGCGATGCACTACCCATTTGCAACGGCTGATGCGCTGCTCTCGCCCCGCTGACCGCGAAGGTCACGTGCGGTTGCAATCGACGATGTCCGTCAAGCGCGATGAACGGCCGCGCGAGCGTCAAAGCGATTCAGTCGACGGATGGAACAACGGTGATGGACCGGCATTACCGGGCACCCTCTCGGAGACAAACGTCATGCACCTGTCCAATCAGTCCCTCCCACTACTCCGTTGTGGGAATCGTCGCCGGATGGTTGCGGGCAGGGTGATGGAGGGGGAGGTTTTGGACTGGCGGGTGATTTGATTGTCGGTTTGATCGGCGCCTGTCATTCTGGCGATTGGCTCTTGCCGCGACTTGGCATCCACTTGGGCGTCGGGATTGTTGCCCTGATCATAAACGCCTTTATCGGCGCCGTTGTCCTATACTGTTGCTCCGGTTGCTCGGCGGCGGCTACGGACGCGGCTGGGGCAGGCGGCGGATATAATCCAGCCGGCCCAGCGTTGCGTCGGAGTCACAGTCGGTCGCCTTTTTGTTGGCCGAACGGCTGCCCTTTTTCCGTGCCGATGCTAGGCTCTCCTGCGAATCAGGGATCCCGATCATGAGTGCAGACAGCGATAGTCGGATCGCGTGGCATAGGGTTCAGCTCAAGAAGAACCGCGAGGCGCTGAAGGCCTTGGAAACCGCCCGGTTCACGACGGGGGAGATCGCCGGGCGCCGGCACGCCGCGCAATCCCTTGAGGACCTCAAGCGCAAGATCGCGGAGTCCCGAGCGTTGCATTGCCGTGCATGAGCGGGAAAGCAGGCGGCCACGCGCGACAGACTTTGGCAGCCTTACCGGCGTGAACTGGAGCACCTGGAACACGCGTGCAGGCGGCGATCGCTGATCCCGTGTTTGGATACCCGCGCCGAGCTGCGCCCGCACGGCCATGCTGCTTGGCCCGGGCAAACAGCTAATCGCTTTCGGCTCGCGTCAGATCTTCGCTCGCGAGGCGGCTCTCACATCCGAAGGTGAGGCTCCGTACTTTGTTCGAAAAGTGCGGCCGAAGTAGGAGAGATCTTTAAATCCCGCACTGTAGGCTATCTCGGTGATCTGGAGCGCGCCCGCAGTGCTGATCGCTGATCATCCCGTAGGCCTTGGCCAGCCGCTGATCGAGCCGCTAACTGCAGCAGGGAACCCATAAGCAGGTTCCCAGCCAAACCGCGGATTTTGCCTTATCGCAAAGCTAGCCGGCGCGCTCGACAAGATGCGCGCGCGAGGGTGCAGGGTCAAACCGGTCGGCGAAATATTGCGTTTCGTTCGCGACCAGTCCCTCGCGGAATTCCATGATGCTCACAGCATAAGATGGCACGCCATCATAGGTCAGCACGAATTCGGTGACCCAGAGATCGCCGCTGCCGACAATTCGCCGGACCGAAAAACGCTTCTTGTTCGGCTGGACCAACCGGCTCTCCTGAATGTTGCGCCTGCCGCTGATCCGTTCGCCCGATTGCGGATAGTCAAGCACGGCATCTTCGTGATAGATTTCGTGTTCGACGTCGAAATCGCTTGCGTCCGAAGCATCCCAATGGCGTTTCAGCGCCGCCCGCACGGTTCGATCGTCCATCCCGATCTCCCACCGGTAAATCCTCAAGGTCAGTTAGCCCATTGCGGTGCGGCAATTACAAGGTCATCCATCTCCCAATGGCGGGCCGGTGTTCCGTTTGACGGCTTGAAAAATAACTCAATATCGCGTCCGATTGCCCCGACGGCCAAATCGGCGATGGAGAACTCCTTTGCGTAAAGATGTATTCGCGGCGCTGACCCTGGCAGCGCTCGTTTCGGCCAGCGCGGTCGCGAGGGCGGAGGAACTCACAGGCACGCTCGCGAAGGTGAAGGAGCTCGGATACATCACCATCGGGCACCGCGAGGCGTCGGTGCCGTTCTCCTATCTCGACGACAAGCAACAGCCGGTCGGATTTGCGATGGACATCTGCGCCAAGATCGTCGACGCGGTGAAGCGCGAATTGAAGCTGGACAAGCTCGAGGTGCGGTATCAGCTGGTGACGTCTGCGATCGCGGATTCCGCTGATGGCCAACGGCACTATCGACCTCGAATGCGGCAACACCACCAACAATGCCGAGCGGCAACAGCAGGTCTGGTACACCAATACGCATTTTCTGACCGCGAGCCGTTTCGTCTCGCAAGGTCGAATTCGAAGATCGATTCGATCGCCGACCTCAAGGGCAAGACCATCGTCTCGCCGTCCGGCTCGACCAACATCAAGCAGGCGCTCGAATTCAATAGCCAGGTTGAACCTGGGAATGACGGTCGTCCCGGCTCAGGATCAGGGCGAAGCGTTCCTGATGGTCGAGACGGGCAGGGCGGTGGCCTTTGTCCAGGACGATATCGTGCTCGCCGGCCTGATCGCAATTTCAAAGGACCCCAAGGCCTACATGATTTCGGAAGACGCCTTCTCCAAACCGGAGCCGTATGGGATCATGCTGCGCAAGGACGACGTGGCGTTCAAGGCGCTTGCAGATGCTGTGACTTCCGCAGCCTCTACAAGAGCCCCGAGATGGCGGCGCTCTACGCCAAATGGTTCACCCAGCCGATCCCGCCGAAGGGCGTCAATCTGAATATTCCGATGAGCCCGGCGATGAAGCGGGCCTTCGAAAAGCCGACGGATTTACCGGATCCCGCGACGTACTGATCGGCGACTGTTCAAGCAGCCCGGCCACGCGGACGGAGGCGAGGGGACCATGCGCTGGCCGTGGCGTGACTTTCATATCCCATCGACAGATGTGTCTGCCGAGTTCCACCACGCGCTGATGCGGCAATTTTGAAGACCGAGGTCGTGCGGGTCACCGCCGTCATCGTCTTCACGTCAGCACTGGCACTGACGGCGTTGGCGATTTACTTCATCGCGCCTGCCGGAATCGACCGTATCTGGCATGGTCACTTCGCGCCTCCCCTGGTCCTGGCGATCGTGCTGCCCTTTGTCGCGTTTGAGCTCGCGGTGTTGTATCTCGTCAAACGGCGAATCGCGCTGGATCGCGATATACCGGTCGTACGCCGCTATGTCGGGAGCTTCATCGAAACCAGTCTGCCGACTGTGCTGCTTGCGATCCACATCACCGCCATGGGTGCGACCGAGGCGCTCGGCTTCGTTGCGCCGCTGGTTTATTTCCTCTTCATCGTCCTCTCGACACTGCGGCTCGACTCTGGCTGCCGGCCTTTACCGGGCTTGTCGCGGCCGTCGAGCTGTTCGCGATGGCGATGCTTTACCATCCCGATCTGCCGCGCAATGTCGACTATCACCTGATGCGCAGCGTCGTGATCCTCATCTGCGGTTTGCTTGCCGGCGGCGTTGCGCTCCGGCTGCGGCGTCAGTTCGAGGCGAGCATCGTGGCGGCGAGCACGCGAGACCGGGTCACCAATCTTTTCGGTCAGCACGTGTCGCCCCAGGTGGTCGAGCGATTGCTGCTGGACGAAACGGCGACGACCGGTGAGTTGCGCCGGGTCGTCGTGATGTTCGTTGATTTCAGGAGCTTCACGGTGCAGGCGCAACAACGCTCGCCAAGGGAAGTGGTCGAACGGCTCGATCGTGCTTTTGCGGTCCTGGTCGAAATCCTCGACCGGCACGGCGGCATCGTGAACAAATTTCTCGGCGACGGCCTGCTCGCACTGTTCGGTGCGCCGATCGCTCATGACGACGCCGTACGCCAGGCCGTCGATGCGGCGCGTGACATGCTGGCCGCCATGGAACGCGACAATGCGGCGGGCGACTGGGCGTTGCGGATCGGCATTGGGGTGCACGTCGGCGAGGTGGTCGCGGGCACATCGGTTCGCCGCGCCGCAAGGAATACACCGTGATCGGCGATGCGGTGAACCTCGCATCGCGGCTGGAATCCCTCAACAAGGAACTTGGCACCCAGTGTTTGATTTCGGCCGCGGTATACGATGCGCTGGGTGAGGCGGGGCGGGATGCCGTGCCGCTCGGGGAGATAAAGGTGAGGGGATACGAACGGCCGGTCGCGGTGTGGCGGCTGGGTTGAGCGGCGGTCTCCAAGGGCCGGCCAGGCTTTCGGACGGTGGATTGGAACAAAAGTTCCTCCGCCGCGTTACTACCCATTCCCCACATCAAGGATCATGGATGAGCGATACGTCCGAACGGAAGGTAATGACCCCGGCAGAACGCGAAGCCCGAAAGGTGTTCAGGGCAGCAGAGGCTTCCAAAGCCATGTCGGAGCACGAGCTCTCACAAAAGGCTTTTCACGAGAATCGAGAACGATTGAAGGCTCTAAGGCTGGCTCGAGAAGCCGCGGCAGCCGAGCCTGAGGCTGGACCGACGCCAAAGCCGACGCGCAAGGCTTAAGACCAAGTGACCCCACAGGGGGTCGCTTCGACGGTCGCGGGCTGCTGCCATCACCTGAGCGGCATCACAAAGGAGAATCGGGTTTCTTCGGAGCGTGGACGTCACCGTCAGTGCCCCGTCGTGAGCCTTTGCGATTTGCGCCGCAATATGCAGGCCCAGCCCCAGACCCTGCCGACTGGCGCGCACTTCCCCCGAAAGAACGGCTCGAACAGCTTGTTCCATGGCGGCCTCGGGTATGGGTTCGCCACCATTGGCGACGGACAGCTTGAAGAGGCCGTCCTTCCGTCGCTGCGCGCACGCGAACCGGCAGGTTGGAGGCTCCATGGGTGAGGGCATTTCCGACCAGATTGGAGACGAGCTGTCCAATTCGGATTCTGTCGCAATTCACGGGAACATCGATCGCATATTCTGCGTCGATTTGGCGTCCGGGCGAGGACAGCCGAAGTTCATCGATCACCTGATGCAGCACGGGCTCAAGCGGTCTGCGAGTGTCCCGATCGAGAGTGATGCCGCCGCCGAGCCGACCGCGCGCGAAATCGAGCACATTGTCGATCAGTCCCGCCATCCGCATGACCGTGGTCTGCAGCATCGCCATGATCTGATGTTCCTTTTCGGTCTTTGCATCGCGCCCAGAATGCGTGCCCCGGCGCTGATCGATGCGAGAGGGTTGCGGAGGTCATGGCCAAGCACGGCAATGAATTGCTCTCGCAATTCCGAAGTCTCGCGTTCGCTCTCCAGACTGGTCTTCGCGGCTTCGCGAGCTGCCAAAAGCTCGTGTTCGTAACGCCGCCGATCGGTGGCTTTGATCAAGGCGAGCCGGATAAAAAGCGGTTTGCCGGCGGCGTCTCGGCCCTCGAGCGCGTTGCAGATCATCTGCATCGGCTCACCGGTCGCCGTCACCATGTCAATGGCGAACTCGTTGAAAAAGCCCTGCATTCGCAGCAGTGGCGCGATATGGGTTTCATAATAGATGCGTCCGGCCATATTCAGGAAATCGCTGAACCGTTTGCCGATCATCTCGTCGGCGGTATGGCCGGTCCAGCCCAGCAACGTCTTGTTCACACGCTCGATGCGGCCGTTGGTCAGCAGCGTGATGTAGCCGCAGGGCGCGTTCTCGAACATGTCCTGGAAATCGTCGATCGGAATTCGGGCTCGTGCACGGTCACCTCAGACGAATGTTCGCATGGCGGCGATGACTTCGTCGGGCGCGCTGAGATTGGGACAATGGCCGGTTGCCTCCAAAACGATCATCTCGCTGTCGGGAATGTTGCGATGGACGAATTCGCCGACCTCCTTGGAGGCAATGATGTCCTCGCTGCATTGAAGGATCAGCGTCGGGACATCGACCTTGGCCAGGTCCGCCCGATTGTCGGATGTGAACGTGACCCGCGCAAACGCCTTGGCGATTTCGGGATCGGTTCGGCAGAAGCTGTTGGTCAGTTCCTCGCCGAGTTCGGGACGGTCCGGATTGCCCATGATCGCCGGCGCCATCTGCGCGGACCAGCCCATGTGATTGGCTTCGAGAAACTGCAAGAAGCTCTTCGATCTGCTCTTCGCTGAAGCCGCCGACATAGTCGCCGTCGTCGATGTAGCGGGCGGACGGTCCGACCAGCACCAGCTTGCCGAACATGCCCGGCGCTTTTTGCGCCGCCAAAACGCCGATCATGCTGCTGACCGAATGGCCGACGAAAACGGCATCCTTCAATCCAAGCTCACGGCCGATCTCGACCACGTCGTCGGCATAGCCGGCCAGGGTCGAATATTTTGCCTTATCGTAGGCCTTCAGGTCGGAGCCGCCGGCGCCGACATGGTCGAACAAGACGGTCTTGAAGTCCGGTTCGAAGGCGGGCTCCACAAACCGCCACATATTCTGGTCGCAGCCGAAGCCATGGGCAAACATCATCCCGCGCTGACCCGATCCGCGAACCTGGACATTGTTTCTTTCGATTACGCCCATGACGTCCTCTCAAACGCCGGCTGTGAAGTTCCGCTGCCATGGCTGTCGGACTTATTAATCAGCAGGAAATCCGGGCCAGGCCGTCACCACACTGGGTTTTTAGAGCCGAAAAGGAAAGCCCAATGTGCACATTCGATGTCGATGCGAGCGGGCGGAGAGCGATGGAACCGGCCTGTTGCGTCACCAAGCGGTCCACACAACCGCGTTACTTGCAGTGAGCTCTTTCGCGAAGATGCTGGGCGGCTTTCTTGTGCCTGTATTTCGGCTTGCAAGCGTTGCTTCTGGTCAAGCGGACTTCCACCGTTTCCCCCTTGGTCGCAGCCGTGGGCGGCAACCCCAAAGGAAATGCGACTGCCGGACCAACGAGAAAGGCCATCGAGGAAAAAATCACGGCGGAAAGAAACACGTTTGAGCGGACCATGTATGGCTCTCCTGTATGACAGGCGACGCACGCGAGGACCTGGTGTCCCAATTCCGAAGTTCGAGGATTTCGCTTGATTCCTGGCTTGCTAAAGAAGTGATACCGCATGGTCTCCTTGTTCGGATACCAATCCCAGTCATCCACGTCAGTCTCCTGTTCGACGCGCCAGACTTCGTCGAGCGTGGCCGGATCGGAAACGGCGAGTTGAAGCCACCGCTGCACCATCGCATCGGACCACTCTGAACATGTCCAGAAAGTCTGTAGCCCAATGAACAATTCATAGTCCCCGATGACTTCCTCTGTCATATCGGTCGTCACTCCGTGGAGCACGACGCCTACACGACAGACTCGAAACAACTCCTTGATCGCTTGGCCGATGATTGCTTCGGGCAGATGAGGAAGGCAGGTGACGTAGAGAAAGTCGAAAGAACCGTCCTCGAACGGCATCTTGCACACATCGCCAAGCAGGTTTCGTTCGCGCCATGCCTCCGGCGTCTTCGAAACGATATGCGCATTGTTTTCGATGCCCCAGGCTTCGACACCGAGTTTTTCGAATTGCTCGAGCGTCAGGCCATTCGCGCTGCCGCAGTCAAGCAACTTATAGGGCGGCTTGGCACCCCAGACGGCTATGATCAAATCAATCAGATATTTCCCGTTAAAGGCGACTTCGAAAACCTCTTCATAGCTCTGATTATCGGGAATAATTCTCGAAAAAGCTGTCGTCGACCGCTCCATCTTCGTGCACCCCCCCGATCTGATGCGCAAATTTACGCTTGCGCATCTCCGTAATATTTGGCGTCTTGACGTCATTCATCTTTAGCCCCCGCAGCGCTTTTTTTAACCGCTTCCCCGGAAGACGGCTCAAGCCCTGGAATATCTATTTCCGATAAAAGCATAGAGGCCGCCGCCGCACCAGTGGCCCGGTTCCGAAGTTCATAGCATTTTCGGGATGAAGTTTTGAACTTCGGCATCGATACGGACACGACGCCTTTCGAGCCGGATAAAGCATTTCAGATTAATTAGGAACGCGCTCGACCGGGAAGACTTGGTAATGATCGCTCCCGCAAACCGCTGAGGCAGTCATGTATCACCACGTCAAGAAGCTCATGTACACCGTCCGCGTCGACGAGCCCGATCCGCGCTTCGGCAACATGCTGCTCGAGCAGTTCGGCGGCGCCAACGGCGAGCTCGCCGCGGCGATGCAGTATTCGATCCAGGGCCTCAATTGCGAAGATCCGGACCGCAAGGACCTGCTGATGGACATCGGCACCGAGGAGCTGAGCCATCTCGAGGTCGTCGGCACGCTGGCCCGCATGCACCTCAAGCCGATGAAGTTCGACCGCGAGGCCGCCGAGGCCGATCCGCTGATCGCGATCGCCGGCGGCGGCGGCGTCAACCTCTTCAACTCGCAGGGCAATCCCTGGACGGCCGACTACCTGAAGATCACCGGCGAACTGGACGTCGATCTGCGCAGCAACATCGCCGCCGAGGCGCGCGCGAAGATCGTCTACGAGCGGCTGATCAACTTCTGCGACGACGCCGGCACCAAGGACGCGCTGCAGTTCCTGATGACGCGCGAAATCACGCACATGAAGGCGTTCACCGCTGCGCTGGAAAGCATGGGCAAGCCGCCGTTCTCGATCGGCAAGATCGCGCCGACGCCCGGGCCTGGTCGACCAGTACTTCAACGACTCGACCGGCGAGGGCGACGACGGCGAGATCGACACGCGCGGCCCCTGGAACGAGGGCGAGCGACTGGGAGTTCGTCGAATCTCCGGCCTTCCAGGACTCGACGGCACGGCTGCCGGACAGCGTCCGATCCACGCCGAAAGCTCGCCGTCTGCGCTGGACCGAGACGGCATCGAGGAGCTTCTCGATCGACCAGCTGCGCGACATCCTGCATGCCGAGAAGCAGCTGATCAAGGCGCTGCCGAAAATGGCGAAGGCGGCGCGCTCCGAGCAGCTTGCGCGAACTGTTCGAAGATGCATCTTGCACGAAACCGAAGAGCAGGTCGAGCGGCTCAACGAATGCTTCGAGCTGCTCGGCGAGACGGCGCGCGCCAAGCCTTGCAAAGGCATGATGGGCATCGTCGAGGAAGGCGAGGAGGTCATGGAGGAAGGCAAGGAGAAGGACGACGCCGTCGCCGATCTCGCTTTGATCGGCGCGGCGCAGCGGGTCGAGCACTACGAAATCTCGGGCTACACCACGGCGCAGAAACCTCGCGCAGCAGCTGCGTCACACGCGCCATCGTGGCTGTTGCTGTCGAAGTCGCTGGCCGAGGAGGAAAATGCCGATCAGCTTGCTCAATCAGGTCGCGCGATCGCTGATGTCGGTTGCGAAGATGCCGGCTGCGGTCGAGCAGAACCAGGAATAGCATGAGCATGACAGCAGCCCAACTCACCAGACGCGTCGCCGGTCTGTCCCTCGTCAGTTCCGAAGCTCGAGGCCGCCCTCTTACGTGGGAGCGACGGCGGTTGCGATTGGCGTGTTGGCCGCCCTTGCCTTGGTCAATCGCCATTTTTCAAAAAAGCAGCGCTGGACAATCCGCCCGCCGGGCGTTTCCTCGAACTCAACGGCGTGCGGCTTCACTACATCGAGCGGGGGAAGGTGACCCCTCGTTCTGCTTCACGGCAACGGCAGCATGATCCAGGATTTCAAGTCCAGCGGCCTGATCGATCTCGCCGCGAAGAATTACCGGGTGATCGTTTTCGACCGTCCGGGCTTCGGCCACAGCGATCGGCCGCGCGACGTTATTTGGACGCCGGATGCCCAGGCGGAACTGATCAAGGATGCCCTGGCAGACTGAAAGTCTCAAACGCGATCGTGCTCGGCCATTCATGGGGTGCGTCGGTTGCGGTCGCGTTGGGCTTGAAGCTCCCTGCCTTGGTTCGGGGACTGGTTCTTGCATCAGGATATTACTATCCGACCGTTCGCGCGGACGTGGTCGCGTCGCCGTGCCCTCCATGCCGTTCATTGGCGACATCTCAGACATACGCTGTCGCCCCTGATCAGCCGGGCCACATGGCCGATGGCGATGAAGAAGATATTCGGTCCCGAATCCGTGCCGGAGAAGTTCGAGGGATTTCCGAAGGAAATGGCGCTGCGGCCGTCGCAGATCAGGGCGTCCGCCGCGGAAGCCGCGCTGATGATCCCGGACGCTTTCAGGGCGCCATCAGTATGCGGACCTGAAAATGCCGGTCGTTATCATTGCAGGCGATGAGGACAGGCTGATCGACATCGACACTCAGTCGGCCCGGCTGCACGTGCGACATTTCCCAGAGCAACTTCCATCGGCTCCCAGGAAACGGTCACATGATCCAGCAGACTGCGACGGATCAATTGATGTCGGCGATAAGCGAGGTTGCGGGCAGCTCAGCCAAGCTTTCGGCGGCAGAATGACTTGCTGCTAAAGCCAATACGTATGGCGCTACCTGATGCGGCTGCTCAAGCCAGTGATGAAAAAAGGCCCCGAGGTGACCGGGGCCTTTTAGTTTGCGCCCTATGCGGCAGAGGCTTTCTTGTTTACCCCTTTACGCACCGCAATCGTATTGAGTTTGGTATTGGCGGCCTTCTCCTCGTTGAGGTTTGTCGTCAGAAGGCGAACCACATCATCATGTCCAAGCTCTTCGGCCCACGCAATCAGCGTGCCGTAGCGCGACATTTCGTAGTGCTCCACGGCCTGGGAATTGGCAACGATAGCCGCGTCGAGAACCGCTTTGTCGTCGATCTCCCCCGCCGTTTGGTTGGCTTCCTTGATCAAACCGTCGATCGCCGGGCAATCCGTGCCTTTGGGCTTATGGCCGAGTTTCGTGAAAACCTTGTCGAGGCGCTCAATCTGATTATTGGTATCGATCACGTGGGCCTTCAAGTCCGGCTTTCAGATCGGCGTTGGTCGCCATGTCGGCCATTTTCGGAATCGCCTTGGTGAGTTGCTGCTCGGCGTAATAGATGTCCTCCAGCTGATGGAGAAACATGTCTTCCATGGTTTTGATGTCTTTGGTGAAGATACCCATGCTTCGGTCTCCTGGTTTACTCGGCAAAAAGAAATTTTAAGCCTCACCGGGCATAAGTTCTGACGACCGAACAAGTTTCATCGCCGATGGCGTTGCGGGGCGGGTGCCGGCCTGGGGCGAGCGTTTCGGCAGAACGCCTTCGATTTCGGTTTATCCGAAATCTACCTTGACGCCTTGGTAGAAGCAGCAATAGAGCGAATCATCCCGTCTCTTTCAGAGGGGGCGTTTCGCGATCGTCACGGACGTTGGGTGCGGGATGCGATGGACGCGGAGCGCGTGCTGACGAAGGCGCTGATGCGGACGGCGAAGTCGTGTGGTCCTGACGCCCCGACGCTGGCGTCAAGTTCGTGTGAAGCGCTTCTCCGGGTGACGGTGACAAACAAGCCCGGTCACCAGGGAGAGCCCGAAGGAAACCGTTAAAACCATCGCGCAGGGAATGCCGGGTGTTCCGGCGAACCTGTGGTGACTACTCGTGTGCTTTCTACCTTTGCACACGAGGCTGCGGGTGCGTCGCGCACCCGGCATTCCCTGCGCCCTCTGATTGGGGGCGAGAATTTCATGAACGACTCGGGCGCGACGCGTTCGAGGAGGTAGAAGTGTGTTTGCAGCAAATCTCACGACGTGGTCCCGGCCTTGAGCCGGCACCCATATGCCGTACCAGGTATCTTGGGTGACGCTGTTCGACGGCTTTCGCTCAACAATTACTGCCTACGCTCTTTTTTCCGTGAATGGGAAACTGCCCATCGGGCCGATGCCCATTTCGCCGGAAATGGTGTCGCCGGAAACCTTGCCGGTGAATTCAAGCGTCAGTGGCATCGGGTTGGTGATCGACACTTTCCAGGAAAGGTCGTCGCCATTGGCCTTACCGTCGAAGATCTCGGCGGAATCGCCCTCGGCCGCCTGCGTGCCGGTCAGTGCGCCGCCAGCGCTCTTCAGGCTCAGCGTGGTCTGGCGATCGCCCATCGGCGTCGACATCGTGATGTTCCAGTTACCGTCCACGGCCATTTCGCGCGTCTCCCCAAATTGTTGTCGCAAAACCGTCGGCGGTTTGCTGCCAGCGAAAACAGGGCCGATTCTGGGGAAGGTTGTTGCCGAGAATGTCGCGAAAGGCCTGACATTTGGATGCAATTGTCCTAGAACCGTCCGCCTTTTGGTTCGTTGCTTCATAGCGGTGTAGTCGCCTTTCATCATGCCCGAAATCTCGTCGAAGAAACCCTACCGTATCGGCCGCTCCCCACCGGACTCGGCCTCTTCGCCACCAAGCGGATCAAGAAGGGTACCAGGATCATCCGATATTTGGACCGCTGCTGGATTTCGAAGAAGAAAAAAGAAGACGCAATCGAGACAAATATCTGTTTGAACGAACCAACCGCGACCATCGACGGTTCCGTTCGCGAAAACGTCGCCCGCTATATCAATCATGCCTGCAAGCCGAATGCGGAAAGCGACGTCAGACCGCGCAAGCGCAAGGTTTTCATCCGCGCTTATCAACAACATCGAGCCCGATGGTCACCAACTACGATTACGGCACCGACTATTTCAAAGCCTATCTGAAGCCGATCGGCTGCAAGTGTGTGGCTTGCGAGAAAAAGCGCAAGAAGAAGCGCGCCGAGGCGCGCGCCGAACGGCTGCGCCGAAGGCCAAGGAGCTGAAAAAGGCGGAGCGGAAGGCCAAAAAGAGGCCGAGAAGCGGGCGGCCAAGCGCGCCAAGGCCAAAAAAGCCAAGAGAAGGCCAAGGACAAGGTCAAAGAGAGGGCCAAAGAAAAGGCCAAAGAAAAGGCGAAGGGTGCACTCAAGCCGGACCGCAAGCGCAAGCTCGATAGCAAGTCCAAGACGCCGACCGTTCGCCTCAAGACCGGCAGCCGGCCGGGCAAGCGCAAGTTTGCCGGTGGCGCTCGCGCGGGCGTTGGGGGCTCAGTACGGCGCAGCCGTCCGAAGTCGAGAAACCGACCCCGCCGCAACCGGCAACGGCTGCCGGCGACGATGCGCCCGCGGCGCCGGAAGGTTCCGCCGTTTTCACGACGCCAAGCCTCGCGGTTACCGCGGCGACCAGTAACGGTTAGGCGCAGCAAGCTTTGAGCTGCGCGACGTTTGGCTTAAGTGGGACCAGGTCGCTGCTCCGGCGCAAACCGATGAATTGCAGTTCGGCGAGCGCGCCGACGACAATGGCCTGCGCCGCTACTCCACCGCCTCACCGAACAGGTTCGGCGTCACTTCGCCGCTGCAGCAGTGCGATGCTGGCGAGCGTCCAGGCCGCGTTGCCCACGGTCACCAGCCCGACCAGGATTCTCGGCATGGACTTGCGTATGCCCAGCCAGCCGACGAACGCTGCATAAGCAATCAGGAACAGGCCGCTTTCGCGCAACAGCGCCTCCGGCAGATGGGTGAGCGGCGCGAGCATGCTCGCACCCAGGGTGAAGATCACGGCGCCGGCGCCACTCGAAGATGGCATCGGCCTGCAGTGCGCGGCGCAGGAAGAGGGACGGGATCATCATCGTGGTTCTCCTTCGTGGTGGAGACGGATGACAGCGCTGGGCGGCGCGTCATCTCCTCCTGGCTGCCACGATGACCGCGCTTGCCAGCCCGATCGATTACGTCACAGGTAAGCGGAAGCACTGATTTGTGATAGGTTCGTGGCCGTACCAGTTCGTATCCTGAATCGGCCATGACCGAGCGCGCCGAGCCCGTCCACATCGGCGACCATTTGCGCGAATGGCGGCAACGCCGGCACATGAGCCAGCTTGATCTGGCGGGCGAAGCGGAGGTTTCCGCGCGCCATCTCAGCTTCGTCGAAACCGGCCGCGCCGCGCCGTCGCGGGATATGGTGCTGCGGCTCGCCGAGCGCCTCGACGTGCCCTTGCGCGAACGCAACGTGCTGCTGGTCGCCGCAGGCTTCGCGCCCGCCTTTCCGCAGCGCCCGCTGGAGGATCCCGCCTTGAAATCAGCCCGTCAGGCGATCGACCTCGTGTCAGGGCCCACGAGCCCAATCCGGCGCTGGCCTATGACCGGCACTGGAATCTGGTTACCGCCAACCGCATGGTGGCGCCGCTGCTCGAGGGCGTTCCGGAGCGGCTGCTCGGCCAGCCCTTCAACGTGCTGCGGCTCGCCTTTCATCCGGAGGGGCTGGCGCCGCGGACGGTCAATCTCGCGGAATGGTGCGCGCATCTGCTCGAGCGCTTGCACCGGCAATGCGAGGCGACGGCCGATCCCGAGCTGATCAAGCTCTATAACGACCTGAAGAGCTATCCCATCCCGGCGCGCTCGGCGCCGCTGTCGAGCGACAAATGTCGCGATCCCGTTCAAGCTGCGGCATGACGGGGGGATACTAAGTTTCTTCTCCACCACCATGGTGTTCGGCACGCCGGTCGATATCACCCTGTCGGAGCTGGCGCTGGAGACGTTCTTTCCGGCGGACGAGCGCACCGCCGAATGGCTGAGACAGACGGCTGCAAAAGTGGCCTAGCACCCCCAGCACCCTTGCCTCGGGCGGCGTTCGGCTTATCTTCCGACAAAACCGCACCGCCCGAAGGAGGCGCTCATGAGCACCCTGAAACCGCTCCAGATCGATGTCGTCTCCGACGTGGTGTGCCCCTGGTGCTATATCGGCAAGCACCGGATCGAGAGCGCGCTCGCGCTCGTTCCCGACGTTCCGGTCAAGCTGAATTTCCGTCCCTTCTTCCTCAATCCCTGGGTGCCGCGCGAGGGCATCAGCCGCGAGGACTATCTCACCCAGAAGTTCGGCTCGGTCGAGGCCTATAAGGGTATTGCGGGGCGCGTCGTCGCGGCCGCCAGCGAAGAGGGGCTCGTCTACAAGCCCGAGCTGGTCGCGCGCCAGCCCAACACGACCGACTGCCACCGCCTGATCCTGTGGGCCGAGGCGATCGGCAAGGCGCCCGAGATGAAGCAGCGCCTGATGGAGCTCTATTTCCGCGACGGCGGCGATCTCACCGATGTCAACGTGCTGGTGCAGGCGGCCGCCGATGTCGGCCTCGATGCCGACGACGTGCGCAAGCGCCTTGCCACCGACGAGGACGTCGCGCGCGTATCGGCAGACGCGCAGGAAGCTGCCGAGAAGGGCATCTCCGGCGTGCCGACCTACGTGTTCGCGCAGAAATATGCCGTCTCCGGCGCGCAGGATCCGAACATGCTCGCGCGCGCCATCCGCCAGGTCTCGGCGGAGATCAACGCGCAGGCGGCGGAGTAGCGTCTATTCTATTTGCGGAGCAGATGGATCGCGCGGCGCGCTGCTTCGCGCGCGATGTGCGCGCCGTCAGCGCTGCGTGGATCAGTGCCACCATCGGATCGTTCCGCCGCAGCGGGATCAGCACGTCGCCGATCGCAAAGCGCCCGCGCCAGATCGGGTTGATCATGGGATGATCGGCGCTTGCGGTGGAATCCGCGCTCGCGATGGCGGGATCGGCGCAGAGATGGCGCGTCAGATCGAGCGTGAGCTGCACGCCCGGCGAATATTTTGCAAAACGCTCGTCGATGCCGAGCTTGAAGAAGAAGGCGCGGTCCTGATGGCGCAGCACGATGCCGCGCGGCAACCGGCGTCGCGCCGGCGTGCAAGCGTGACGATCTCGCATTGCGCGGTTTCGCGCGAGTGCGGGGACGGCGCGGCGGATGAAGGTCGCATCGCCCGCGTCCTGAACCAGCGCGGTGCCGCGCTGGCCCTTCCAGCCGCTGGCTTCGAGCTGCAGGAACGTTTCGAGCGCGGGCTTGATCTCGTCCGGCTTGCGCGCGACTTCAAAGCGACGGCGCCATGCTCTTCCAGGCGATGGCGCTGCCGGCGCAGCTCCTTGAGCTTCTTGGTACCGAGCGCCTCGTGCAGCAGCGTCTGTTGCCATCCTGTGTCGCATCGAGGCTGGCGCGGATATAGGAGCCCAGCACGCGCGGCTTCAGGCCGGCGTGGCCGAGCGCCGACTTGAGCGTGCCATCGCCGCGCCGTCGAGCGCGACGTCGCGCAGGATCAGCGCATGCGCGCCGGCCTCGCGCGCCCGCTGCAGCAGGCGCGTCGCGGCCTCGATCGAAGCGTCGCGGTCGATCAGCGGGCTGCACAGCGTGCCGTAGGGATGCGCGCTCACCAGCGCGGGCAGGGGGATCTTCCAAGCCCGCCAGAGCGAGATCACCGGCATCAGGCCGATCAGCCTGGCAGGCCCGTCTGGCGGCTCCGGTTGACTTGGCGCCAATTCGTTGGCGGCCGGTTCGCCCCACGCACTGAGCGCGTCGGCGCCGGTTCGGCCGGGCGCCGTTGCATTCACGGCGAGTTCCCACGCGGCAATAGTATCCGTTCGGTTCGATCGCGCGTTCGGCAAGCGCCAGCCATTGCGAAACCGGAACGGAGGTCAGCGGCCCGAGGCCGCGAGGCGGCAAATCCGGTGCTGAAGCCGCGACGGCTTGCGCATGCCGGTCCGCTTTATCGCTGATCGATCGGTGCGACGGGTCCGCAATGCTCAGCCGCTTCACCACGTTCCAGTTTCCCCGTCGAAATTAAGACGCTGGCATGACAGGTGCCCCGCGCTTTTTGCGTCCTGAAGGCACGATGCTAGCGGGGAATTCGGAAAATGCTGTTGGGGGGGGAATTCAATTTGATCTTTATCGTTAACCGGTCATTGACGACGCGTTCGCATTGAGGTCATAAGGCCACACCTTATTCAACCGCTTGGTCGGCACGCATCTCCCTGGCTTGAGTTTCGGCCGAGATGATTGCGCGCGATCGCAGCCGCTCGAACCGCGCTGCGACGCTTACCTGATTTCCACGCGCCTCTCCGCATTGAGTGGAGCGCACAATTACATTTCCGTGATCAAGGAATGTTCGCGTCACTGAAATTAGTCTTGTCGACGGGTGGGCGTGGACAAAACGCAATGCCGGGACGGAACCTATCAGGAAGACAATGACCGAGAAAATACCGACTGATTTTTTGAACATATCGCCCGGATCGCCAATTCAGCGCAGGTGTGGGGGTAACATGGAGTCCAGACTGATCATCGCGAACAAGTGCGGCAAAAAATCATTCTGAGCGCGCTGCAACTGTTCAACCGCCACGGTTCACCGCGGCTTCCATCGACGACATCATGGCCGGCGCCGGAATGACGCGCGGCGGCTTCTATAGCTATTTCCAGAGCAAGAGCGAGCTCTATGCGGAGACGATCAGCTGTTTCGTCACCGAGAAGCAGGAAGACATCGCAAGTTCCGAGAAGGCCTCGGACCGCGCGGTCACGCTGCTGCGCGATTACCTGTCGCATCAGCAACTCGATCAACTCGAGGCGAGCTGTCCGCTCATCGGTCTTCCCCAACGATGTCTCGCGAACCGATCAATCGGTGCGGGAAGCCCAGGAGTTCCGCGCTACGGATGATGGTAAAGCTCGAAAGGGGCATGAGCCCCAACGGCCAGCCTTCGCGGCAGGTGGCGCTCTCGCTCACCGCACTCTGTCTTGGCGGCATGGTGCTCGCGCGCGCAATCGAGGATCGCAAGCTCGCTGAAGAGTTGCGCGAAGCGACCATGGCGGTAGCGATGAACTCGGGGATTTCACGTCAAACTCGTCCGTTCAGATCGGCTGATAGAATTCGGAGGCGCAGTTATCCTCGGGCAGCGCGCGCCGCCGGTCGATGATGACGCCGTTGTTGATCGAAATGCGATAGGCCTCCTCGCCGAGCGGCTTGCCGGTGGCCGAGGTGAGTTCCGCCTTGACGCAGGACACCAGCCGAGCCGCGAGTTCGGGGCGGGTTTCGGAAACCTGTACGTTCTGCATCTGCTCGGCGCCCCAGTCGGCCAGCAGGAACTTGAGCCGCGCCTTCGCCCGCAGCCGGCGGTAGCCGTAGTCGCGGAACACGCTGATCACCGCGGCCCAGACGTCCGGTACGTCGTCCGGCGCGACCCACGCACCCAGCCGTTCGGCCAGGCGCGGGTTCGTCGACAGCCCCCCGCCGACCCACAGGTCGTACCCGATGCCGTACTCGGGGTGGACGGTCGCGACGAAGCCGATGTCGTTCGTCTCGTGCACGACGTCCTGGTCGGATGGCCGGTGATCGCGGATTTGAATTTGCGCGGGAGGTTCGAGAACCGGGTCGCCGATGTAGCGACGGGAGATCTCGCGGATGGTCGGCGTCGGATCGATCAGGGCGTCCGCGGCGATGCCCGCCACCGGGCTGCCGAGGATCACGCGGGGGACGTCCCCGCAAGCCTCGGTGGTCGAGAGCCCGACCGCTTCGAGCGCCTGCCAGATCGCTGGCATGTCTTCGATCCGGATCCAGTGCAGCTGGATGTTCTGCCGGTCGGTGAGGTCGGCGGTCCCGCGTCCGTAGACCGTCGAGATCATCCCGATCGTGCGGACCTGCTCGGTCGTCAGGAAGCCGCCGTCGATGCGGACCCGGAGCATGAAGAACTCGTCCTCGAGCTCGTGCGGCTCCAGCGTCGCAGTCTTGCCGCCGTCGATCCCGGGCTTGCGCTGGGTGTAGAGCCCCCACCACCGGAACCGGCCGCGAAGATCATCGGGGTCGATGCCGGCGAAGCCCGTACGGGCGTAGATCGTCTCGATCCGGTGGCGGACGTCGAGCCCGTCGTCGTCGGCCTTCAGCTGCTCGTTATGGTTGAGCGGTACGACCTGGCCGAGCGCCCATTGCCCCTCGGAACGCTGGGACGGCGGCCCCACGCTCGGGTCGAGGGACGGTGACGCGGTCATGGGTTGGGGTGGGTCGACAGAGCGGTCATGGTGGTCCTCGTGTTCGAGGACGCGCGTGCGGAGCCCCGGCGGGAGCGTCGCCAACCGTGCGGGGTGTGGTCCGGCAGGCGAGAACGCAGGCGCCGACGCGCGCCCGGTTCAGGGGATGCTCGAGTTGCTCAGAAACAGCGGTGGTGGCGGCATCAGGTCCGGGGCGGTCAGCCCTGCGGACACAGTGCGCTGTGGGTGTGACCAAGATCGATGTGCAGGCGTACGACCAGCGCGAGTGAGTATCGGCTGGGACGCATGGAACAAGGGTAGGCGACGTCTGCCGGGATGGGAAAACCGTCTCGCCTGGTAGGACGCCACAAACCACCCGTCCGTGAGCCGGGGCGTGCCGATCGCCCGGCGGCGGTGGTCCGCCGGGCTGGTCGGTGTGTATCGGTGGTGTGTCGGTGGAGCGGGGTCAGTAGTGCGGGGTGAACAGGTCTGCGGGATCGGTGCGACGCTCGGGTGGTTCGGTGTTGATCTTCGGTCCGGACGGTTCACTGGATCGGTGGTGGTTCTGGTGGCGATTTCTCGCGGCTTCCCGGAGTTGGTCTTCGGGGATCGAGGTCCGGTGGGTAGAAGTAGGTGTTCAGTCGCGGTGTCTGTGTCGGGGTCCGACCAGGGTGGTGGCGTGCACCACACCCGGCCGCCTTTGCGTTCCAGGACCAGCCGTCGATGCGTTGGTGGTGGTAGAAGCAGACCCAGCCGATGTCTTCGGCGGTGGTTTGGCCGCCTTTGGCGAAGTCTTCGAAGTGGTGGGCTTGGCAGAACCAGATGGGTTGGTCACAGCCGGGATGACACAGCCGCGGTCTTGTGTGGCGGTGACGTATCGGATGGGGAGGGTGGCGAACCGTTCGGTCTGTCCGCAGTAGAGGGGTTGCCCGGCGGCGGTGAACACCATGGGCACGATCTTCATCTCGGCGGCCATCCGGATCACGTAGTCGACTGGGACGGTGCCGCCGTTGAGGACGGACACGAGCCCGGTCTGGCGTTCGAGCTGCTCCAGGGTGGTGGACAGCAGCAGGGTGGCGGGGAGCCCGGCCATCGTCGGGAGCTTGCCGGAGGCGAGGGCGCGCAGGCACAGGTCGCGGAGGGCGTGGATCATCCGGGTCGGTTGGGACCGGGTGTCGCGTCCCCGTCTCGGACTTGACGGGTTTGGCGAGTGGCACGAGCGCGGCTTGCAGCGCGGCTTTGGTCTCGGGGTCGGCGATGCCGCGGAAGGGGGTGAGCCCGTCGGTCCGGGTTTTGCCGAAGAACAGCCCGACCCTGGCTTCTTTCTCGGTCTCGGACGGTTCGGGCCCGTCCTCGTCCAGGACGCGCAGGGCGTGTTTGCACACCTCGACCAGCTGCTCCGGGCTGCAGCCCTCGGGCGTGGAGCGACCAGGTCGGTTTCGAGCCGGTCCCGCTGCCCGGTGACTGATCGCGGCCGGGACCCGGCGCATGGTGGTGCTGATCGGGTGCGTCTGCTCACCGGAGAGATACCGTCGCGGACGGCGGCGGCGACGGCGGCGAGTTTCGGGGCTCGTTGCTGTCCGGTGGTGAGGTCACGCTTCCCGACCTGCTCACTGGCTTGTTTCACCCACTGCCCGGCCTCACCCCGGGAGAGGTGGAGGGTCTCGCGGAGCAGGATCGCGGTGGAGCGGACCTGGTGGTCGGCGGCGATCCCGCGGGCGTCGATCTCCGCGACGAGGGGGTGCCGGCACCGGGAGGCGGCGGATCCCGCTTCGAGCTCGCACCAGGCACGGCAACAGCATCGGGTCGGTGAGCGTCAACGGCTCCACCCCGAGGAGCTCGTCGATCGCCTCATGGAACCGCTCAACGCCCCGGTCAGCACCCCGAACGGGGAATCGACGGTCGGCTCGAATGGGAAGCTCATACCGTGAACGCTAATCGTGGCCACCGACAAAACCCGACCCTATCCGGGCGCTCCGGGAAAAGTTTTTCGAACATTTCTTCGGACGTCAGTGTTGTCCACATTGTTTTCCACACCTGTGGACAATTCAACGGACTATTCACCCACGAATTGTGGAAACCTGCCGACGGTTGGTGAGTGGGGCCGCAGGCCGACAACGGACCCGAGCCCGAGACCACCCTCGTCGTAGCCAGCGCTCTCCCCACGAGCAGACCCGCAGCCGAGAGCTACGCGGCGGGTCGACTTCCTCCGTCTCGGCTGCCGGCCGACCGGGTTTCGAGGCTCGCTGCGCTCGCACCTCAACCAACGGTGGTGCGGTATCAAGGCTCGCTGCGCTCGCACCTCAACCAGCGGCGGGAGGGGTTTCGAGGCTCGCTGCGCTCGCACCTCAACCAACAGTGGTGGATCGAGCGCGGCCGCGGTTTCGAGGCTCGCTGCGCTCGCACCTCAACCAACGGTGGTTGCTAGGTCGTGACGATCGCGACGGTCAGGGCCTCGAGTTCGACGCCGGCGGGGACCGGGTAGGCGGCGCTTCGAGGCGACCAGCACTTCCTCGGCCGGCTCGTCGAGCGGCACGACCTGGGAGGTGTCGGCGAGGTTGACCACGACGCGGAACCGGCCGCGGTGGACGACGAGCCAGTGCGCGTCCTCGTCGAAGTCGACCGACACGCGGTCGAGCCGCGGGTCGGCGAGATCGGGCTCGGTCGTGGCGCGAGCTGCGATCAATGCGCGATGCCACTAGAGCATCTCGCGGTGCGGCGGAGCGGTCGCGCTCGGTCCAGTCCAGGCGTGACGCGCTGCGATGGAACCGCGGCGTCTTGCGGGTCGGGCACCTCGTCGGCGGACCCACCGAAGTCGGCGAACTCGCGCTCGCGCCCTTCGCTCACGCTCCGCCCAGCTCGGCGTCGGAAGTCGGTGAAGTACCGGAACGGCGTCGACGGCCGCCCACTCCTCGCCCATGAACAGCAGCGGCGTGTACGGCGACAGCAGCAGCAGGCGCGGCGCGCGACCGCGCAGCCGGCCTCGGGCGACGCAGTGGTGCAGCCGATCGCCGTGCGCGCGGTTCCCGACCTGATCGTGGTTCTGGAGGCAGACGACGAACCGGACGCGGCCGGAGCCGGTCGCGGCGGTGCCCCGTGGCCGCCGCGGTAGCGCGAGTACTGCCGCCGTGAAGGACACGCCCTGCGTCGAGCGACTTGGCCGAGGTCGGCCGAGCCGGCGAAGTCGCGCGTAGTAGCCCTCGCGGTCGCCGGTCAGGCAGCGCGTGCAGCGCGTGGTGGAAGTCGTCGGCCCACGCGCCGTCGAGGCCGCAGCCCGCCGTCGCTCGCGGCCGGATCAGTGCGGGTCGTTGCGATCGTTCTCGGCGATCAGCAGCAGCGGCCGGCCGAGCCGGGCGCGCGCCGCGCACCCGCTCGGCGAGCTCGTCGAGGAAGTGGCGGGCGCCGTCGTCGTAGATGGCGTGCGATGGCGTCCAGGCGCAGCCCGTCGACGTGGTACCTCGTGCAGCCACATGCAGCGCGTTGTCGAGAAGAACCGCGCGCACCGCGTCGCGCCCTCGGCCGTCGAAGTTGAGCGCGTCGCCCCAGGCGGTCTGGTAGCGGTCGGTGAAGTACGGGCCGAACTCGCGGAGGTAGTTGCCCTCCGGCCCGAGGTGGTTGTAGACGACGTCGAGGAAGACCGCGAGCCCGCGCGCGTGGCGCGGCGTCGACCAGCCGCGCAGCTCGTCGGGCCCGCCGTAGGCTGCGGGCGGCGGCGAACAGGGCGACGCCGTCGTAGCCCCAGTTCCGCGCCGCCCGGGAACTGCGCCACGGGCATCAGCTCGATGGCGGTGACCCCCAGGTCGACGCAGGTCGGCGAGCCGCGCGATGACGCCTCGAACGTGCCCTCGGGCGTGAACGTGCCGACGTGCAGCTCGTAGATGACCGAGGCCGGCGAGCGGCATGCCCCGCCACGCCGTCGGTCGGTCCAGGCGAAGCGGCCGGGGTCGACGACGCGGACGGGCCGTGGACGCCGTGCGGGCTGCAACAGCGACGCGCGGGTCGGGCGGGGTCGCCGCCGTCGAGGCGAAAGCGGTAGTCCGTGCCGTGCCCGGCGTCGGCGACCTCGGCGGGACCACCATCCGCCGTCGTCGGCGCGCATCTGCTGCCGGACGCCGTCGGCCTCGAGCACGACATCGTCGGCTCGCGGGAGCCCATACTTCGAATCGCACGCCCAGACCCTTTCATCTGCTGGTCAGTCCGTGCCTGTTTGCCCGACGGGAGGCGATCCTGACCCGCGTCGTCGGGTGGGCATGATCACGAGTTCACCGAGGAGGTGCGCTGTGGCCAAGACGAAGACCGGCGAAGGCCACCGAGGCACGGAGTGTCGGGAGCTCTTGCAGCGTCTGCGCCGGGGCCTGTGGATCTCAACTCGTACGACATTGAGGGCCATGGCCAGGGGTGGACGGCGGGGGGCGCTGGAAGGAGGCCCTCGAGAGCTGGGGGCGCGGTTGGCGGACCTGCAGGAGCGGCTGTTCGCGGACGGCAGGCTAGGTGATCAACGACGGGTCCTCCTCGTCCTCCAGGGGATGGACACCTCGGGCAAGGGCGGCACATCGAGCACGTCGTCGGGACCGGTCGACCCGCAGGTATTCGCTCACGTCGTTCCGAGCGCCGACCGACGAGGAGCGGCCGCACGACTTCCTGTGGCGGATCCGGCGGGCGGTGCCGGCCCGGGCAGTCGGCGTCTTCGACCGGTCGCACTACGAGGACGTGCTCGTCGTGCGCGTCCATGAGCTCGTGGCGAGGACGACGGGTCGAGCGCGTACGACGCGATCAACGGTTCGAGGCGAGCTCGGCGACCGAGAGCACCATGGTCATCAAGTGATGCTGCACATCTCCCCGAGGAGCAGCGCGAGCGGCTGCTCGGCCCGGCTCGAGGACCCGACGAAGCACTGGAAGTACAACCCCGGCGACGTCGACGAACGGGCCTGTGGCCGGACTACCAGGAGGCGTTCGAGGCGCGCTCGAGCGGTGCAGCACCGAAAGGGCGCCGTGGTGCCTCGTACCCAGCCGGCCGCAAGTGGTACCGCAACTGGGCGGTCTCCCAGC
>CAWIVY010000003.1:0-184195 GCA_963839615.1 uncultured Solirubrobacteraceae bacterium
GGGCAGGTCGACTACCTGCACATCGCGCCTGCCCAGGACCCGCTCGTCTTCTTCGCCGGAGCCTTCGGCGCGCTGAAACGGCGATCGTAAGACCACTCCGCCGCCTACCCGAAGAGTGTTCCTTCCCAAGAGAGCGAGCGCTCCGCGGGGTGCCGATTGGCGCTCGCTGTGGACGAGGGCCAGGCGTGTCGAGGCTCCGTCGGGCTCGCGACTCCTTCGGTGACACAGCGACAGCGGCGTGAGGGCTGATCACTCCCGACTGCTGCCGCGTGATGGCCCCCGCCTCCTGAGCGCCAGAGAATGGGCCGCGCACGACGACGAATTGGTACCCAATTGGTACCCGGAGTTCCGAGACGCTCCCGACCCCTTAAGCACGAAAGCCGCCTGGCGAGAGGCGGCTTCCGTATAGCGGGGGCAGGATTCGAACCTGCGACCTTCGGGTTATGAGCCCGACGAGCTACCTGGCTGCTCCACCCCGCGCCGTTGGGCGATTAAGACTAGCACCGTCGACCCGTCCTTCAACCTCCAGAAGCTTCTTCAGGCGCAGGCCGTTGCGGACCGCGAAGCCCTCCCAGTCGTTGTTGAAGTAGGCGAGCACCTCGGCCTCCGAGCGCAGGTCCGCGATCCGCGCGGCCCACTCGCGCAGCTCGCGTCTCGGAGTAGTTGCCGCGGCGCCCGCGCGTGCCGTAGTGGAACCGGATCAGCGTCCAGTCCGCGGTCAGCGGCGCGGGCGGCAGCGGACGGCGCGGGTCGTCCCCGATCACGAGCGCGACGCCGTGCGTGTGGAGCAGGCCGAAGACCTCGGAGCAGAACCAGCTCGGGTGCCGGAACTCGAAGCAGTGGCGGCCGGGCGGGAGCCGCTCGAGCGCGAACCCCAGCCGGTCGTCGTCGCGGTGGAAGTTCGCCGGGAGCTGCCACAGCACCGGCCCCAGCTTCGGCGACTCGACGAGCGGCGCGATCCCCGCGTAGAGCCGCTCGACGCCGCGCTCCATGTCGGCCAGGCGGCGCACGTGCGTGAGGTAGCGGCTCGCCTTGATCGTGAAGAGGAAGCCGGGCGGCGTCTGCTCGAGCCAGCGCCCGACCGCCTCCGGGCGGGCGAGCCGGTAGAAGGTGGAGTTGACCTCGACGGTGTCGAACAGCGTCGCGTAGTGCTCGAGCCAGCGGCGCGGCGGACAGCCCTGCGGGTACACCCGGCCGCGCCAGTCGGCGTAGTTCCAGCCCGAGCAACCGACGCGCACGGGCCGGCGCGTCACATCAGGCGACCTTGAACTTCACGACGGGCCCCTCGATGCGGCAGTCGTCGAGGTTCCCGTTCTCGCACGCGATCCGGTACGCCTGCCAGTAGTACGTGCCCGGCTGGTTGAGCCAGAACTCCGGGAAGTCGAAGAACTTCGCCTTGTACACCGCGCGCCTGCGCGTCACCTTGCGGGCCTTGCCGATCGACTCGTCGTCGCAGATCACGCCGTCGGCGTTCTTCTTGCGCGACTTGCAGACGTGCACATAGATCGGTCCCTTGCCGCTGTAGCGCATCTTGAACTTCACCGCCCCTCCGGCCGCGACCGTATCGCCCTTCTTCGGCGAGATCGGAGTGATCCCGGCGGTCGCGAGAGCGGCCGTTGCGAGCAGGGCGATGGCTGCGAGAGCGAGCGTTGCGATGAGTCGGCGCATGATGCGGTGAACCTATACGGTCCGCCGCGCCCATGCGCGTCGCGGTCGTCGACATCGGCACCAACTCGACGCGCCTGCTGATCGCCGACGCGCGCCGGGAGCGGGGATCGAGGAGCTCGTGCGCGAGTCGACGGTGACGCGGCTCGGCGAGGGCGTCGAAGCCAGCGGGCGGCTGGGCGAGGCGCCACAGCAGCGCGTGTTCGCGGCGCTGGAGCGCTACGCGGACCAGATCCGCGCGCACGAGTGCGAGGCGAGCGCCGCAGTGATGACGTCGGCCGTGCGCGACGCGGCCAACGGCGCCGAGTTCGCGGCCGCCGTGCGCGAGCGCTTCGGCCTCGAGGGACGCACGCTGAGCGGCGACGAGGAGGCGGCGTTCACCTTTGCGGGCGCGACCGCGGCGCGGCCCGCCGGCGACCCGACCGAGCTGGTCGTGATCGACATCGGCGGCGGCTCGACCGAGCTCGTCTGCGGCTCCGGGGGCGAGCTCGGACTTCCACGTCTCGACCCAGATCGGCGTCGTCCGCCACACCGAGCGCCACCTGGCCTCCGATCCGCCGGCGCCGCGCGGAGCTCGCCGCGCTCGCGGAGGACGTCGACGCGGGCCTCGCGGCCGCCGTGCCCGGCGCACGTGCGGGAGCGCACGCGAGCGGCGGTGGCGGTGGCGGGCACGGCGACGTCGTGCGCGGCGATCGACCTCGCGCTCGAGCGCTACGACACGGCGAGGGTCGAGGGCCACGTGCTCTCGCGCGCGACGCTCGACGCGCTGCTCGAGCGGCTCGCCGGCATGCCGCTCGAGCGAGCGCAGGGAGGTCCGCGGGCTGCATCCCGACCGGGCGCCCACGATCGTCGCGGGCGTCGTCGTGCTCAGCCGGGTGCTCGACGGCGTTCGGCCTCGGCGAGGTCGAGATCTCCGACCGCGACATCCTCTGGGGCGTCGCGCTGGAGCTCGCAAGCTGACCCGGAAATGGGGGATTCTGGACGTTCGTACGATGGCGACGAATTGACACCGGCGGGATACTCGATTCGTCGGTAAGGGCGGTCGTGCCTCCCGCCGTCGTCCCCCGACACATAGATCCGGGCGATTGCCGCATCATCGGCGCCTCCCGCCGCCTGGGTCGCCCAAGAACGGCCCCCAAGGCACGTACCCCTGCCCGTCCTGACGGGGCCAACTTGAAGCCGTCTCGCCACGGTGCGAGGCGGCTTCTCGTTTTAGGCCAGGTTCGCCGAGCGGGGGTAGGCGACGGACGGGTCGGTCAGCACGTTGACGAGCGCCGGGCCGTCGGCGGCGAGCGCGCGCTCGAGCGCGGGCCTCAGCTCGGCCGGCTCGCGCACGAGCGAGCCGTGCCCGCCGAGCGCCTCGACGACGCTGTCGTAGCGCGTCTCGGGCCGCAGGTCGGCGACGACGGAGTAGCCGTAGAGGAACTCCATCGGGTGCTTCTCGAGCCCCCAGATGCCGTTGTTGCCGATCACGCCGACGACCCCGACGCCGTGGCGCGCGAGCGTGTCCCACTCCATCCCGGAGAAGCCGAACGCGCCGTCGCCGAGCAGCAGCACCACCTGGCGGTCGGGCCGTGCGAGCTTGGCGGCGAGCGCGTAGCCCGGCCCGCAGCCGAGGCAGCCGAACGGTCCCGGGTCCAGCCAGCCGCCCGGCACGTAGGACTCGATCGCGCGGCCGGCGTAGGAGGCGAAGTCGCCGCCGTCGCAGATCACGATCGCGTCGCGGTCGAGCACCTCGCCGAGCTCGGCGTACACGCGCAGCGGATGCAGCGGAGCGCGCGGGTCGGCGAGCTGCTCGCGCTCGCCGGCGCGCTTCTCCTGCTCGACGCCGCGCAGGTGCTCCGTCCAGGCCTGCGTCGGGTTGCCGCCGGCGCCGGCGCCGGCCAGCGTGCGCAGCGTGCCCGCGAGGTCGCCGTAGAGCTCGGCGGCGACCGGTCGCGGGTGCTCGCGCTCCGGCTCGGCGACGTCGATCACGATCAGCTCGCACTCCGCGCCGAACGCCTGCCCGAAGCCGAGCCGGAAGTCCATCGGCACGCCGATCACGAGCGCCACGTCGGCATCCTTCAGTCCCGCGCTGCGCGCGCGCGAGAAGAAGAGCGGATGATCGGCCGCGAGGCAGCCGCGCGCCAGGCCGTTGAGGAAGACCGGGATGCCGACCGCCTCCGCCAGCTCGCGCAGCCCGTTCTCGCCGTGGCCCCAGTAGAGGTTCGTCCCGGCCATGATCACGGGCCGCTCGGCATCGCGCAGCAGCGCTACGGCGCGGTCGAGCATGCGCCCGTCGGGCGTCGCGCGGCTGGTGCGGGATCGATTCGGGCTGCTCGGTCTCCTCCGCCTCCATGAAGACGTGGTCGAGCGGGAAGTCGACGAACGTCGGGCCGGAGTGCGGGCGGATGCGCCTCGGCCCACGCATCGTCGATCAGGGCCGGGATCTCGGCGGTCGACGACGCGGTCGTGGCCAGCTTCACCAGCGGCCGCACGAACGGGACGTGGTCGACCTCCTGCAGCGACCCCTGGCCCCAGCGCATCGCCGGCGCCCGGCCGCCGAGCACCAGCATCGGCGAGTGGTTCTGCTGCGCCGACCCGAGCGCGCTCATGCCGTTGGTCACGCCCGGCCCCGCCGTGAGCGCGCACACGCCGGGCTGGCGCGTGACCTTCGCCCAGCCCTCGGCCGCGAACGCGGCGGCCGACTCGTGGCGCACGTCGACGAGGTCGATGCCCTCCTCGCGGCAGCCGTCGTAGATCGAGAACAGGTGGCCGCCGGAGAGCGTGAAGAGCGTCGTCACGCCGTGCGCCTTGAGGCGGCGGGCCACCAGTCGCCCGCCGTGCAGCTTCGTCGTCTCCTGCGGCTCCGTGGTCATGGCGGGGGAACATACCCCCCGATCCGGGGGTGCGGGCGCGCCGGGCGCTGGTCGCGCGCGGCGGAGCGCGGGTACGGTCGTGACATGGATCACTCCCACACCACGTTGAGTGTCTACACGCCGTTCGCCGACCTCGACCTGCTCTACGCCGAGGAGGAGCAGGGCGCCCAGGCCGCGCCCAGCGAGCCGGCCGGCGACGTCAGCGAGCCGGAGACGGTCGACGCGTTCAACGCGCAGATCCTCGCGGGTCTCGTCTCTCCGTAGGGACTAGAGCTGCGCGACGCGCGCGACGCGCGCAGCAGCGAGCGCCTCGCCCACGCGCGGCTCGCCCCAGTACAGCGCGCGCCCTACGCGCAGCGCGGGCAGGCGGTCGGCGCCGGCGGCCAGCAGCGCGCGCCCCGTGGCCTCGATCGCTCCGTCGCGCCCCTCGTCGCGCGCGGCGTGCAGCGTGTCGTCGAGCACGACGCCGGCGGCCGCGGCCGCCTCGGCCAGGATCTCGGGGTCGTCGAGGTCGAAGCCGCCGCAGAACGCCAGCCGCGTCGCGGCCAGCACGAAGGCTGCGCCACGGCCGCCCTCGGCCGCGCGCGATGCCACGCGCATCGCGGCCGGCACGGCCGCCGGGAAACGCTCCGGCCAGACCAGCGGCAGCCGCAGCACGGCTGCGCGCTCCTCCGCCGCGCGGCGCACGGACGCGGCGCTGACGTCGTCGTCGGACAATGAGCAGCGGCGCAGTGCGTCGGTCGACGCGGGCTGCCAGGCGACGTCGTCGAAGCTGCGCTCGACCCGTTCGGCAGCGAGGTATGTGAACGGGCAGGCGAGATCGAAGTAGAACTCGGCGCGCGAGCGAGCGCGCCGCCGCCCGGTGTCCCGCAGGCGCAGTTCCTGCCTGCGCTCCGAGAGCCTGATCACGTCGCCCATCTGTCCTCGCTTGCCTGAGTCGCGGAGCGCCTCCGGCGGCGCTCCCTGCGAGGAATGCAACGGCAATCGCGCAGGAAACTTTCGCGAATGGGGTGAAGAACCCATCAACCGTCCGGAAATGGGGTACTCAACCCATGGCCCCGCCGTGTGAACGGGGTACCGTTTCGCGCCCCTGAGGTCTATTCTGGCCTCGCCCCGCCAATTTTGCCGGATTCTGAGCGGAGGTCCATCATCCCCCCCGTCCCGCCGCCCAAGCGCCATCCATACGACCAGTGGTCGCCGGACGCCCGCGCACTCGATCTCGTGGGCGACAAGTGGACCCTGCTGATCATCCGCGACCTCGCCGCAGGGCCGCGCCGCTTCGTCGAGCTGCAGCGCGTCCTGCCCGGGATCTCGACGGAGCAGCTCCGCTCGCGCTTGAACCGGATGGTCGCCGACGGCCTGCTGACCCGCCAGCGCTACCGCGAGGTGCCACCGCGGGTCGACTACGAGCTGACCGAGCGCTCGCGTGAGCTGATGCCGGTGCTCGGCGCGCTGGCGCGCTGGGGCTTCGACTGGACATGGACCGGGCCGCGCACCGGCGAGGACGTCAACGTCGGGGCGATCTTCAGGCTCGCACCGGGGATGCTCAAGCCGGCAGCGGACGTCGCCGGGAGCGTCGACCTCGTGCTCACCGGGGACGCCGACCGCGTCTTCCGCCTCACCGCCTCCGATGGGCACGTGACGATCAGCGAGCGGCCCGAGGGCCCGGCCGACGCGGTCGTGACCGGCTCCGAGGAGGCGTGGATCAGCGCGCTCGGGCCCGACGGATCGATCGCATCGCTGCGTGTCGAGGGCCAGCGCGGTCTCGCCGAGTCGCTGCTCGCAGGATTCACCGACGCCGCCACCGGCGGCGGCGCTCAGCGCGCGGCGTAGCCGGCGGCTTCGAGCGCGTAGAGGATGTGCGGGCGGCCGTACGCTGTCCGCACCTCGCGCTCGGTCATCCCCAGCTTCTCGAGCACGTGGCGCGAGCCGAGGTTGGCCGGCTCGACCTGCGCGACCACCCGCGGGACCTGCAGCGTGGTGAAGGCGTGCTCGACCAGCGCGCCGACCGAGCTCCGTCGCGTAGCCGCGCCCCCAAGCGCTGCGCGCGAGCGTGTAGCCGAGCTCGAGGTCCGGCCCCTTCCCTCCCAGCGGATGCAGTCCGCCGTCGCCGAGCAGCGCGCCGGTCTCGCGCTCCGTCACGGCCAGGAACGAGTAGCCGCTGCGGGCGAGCACCTCGCCGTAGATGCGCAGCGCGTTGACCGTCTCCGCCAGCGTCTGGTGCGCGCCGTGGCCGACGTGCCGCATCACCTCGGGGTCGGCGTAGACGGCGTGTATCGCCTCGTGATCGGCGGCGGTGAACGGCCGCAGGTGCAGCCTCGGGGTCAGCAGCTCCATCAGCCGGCAAGCGCGGCGCGCAGGGCGCGCGGCTGGAGCCGGATCGCGATCTCGGCGCCCGTGCTCAGCGGGCCGCGAGCCTCGACGACCCGGAGCCGATGCCCGCGATGCGGTCGGCGATCGCCGTCCTGCGCCGCTCCACGTCGAGCTGCTCCGGCCCGGCGCCCGGCCGGCGGCGCTCGATCACGGTCTCGCCTCCGCAGAGCTCGCATGGACCGTCCAGCGAATGCGCGAGCGAGCCGGGGAACAGGCTCCACCTCGTCTCCCCGCACTCTGTGCACCGGACCGCTTCCATGACCAGACCAACTCCTTGCGTGGCTCTTCGGGCCATCATCCCACGCGGAGCATTTGTCCTGTACCGGTCTTTACCCGGGCGAAAACGTTGTCCGCGCCCGAACATGCTTCGCTTTGGCGATGGCAGCGACGCGTAGCGCCGGGATCCTCCTGCACCGACCGGGAATCGGCGGTCGGGAGGTCTTGCTCGTGCATCCGGGCGGCCCGTTCTGGGCGCGCAAGGATCTCGGCGCATGGTCGATACCGAAGGGCGAGACCGAAGCCGGCGAGGACGCGCGCGCGTCCGCGCGGCGCGAGTTCGCCGAGGAGACCGGCGTGCAGCTCCCCGACGGGGCGCTCGACGACCTCGGCTCCGTGAAGCTCAAGAGCGGCAAGCAGGTGCTGGCCTTCGCGACCGAGGGCGATCTCGACCCGGAGGCCGTCCGCAGCAACACCTTCGAGCTCGAGTGGCCGCCGCGCTCGGGTCGCATCCAGTCGTTCCCGGAGGTCGACCGCGCCGGCTGGTTCGCGCTCGACGCCGCGCGCGCCAAGCTCAACCCGGCGCAGGCGGCCTTCATCGACCGGCTCGAGGAGCTGCTCGCCGGCCGCTAGCAGTGCCCGGGGTGGGAGTCGAACCCACACGTCCTCTCGGACAGTCGGTCTTAAATCGACCGCGCCTACCAGTTACGCCACCCGGGCTGGCAGCGCAATCGTAGGGCCACCGCAAGCCTGATTGCGTGGGCGAATGCCCGCTGGCTACCCTAAGGGAGCAACTCTTCCGCCCTCCGGGGGTTCTCTCGGGCGGAAACGCTTGCTCTCCACGTGGAAGTCTCGGCTCTCACCCACGCCGGCGTCGCCGGCACTCACGCGCGCTCGCCCCTGCTGCGGCTGCAGTCCGACGAGCGCCTGATCGCCCTGATCCGGCGGGGGAACCAGCACGCCTTCGAGGCGCTGGTGGCCCGCTACCAGTCGCGGCTGCTCGCCTTCTGCCGCCACATGCTCTCCAGCCGGGAGGATGCGGAGGACGTGCTGCAGGAGGTCTTCGCGGCCGCCTTCAACGCGATCCTCGGCGACGAGCGCGAGATCAACGTGCGCCCGTGGCTGTACCGGATCGCCCGCAACCGGTCGCTCAACCACCTCCGCAAGGCGCAGGCGATCGGCGTCGACTCGATGGACGTGCACCTCGCCGAGCACGGGCTGACGACGGCCGACAAGGTGCACAAGCGCGAAGAGTTCCGCCAGCTGGTGTCGGACGTCGGCGACCTGCCCGAGACACAGCGCACGGCGCTGCTGCTGCGCGAGATCGATGCGCTCTCCTACGAGCAGATCTCCGAGGCGATGGAGACCACGGTGCCGTCCGTGAAGTCGCTGCTCGTGCGCGCCCGCGTCTCGCTCGCCGAGGCGGCCGAGGCGCGACTGCTGACCTGCGACGAGGTGCGCGAGGAGCTCGGCGAGGTGGCCGAGGGGCTGCGCCGCACGACCGCCCCGGTGCGCCGCCACCTGCGCACCTGCGAGCGCTGCCAGCTGTTCCGCAAGCAGCTGCGACAGACCAACCGCGCGCTCGCGGCGATCTTCCCCGTCGGGCCCCTGCTGCTGCTCAAGAAGGCGCTCGTCGCCCACGCGGGCACCGCCGCCGCCGGGACCGGCGGCGCGGCCGCCGCGGGCGGCGGGGCTGCCGCAGCCGGCGCCGCGGGTGCCGCGGGCGCCGCCGCCGGCGGCATGCTGCAGGCGGGCGCCGGAGCGATGGCGTCCAAGGCGATCGCCGGGCTCGCCGCGGCGGCGATCGTGACCGCCGGCGCGGTCGAGGTCAAGCAGGTCAAGAACCGTCCCGGCACCAAGGCCAAGGTCACCCAGACCGCGGCGGCCGCGCCGCCGGTCGCCGCAGCCGTCGCCGCGCCGCCGGTTCCGGTCGCATCCGCCCCGCAGCCCGTCTCCGAGCCCGCCGTGACGGTCGCCGAGCGGCCTGCGAAGGTCAAGGCCCGCGCGCCGGCCAAGCCCGCCGCCGAGGTCAGCGCGACGCCGACACCGACGCCGACACCCACTGCCACGCCGACGCCCGCCCCGGCCGCAGCGCCCGCCCCGGCCGCGACGGCCACGCCGACGCCGACGCCGATCACGGCGCCCCCGCCCGAGCCCACGTACGAGCAGCACGAGGGCGACACCGTCGTGTTGCCGGGGGAGCCCGTCGCCGGCGACCCGCCGACCCCGACGGGCTCCGAGCCCCAGCCCACGGCCACGCCCACCCCGACGAGCGAGCCCGAGTAACCGGTTTCGCCTGCCGGGCGAGCCGCTCGTTCCCCGCGCTCGCCTTCGGCGACGTCCCTAGTGGATCCGCGCGCCCAGCGGCACGTCTGAGCGCGGCTCCAGCAGGATGATCCGCCCCTCCTCGTCGCTCGCGCCGAGGCAGAGGATCTCGGACATGAACGGCCCGATCTGGCGCGGCGGGAAGTTGACGACGGCCACCACCAGGCGGCCCTCCAGTTCCTCCCGCGCGTAGTTCGTGACCTGCGCCGAAGAGCGCTTGACGCCGATCTCGGGACCGAAGTCGACCGTCAGCTTCCAGGCCGGCTTGCGCGCCTCGGGGAACTCCTCGACCGCCGTGACGCGGCCGACCCGCATGTCGACTGCCAGGAACTGGTCGAACTCGATCTCCACCTCGCCGCCCTTCGTGCCGATAAACGGGTAATAGGAATTACCTCCGGTCCCGCACCATGTCACCAGACCTGATCCGCAAGCCACTCCACTACGACGCGATCCAGAGGCGACTCTGGATCCGCGGCCAGCGCTGCCACCACGGCGCCACGGGCGCGCTTCTCGCGGCCGCCGGCATGCTGGCCCTGCTGACCGTGCGCGCACCCGCGCTCACCGGTGTCGTCGCAGCCGGCGGCGCGCTGATGGTGCACGACTGGCATGACCGCACGCTGTGGTTCGCGCGCGGCTGGCAGACCCCGTAACGTCGCCGAAGGCGAGCGCGAGGAACGAGCGTCTCGCCTGGCAGGCGAAAGTCAGTTTCCGATACTGAAAAGCGCCTCCAGGTCGTGCTTCGAGAAAACCTCGAACGCGACCATCGTGTGCGTCCGCTTGATCCCCGGCAGCTGCGCGAGCCGGCTCGTCACCACGACGGCGATCTCGTCCGGGCTGCGCACCCGCAGCATCGCCGCGTAGTCCCACTCCCCGGTCACCGACCAGGCCTCGGCGACGCCCTCGACATCGGCGAGCGCGCCGCCGAGGTCGGGCATCGCGCCGCGCTCGGCCTCGATCAGGACGATCGCGTGGGTCACCGGACGGTGTGCGTCTCGCCCGGCGCCAGCACGATGACCTTGCTCTCGGTCGCGTTCTCGACGTCTGTCTTGAACGCCTGCGCGTCGGTCTCGATCGGCGGGAACGTGTCGTAGTGCACGGGGATCACCTCGTCGGCGCCGATCCACTCGCATGCGGTCACGGCGTCGAAGCGGTCCATCGTGTAGTGGCCGCCGATCGGCACGAGCGCCACGTTGACGTGGTTGCCGCGCTTGGCGATCAGCTCGAGGTCGGAGAACAGGCAGGTGTCGCCGAGGTGGTAGACGAGCGTCTCGCCGACCATGATGAGCAGGCCCGCGGGCGGGCAGACGGTCCCATTCGGCGTCGTCGACGAATGGAACGCCGGCACGAGCTTGACCCAGCCCCAGTCGAACCCCACCGTGCCGCCGAGGTTCGGGTCGTGGACGCTCTCGACGCCCAGCTCGGCCAGCTCGTCGGCGATCTCGACGAGCGCCAGCACCGGCGCGCCCGTGCGCTTGGCCAGCTCGACCGTGTCGCCGTAGTGATCGGCATGGCCATGGGTGAGCAGGATGTGCGTCGGCTCGAGCTCGTCGGCCGTCACGGTCGCCTTCGGGTTGCCCGTGATGAACGGGTCGACGAGGATCTTCGCGTCGCCGTCGGTCAGCTCGACCGCCGACTGGCCAAGGAAGCGGATCTCCATCTAGGTCAGTCCTCCGTTCGCATGAGTTCGTGCGCAAGCTCGTACCCGACCGCTACCCCGATCAGCATCGAAACGCTCGTCTCCTCGGCGATCAGCGTGCGGACGGCCGCCATGCGGTCGTCGATCCCGGGCTTCCCGGCGGCCTCGAGCACGGCGGCCTGGTGGGCGGAGCCGAACCAGTCCGCCGCCTGCAGCGCCTCGTTGAGGATCCGCTGGATGCCCGGAGCGTTCGCGCCGACCATGCGCTGGGCCTCCTCGAGCCGGGCGGGATCGCCGAGCGCCTCGATCGCCGCCTCCACCTCGGCTTCGGAGTAGGCGCGGCGCGCGGTCATCTTCAGCGCAGGCGCGCCAGGCCGATGCCCATGACGATCCCGGCGAGGCCCCCGCCCAGCCCGGCGAGCGCATGCGCGTCCTGGGTAGCGACGGGCAGCAGCACCAGCAGTGCGGCGATGGCCAGCACGCCGAGCAGGTCGGCGTCGTCCTCCATGCCCTTGCGCCGCCCGAGCACGTCGCGCATCGCCCACGCGGCCAGGAGCGCGAGCGCCGCAGCGTTGCCGCCCGTGGCCACGCTGAGCTCGTCGACGCCGACGACCAGCAGCATCCCGCACGTGCCGCCGATGAGGAACACCACGATCGGCGCCCACCAGCCGTGGCGGCGCTCGAGCAGGATGCCGAAGATGGCGATGGCCGCGAGCGCCGCAACCTCGTAGCCGGTGTTGGCGTAGACGAACTGCGTCGTGATCGGACGCCACCAGTCGCCGTCGAGCGGGCCGGCGAGCACGAGGTCGAGGACCCGGTCCCAGCCGGCGCGCCCGAGCAGCGTCACGACGACCGAGACGACGATCAGCAGGATCGTCGCGTACGGCCGCCGGTCGGGCCGGATGCCGGGGATCTCGCCGCGGCGCAGCGGTGCCAGCCGCGGCCGCGCGCGGCGCGGGGCCTTCGGCGTCCCGCCGCGGTCGAGCTTCGGCGCCCGCTTGCGCAGCCGTGTCCCGCAGTACGGGCACTCCGTGATGTACGGCGACACCTCGGAGCCACAGCTCTTGCACACGACGAAGAGGTCAGGCCCGCTTGCCATTGGCGATCGATTCTACGCGTCGGCGACCGGCGCTCAGCAAGGTCCCGGCGTCATACTTGCTCGCAGGCGCACACGACTCGAGGAGAACCCGATCCCATGGCACTCGGCTACGACGGAAAGCTGTACATCCTGGCCTTCGACCATCGCGGCTCGTTCCAGAAGAAGATGTTCGGGATCCAGGGCGATCCGACCGAGGAGGAGACCAAGACGATCGCCGACGCCAAGCGGCTGATCTTCGAGGGCATGGAGCTCGCCGTGTCGCGCGGCGTCGACGCCGGGGCGACCGGCGTGCTCGTCGACGAGCAGTTCGGCTCAGACATCCCGAAGCGCGCCAGAGAGGAAGGTCTCAAGCTGGCGATGCCGGTCGAGAAGTCCGGCCAGGACGAGTTCGACTTCCAGTACGGAGCGGACTTCGGCAAGCACATCGAGGAGTTCGACATCGACTTCGCCAAGGTGCTGGTCCGCTACAACCCCGAGGGCGACGCCGAGATGAACGAGCGCCAGTTCAGCCGCCTGAAGGAGCTGGGGGACTGGCTGCATGCCAACGACCGCAAGTTCCTCTTCGAGCTGCTCGTGCCCGCCGAGCCGGCACAGCTCGAGTCGGTCGGCGGCGACACCGACCGTTACGACGCCGAGCTGCGTCCCGCGCTGATGAAGCAGTCGATCCAGGACATCCAGGACTTCGGCATCGAGGTCGACATCTGGAAGATCGAGGGCGTCGACGAGCGCGAGGACGCCGAGATGCTGGCGGAGCAGACGCGGTCCGGCGAGGGCCGCGAGAACGTGGTCTGCGTGCTGCTCGGGCCGCGGCGCGTCCGACGACAAGGTCGATCACTGGCTGCGCCAGGCCGCGCCGGTCGAGGGCTTCGTCGGCTTCGCGATCGGCCGCTCGATCTGGTGGGACGCGCTGAAGGGCTTCCTCGACGGGAGCCTGGAGCGCGGCGCCGCCGCGGAGAAGGTCGCCGACAACTACCTGCGCTTCGTCAAGGTCTACGACGACGCGGAGTCGGAGGCACGCGTCTGATCCGCCGCGCGACGGCGGCGGTCGCGCTGGCGGCCGCCGCCCTCGCCGCGTGCGGCGATCCGCCGCGCGAGCCGGCCGCGAGCGCCAGGATCGGCGCTCGCGTCGTCGGCGTGAGCGACGGCGACACGATCCGCGTGCGGCTGGGCTCCGGGCGCGTCGAGCGCGTGCGCTACATCGGCATCGACACGCCGGAGACCGCGAAGCCGGACGCGCCCGGCGAGTGCTTCGGGAACCGCGCGCGAGGCGTTCAACGAGCGGCTCGTCCGCGACGGCGCGGTCGAGCTCGAGCTCGATGTCGACGAGCGCGACCGCTACGGCCGCCTCCTCGCCTACGTCTACGCGGGTCCGGTGCTCGTCAACGCCGAGCTGCTCCGAGCGGGCTACGCGACGCAGCTCACCGTGCCGCCGAATGTCCGCTTTGAGACACGTTTCGGCAGGCTCGCACGTGCTGCCCGGCAGGCGAACCGGGGCCTATGGGGTTCCTGCGCGTCATAAGATGCTCCGACCATGCGGATGCGCCAGAGCCTCGCCGAGATCGAAGAGGCCTTCGTCGAGGAGATCGAAGAGGACCGCGATCGTCGCGAGCGGCTCGCGCGGCGCGCGGAGCTGCGCGCCCGTCAGCGGCACATCGAGCGCGCCCACAAGCACGGCTCGATGCGCTTCGCCCTGCTGGTCCTCACGCTCATCGCCACGGCCGTCGTGGTGACGATCGCGATGTTCCAGACGCTGTACTACGTGATGGGCTAGCGGTTGGCGCTCAGGCGCTTGAGCGCGTCGTCCACCTCGGCGCGCGCCGATGCGCCGGAGGCGACGTTCTCCTGCTGGATCTCGAGGTAGACCTCGCGCCGGAAGACCGGGATGTCACGTGGCGCCTGGATGCCGATGCGGACCTTCTCGCCCATGATCGACAGCACCGACACCTCGACGTCGTCGCCGATCATTATCGACTGGTTGGACTTGCGTGTCAGTACGAGCATTGCGCCTCCCTGCGAGTCGATGACGCCTGCGGTGCCCGGGTACCCCGGGCAAGTTGCCCCAAACAGTCGCTCCGCGAGCCTACTCCCATGCCATCCCGCATGCCATGGGGCCTGCACCCGAAGCCTTTCGCTAGTGTCCCGGCCTGCCATGAGCCGCCGGTCGCTGCGTCCGCAGCTTAACCAGATCCGTGGGTGGGTGCGACAGGGACGCACCGACGCGTGGATCGCACACCAGCTCGAGGTGACCGTCCAGCAGATCCAGGCCTTCAAGCGCGAGCACGGGCTGGAGCCCGACGGCGAGCCCGGCGCCGAGGGCGCCGGCGCCGAGGAGGTCGACCTGCGCGCCTCCGACGACGAGGCGATCGCCGTCGAGCTCGAGGCCGAGGCCGTCCGCCGCGCCGAGGAGGAGGCGAAGGCCGCCGAGGAGGCCGCGCGCAAGGCCGCCGAGGCCGAGGCAGCCGAGGAGGCGGAGGCGGCGAAGCCCAAGCGCTCGCGCGCGAAGCCCCGCGGACGCGGTCGCGCGCGCGCCACGGGACCGCTCGAGGGGACGTTCGACCACGGCGAGGAGGGCTACGGGCTGTGGCTCGACCCCGCCGTGGAGGACAACCCCGTCTACGCCGAGCACTGGGCCGGCCACAGGCCGGTCGAGGTCACGGTCGAGGAGGACCAGATCGTGATCCGCCGCGCCGGCGGCGCCGAGGCCGACGACGACTGATCTCGATCGCATCGTCGCGCACCTGTGCGCGGTCGAGGATGCGGTTGCCGAACGGGCGGAACCCCTGCCATGGGGCACGGCGGTGTTCCACGAGGGCGTCCCCTGGGTGCGCGAGGTCAACGTGGTTCGCGTCGAGGCGACCGCGTCGCGCGTCCGGGCCGCCGAGATCGCATTCGCGGCCGAGGAGCGCTTCCCCTCCGCCCCGGCGGTCGAGATCCTGCATGAGCCGATCGGCGCCGCGCTGGCGCCCGCCTTCGCCGCCGCCGGCTGGCAGGTCGGCAGGCACCTGCTGATGGCGCTGGAGGACACGCCGCCGAAGAACGCCGTGGATGTCGCCGAGGTGTCCCCTGACGAGGTGTGGCCGCTGCGCGAGGAGTGGATGCGCTCGGAGCCGTGGGGAAGCGACGACGCGGTCGCGGCGATGCTGCGCTGGGAGCGCTGGCGGGCGCAGCTGACCGGCGCCCGCGCCTTCTGCGCGTATGACGCGGGACGCCCGGTCTCGATGTGCCTGCTGCTCGCGACGCCGCACGCCGACGAGGTCGAGCGCGTCTACACGATGCCGTCGCACCGCGGCCGCGGGCTCGCCTACGCGGTCGTGGCGCGCGCCGCGCGCGAGGCGGGCGACCAGCTCACGTTCCTCTTCACCGACGCGCACGGGGCGGCGCAGCACCTCTACGCGCGCCTGGGGTTCAGGCGCGGCTGGGTCGTCTACCGGTTCAACCGGCCGCCGGAGAAGTCGACGGCGCCGCGGACGTAGCGCCCGAACGCGGCGTCGCCGACGATCCGCACGTCCCATGCGAACGGGGCGTCAGGGGCGACCGCGACGGCGATGTCCGAGACCCACCCCGTGCCGGCGTCGTAGAGCTCGGCCAGCTCGGTCGTGGTGAAGGCGCCGCCGAGCCGCCGGCGGAGCTCCTCCGCGACCTTGCGCGTGACGTGCTCGAGGATCGGGCGCTCGTCGAACGGCGCCGCCTCGAGCCGCTCGAGGCCCTCCTGCCATTGCTCGAAGGCCGTCTCGAAGTACATGCCCCCGAGGCTAGCTACTCGACTACGTAGAGCTTCTCGCCCGCCTTGACCATGCCCAGCTTGCGCGCCTCGAGCTCGACGGCGCCGGTGCGCGCGAGCCGCTCCTTGCGCTCGCGCAGCCGCTCGTTCTGCTGGCGCAGGCGTCGCGACGTCGTCGCGCTTGCGCTCGGCCTCGGCGTAGGTCGTGACCCACGTGCGGGCAGGCCCGATATAGAGGTAGATCACGAACGCGAAGACGCAGATGAGCGCCCAGCGCCCGACGCGGTCCCAGCGGATGCGGGATTGAGCGGCGGCCATGCCTGACGCGTTCGTTCGACGCCGCGCGCCCCCTTCCTCTGCAACGTAACTACCGGAAGGCCTCACGACCCGGATACTCGGCGTCGGCGCCGAGCGCCTCCTCGATCCGGAGCAGCTGGTTGTACTTCGCGACGCGGTCCGAGCGCGACGGCGCGCCGGTCTTGATCTGGCCGCACCCGGTCGCGACGGCGAGGTCCGCGATCGTCGTGTCCTCCGTCTCGCCCGAGCGGTGCGACATGACCGCGGTGTAGCCGGCGGCCCGCGCCATGTCGATCGCAGCGAGCGTCTCCGTCAGCGTCCCGATCTGGTTGACCTTGACGAGGATCGAGTTGGCGACGCCAGCTTCGATCCCGCGCTGCAACCGCTCGGTGTTCGTGACGAACAGGTCGTCGCCGACCAGCTGCACCGTCTCGCCGATCCTGTCGGTGAGCGTCCGCCAGCCGTCCCAGTCCTCCTCGTCCATGCCGTCCTCGATCGAGAGGATCGGATAGCGGCCGGCCAGGTCGGCCCAGTAGCCGGCCATCTCGTCGGAGGAGAGCGTGCGACCCTCGTGCTCGAGCTCGTAGCCGCCGTCGCGGTGGATCTCGCTCGTCGCCGGGTCGAGCGCGATCGCGAGGTCCGCGCCGGGCTCGTAGCCCGCCGCCTCGATCCCGGCCACGAGCGCCTCGAGCGCCGCCTCGTTGGACTCGAGGTTGGGCGCGAAGCCGCCCTCGTCGCCGACGCCGCCGCCGAGCCCGCGGTCGTGCAGGTGTTGCTTGAGGTGGTGGAAGACCTCGGCGCCCATGCGCAGCGCGTCGGCGAAGCGGGAGGCGCCGACCGGGACGACCATGAACTCCTGGAAGTCGACCGAGTTGTCGGCGTGGGCGCCGCCGTTGAGGACGTTCATCATCGGCACGGGGAGGATCCGGGCCGACTCGCCGCCCAGGTAGCGCCACAGCGGCTGGTTCTCCTCGGCCGCGGCGGCGCGCGCGGCGGCGAGCGAGACGCCGAGGATCGCGTTCGCGCCCAGGCGGCTCTTGTTCGGCGTGCCGTCGAGCTCGACGAGCAAGCGGTCGAGGCCCGACTGGTCGAGCACGTCGCGGCCCGCGACCGCCGCGGCGATCTCGCCGTTGACGTTCGCGACCGCCCGGGTCACGCCCTTGCCGAGGTAGGCGTCGCCGCCGTCGCGCAGCTCGGTCGCCTCGAACTCGCCGGTCGAGGCGCCGGACGGGACCGCGGCGCGGCCGAGCGCTCCCGAGCGCAGCGCGAGGTCGACCTCGACTGTCGGGTTCCCGCGCGAGTCGAGGATCTGGCGGGCGTGCACGCTCTCGATCTGGCTCAAGCTCTCAATGCTCCTCTGCCATCCGCGCCCGCGCGTAGAGCGCGAGCTGGTCGTCGGGTCCGAGATCGTTCCAGTCCTTGCCCTGGGATGCCGCCAGGCCCTCGGCGTCCTCCACGCGGCCGCGGAAGCGGTCGGCAGCCGCACGCAGCGCAAGCTCCGGGTCGACCTTGAGCTTGCGCGCAAGGTTGACGGCGGCGAACAGGACGTCGCCGGCCTCGTGGAAGCGCTCCTCTCCGCCGGCGGCGGCCTCGAGCTCGTCGAGCTCGCCCCGCACCGCGTCGTAGGGGACGTGGTCGAAGTCGAAGCCGGTGCTCGCCGCCCTGCGCTGGACCTTGCGCGCGTAGAGCGGCCCGGGGAGGTTGTCGGGCACCTCGCCGAAGATCCCCGGCTCGCGGCCGGTTTCGGTGGCCTTGATCGCGTCCCAGTTGCGCAGCACCTCGCCGGCGTTCTCGACCTCGACGTCGCGAAAGATGTGCGGATGGCGCCGGATCAGCTTCTGCCGGCAGTGCTCCGCGACGTCCGCCATCGTGCCCGCGCCGCGCTCCTCGAGCAGCAGCGACAGGAAGTGCACCTGGAAGAGGACGTCACCGAGCTCGTCGAGCAGCTTCGCGTCGTCGCCCCCGTGCGCGGCGGCCGCCAGCTCGTAGGCCTCCTCGACCGTGTGCGGGACGATCGAGCGCTCGTCCTGCTCGCGGTCCCAGGGGCATTCCCGGCGCAGCCGGCGGGTGAGCTCGTCCAGCGCCGCGACCGCCGCGGCGACATCCTCGGGCGTGCTCACCCGGCCGGTCCTGCCCGCTACGGCTCCGGCGCCGGCGCCGGCTGCTCGGGCTGCGGCGCGGTCTGCCCCGGCGCGGGCTGCGCTGCCCCGGGCGTGGGCGTCGGCGTCGCCTTCGGCGCGTTCTTGCAGTCCTGCGTCACGTAGCCCTTGCGGCAGTCCGTCTTCGCCTTCCACTTCTCGCGGAAGCCCTTGACGAACTTGTCCAGCGCCTTCTGCTGGTTCTGCGACGCGAGCACCTGCTTGATCGTCGCCTTGGCCTCCTCGAGCGTCTGCTGCGACGCCGCGGTGACCTTGGTGACCTTGAACACGTAGAAGCCGAACTGCGTCTTCACCGGGCCGGTGATCTTGCTCTTCTTGGCCGCGAAGATCGCGGTGTCGAACGCCTTCTCCTGCTGGCCCTTGGCCACCGCGGGCAGCTTGCCGCCCTGGGCCTTGGAGGCGTCGTCGATCGAGAACTTCTTCGCCACCTTCTTGAACGGCTGCCCGGACTCGAGCGCGGCCTTGGCCTGCTTGGCCTTGGCCTCGGTCTTCGTCAGGACGATGAGCAGGTCGCGCCGCTCGGGCTGCGCGAACTGCTGCTTGTTCTTCTCGTAGTAGTCCGCGACCTGCGCGTCGGAGACCTTGTCCTTGCCCTTGGTGACCTTGTCGCGGATCTTGTTCGAGAGCGCGTCGAGCCGCACGCGCATCATCACGTCCTCGTTCGTCTGGCCCGAGCTCTTGAGGAACTTCTCGTAGTCGGCCTCCTTCGGGAACGACTGCTTCTTCTGCTCCTCGAAGGACTTCTTGACCTCGGCATCGGTGACCTTGACGCCCTGCTCCTTGGCCTCGCGGTTGATCCACTCGAACGAGATCAACAGGCCCAGCACCTGCTCGCGCAGCTGGTTGTACTGCTGCTGGCACTGCTTCTTGAAGTCCGCTTCAGTCTGCTTGGGCTGACCCTCGGCGGGCTTGGCGGCCGCCTTCTTGGCCTGCGCGATGCACTCGGTGAATGCAGGAGGCTTGGGGACCGCGGCGTTCGGCTGGCCGCTCGATTTCGCGGCGATGGCGAGCCAGTGCTCGAAGTCGGTCTTCTCGATGGCTGTGCCGTCGACCTCGGCCACAGCGTTGCCCGGGATCCCCTCCTCGCCACACCCGGCGACGAGGGCGGCCGGCACAAAAAAGGCGCAGAGCGCCAAGACTTGCAGATATCTCTTCATGATCGGGTTCGAGGGTAGCGGCTGCCTGATAAAGCCCATGTGAAGCATTCAGGCGGCGCGCTGGACCTCCAGCAGGACGTCCGCGGCGTGCACGACGGCTGGAAATCGCTTCGCCGGGTCGTCAGGCACGCGCACGGAGAGCTGCGACTTGCCGGATTCGTAGAGCGCGCCGGGTATCTCGGCGCGGATCCGCTTGGCGCGTACCGAATCCAGCTCGATCGGGGTCACCGCGAGGCGCCCCTGGCGGAACGAGACGGCGCGCGCGCCGGCCTCGCCCAGCTTGATCCGCGCCTGTTGCAGCGTGATCAGGTTCCGCACCGGCTCCGGCGGGTCGCCGAAGCGGTCGGCCAGCTCCGCGCGCAGCTCTTCGAGCTCCCCGACGTCGCGCGAGCCGGCGATCCGGCGGTGCACCTCGACCTTGGCCTGCTCGTAGGGGATGTAGTCGATCGGCACGTAGGCGTCGACGTTGACGTCCATGCGCACGGGCTCGGGCAGGTCCTCCTCGCCGTCGGTGTCGCCCATCGACTGCACCGCCTCGTCGAGCATCTGCATGTAGAGCTCGAAGCCGAGCGCGGCGACGTGCCCGGACTGCTCGTCGCCCAGCAGCGAGCCCGCGCCGCGCAGCTCGAGGTCGCGCATCGCGACCTTGAAGCCGGCGCCGAGCTCGGTGTAGTCCGACAGCGCGGCGAGCCGGTCGGCGGCCTCCTGGGTGAGCGCGCCGGCGCTCGGATAGAGCAGGTAGGCATAGGCGCGCTCGTGCGAGCGTCCCACCCGCCCGCGGATCTGGTAGAGCTGGCTGAGCCCGAAGCGGTCCGCGCGGTCGACGATCAGCGTGTTCGCCTGCGGGATGTCGATGCCCGACTCGATGATCGAGGTCGACACGAGCACGTCGGCATCGCCGCGCAGGAAGCCGATCATGCGCTCCTCGAGCTGCTTCTCGTCCATCTGCCCGTGCGCGACGGTGAAGCGCAGCCGCGGGCACAGCGCGCGCAGGCGCTCCGCGGTCTCGTCGATGTCCTCGACGCGGTTGTGCAGGAAGAACGCCTGGCCGTCGCGCGCGTGCTCGCGCTCGAGCGCCATCTTCACGAGCTCCTCGTCGTACTCGCCGACGTAGGTCTTGACCGGTCGCCGCCCCTCGGGCGGCGTCTCGATCACGGTGATGTCGCGCAGCCCGGCGAGGCTCATCTGCAGCGTGCGCGGGATCGGGGTGGCGCTCATCGAGATCACGTCGACCCTGAGCTTGAGCTGGCGCAGGAGCTCCTTCTGCTTGACGCCGAAGCGCTGCTCCTCGTCGACGATGATCAGGCCGAGGTCCTTCGCGCGCACGTCGCGGCTGAGCACGCGGTGGGTGCCGATCAGGATGTCGGCCTTGCCCTCGGAGAAGCGCTTGACCGCGGCGCGCTGCTCGGCCGGCGGGCGGAAGCGCGACACGTGCTCGATCGTGAACGGGTAGTCGCGCAGGCGCTCGGCGAACGTGCCGTAGTGCTGCTGGGCGAGGATCGTCGTCGGCACGAGCATCAGCACCTGCTTGCCTGCGTTGGCGGCCTTGAACGCCGCGCGCAGGGCGACCTCGGTCTTGCCGTAGCCGACGTCGCCGCAGATCAGCCGGTCCATCGGGCGCTCGGACTCCATGTCGGCCTTGACGGCCTCGATCGCGTCGCGCTGGTCGGGCGTCTCGCGGTAGGGGAACGCCGTCTCGAACTCGCGCAGCCAGTCGGAGTCGGGCTCGAACGCGTAGCCGCGCCGGCGCTTGCGCTCGGCGTAGAGGTTGAGCAGCTCGCCGGCGAGCTCCTGGGCGGCCTTGCGGGCACGCGCCTTGATCTTGTCCCAGCGCGTGCCGCCGAGCTTGGAGAGCGTGGGCGCGTTGCCGTCGGCGCCGACGTAGCGCGAGATCTTCGCCAGCTGGTCGACCGGCATGAAGACCTTGTCGTCGCCCTGGAACTCGAGGTTCAGGTAGTCGCGCGTGATGCCGCCGACGGTCTTCGTGTCGAAGCCGGCGAAGCGCGCGACGCCGTGGTCCTCGTGCACGACGTGGTCGCCCGTGCGCAGGTCGGTGAAGCTGCGCAGCAGCCCCCGGCCCCTGCGCGTCGGCCGCGTCGAGGCCTTGCGCCGGTGGATCAGCCGGTGCTCGGGGATCGCGGCGAGCTTGAGCCCAGGCGCGACGAAGCCGTCGCGCAGGTTCGCCTCCTGGAAGACGAGCCCCTCGTCCGTCCCGTCCCAGCGCGCCTTGATCCGCGCGAGGTTGTACGCGGCGCGCTCGCCCCCGCCGCGGTTCGGCCAGGTGACCAGCGTCGTGTAGCCGGAGCGGCTGAGCTTCTCCAACTCCGGCTCGGCCTCGCGCAGGGAGCGCGCGGCGAACTCTGCGGCCTGCGCGCGGAACTCGAGCGGCTGGGAGCCCGAGATCGAGGAGAGCCGCAGCGGCCGCCGCGCCTCGAGCGCGGCGAGGATGCCGTCCGGCTTGACGTAGAGGTGATGCGCGTCGCTGTCGTGGAAAGCGGCGCAGACGTCGTCCCAGTGGTCGCGCAGCGCGGGCTCGACCTCCTCCTCGGCCGAGAGCACCAGCTCGGATTCGTCCGGGAACAGGTCGAGCAGGTCGCGGAAGTCGTCGACGGGCAGCAGCTCGGCGATGTCGGGGCGCTCGTCCGGGGCTTCGAGCGCGGCGATCTCGGCGAGCTCGCGGTGCTCGGCGGCGAGCTCGGCCGCGGGCGCGATCTCGACCACCTCGGCGGAGCCGAGCGAGCGCTGCGTGAAGGTCGAGAACCAGCGCAGCGACTCGATCTCGTCGTCGAACAGGTCGACGCGGATCGCCCGCTCCTCGGTCGCCGGGTACACGTCCAGCAGCCCTCCGCGGATCGCGAACTGGCCACGGTCCTCGACCTGGTCGGTGCGCTCGTAGCCGGCGGCGACGAGGTCGCGCGCGCACTCGTCGAGGTCGAGCAGCTCGCCGACCCGCAGGGTGAAACCGTGCGGGCGCAGCGCCGGATCCGGGACCTTCTCGGTCAGGGCGACGGCCGACACGACGACGACGGGGGCCTCGGTCCCGGGGCTGCGATCGAGCAGGGCGTCCAGCGCGGCGACGCGTAGGCCGACCAGGTGCGCCGGCGGCGTGAGGTGCGACTCGTAGGCGACGCCGCGGCTGGGATAGAAGCGCACCGCGCGCGGTCGCAGCCACGCGCGCAGGTCGGCGGCAAGGTCGCGCGCGGCCCGGTCGTCGCCCGCGACGACAACCGTCGGCCGGCGCGTGTCGCGGTCCGCGATCGCGGCGATCAGGTACGGGCGCAGCGATTGCGAGACGAACGCCTGCGTGCCCGGCTCAGACAGCCTGGCGGCGTCCGGGTGGCGCTCGAGATGGGCGAGGAAGGGGCGTAGCGACATGGCGAAAGGCCGCCCGGGTTCGCCCGCGCGGCTGCTCACCTGAGAATAGAAGGGCTCGGGCGCTCAGCCGGACCCGACGACCACGACGACCGGCGCCTCCGTCTCGAGCACGGGGCGCGGCACCCGCTCCGGGTCGCCGATCCGCACCATGCTGTCGGCGGCGACGAGCTCGGCGACCTCGATCGCGCGACTTTCCCTGGTCAGCTGCGGCCGCCAGTAGACCTCGACGATCTCCTGCGGCTTCACGCTCGGCATCACCCTTCTGAGCGTCTCGTATCCGCCGCGACGCAGCTTCCGCGCAACGGAGTCGATCCTGCCGCCCGCGGCCACGATCCCGACGCTGGGCTTCGGCGGCGCCGACCGCCGGATCAGCTCGAGATCCGTCTTCGCGCCATCCCGGTACGGGAACGGAACCGCCCCGCCGACGATGTTCTCCCCAGCGTCGACCTCGGCGACCTGGCTCCCGATCGTGACCCGAGCGCCGCTCACGTCGCCGGGCACGATGCCGAACACGACCGCACGATCCGGGAACAACGGCCCGATCCTCCACGTCGGGGCCCGCAGGTCCTTCCCCCAGACGCAATGGGCGTTGGCGCGCGCGTCCGAGGTCACGGCGACGATGCAGACTCCGGTCGCGGGCGCACATCCGTCGGCCCTGCGCGGGACGACCGGCACGGCCCAGAACTCGACGTCGCTCCCGCCGCCCCAGAAGCGGGCGCCGTCGGTGACGATCGCGTCGAGCTGCCACTTCCACTCGCGCACCACGGCGAGGGCTGAACGCGGCAGCTGGTGGCCCTCGTCGGCGGGGCGGCGCAGGACGGCGACCTGCTCGAGCAGCTCCGGCGCGACACCGGACCGGCAGCCGGCTCCAAGCGGCGCCGGGGCGACGCGGACGTCAGTACCCGCCGGGACTCGCAGCCGCGCCTCGTAGACGTTCTCCACAACCTCCGCGGTGGTCGTCGCGCCGCGCGCGGTCAGCGTCACCCGGTCGATTCCGTCAGGGACGATGCCGATCGCCCATCCCTCCGGGTTTAGCGCGAGCGCGCCCCCGCCGCGGACCTGCGAGGAGGTGAAGCAGCGGAAGTCGCGTTCGAGCTCGGCGAGGCAGACGCCCGGGCCGTCGTCGGACGTGCAGGAGCCGTCGGTGGAGACGCCGAGCGACGGGAAGGCGTGCACCGTGTTGCGCAGCCGCCTGTAGCCGGCGAGGCGACTCTCGGACGGATCGAACGTCCGCACGGGCACCCACGTGACGACGTTGCCCTGCGGCGGCGGGACCGAGTCCGCCTTGCGCTGCGCACGCTCGAACAGCCCGATCCCCTCGACGTGGCCTGCTGCCGGCTCGTCGCGCACCTCCAGCCCGCGGCATGACGTCGACTCGATCATCGGCACGAGCGGCACGACCACGCCCGCGGGCGGCGGCGTCGAGCGCCGCTCGTCGGCCGCGCGATCGTCGTCTGCGCGGCTGAGCGCGAGCGCGGCGAGGACGGCGATCGCCGCGACGGTGGCGGCGCCGAGCAGCGCACCGCCCACCGAGCGGCGGGAGGGCCGCGGGAGCCGGACGCGGTGCCGTCGGCGCCCGGCGCGATATCGCGCCGCCGCGACGAGCTCCTCCTCGAGGTCGCGCACGAAGTCCTCGCTCATTGCTTCTCCTCGATTCGCGCTCGCATCCCCGCCAGCCCGCGCGACACGCGCTTGCGGATCACGGACTCCGACGTCTTCGCGGCCAGCGCGATCTCGTCGTATCCGCGCTCGTCGACCACGCGCGCGCGGACGGCGGCGCGCTGGTCCTCCGGGAGGTCGTCCAGCGCCGCCAGCGCCACCTCGGAGCCGGCGAGCGCCTCGACGCGCTCGAGCGCGGCGTCGCTCAGGTCGAGCGGCGCCATCCCGAGCCGCCGTCGCGCGCGGTCCTCGACAGCTCCGCGCCGCTGCGCGTGGGCCAGCAGCCGCCGCGCGATCCCGTACAGCCACGCGACGGCGGGGCCGCGGGCGGGATCGAACCGGTGCGCGCCGTCGAGCGCGGCCGCGAACGTCTCCGCGCACAGGTCGGCCGCCAGCTCGGGGTCGTGGGTGCGGCGCAGGAAGTAGCCCAGCAGGCCGGCGACGTGACGTCGATAGAAGACGGCGAACGCCTCAGGCTCGTCATCGAGACCCGCGAGGATCGCGTCGTCTTCCATGCCGACACTTAGTGTGAACCCCGAGGGATGTGACGGTGAGAACGGTTTCGCCTGCCAGGCGAGCCGCTCGTTCCTCGCGCTCGCCTTCGGCGACGTTACCGTCGGGCCAGAATGTTGAGCCGCACGTAGTGGATCTCGAGCGGGTGCGGCAGGCGCTCGAGCGCCGCGGTCACGAACGGCTCGTGCAGGTCCTCGGGCATGCGCGCGAGGAATGATCCGAGGCAGATCGCCCGCAGGTAGGCGTGCGGATCGCCGGGATCGACGTCGACGCGGGTCAGCCAGCACCAGATGTCGCTGAAACCGGCCGCGTCCAGGCGCCGCTCGGTGTCCTCCGGCGTCGCGAACGTCCAGTCGTTCTGCCAGTCGCCGAAGTACGCGGCGAAGCGAGGCTCGGCGGCGACGTCGAGGCCCGCCTGCTTGACCTCCGCGACGTTGCCGTGCCCGCCGCACTGCGCGACCAGCCGCCCACCGGGCTTGAGCGCCGCGTGCAGGTTGGCGAACAGCGCCTGGTGGTCGCCGATCCAGTGGAACGTCGCGGTCGAGAGCACGGCGTCGACCGGCTCGTCGAGCTTCAGCTCCAGCAGGTCCGCCTGGCGCACCTCCACCTCGGGCGGCAGCAGCTCGCGCGCCTGCTCGACCATCGACGGCGCAGCGTCGACCGCGATCACGCGTCCGCCGGGCAGCCGCTCGTACAGCACGCGCGTCACGTTGCCCGTCCCGCAGCCGGCATCGAGCACGGTCTCGTCGCCTCGCAGCACGAGCCGGTCCAGCACTTCGGTCCCCATCGCCGTCATCGGCGCCGAGAGGCGCTCGTACGTGGCGGCGTCCCAATCGCGGGGCATACGTTTGTACGCTATCACGTACAAGAGCGGTCAGGCCGCACGGCGACGGTCCCCACACCAACGCCGTGCGACCCGAACACCCGTCCTGCTGCGTGTGAGACGACGCAGCAGCAGATCTATTCCAGCGGATCCGGCAACACGAGCCGCTCGGCCTCGTCGCGCGCGCGCTCCACGAGCTCGCGCACCTCGGCCGCGCTCTGGCGCCACTTGCCGAGGACGTGGGCGGAGACGATGTCGGGATCGGTCGTGTCGGGCCGGCCGACGCCGACGCGCACGCGCTGGAAGTCCGCGCTGCCGAGCTCGCGCTTGAGCGACTTGAGGCCGTTGTGGCCCGCAAGCCCGCCCCCGAGGCGCACGCGGATGTCACCGAATGGCAGGTCGATCTCGTCGTGGATCACGAGCACGCGATCGAGATCCAGCTTGTAGGAGCCGCGCGCGGGGCCGACCGAGCGCCCGGCGTCGTTCATGTACGTCTGCGGCTTGAGCACGGCGACGCGCACGCCGCCGGGGCCGGTGCGCCCCTCGCTGAGCTCGCCGGCGAACTTCTTCTTCGGCTTCGGCAGGTCCCAGCCGGCGATGAGCGCGTCGGCGATCTGGAAGCCGACGTTGTGCGGCGTGCCGTCATAGCGGCCGCCGGGGTTCCCGAGGCCGACGACGAGCCAGTCGACCGGCGCGGAGGAGAAGAGCTTCAGGACTCGTCGGAGGCCGACTGCTCGGTCTCCTCGCCGGCGTCGCCCTCGGCCGGCGCCTCGCCCTCGGCGGCCTCCTCGCCCTCGCCGACGAGCTCGGTCTCGGTCTCGATCTCCTCCGGCTCCGGCTCCTTCGTCGGCGGGGTGATCGTGGCGAGCACGGTCTCCTCGGGATCGTCGAGCAGCGTCACGCCCGCGGGAGCCGTGAGCTGCGAGAGCGTGACGGTGTCGTTCATCTCCATGCCGGAGACGTCGAAGTGCAGCAGGTCCGGGATGTCTCCCGGGAGGGCCTCGATGTTGATCTCGACGGCGCCCTGCGAGAGCACCCCGCCCTCGATCACGCCGGGGGCGTGGTCGGCGCCCGTCAGCTCGAGCGTGACGTGCGTCTGGATCGCGACCTTCATGTCCACGCGCAGCAGGTCGACGTGCACCGCCTCGCCGCGGACGGGATGGCGCTGGAGGTCCTTGACGAGCACCGGCGCGCTCGCGCCGCCGTCAACGGCGACCTCGAGGATCGCGCCCGAACGCGCCAGGGTGTTGCGCAGGATGCGGCCGTCGACCTTGAACAACTCCGGCTCGCCGCCGCCGCCGTAGATGATGCCCGGAACCTGCCCCGTGCGGCGCAGGCGGCGGGCCGAGCGGGATCCGTCCGCCACGCGGGATGCGAGGTCGAGCTTGGCGGAGGTGTCGTCGGAGGCGGCCATGAGCGGCAGCCGATGGTAGCGAAGACCTGTCTCACGGCCCCCGCGGACGGGTACGATTCTCTCGATGTCTCCCGACGAGGAGCTGATGGTGATCTTCGGTGCCCTGCACCTCATCGCCCTTGCGCTCGGCGTCGTGCTGTTCATGATGTTCCTGCGCTCGGACGCGACCTCTTCGTGGAAGCCGCCAGAGGACGAGGAGGGCGGCGGCGGGGGCGGCAACGACCGTCTCCCCTCCAGGCCGAAGCCCAAGCCGACCGGCGGCGTGCCGCTGCCCGACGCCGACCCCGCGCGGACGCGCCTGCGCGGGCACGGCAAGCTGCGCGACGCGCACCCCCGCCCGCTGCGCCGCGAGCCGCACCCGCACACGCCCCACCGCCGGCCCGCGCGCCAGCCCTAGCAGCCGCTGTCGAGCCCGATCGGGTTCGAGAGCGCGAGCAACTGCACGCCGGCGCCGGTCAGCGGGCCCTCGCGGCGCACCCGTACGCATTGCACGACCGGCAGGCTCTCCCCCGCGCGCCAGGCGACGCGGCCGGTGCCGACGCGGCGCGTGAGCGAGAGCCGCGTGCTCGGGCGGTACGTGAGGATCTGGACGGCGCCGGGCCGCTCGAGCTCGCGCACCCGCGCACGGGTCACCTGCGCGCACGTGGGCTCGGCGCGGCACGCCGGCAGCCGCTCGAGCACCGCGGCGGCGTCGCCGGCGGCCTGCGCCTCCAGCACCGCGAGCACCTTGCCGCGCTCCGTGCTCGAGCCGGTCAGGCCGCGTGCGAGCAGGAACGACAGGCCGAGGAAGACGAACACGCCGAAGCCGGCGACGATGATCACGGCAGGGCGGCGCATTGCCGCGCGCAGGTTAGAACGGGCTCAAGCGGTGTCGGCGAAGTCATCGCCCGACAGCTCGAGGAACCGCCGGACCGACTGGTCCTGGCGGCCGAGCTGCTCGCCGACGCGGCGCGCATGCTCGGCGGCGCACTCGAAGAAGTCCTCCAGGCAGCGCTCGGGGTCGTCCGGCAGCGGGTAGACGCGGGCGATGTCCTGCTGCGCGCAGGCGATCCCCATCGGGGGCTTGCCCTCGACGAGCGGGCGCGCGCTGCACACGGCCGTGACGAAGATCCCCCTGTCGGGCGCGAAGAGCGCGGCCGGCAGCAGCCGGTGCGCCGGCAGCCGGACGTCGATCCCCAGGCGCCGGTCGACATCCACGCGAGCGTGCGCCAGGTCCTGCAGCGGCTCGCGCCAGAGGTCGAGCACGGTGTCGGCGGCCTCGAGCGCATCCCGCAGCGCGCAGGCCTGCTCGGCGTACAGGCGCTCCGCATCCTCGCGGTCCTCCGCGGCGGCGAGATCGAGATCGCAGGGGACGCGCATGAGCTCGTCAGCCGCCACGGCGGCGCCCGCCCTGCGCCCGCCGTGGGCGACGTAGGTCTGGATCGTGCCGAGATCGCGGCGGCCGTGGAACACCACGGTCAGCGCGTCGCACAGCGGCAGCCCCACGACGCGCAGAGCGACGGCGGCCGACGCGTCTGCGTCGATCAGCGCTCTGCGGAACAGCTCGTCGGCCGGGTGCTCTTCCATGCGGTCCTCCTTAACGGAGTCATCGGCTCGTGTGACGAACATGTTTACCGATTTCGCGGCAGAACGAACGGGTAAGGTCGTCGGCGATGGGCTTCATCTACAAGCCGTTCGGCCTCGTGTTCGGGATCCTGTCCGGCCTCGTATCGAAGCGGATCTTCGATTTCGTCTGGACGAAGCTCGACGACGAGGACCCGCCCGAGGGCACGACGCAGTACGCGCCATGGGTCAAGATCCTCGCCGCAGCAGCGCTCCAGGGCATGATCTTCAAGTCGACGCGGGTGATCGTCGACCGCTACGGCGCTGTCGGCTGGAACTACCTCACGGGCTCCTGGCCGGGCGAGAAGTACCCGGACCCGGATCAGTAACGTCGCCGAAGGCGGGCACGAGGAACGAGTCGCCCGCCTGGCAGGCGAAACCCTTATCCGTTCCGCAGCACGAAGCCGCGCTCGGCCAGGACGGCGAGCGCGTCCTCGAACGCGCCGAAGTCGCGCGCGAGCAAGAGGTCCAGCGGGCGGCCCGCCGGGCCGGCGGCGCGCACCCAGCGGCGCAGCACCGGCGCTCCTGCCCGCTCCTCCGCCTCGGCCAGCAGGTCGAGCAGGATCGGCAGCTCGGGCTTGTGCTCGAGCGCGCCTGTGATGACCGACAGCGGGTCGGCGTCGAGCACGGTCAGCAGCTCCTCCTCGCTCAGCCCGAGCAGCTCCTGCAGGTGCGCTGCGCCGGGCGTGCTCACGGGGCCAAGGTACTTGACGGCGTAGCGCGGACTTGGGAGGGTCGTCCGTCAAAGGCCGGGTGCTGACTCGCGGCGCCGGGGATGACAGGAAGGTCGACCCATGCTCGCCCGGTTGATTGGACACGCGCGTCACAACGCGGTGGCGTACCTCGCGCTGTTCGTGGCGCTGGGCGGTACGAGCGCCTATGCGGCGAACGAGTGGAACAGCTCGAACATCCAGGACGAGACGCTGACCGGCGCCGACATCCGCGGCAAGAACCCCACGCCGACCGTCGCGGGCGTCAACGGGACGATCACGAGCGCCGACGTCGCCGGGCAGCAGGCGGTCGCCGCGGTCAACCAGCCCTACGTCAACGGCTCGCTGAGCGGCTGGGACATCGCCGACAACTCGCTCCAGGGCCGCGACATCTCCGAATCGAGCCTGAGCAAGGTGCCGTCGGCCGCGACGGCCGACAGCGCGCCGCCCAGCGGCCCGGCCGACGGCGACCTCACCGGCAGCTACCCCGCGCCGCAGCTCAAGGCGCCCGAAGCCTGGCACGAGGTCGGAACAGCCGACGAGCCGCTGTTCGCGTGGTACGGCCCCGACCCCGGCTTCGTCTGGGAGAACTTCGATTCCGGCCACAGCTCGGTCGCCTTCTTCAAGGACCGCCAAGGCGTGGTGCACCTCAAGGGGCTGGCGAAGCGCATCGGAGGCGAGGTCTGCGGTCCGATCGTCTACATGTTCCCCCTGCCCGACGGCTACCGTCCTGCGGCGCGCAGCGTCTTCACCTCGCTGCGCAACGGGGCACTCGGGCGGATCAACGTCGACGCTGACGGTTGGGTGAACCTCGATACGAGCGTGGGCGCCGCCTGTAGCCCGGACAACGAGTGGCTATCGCTCGAGGGGATCACGTTCCGGGCGGTGTAGAGCCCCTTGACTGCGCACGCCGGACTTGGGAGGGTCGGATCGTCATAGGCCCGGCGATGCGCTGGGAAGGACAAGGAGGTCGGCCCCCATGCTCGCCCGGTTGGTTGGACACGCGCGTCACAACGCGGTGGCGTACCTCGCGCTGTTCGTGGCGCTGGGCGGTACGAGCGCCTATGCGGCGAACGAGTGGAACAGCTCGAACATCCAGGACGAGACGCTGACCGGCGCCGACATCCGCGGCAAGAACCCGACGCCGACCGTCGCGGGCGTCAACGGGACGATCACGAGCGCCGACGTCGCCGGGCAGCAGGCGGTCGCCGCGGTCAACCAGCCCTACGTCAACGGCTCGCTGAGCGGCTGGGACATCGCCGACAACTCGCTCCAGGGCCGCGACATCTCCGAATCGAGCCTGAGCAAGGTGCCGTCGGCCGCGACAGCCGACAGCGCGCCGCCCAGCGGTCCGGCCGACGGCGACCTCACCGGCAGCTACCCCGCGCCGCAGCTCAAGGCGCCGGAAGCCTGGCACGAGGTCGGAGCTCCCGGTGAGCCGGGGTTCTCGTTCTACAGCGGCGGCATCGGCTACGTCTGGACGAACTTCGATTCCGGCGGCCACAGCACGGTCGCGTTCTTCAAGGACCGCCAAGGAGTGGTTCACCTCAAGGGGCTGGCCAAGCGCATCGGAGGCCCGCTCTGCGGAACGATCCTCTACATCTTCAACCTGCCCGCCGGCTACCGGCCGGCGGCGCGCAGCGTCTACACCACGATGCGCAATGGAGCGCTAGCGCGGGTCGACGTCGAGGCCAACGGATCCGTCAGCCTCGATTACGGCACGTACACCTGTAGCCAAGACGGCGAGTGGCTGTCGCTCGAGGGCATCACGCTCCGGGCCGTATAAGGACACGGAGGTCGACCCATGTTGAGCCGGTTGGTTGGACACGCGCGTCACAACGCGGTGGCGTACCTCGCGCTGTTCGTGGCGCTGGGCGGTACGAGCGCCTATGCGGCGAACGAGTGGAACAGCTCGAACATCCAGGACGAGACGCTGACCGGCGCCGACATCCGCGGCAAGAACCCCACGCCGACCGTCGCGGGCGTCAACGGGACGATCACGAGCGCCGACGTCGCCGGGCAGCAGGCGGTCGCCGCGGTCAACCAGCCCTACGTCAACGGCTCGCTGAGCGGCTGGGACATCGCCGACAACTCGCTCCAGGGCCGCGACATCTCCGAGTCGAGCCTGAGCAAGGTGCCGTCGGCCGCGACGGCCGACAGCGCGCCGCCCAGCGGCCCGGCCGACGGCGACCTCACCGGCAGCTACCCCGCGCCCCAGCTCAAGGCGCCGGAAGCCTGGCACGAGGTCGGAACAGCCGGTGAGCCGGGGTTCGCGTTCTACAGCGGCGGCCTCGGCACGGTCTGGCAGAACTACGGGGCGGGCCACAGCACGGTCGCGTTCTTCAAGGACCGCCAAGGAGTGGTCCACCTCAAGGGCCTGGCTCAACGCATCGGCGGGGAGGGCTGCGGTGGGGTGATCTACGTGTTCTTCCTGCCTGCCGGCTACCGGCCGGCGGGACGCAGCGTCTTCGCCTCGATGCGCAACGGGGCACTCGCGCGGATCAACGTGGACCCGGACGGTGGGGTGATGCTCGATTACAGCGTTGGCCCCGTCTGTAGCTCAGCCGGCGACTGGCTGTCGCTCGAGAAGATCACGTTCCGGGCCGTCTAGAGCCTGCCGGGAGTCGACGCCGGAGCAGCTGCTCAGAAGAGCTGGTTCTCGCCGCCGAAGACCTCGGATACCGAGTCGTCGGTGAAGATCCGCCGGATCGAGTCGGTCAGCAGGTCGGCGCACGAGAGCGTGCGGACGTTCGCGGGCGCGCCGGGCTGCATCGGGATCGTGTCCGTCACCACGATCTCCTCGAACGGCGCCGCGGCGAGGTTCTCCCAGGCGTTGCCGGAGAACACGCCGTGCGTGGCGCAGGCATAGACGCAGCGCGCACCCTCGTCCTTGACCGTCTCGGCCGCTGCCCGCAGCGTTCCGGCGGTGTCGATCAGGTCGTCGACGATGACCGCCGTCTTGTCCTTCACGTCACCGATCACGTACGCGATCTCGGCGACCTGCTGGGCGGGGCGCTCCTTGTTGAGGATCGCCAGCTCGGCGCCGACCTTCTCGGCGAACTTCTTCGCCAGCTTCACGCGGCCGGCGTCCGGCGAGACGACGACGATGTCGTCCAGGTGCAGGTCGCGGAAGTACTGGGTGAGGATGAACATCGCCGTCATGTGGTCCACGGGCTTCTGGAAGAAGCCCTGCACCTGGCCGGCGTGCAGGTCCATCGTGAGCACGCGGTCGGCGCCCGCCGCCTCGAGCATCCGGGCGACCAGGCGCGCGGTGATCGGCTCGCGCGGCGTCGATTTCTTGTCCTGGCGCGAGTAGCCGTACCACGGCGTGACCGCGATCACGCGATGAGCCGACGCGCCCACGGCGGCATCGATCATCACCATCAGCTCCATCAGCGCGTCGTTCGCGTTGACGTGCTCCTGCGGATTCGCGCAGGTCGGCTGGACGATGAAGACGTCCGCCCCGCGAATCGACTCCTCGTAGCGGCAGTAGACCTCGCCGTTTGAGAACGTCTTGAGCGTGACCCCGCCGAGATCGACGTTGAGCCGGCCCGCGATCTTCGCCGCCAGCGCAGGGTTCGCGCGCCCCGAGAACAGCATGAGACGCTTGCCGTATTCGAGGTTGATCGAAGTGCCGGCCAAGGGCTGAGGTTCCAGCGCGCTCACTTGCCCGGCCAGTGTAATCCGAGACCCCGACGGCGTGACGCTCGGTCCCGCACTTTGGGCCGTCACTCTTCCTCCCTGCGCCGGTCGGCGTAGCCCTCGACGTTGGTCTGGCGCTGGCGCGCGACGCCCAGCGCGCCAGGTGGGACGTCCTCGGTGATCACCGAGCCGGCCGCCGTGTAGGCGTCGTCGCCGACCTCGACGGGCGCGACGAGCGACGTGTCGACCGAGATCCGGACGCGGTCCCCGATCGTGGTGCGGTGCTTCCTGCGGCCGTCGTAGTTGGCGGTGATCGTTCCCGCGCCGAGGTTGGACCCCTCGCCCACGTCCGCGTCGCCGACGTAGGACAGGTGCGGCACCTTCGAGCCGGGGCCGATCGTGGCGTTCTTGATCTCGACGAACGTGCCGGCCTTCGCGTTCTCCTGCAGGACCGCCTTCGGGCGCAGGTAGGCGAACGGGCCGATCGTCACGCCGTCGGCCGCGCTCGCGCCGTCGAGGTAGGAGTGCCGGACGGCGACCTCGTCGCCGAGGACCGAGTCGATCAGCGTGCTGAGCGGCCCGACGGTGCAGCGCGCGCCGATGCGCGTCATGCCGCGCAGGGAGCTCGAGGGCTCGATCGTGGTGTCCTCGCCGATCGACACGTACACGTCGATCGTCGTGCTCTCGGGGTTGACGATCGTGACGCCCGCGCGCTGGTGGGCGCGGTGGATCCGCTCCTGGGCCAGGCGGGTGACGTGCGCGAGGTCGACGCGGTCGTTGACGCCGAGCGCGAGGTCGGGATCGGGCAGCGGGCAGGCCTGGACGGACTTGCCGGCGGCGAGCAGGGCCGGCAGGACGTCGGGCAGGTAGAGCTCGCCCTGGGCGTTGTCCTCGTCGAGGCCGCTCAGCGCTGCGAGCAGCGCGCCGCCGTCGAACACGTACAGGCCGGCGTTGGCCTCGCGGATCGCGAGCTCGGCCTCGGTCGCGTCGCCGGTCGACTTCGTCTCCACGACACGCTCGACGTTGCCGTCGGCGCCGCGGAGCACGCGCCCGTAGCCGCTCGCGTCCTCGAGCTCCATCGACGCGAGCGTCGCGGCGGCCCCGGATTCCTCGTGCGCGGCGACGACCGCGGCGATCGCCTCGCCCGTGATCAGCGGCATGTCGGCGTTCAACACGACCACGGGGGCGGAGGGATCGATCTGGCCGGCCGCGGCTGCGACGGCGTCGCCGGTGCCGCGCGGCTGCCGCTGGATCGCCACCTCGACGCCTTCGGGCAGGTGCTCGGCGAGCAGGCGCTTGGGATTGTCGACGACGATCACCCGCTCCGCTCCGGCCTCGCGCGCGGCGAGCAGCGGCCACAGGATCATCGGTCGCCCGCAGATCGGGTGCAGGACCTTGGGCAGCGCTGAGCGCATCCGGGTCCCCTCACCCGCGGCGAGGAGCACCACGGTAGGGGCGGGCATGGGGTGGCATCGTAGTATCGGCATTCGCAGCACCTGCTCTGGGGAGTGGTCTAATGGGCTAAGACGCGGGGTTTTGGTCCCCGAAAAGGGAGTTCGAACCTTCCCTCCCCAGTCCACTGACAGCGCGGCCGTTCCGAGCCGATTTCCGTCCGGCCGCGGTGCGAACATGTGTTCGTGCCACGGTACACGGAATCGGCTGCCAGAGAGGCCATCGCCGCGTCAACCAACTGGTCGCAGGCTCTGCGCCGCCTCGGTGTTCGGGCAGCCGGCGGCAACCACGCGGTACTGAAGCGATGGGCCGCCACGTGGCGGATTCCGACGAATCATTTCGCTCCCTACGCGCAAGCCGGCGCACATCTGCAGCGGCAGCGCATCCCGATCGAGCAGGTCCTCATCGAGGGCTCGACCTACACCCGCCACTCGCTCAAGCGGCGGCTCTACGAAACAGGCCTCAAGGCTCGGGCCTGCGAGCTGTGTGGCCAGGGCGAGGAGTGGAGGGGGCTTCGAATGAGCCTCATCCTCGACCACATCAACGGGGTGCACGACGACAACCGGCTCGACAATCTTCGGATCGTGTGTCCGAACTGCGCGGCGACGCTCTCGACTCACTGCTCGCGGAACCTGCCGCGGAACGTCTGCCCGACCTGCGGGACGGAGTTCCGCCGGCGGAGCTCACGGCAGCGGTATTGCTCTCAAGCCTGTTGGCAGGCCTCGGCTGAGTGCCGGGCCGGTCGGTCGATGGCCGGCCGGCGCAAGGTCGAGCGACCGTCGTACGAGCAGCTGCTCGCCGAACTGCGCGAGATGAGCTGGGTGGCGATCGGCAGGAAGTACGGCGTCTCTGACAACGCCGTGCGCAAGTGGTTGCGGCGTTACGAGGCCGAGCGGAATCGTCAGCGCTCCGAAATCTCGAGATCTGCCGCCTGAGCGGGCGGATTCCTCGCTACGCTGCGCCGCCGATGCGCATCCTGATCGCCACGGCCGCCGCGCTCCTGATCCAGGCGACGGCAGCGTGGGCCGGCGATCCGGTGATGCCGCTCGGGGATGTGCGGAGCGGCATGCAGTGCACGGCGTACTCGGTCGTGCGCGGGACCGACGTCGCCGCGTTCGACATCGAGGTGATCGACGTCGTCGACGACCGGGCGAGCGGCACGGGGCCGCGGATCCTGGTCAAGGCGTCCGGGCCGGCCGTGGACGAGACCGGCATCGGGCCCGGGTTCTCCGGCTCGCCGATCTACTGCCCCGACGCGCAGGGCACGCAGCGGAGCATCGGCGCGATCTCCGAGTCGATCGGCGAGTACGGCGGCAAGGTCGTGCTGGCCACGCCGATCGAGGCGATCATCGGCAACCCGGTCGACGCGCCGCGAGCCAAGGATGCGCGCTCGACCCTGGCCCGCGCGCGGCCGCTGTCGGCGCCGCTGACCGTCACCGGCCTGAGCACGCGACTCGGCGCGGCGGTGCAGCGGGCGGCCGCGAAGCGCGGACGAGTGGTGCTCGCGACCCCGGCGGGACCGGTCGGCTCGTTCCCGGTGCAACAGCTGCGGCCCGGCTCGGCGTTCGGCGTCGGCTACGCGTCGGGTGACATCTCGGCCAGCGCGATCGGGACCGTCGCCTACACCGACGGCGGCAACGTCTGGGGCTTCGGGCACCCGCTCGACGGCGTCGGCGCTCGGGCGCTGCTGCTGCAGGACGCGTACGTGTTCCGCGTCGTCAACAACCCGATCGCGATCGGGGAGTCGGCCGGCACGTACAAGTACGCGGCGACCGGACATGACATCGGGACGCTCACGAACGACTCGCTCGATGCCGTCGTCGGGCGCATGGGCGCGCTTCCGCCGACCGTGCCGGTGCGCGTGAAGGCGACCGACCTCGACACCGGCGCCGAGCGCACGATCGCCACCAACGTCGCCGACGAGACCATCGTCGATCAGCCGACGGGCGGCTCGCTCCTCACGTTCCTCGCGCCGCTGGCCGTCACGCAGGCCGCCGGCACGGTCCTCGGTGGCTCGCCCGCGCGCCTGACCGGCCACGCGTGCTTCAAGATCGCCTTCGCGGAGGCGGACGAGCCGGTGGGCTTCTGCAACCGCTACGTGTCCGACGTCGCCGACGCGTTCGGAGCCGGCAACGTGGTGGCGGGAGCGGCGAGCAGCGACCTGCTGCAGGCGCTGGCGCTGGTCGACTCCTTCAAGGCCCGCGAGGTCCACGTCACCGGCGTCGACGTCGACGTGCAGATCGCGCGCGGGCAGCAGCAGGCCTTCCTGCGCAAGGTGCGGCTGCCGCGCCGCGGGCGGGCGGGGAAGAAAGTCCACGCGACGTTGGTCCTGCGCCACGTCCGCGGGCGCCTGGAGCGGCGCAAGGTCCGCCTGCGGCTGCCCTCCGACCTGCGTCGCGGCAAGCGCCGCATCGTCTTCACCGGCGTCGACGTCGACTTCCCCGGGGGCGAGTTCTTCGACCTGTTCGACGTCGACTTCGAGTTCGGCAGCTCGGGCGGCGACCTCGGTCCCCCGAACGTGCGCAGCCTGCTCGACCAGATCGACGGCATCCAACGCTACGACGGCATCTTCGCCCGCCGCCCGGGCGGCGATCCCGAGGACTTCGATCCCGGGCAGCCCTCCTACCGCGACCCGGACCTGCGCATCTCCGGACGCGCGCGGGCGACGATCCGGATCAAGCGGCGCTAGCCCGAGAGCGCCGCGCGCAGGTCGGGCGGCGCCAGCGGATCGGCCAGCAGCGCCGCTGCGTCGGCGGGGGTGACGAGCAGCCGCTCGTGGCGCAGCATCCCGACCTCGGCGCCGAGCTCGGCCGCCCGCCCGAGCACGAGTGCGATGCCTCCCTCGCGCTGCCAGGCCTCCGGGGCCACGGTCAGCAGCTCGGGGCGCGGCTCGCGCAGGCCGGCCAGGTACCAGCCGCCCTCGAGCGTCGCGCCGATCACGACGTCGCAGCCCGCGGCGAGGTCGTCGAGCGCCGCCGCGGCGTGGGCAGCGCCAAGCCGCGGGCAGTCGGCGGCGCCGATCAGCAGTGGCCCGCGGCCGATCCGCTCGATCGCCCGCGCGAGCGCCTCCGCGGGCCCGGCGCCCTCCTGCTCGAACGCGGTCACGCCCGGCGGGAGCAGCCCGGCGACCGCGTCGAGCGAGCCGTCGACGGCGACGAACGCGGACGCCGGCGCCACGGTCGCCGCCCATGCCGCCGCCCGCCGGATCAGCAGCTCCTGCAAGGCCACGCGGCGCTCCGGCCCCAGCAGCGGCGCGAGCGCCGGCAGGACCGCGCCCGGCGACGGAGCGCGGGCGATGACCAGCGCGGCGGCCGGGCCGGTCACTCCTCGTGGAACCGGTACACGACGCCGGCCGGTGCGTGCTCGGCCGCAGCGATCCGCGGCAGCGCCTCGGCCAGCACCCGCGCGAACGTCTCCGTGCTCGCGGCGATCAGCTCGAGCAGGCGCTCGATCGGCGTCGCCTCCGGCTGCACGCCGTTCGCGTAGTCCGTCGCGTAGCCGACGAGCGCGAACGGCAGCTCGGCCTCGCCCGCGAGCACCGTCTCCGGACCGGCGGTCTGCGACACCGCGGTCACGCCCGCCGCGGCGAGCCCGCGGATCTCCGCCCTGGTGTTGAAGCGCGGCCCGTCGACATGGCCGTAGCAGCCGCCGTCGCGCATCGGCAGGCCGGCGCGCTCGGCGGCTTCGAGCAGCGTCACCCGCAGTGCCGGCGCGAACGGGCTCTCGTAGATCCAGTGCCCGCGTCGCGGGTCCCCCGGCTCGGCGAAGAACGTGCAGAGCGAGCCGTCGGGCAGCCGGTTGGCGGCGAAGTGCAGGTCGTCGAAGCAGACCAGCGATCCGAGCTCGACCCCGGGATCGACCGCACCGCAGACCGTGACCGCGACCACGGCGTCGACGCCGAGCCGCGCCAGCGCGCCGACGTTGGCGCGGTGGGCGACGTGGTTGGAGAGCCGCACGTGACCGGCGCCGTGGCGGGAGACATGCGCGACGTCGACACCGGCGAACGTCCCGCGCGAGACCAGCGCGTCGCCCCACGGCGTCCGGACCGGCTCAGGCTCGCCACCCTCGAAGCCCGGCAGCGCGTACGTTCCCGAGCCGGTGATCACCCCGATCGCCATCGGCGGCAGACTCTACGGATCAACTCATGTAGGGCGGCGCCTCGCCCCAGCCCCAGCGCGGCACGGGAGCCTTCGGCGGCGGCTCGGCGCCGGGCTGGGAGTTGGCGAGCGCCAGCCGCGTTCCCCACTCGATGTAGGCGACGAACGCGGAGCGGAACTCCGGGTCCGACGGGAGCCCCGCCTCGTCGGCCGCCGCGCGGATCAGCTGCACCCAGCGCGGCCGCTGCTCCTCGGTCAACGCGCGGCCGAGGTGCTTGGCAACCATGTGCGGATAGCCGCCGTGCTCCTCCGTGTAGCGCGGCGGGCCGCCGAAGACCTCCCCGAGCCACGTCGCGACGTGCTGCGGGTGGTCGTGCGGCATCTGCGCGAAGACGGGCGCGAGCACCGGGTCCGCGCGGACCCGGTCGTAGAAGACCTCGGTCAGCCGCAGCAGCGCGGGCTCGCCGCCGGCCCACTCGTACAGGGTGGGAACGCTCGCGGCCGTCAGCGCTCGCGACCGCCGCGCGGCACCCGGCCGCCGCCGGCGCCGCGCTCGGTGGCGGGTCCTCGCGGCGCGGCGATCCCGAGCACCCGCATCGCCTTCAGCCCGAGCCCGAGCTTCTCGCGCCCGTCGGTCGAGCCGACGTCGAGCCCGCAGAGGTCGCGCACGCGCTCGAGCCGGTAGCGGACGGTATGGCGGTGCGTGAACAGCCGCTGTGCGGTGTTGGCGACGTTGCCGTCGCATTCCAGGAAGGTCTCGAGCGTCTGCACGAGGTCCGTCTCGTACTGCTCGTCGTATGCCGCCAGCGGCGCGACGGTCTCCGCGTAGAAGCGCTGCAGCTCGCCCGGGTCCTCGCTCATCGCGGGCAGCAGCAGCCGGTACGCGCCCGTCGCCTCGAACGCCAGCACCGCCGGGCGCTCGAGCTCCGCATCCTCGCCGCCCGGTTCCGCCTCGGCCACGTTGGCGGCGAGCAGCGCCTCGTTGCCGGCGCGGTAGAGATCGACGGGGTCGAGCGCGACGCGCGAGTAGCCGACGGCGAACGTGAAGCCGTGCAGCGACGCGCGCAGCTCGCGCGCGACCGCCTCGGCGGTGCGGCGCGATTCGGCGTCGGCGGCCGCCGGGGAGAGGACGAGGATCTGGCCCGCCGTGTCGCTGAGCGGGTCGTCGATCGCGGCGATCGAGCCCGGCGCAGCGGCGCGCGCGGCGCGCTCGGCAGCGACGAGCACGCGGATGCGCCAGTCGTCCTCGGCCGGGGCGAAGTGATGCGCGCGCACGACGATCACGGCCGCGCCGCGCTCGAGGGCGACGCCGAGCTCGGCCGCCCGCGCGAGGATGTCGCCGCGATCGGTGACCCGCCGGTGAAGCACGGCGCGCAGGAACGCCTCCTGCGCGGCCTCGGACGCGCGTTCGGGCGCGCGCACGCGCTCGACCTCGGATGCGATCAGCGTGGTGACGAGCCGCAGCAGCGCCGCCGACGGCTCGCCCGACCGCCCGCGCAGGCGCAGCCTGCCGACGATCGCGTCGCCGACGCGCAGCTCGTGCGTCGCCACGCCCGGCATGTCGGACATCAGCGCCCGCTCGTCGGCGGAGGAGCGGGCCGCGACCGCGAGCACCGCGCTCGAGCGGTCGATCAGCACCAGCGACGCGTCGAGCGCCCGGGCGGCCGCGCGGACGACCTCGGGCAGCCCGTCGCCGGACTCCACCGCGTCGGTGATCGCCCCGAGCGCGCCGAGGTCCAGCGCCTCCGTCTCACCCGACGCGTTCATGGCGCCGAAGTCTAGGCGGGGCCGGCGCTCAGAGCTCGTCGAAGTACCAGAGGAAGCCGCCGCCGAGCATCACGCCGGCGAGCACGAAGGCCGCGAGCACGTAGATGCTCAGGATGGTCGCGACGAGCCGCTCCCAGGCGCGCGAGAACGACGTCCACGCGGGCACGAGCACAAGCAGGATCCAGGCGATCAGCGAGAGCCCGCCCGCGGAGCCGAGCGCGATGTAGGTCCAGGTCTCGTTGCTCATGGCGGCGGCCGCTCATTCTGACGCAGGTGCCCGACGACCACCGCGACGACCCCCGCGAGCGCGAAGATCGCGGTCGCGAGTCCCACGCCGCCGTTGACGTCGGAGAGATAGTGGGCGCGCAGGTACACGCGGGTCAGCGCGACCACAACCGTCAGCACGACCGCCGCGATCACCACCGCGAATCGTGCCGCGAAGCCGGAGCCGCCGCGCACGAGCACGACGGCGCAGGCGACCCACGCGACCGCATAAGCCGCGTGGCCCGAGGGAAACGACATGCCCTCGGTCTCGACATGGGCGCCGGGCGGGCTCGGCCGGTCGTAGAGCTCCTTGGCGACGTCGACGGCCACCCACGTCAGCAGGAAGGCGATCACCAGCGCCCCGGCATCGACGAAGCGGCGGCGCGAGGCCGCCCAGAGCGCGATCAACGCGACGAGCACGCCGACGACCGCAAACGAGCCGAGCGCAGTCACCCAGACCGCCACGTCCTTGAGCCGCTCGGAGTAGAGGCCGTCGGCGATGTCGAACGCGAAGTCGTCGAGGTGCTGCTGCCCGCGCGCCTCCGGCGCGTCGCCGAGCAGGAAGAACGCGAACGAGCCGACCGCGGCGAGCGCCAGCAGCGTGGTGACCTCGAGGCCCAGGTCGCCCGGCGTGAGGCGGTTCCAGACGAAGCGCGCCGGCCGCTGCGACAGCCGTGCCAGCGGCTGCCCGACCTGCCGCCAGGCTGCACGCAGGTACGGTGCGACCGGGCGCAGCAGCGGCTTCTCGAGCTGCGCGGCGATCCACTTGCCGGTCCGCTCCCGCAGCTCCGGGCTGCGCTGCAGCCGGACCAGGAACACGATCGCGACGATCAGCGCGACGAACAGGCTGAACGCGAACAGCCCGCGCGAGACCCACGCGGTGAGCTGGTCGAACGAGCGCCAGAACACGTAGCCGAGCACGCAGAACGTCGTCGCCCAGAGCCCGGCGCCGAGCACGTCGTAGGGGAGGAACTTGCGCAACGGCATGCGCGAGGCGCCGGCGATGAACGGCGCGATCGCGCGCACCAGCCCGATGAAGCGGCCGATCAGGATCGTCATGCCGCCGCGCCGCTCGAAGAACGCCTCGACGTGCTCCAGACGTTCCTCGGTGATCTTCACGCGCCCGCCGTGGCGGACCATGAAGTCACGGCCGAGCCGGCGTCCGAGCGCATAGGACGTGACGTCGCCCAGTACGGCGCAGGTCCAGACGATCGCGATCAGGAGCATCAGCGAGATCTCTCCCTGGCCTGCGACGAGTCCGCCGACGATCACCGTCGTCTCGCCGGGTGCGACGAGCCCGATGAACGCCCCCGTCTCCAGGAACGCGAGCACGCCGACGGCGAGGTAGGTCCACTTGCCGAGCGCCTTGCCCGCGTCCTCGATCAGCTTCTCGACGTTGGGCAGCTCGACGACGCCGAAGCCGATCAGGCCGGCGCCGACCGCGGCGAGGGCGCCCAGCGCGAGGAAGCCGCGGCCGTGCGCGCGGCGCCGGAGCACCAGGTAGAGCGCCAGGATGACCGCGCCGGCGATCCAGACGGGGTGCACGGTCAGACCTCCACCGGGGCGGCGAACGCGCGACCCACCGGCGTCGCCGCGACCGCGTGCGGATGGCGCGACCTGAGCGCCGCGGCGGCCGCCTGCGCGTGCGCCACGCCCTCGGCGCCGTCGAAGATCCCGAAGACGGTGGGACCCGAGCCGGAGACCATCGCGCGCACCGCGCCCGCTGCGCGCACGTCCGCCAGCGCGTCGCCGATCGGCGGGCACAGCGAGCGCGCGGCCGCCTCGAGGTCGTTGTGCAGCAGGCGCTCGGTCAGGAGCGAGCCCTCGCGTGCCGCGCCCGGCACCTGGCCGCTCAGCCGGTCGAGCTCGTCGGGGTCGCGGCCGAGCGCCAGCCGGTCGAACTCCGCGTAGACCGCGGGCGTGGAGAGGGCGTGCGCGGAGGGGACGATCAGCAGCCCGGACGGCTCGGGGTCCCCGAGCGCACGGACGCCCTCGCCGGCGCCGGTCATGAGGCAGCGCTCGGGCAGGAGCTGGCTCGGCACGTCGGCGCCCAGCTCGACCGCGACCTCGTGCAGCTCGGGGCTCGCGGGATCCTGCCCGGCGGCCGCGGCGGCGAGCCGCAGCGTCGCGGCGGCATCGGCCGAGCCGCCGCCCATCCCCGCCGCGACCGGGACGTGCTTGGCGATCGTGATCCGGACGGGCGGCCCGTCCCAGCTCGTCGCGGCGCGGAAGCGGACCAGCGCCCGCGCCGCGAGGTTCTCCCCGTCGACGCCCGGGCAGACGACCTCGTCCTCGGCTCCCGCCGCGGGCTCGAGCTCCAGCGCGTCGGCGAGCGAAACAGGTTGCACCAGCGACACGAGCGGGTGATACCCGTCATCGCGCGGGCGGCCGATGAAGAGGCAGAGGTTGACCTTGCCCGGGGCGAGGCAGCGCAGCCGCATCACTGCTTCATCTCCTCGTGCAGCGCCCGCCATTCCTCGGGCGCGAGCTGCTCGGCGCGGGCGTCGGCGGGCCGGCCGATCGCCTCCAGCCCGGCGCGCGCGCGGTCGCGCAGCCCCGGCTCAGCGCCGGCCGCGAGGCTGAGCGAGCGCGCCAGCGCCTTGCGGCGATGCGCGAAGCCCTGCTGGACCAGCGCTCGCAGCGCGGGGTCCGGCGCAGGCCCGCGGCGGCTCAGGCCCACGAGTACGGAATCGACCTTCGGCACGGGATGGAACACCGTACGCGAGACGGTGCGCAGGACCCGCACATCGCAGGCGAGCTGGGCGAGCACGCTCGGGACGCCGTAAGCGGACGTGCCCGCGCGCGCGGCGAAGCGCTCGCCGACCTCCTTCTGCACCATCGCCACCCAGCTGCTCACCTCCGGCAGGTCGGAGATCGTGCGCAGGATCACGCTCGCGGCGACGCCGTAGGGAAGGTTGGCGACGACCTTCGTCGGCGCGGGGTCCAGCGCCGCGAGGTCGAGCCGGACGGCGTCGGCGAGGTGCAGGGTCGCGTTCGCATGGGCGTCGAGCGCATCGCGCAGGGCCGGCTCGAGCGAGCGGTCGAGCTCGACCACGTGCACGTGCGCGACGCGTTCGGCCAGGTGCTCGGACAGCACGCCGAGCCCGCCGCCGACCTCCAGCACGACATCGGCTTCGCCGAGCGCGGCGGCGCGCGCGATCACGTCGAGCAGGTTCGAGTCGATCAGGAAGTTCTGGCCCAGGTCGCGCTTCGGGCGGATGCCGAACTGCTTCATCCGGCGCAGGCTCGGCTGGACGGGAAGGTCGCCCGGCCGGCCGGCGGGGCGCCCGCGCTCGCTCACCAGCCGAACAGCCGTGCGCCGTTGGCGTGCACCGCCGCCTCGAGCTCCGCGTAGGAGATCCCGCGGCGCTCGGCGACGAAGCGCGCGGTGTGCACGACGTAGGCGGGCTGGTTACGTTCCTTGCGCACCGCCTGCGGCGTCAGGTACGGCGCGTCGGTCTCGACGAGGATGCGGTCGAGCGGCGCGCGCTCGGCGGCGAATGCGAGCTCGCGCGCCTTCGGGTAGGTGACGTTGCCGGCGAACGAGAGCCACCAGCCGTTGTCGAGGCACTCCTCCACCCGGTCGGGCATCGAGAAGCAGTGCAGGATCACGTCGAGCCCCTGCGCGTCGCGCGCGAGCGTCGCGATCGTGTCGTCCTCGGCCGCGCGGGTGTGGATCACCAGTGGCTTGCCGAGCTCGCGCGCGAGTCCGATGTGCGCCGCGAACGCGCGCTCCTGATCCGGTCGCGGCGCGTAGTCGCGGAAGTCGTCGAGCCCGGTCTCGCCGATCGCGGCGCAGCGCGGGTGGCGCGCGAGCTCACGCAGCTCGTCGGTGTGCGCGGCGGTGTAGCCGGTCGCGTTGTTGGGGTGATGGCCGACCGCGAACCAGACGTCCTCGTGCGCCTCGGCGGCGGCCTGCGCCCTGCGCGAGCTCTCGGCGTCGGTGCCGATCGTGAGGATCCGCGTGACGCCGGCCGCGCGGGCAGCAGCGACGATCTCCGCGTCGGTGCCCGGCGTGCTGTCGAGGTGCGTGTGGCTGTCGATCACTGCGGCTTCGGGAAGAGCTGCGGCAGCTTTCCGACCGTCCCGCCGCCGGGCCGGTCGCCGAAGCCCGCCGACTCGAGCGCGAGCTCCTCGTCCCCGAGCGCCACGAGCAGCTTCGCCGCCGTCTCGGGCATGTACGGGTGCAGCAGCACGGTGACGGCGCGGATCCCCTCGGCGAGCGAGCGCAGCGTGGTGTCGAGGTCCGCCGCGCGCTCGGGCTCCTTGGCCAGCTGCCACGGCGCGCGCTCCTCGACGTAGCGGTTGAGACGGCGCACGCGCTGCCAGATCCGCTCGAGCGCCTGCGTGATCTCGGCGCGGTCGAGCAGCCCGGAGACCTCCTCGACGAGGCCCTCGAAGTCGGGTGCGAGCGTCGCGTCGACGTCGACATCGGGCACGACGCCGTCGCGGTAGCGGCCGATCATCGCGAGCGTGCGGCTCGCGAGGTTGCCGTAGTCGTTGGCGAGCTCGGACTCGTAGCGCTCGCCGAACGTGGTCGTCGACACGCTGCCGTCCTGGCCGAAGGAGACCTCGCGGAAGCAGTAGTAGCGCAGCGCGTCGGTGCCGAACGCGTCCATCACCTCGAACGGGTCGAGCACGTTCCCGAGCGACTTGGACATCTTCGTCTCGGCGCCCGACGCGTCGCGCATCAGCAGGTAGCCGTGGATCAGCTCGCGCTCGGGCAGCGGGATGTCCGCCGCGAGCAGCAGCGCGGGCCAGAAGACCGCGTGGAACTTCAGGATGTCCTTGCCGAGGAGGTGGTAGCTGGCCGGCCAGAAGCGCTCCGTCAGGTCCTCGCCGTCGCGGGCGAACGACAGCGCCGTGTAGTAGTTGAGCAGCGCGTCGAACCAGACGTAGAAGACGTGCGCGGGGTCCCAGGGCACCTCGACGCCCCAGGTCAGCTTCGCGCGCGAGAGCGACACGTCCTGGAGGCCGCCGTTGATGAACGAGAGCGCTTCGTTGTAGCGGGAACGGGGCGCGACGAAATCGGGCCGCTCCGCGTAGAGGTCCTTCAGCGGCTGCTCGAACGCCGACAGCCGGAAGAACCAGTTCTCCTCGTGCACGCGGTCGAGCGGCGTGCCGATATGGATCAGGCAGGTGTTGCCCTCGCCGATCTCGGCGTCCGACTTGAAGTCGGCGCACTTGGGGCAGTACCAGCCCTCGTAGTTGCCCTTGTAGACGTGGCCGTTGTCGTGCACGCGCTGCATGACCTCTTGGACGCGCTGCTTGTGGCGCGGGTCGGAGGTGCGGATGAAGAAGTCGTTGGACACGTTGATGCGCGGCAGCAGGTCCAGGAAGCGCTGCGCGTTGCGGTCGGCGAGCTCCTTCGGCGTGATCCCCTCGCTCTCGGCCACGCGCGCGACCGGCTCGCCGTGCTCGTCGGTCCCGGTGAGGAAGAAGACGTCCTCGCCGCGCTGGCGGTGATGGCGGGCGAGGATGTCGGCGCCGATCGTCGTGTAAGCGTGGCCGAGGTGCGGCGCGGCGTTCACGTAGTAGATGGGGGTCGTGACGTAGAAGGCCATCGCGGGGTCGAAGGCTAGCGGCGGGGCCGTCGCAGCCCGCGCCGCAGCGGCGATCGCCTGGCCGTGTTCGAGCCCGGCCCGCTACGGCGGCGCCGCGGCCGGCTCCACGCAGGCCGCGGCGACCCGCCGCCGGCGCAGCGCGAGGGTCCCCGTTCCGGCCACGCCGCAGAGCAGCAGCGCGAGGCCCGCCCAGACCGGCCACGGAGCGAGCGGCGAGGCGCGTCCGGCCGGGAGCGGGCCGGGTGGCAGCGGGCGCGGGGCCGACCAGGGAGTAGCCGCCGGCCGCGGCGCGCGCGGGGCCGGCGGGGCGGGAGCCGGAGCGAACGGGCGTGGCGGCGCCGCGAGCAGCGTCAGCGGGTCCTCGTACCCGAACGGATCGCCCTCGCGGCGGACGCCGAGGTGCAGGCCGCCGTGGCCCGGCGCGACGGTGCCGACCGGCGCACCCGCGCGGATCCGCGCGCCCGCGCGGACCGCGACCGCGGCGAGCGGCAGGTAGCTCACGCGCCGCGTCCCGCAGGTCATGCTCACCACCTTGTCGCGGCCGGCGACCGCGCCCGCGTGCACGACGCGGCCGGCGCAGGCCGCACGGACGGCCGTGCCCGGCGGGGCGGCGAGGTCGGCGCCGCGGTGCGCGCCCGCGGCGAACGGCGCGCCGCGCGCGTAGGCGAAGGAGCGCGCCACCTCGCCGGGAACCGGCCGCAGCCATCGCTCGGCCAGGGCGGTGGAGGGAACCGCCAACGGCGCCAGGGCGGCGACCACGAGGGTCAGGGCCGCAGCCGCGACGGGAAGTGCGATCGGGAGCGAGGTGGCGCGCACGCGAGCGAACCTAGGCCCAGATCGCCGCATGATCGCCCGGCGCGCGTAGATCGGCACGGAGTTGGCGCGTTGTCGTGACGAACCGGCGGCAAGGCGATCGACTCGCGGCGCTCCCTTCGCGCCAGGGTCTACGTCAACTGCCGCATCGACGAGGAAGCCGGGAGCGAGCAGCGATGCGCGCGAGCGCCGGTCAACGCAGGCAGCTCGTCGCTCGAGTGGCCGCGACCTGCGTTGACGGCGTATTTCGCCGTCAACGCGGGTCGGACGGCTGAGGGGCCTCGGCGACCAGCGTTGACCGGCGCTCGCCCGGGAGCAGCCGCCGCCTCCGGACCCACTCCCTCACTGCCGCAGTTGACGTTCCCCGGGCCCGGGACGGATCGGAACCCCCGGGCCCCACGACGCCTGCGTCCTGCGTCCTCCTTGACCCGGCGTCGTGAGGCCTGGACGGACCCATCAGCCAGGACGACCGCGGCGGGCGCGCGATTCCCTCAGGCCGTCACTTCTCCGCGACGGCCTTGTAGAGCGCGTTCGCGGGCGCCCCGGTCAGCTCGGAGACGACGCCGGCCGCCGGCCGCGGCTTCGCGCCGGCGGCGACCAGGCGCCGCACCGCGTCGACCGCGGCCTCGTCGACCGCCGTCCGCCGCGGCGCCCCGCCGACGACCAGCACGACCTCGCCGCGCGGCTCGGACTTCGCGTACCGCGCCGCCAGCTCGCCCGCCGGCCCGCGCACGACCTCCTCGTGCAGCTTGGTGAGCTCGCGGCAGACCGCCACCGGCCGCTCCGGATCGAGCTCCGCGAGCACCGCGAGCGACGCCGCGACGCGCTTGGGGGACTCGAACGCCACCAGCGTCTCGGACCCCGCGAACGCCTCGACGAGCCCCGCGCGCTTGCGCGGGAGGAAGCCCGCGAAGCGCCAGGCGTCGGCAGGCAGGGCCGAGGCGACGAGCGCCGCGATCGCCGCCGACGGGCCGGGCAGCACCTCGACCTCGAGCCCCGCGGCGACGCAGCCGCGCACGAGCACGTAGCCGGGATCGGACACGAGTGGCATGCCGGCGTCCGACACGAGCGCGACGACCGCGCCGCCGCGCATCCGCTCGACGAGGTCGGCGGTCCGCTCGCGCTCGTTGTGCTCGTGGTAGGGGACGAGCTTCGCCTGCACGCCGTAGCGCTGGAGCAGCACGCCCGTGCGGCGCGTGTCTTCGCACGCCACGACATCCGCATCGCGCAACGCGGAGAGCACGCGCAGGGTGATGTCCTCGAGGTTGCCGATCGGTGTCGGGCAGACGATCAGGCGCCCGCCGGGCGGGGCGCTCACGCCTCGACCTCGCGCGCCATCAGCGCGGCGCCGATCATCCCCGCCTGGTCCCCGAACGCCGCCGCGACGACCCGTACCGCGTCGCGGGCCGGCGCCAGCGCGCGCTCGCGCATCTCGCGCCGGGCGGGCTCGAGCAGCATCTCCCCCGCCGCGATCACGCCGCCTCCGATCACGATCACCTCCGGGTTGAGCACGTTGACCAGGCTCGAGAGCCCGACGCCGAGCGCGCGGCCGACCGTCTCGAGCGCATCGCGCGCCACGGGATCGCCGTCGTGCGCGAGCTCCGTCACGAACGGCCCGGTCAGCTCGCGGCCCTCCTCGAGCGCGTGCCCGAGCGCGGTGTCCGGCCGCCGCGCCACGCGCAGCGACGCCTCGCGCACCAGCGCCGAGCCCGACGCCATCACCTCGAGGCAGCCGCGATTCGGGCAATGGCCCTGGCACGGCGGGCCGTCCATGTCGACGACCATGTGCCCGAGCTCGGCGCCCGCGCCGATCCAGCCGCGCTGCAACTCGCCGCCGAGCACGAGCCCGCCGCCGATCCCGGTGCCGAGCGTGAGCATCACGACGTCGCCGGAGCCGCCGCCCGCGCCGTGGCGCGCCTCCGCCAGCACCGCGCAGTTGCCGTCGTTGTCGACGGTCACGGGGAGCCCCAGCCGCTCGGACATGATCGCGCCGAAGGGCACGCCCGCGAGGGGCAGGTGGGTCGAGTAGACCGCCGTGCCCGTGCGCCGGTCCAGCGTCACGGGGATGCCGAAGCCGACCGCGGTGATCTCCTCCTCGACCTCCGCGCGGGCCTCCTCCACCGCGTCGACGATCGTCGCCATCAGCTGCGGCTGGTCGAGTCCGAACGCCTGGCGCCGGACGCGGTGGCGAACCGCGAGATCGGGCCCGACGACGCCCGCGAGGAGCTTCGTGCCGCCGAGGTCGACCCCGATGACGCAGCTCGTTCGCGCAGGGGTCGCCGGCATGGGGGCTGCCACCATACCCACCGCCGATGGCCGACGAGAAGCCCGACTACAAGGTCTACCGCAGCCGTCCGCGCTTCCTGCGCCGGCGCGATGACGGCGACGACGCCGCGCGCGGACTGGCCGGGCTGCCCGGGCGCGAGGCGCCGTCACCGGACTACAAGGTCCAGCGCTCCGGCCCGCGGCTGCCGCGGCTGCCGGCCGCGCTGCGGCGCGGAGGTGACCGCACCCCCGGCCCGCGCCGGCGAATCACCGCCGGCCGCGTCGTCAAGTGGCTGGCGATCGCGCTGGCCGGCTGGCTCGTGCTCTCCGCCGCGCTCTTCATGCTCTCCGCCCAGATCCAGCGCGGCGACCTGGCGGGCAAGGTCGGCTCGCAGCTCGACCCCGGCCCCTACCCGCTGACCGGCGCGAACACGATCCTCGTGCTCGGCTCGGACGCGCGCACCGAGGGGCTGGCCGAGCCCGGCTCGGGCGGCCCGAGCCGCTCGGACTCGATCATGCTGCTGCGGATCGGCGGCGGCGCCAACGCCTCGCTCTCGATCCCGCGCGACACCGTCGTCGAGATCCCCGGCCACGGCACGGACAAGATCAACGCCGCCTACGCGCTGGGCGGGCCGGCGCTGGCGACCGAGACCGTCAAGAGCTTCCTCGGCATCGAGGTCAACCACGTCGTCGAGGTGAGCTTCGAGAACTTCCCGCAGCTGATCGACGCGCTCGGCGGCGTGACCTACAAGGGCGGCTGCGTGCGCTCGGAGATCAACGGCGGCCGCCGCAACGGCGGCACGACGCTGCGGCTCAAGCGCGGCGAGACGGAGATCAACGGCAAGCAGGCGCTCGCGCTCGCCCGCACGCGCAAGAACCTCTGCAAGCCGAACGAGGACGACCTCGCGCGAGCGCAGCGCCAGCAGAAACTCGTCGAGGCGATGAAGGACAAGGTCACGTCGTTCGAGACGTTCATCCGCCTGCCCTGGGTGTCGTGGGCGGCGCCGCGGGCGGTGCGCTCGGACATGTCCGGCCCCGCGCTGCTCGGCGTCGTCGGCGCGTCGCTGACCGGGGGCGCCGGCAAGCAGCGCGTGCTCAAGCCGTCGGGCGGCGTGACGCTGCCGGACGGCGGCGCCGGCCTGACGGTCGACGACGCGACGAAGGAGGAAGCAGCCGAGCGCTTCCTGCGCGGCTGAGCCCTACTCGGCGCGCACGCTGCCGTAGGCGAGCGCGCAGCCGAAGCCGATCAGGCCGGCGCCCGCGATCACGTCGGCCACGCGCATCGCGCGCTCGCCGGCGGCGCGGCGCGCCACGGCGACGACCATCGCCAGCACGGTCACCCAGGCGAGGCTGCCGAGCGCCACGCCCGCGACGAGCGCCACGGCGCCGCCGGAGCTGTCGGTCGCGCCCGCCACGCTGGCGGCGGCGAAGATCGCCGCCCACGAGGCGATCGTGGTCGGGTTCGACGCGGTCGCCGCGAGCGAGGTGAGGAAGGCGCGCCGCGGGTCGGCGACCTCGGAGGGCACCTCGAGCCCCTGGCGCACGCGGAACGCGCTGTAGAGCGTGCGGATCCCGAGCGCGATCAGCACCGCCGCGCCGACGAGGCCGAGGATCAGCCGCAGCGGCCCGATCGTCAGCAGCGAGGCTGCGCCCGCGGCGCCCGCCGCGGCATAGAGCGCGTCGACGATCGCGATCCCCGCGCCGATCGCGAGCCCGACCGCCAGCCCGCGCCGCAGCGTCGAGCGGATCAGGAAGAGCGACATCGGCCCGAGCTGCAGGGCGACGAGGAAGCCGAGTCCGAAGCCGACGACCAGCGCCTGCATCAGCGCAGCCTCAGTCGGCGCTGCCGCCGGACGACGAGCCGCCGGAGGACTTGTCCCCCGAGGAGGAACCGCCCGATCCGGATGACGACGACGAGGAGGAGCTCGAGGACGAGGACGAGCCCGACTCCTTCTTGTCCTTCTGCTTGGCGTCGTGCTTGTCGGCGCCCGCCTTCGCCGACGCCTCCGTCTCGCGCTTGCGCTTGGCGGTCCCGTAGTCGGTGTTGTAGAAGCCCGAGCCCTTGAAGTGCACGGCGATCGGGTGGAACACGCGCTGCACGGGTGCGGCGCACGTCTCGCACACCGTCGTCGGCGGATCGGCGATCTTCTGCATCACCTCGAACAGATGCCCGTTCTCGCAGCGGTACTCGTAGATCGGCATTGAGGACGGCAGATTACTGCCAGACTGCGCGGCCGATGCCGAACGACGTCGTGACCATGGACAAGATCGTGTCGCTGTGCAAGCGGCGCGGATTCATCTTCCCCGCCTCGGAGATCTACGGCGGGATCGCCAACACGTACGACTACGGGCACTACGGCGTGCTGCTCAAGCAGAACGTGATCGCGCAGTGGTGGAGGTCGATGATCCAGGACCGCGACGACATCGTCGCGCTCGACTCGGCGATCATCCAGCACCCGCGCACGTGGGAGGCGAGCGGGCACCTCGCCGGCTTCACCGACCCGCTCGTCGACTGCCGCACGTGCAAGCAGCGCTTCCGCGCCGACCACCTCGCGGAGCTCGAGTGCGGGCGCAGGCCGTCGAAGCACCCGGGCGAGGACGCGCAGTGCGACCTGACCGAATCGCGCGAGTTCAACCTCATGTTCGAGACCACGATAGGTCCCGTGCAGGAGGCCGGCTCGTCCGTCTACCTGCGGCCGGAGACGGCGCAGGGCATCTTCCTCGACTTCAAGCAGGTGCTCCAGTTCGCGCGCCGCAAGCCGCCGTTCGGCATCGCCCAGGTCGGGAAGTCGTTCCGCAACGAGATCACCCCCGGCAACTTCATCTTCCGCACGCTCGAGTTCGAGCAGATGGAGATGGAGTTCTTCGTCCCGCCCGCCGAGGCCGGCAAGTGGTACGAGCACTGGCTCGCCGAGCGCCTCGACTGGTACGTGCGGCTCGGGATCGACCCCGAGCACCTGCGGCTCCGCGCGCACGATGCCGACGAGCTGTCGCACTACTCCTCCGCGACCAGTGACGTCGAGTACCTGTATCCGATCGGCTGGTCCGAGCTCGAGGGGATCGCCAACCGCGGCGACTTCGACCTGACGCAGCACGCGCAGCACTCGGGCGAGAAGCTCGAGTACGTCGACCCCCAGGGCGGCGAGCGCTACATCCCGCACGTGATCGAGCCGGCCGCGGGCGTCGGGCGCTCGCTGCTCGCGTTCCTCTGCGACGCCTACGACGAGGACGAGATCGGCGGCGAGCGGCGCACCGTGCTGCGGCTGCACCCGGCGCTCGCGCCGGTCAAGGTCGCGGTGCTGCCGTTGCTGCGCAAGGACGGCCACCCCGAGCTCGCGCGCGAGGTGTACGAGGAGCTGCGCCGCCACGTCAAGGCCGAGTACGACGACGGCGGCGCGATCGGCCGGCGCTACCGGCGCCAGGACGAGATCGGCACGCCGTTCGCGATCACGATCGACCACCAGTCGATCGAGGATCGCACGGTGACGCTGCGCGACCGCGACACGCTCGAGCAGGAGCGCGTCGCGATCGACGGGCTCGCGCAGCTGCTGCGGGGCCGGCTCGAAGTCGGATAGTCTTTTTGACATGGCGTCGACGGCCGCCGACCAGGTCTCCTACGGCGATCTCTACGAGCGCTGGGAACGGGGCAACTGGCGCGCCTCGGAGATCGACTTCACGGCGGACCGGCGGCAGTGGCAGGAGACCTTCTCCGACTTCGAGCGCCGCGCCGCGCTGTGGAACTACGCGCTGTTCTTCTGGGGCGAGGACGCGGTCGCGGACAACCTGTCGCCGTTCATCGACGCCGCCCCGCGCGAGGAGCAGAAGTACTTCCTCGCCACCCAGCAGGTCGACGAGGCGCGCCACGCCGTCTTCTTCAAGCGCTTCATGCACGAGGTCGCCGGCGTCGGCGACGGGACGATGGCCGGCGGCCTGGCGGCGATCCGGCCGCAGCTGACCTGGGGCTTCGTGAAGACGTTCGAGCTGCTCGACCGCTACGCCGGCGAGCTGCGACGCGACCGCTCGCGGACGAAGCTCGCCCAGGCGGTCACGCTCTACCACGTGATCATCGAGGCGACGCTCGCCCAGCCGGGCCAGCACTTCATCGAGGACTACCTGACGAAGCGCGACCTGCTCCCCGGCTTCCGCGGCGGGATGCACAACGTCGCGCTCGACGAGCAGCGCCACATCGGCTTCGGCGTCAAGCTGCTGCGCGACCTCGCCCTCGAGGACCCGGACGTGCCCGCGGCCGTCGCGGACCTGCTGCGCGAGGTGCTGCCGTTCAGCGCCGCGGTCTTCGTGCCGCCCGGCTGGGACCGGCGCTACTCGGAGTGCTTCGGCTTCACGGTCGAGGAGATCTTCGAGGAGGGCGCGCGCTCGTTCGAGAGCAAGCTGCGCGCCGCCGGGATGCCGATCGAGTCGCTCCCGGGGCCGATCCCGTACCCGTACGACCTCGCGCCGGCCGATCGCGCGCGCCGCGGCGTCGCGATGCTCCAGGCCGGGCTGCTGGGAGAGGGCAACGGAGCGGTGCCGCGCGACCCGGCGACGATGGAGCTGCTGTTCGACTCGCTGCGCCGCGGCGTCGACTTCCGCCACGCGCCGGCCGGCCCGCTGACGCTGCAGTGGGACTTCCACGACGCCGAGCCGTGGCACCTGCGCCTGGACAACGGCAGCACGGCCGTCGCGCCCGGGTTCGTCGAAGGCGCCGACATCACCTTCCGCGTGCGCTACGACGACTTCGTCGACGTCTTCGCCGGCCGGCTCGACCCGCGCCGCGCGCTCGTGACGGGCAGGCTGCGCCCGCGCGGGTCGGTCAAGGCGCTCTGGAGCACGCGCCGCCTGTTCGGCTGAAGACCGCGACGAACGTCCGTCAGACGTCCCTGTAGCCCGTACTGCCGGACGTTCGGCGGCCGAACGTCGCTGAATCCACCCTATGGGGCGTACTCCGCGACGTTCGATGCCCGGGTCGGCTGCGCGGAAGCGCCACCCGGGTCCGGCCTGCACTCATGCCGCCTAGCAGCCGGCCGGCGCCGCCGCGGTGACAGGCTCGCGCGGGGCTAGGAGCGCGGTCAGCGCGAACAGCACCGCCGCGCTCGCGAACGTCCACTGCATCCCGGCCGCGCCCGTCAGCGGCCCGGCCGCCAGCGGCCCGATCAGGAGGCCGCCGCCCATCACGAACATGGCCGCGGCGACGCCGGTGCCGGGGCGGTCGGCGAACACCTTCACGCTCCAGAGGCACTGGATCGCGACGAGCAGGTTGTAGGCGCCGCCGAACAGCACGCCGGAGACGACCGCGAGGGCCGGCATGCCGGGCGCGAGCGCGAGCAGCGCCAGCGAGAGCGCGAGCGCCCAGCTCAGCAGCGCGAAGGCGAGGCGCGAGCCGAGCCGCTCCACCAGGTCGCCGGCGCCGATGCCGGCGATGCTCGCGACGCCGACCAGCACGAGGAACAGCTGCGCGCTCGACGGCTCCAGCGCGCCCCCGGTCACGAGGAAGTCGACCGCGAACGTCCAGTACAGCGACGCCCCGAGGCCGACGAGCAGCGCCCCCGCGAGCAGCGGCCCGGAACGCGGGCACACGAACCAGCCGAGCCGCAGGCGCGGGGCCGCCGCAGCCGCACGGCCGCGCGCGCCGGCCGGGAGCACGTGCAGCGCCCACGCGGTGGCGAGCACCCCGACGGCCGCGAACGCCAGCCAGGCGCTGCGCCAGGAACTGCCGGCCGCGACCGCGATCGGAGCCGCGAGGGCGACACCCCAACCGGTACCCGAGCTGATGCTCGCGAGCGTGCGCGCGCGGCGCCCGGGCGCGAGGCACGCCTCGACGGCGTCGGTGAAGGGCGGCAGCGCGAAGGCCGCGCTCACGCCCGCGACGAGCATCCCGGCGACGAGCATGCCCGGTCCCGACGAGAGCCCGGCGAGGACCATGCCGCCGACCCCGGACGCGCCCCCCGCGATCACGAGGACGCGGAGCCCGACGCGTCCGGCGAGCGACCCGACGACGACGCTGCCGATCAGGTAGCTGGCGTAGGAGCCCGCCGCGATCGCGCCGAGCGCGGCGGTCGAGAGCCCGAGGTCGCGGCGGATGTCGGGCAGCAACAGCCCGTAGCCGTAACGCGCCATCCCGTAGGCGGTGCCGACCATGCCGATGCCCGCCGATGCGACGGCGAGCGCGGATCGCTGCCCGCTCATCGCGGCACCGTGTGGTCGAGCGGGCAGGGAGCCGTCTCGTAGCAGGCGCCGCGATCGCAGAGCCTGCAGACGCGCACCGCGCCGCCGCGATCCTCGGCCAGCGAGGCCGCCAGCCGCTCGAGCAGGGGCAGCAGCCGCGCGCGCTCGTCCTCGTCGAGCGGGTCGAGGAAGCCCTGCAGCGCTTGCGCGCGCGCCTCGAGCACCCGCACGGCCGCCTCCCGGCCGGAGCCGGTCAGGACGAGCGATGCGGTGCGCCGGTCCGGGCCCTGGCGCCGCTCGAGCAGGCCGTCCGCAACCAGCCGGTTGACCGTGCGCACCGTCGCCGGCTGGGAGATCCCGAGCACGCGGCGGAGCCGCTCGACCGACTCCCCGGGCCAGGCGTGCAGGTGGACGAGCGCAGCCGCCGCGCCGCCGCCGTGACCCGCCTCCGCATCCACGGGCGGCCGCAGCCGGTCGACGGCGGCGAGCGCGGTGACGCCGAGCAGGTTGGCCAGGCGGAGATCTTCCACCCGACAAATAATACCTTAGGTATTGGTTGCGGTCAACCGGTGCTGGGCTGCGGCACCGCCTCGAAGTCCGCGTCCGGGAGCACGCGTGCGAGCGGGCGCGGGAGGTACCAGTTCCACTCCCCCAGCAGCTCCATCGTGGCCGGGACGAGGACCAGCCGGACGAGCGTCGCGTCGAGCGCGATCGCGACGGCCGTGCCGAGACCGATCTGCTGGATCGACGGCACGCCGGTCGCGACGAAGACCGCGAACACGGCGACCATGATCAGCGCCGCCGACGTGATCGTGCGCGCGCTCGCGGCGAGCCCCTGCGCGACGGCCAGGCGCGTGTCGCCGGTCGCGTGGTAGCGCTCGCGGATGCGCGTGAGCAGGAACACCTCGTAATCCATCGAGAGCCCGAACACGACCGCGAGCACGAGCGGCGGCGTCAGCGTGTCGACCTCGTCGAACACGAGCGTCAGCACGCCGAACGACGCGCCGACGCTGAGCAGGTTCATCAGCACGGCCTTCGCCGGCAGCACGACGGAGCGCAGCAGCACGAGCAGCACGAGGTAGGACAGCCCGAGCAGGAACAGCAGGATCTTCCACATCCCGCCGCTGACGAGGTCGTCGAGGTCGAGCTGGGAGGCCGTCACGCCGCCCACGTCGACCTGCACGCCCCGCCCGGCGGCGGCCCGCAGCGGATCGCGCAGGCGCTCGACGGTCGCCTTGGCGGCGGCGGACTCGGGGTCGGCGCGCGTCTGGGCGACGAGCAGCACCGCGCCCCCGTCGCGTGACGGGCGCGGGGCGGCGACGTCCGCGATGCCCGGGTCGGCGGCGAGCGCGGCGCGCACCCGCTCCGCGGCGGCATGCGCGTCGGCGCCGTCGCGCGCCCGGGCGACGACCTGCACCGGCGAGGCGGAGCCCGCGCCCGCGACCGCCGAGGCGGCCGCGAAGCCACGCACCACCTCGTGGTCGGCGGGGAACTGGTCGAGCGCGCCGTTCTTGGTCTCCATCCCGAGCACCGGCGCCGCCAGCGCCAGCAGCACGGCGGCCGCGCCGAGCGCGGCGACGACGGGCCGCCGCATCACGGCGTCCGTCCAGCGCTGCCAGAAGCCGCGCTCCGGCGGCGCGCCGCGCGAACGCCGGAAGAGGCCGGAGAAGCTGAGGAGGCGCGAGCGCGAATGCGTGCGCTTCCCGAGCACCGCGATCAGCGCCGGCAGCAGCGTCGTGGCGCCGAGCACCGCGACGGCGACCACGAGCATCGCGCCCAGCGCCATCGAGCGGATCGCGGTGTTGTCGAGCATCCACAGCCCGGCGAGCGAGATGATCACCGTGAGGCCGGAGAACAGCACCGCCACCCCGGACGTCGCCATCGCGACCGCGCGCGCGTCCTCCGGCGAGCGGCCGGCCTGGATCTCCTCGCGATAGCGGGCAACGATGAAGAGGGAGTAGTCGACGGCGACGCCGATCCCGATCATCGAGGCCATGTTGGTGACGAAGACCGACATCTCGATCGCCTGCGAGAGCGCGTAGATCAGCGCGCCCGTGAGCAGCACCGAACCGATGCCGAGCGCCAAAGGCAGCATCGCCGCGGCGAACGAGCCGAAGACCGCGAGCAGGATCAGCAGGACGATCGGGAACCCGGCCGACTCGGCCTTGGCCAGGTCCTCCTTCGTCAGATCCTGCATCGCGGCCCACAGCGCGCCCTGGCCGACGAGATGCGTCGCGACGCCCGCGCGCGGCCCGTCGGCGACGGCGAGCCGGTCGCGCAGGTCGGCGGCGACCGCGGTGGCGTCGTCCTCGTCGACCTCGGCGGCCAGCGGCACGAGCACGGTCTTGCCCGCGGCGGCCTGGCTCAGCGCCTGCTCGCGCGCGGCGGGCGCGAGCGACACGCCGGCGAGCGGGCCCGCGGCGGCGGCGACGCGGTCCACCGCGGCCCGCAGCTGCTGCTCCGAAGCCCCCTCGAGCGGTATCAGCACCGCGGCGAGCTGCGCGCGCTGGACGCCCGGGAAGTCCGCGAGCGCGGAGTCGACGATCGCCGACTGCGAGCCGGGCACGCCGAAGCCGCCGCTGGAGAGGTCCTCCGACTGGCGCGCCGCGAACGGCACGGCGGCGAGCAGGATCGCCGCCCATGCGATCAGCACGATGCGCTTGTGACGGCGGAGGCGGGCGTCGAGGCGCAGCATCATGCTCTGCATAGCGAGAGGCTAATCGCTCTTTGCCAGACTGATCCGATGCGCTTGCGAATCCTCGCGTTCGCAGCCGCCTTGCCTGTGGCGCTGCTGCTCGTGCCTGCCGCGCCCGCCCAGGCGCCGGCGCGCGCCCGCGCGACCGCGCACGTGGCCTCGGGCGACCTCGGGATCGTCGGTCGCGCCGCGGTGCGCGGGGGCGGCCGCGACGCCATCTCGGACGCCGCCGGGCGGCCCGGGATGGAGATCGCGGGCGGCCGCGCGAGCGCGCGCGCCTCGCGCGCCGGTGGTGCGGCGAGCGCCCGCGCGTCCGCGACGGCGGAGCTGGTCTCGCTCTTCGACGGCCTCGTGACCGCCGAGCGCGTCAGCCGCACCGCCACCGCGCAGGACGGCGGCGTCAGCTACGCCGGGTCGGTGACCGGCCTGGTGGTCGGCGGCGTGGACCAGGGCGACAGGGCGGGCGAGCACGTCTTCTCGGCGGGCGGCGCGCGCGTCACCGTCAACCGCGAGGGCGAGGCCATGCGCGTGCGGCTGACGCGCGCGGTCGCGGGCTTCGCGGCGGGCACGACGGTCGTCGTCGCCGCCGTCGATGCCGCGGCCGTCGACGGCGCCGACCCGGCCGCGACGCCGGAGCCGGTCCCGGACGAGCCCGAGCCGACCGCCACGCCGGCGCCCACGCCGAGCAGCCCGGCGCGCCCGGCGAAGCCGAAGGTCAGCGCCGCGCAGCGCCTCGCGCGCGGGCGCTTCGTCTTCCCGGTCTACGGCGACCCGCGAGTGGCCGACGACTTCGGCGCGACGCGCCAGATCGGCGCGCACCAGGGCAACGACGTCTTCGCCGCGTTCGGCAGCCCGGTGCTCGCGGTCGCCGACGGCACGCTCAACCGCGTCGGCACGCTGCCGATCAGCGGCAACCGGCTGTGGCTGAAGACCGAGCGCGGCGACTCGTTCTTCTACGCGCACCTGTCCGCGTTCGCCCCCGAGGCCGTCAGCGGGCGCAAGGTCCGCGCCGGCACGCTGCTCGGCTTCGTCGGCAACACGGGCGACGCCGAGCCGACGCCGCCGCACGTGCACTTCGAGATCCACCCCGGCGACGGGAAGGCGATCGACCCGCACGCGGTCCTCGCGGCCTGGGAGGACCGCGGCGAGGTGCCCGCGGGTGGCTGGCTCGCCCGCTACGGCAGCGACACCGAGGCGCGCCCCGGGGCGCTGGTCGAGGTGCGCGACTTCATCGCGGGGGAGTGAGAACGACGAAGGGCGCCACCGCGGCGCCCTTCGGACAAAGCTTCGCCTGGAACCGAGGTCAGCCCGTCGAGCCGGCCGTCTCGCTCGTCGAGGGTGGCGTCGGCGTCGCCGCCGGGGCGGTGTTCGAGGTGTACTCGAACTCCTCCTCGGCGCCGAACAGGGCGTCGAGCACCTTCTTGCGCAGGTCCTCGGAGACGGCGAGCGCGACCGCGCCGCCGACGACACCGAGCAGCAGCAGCTTGCCCAGGCCGCCCTTGCGCTTGCGCTTGGGCGCTTCGTGCAGCGCGACGGACGCGTCCTTGAACGACTCCGCGGCCGACTTGAGGTTCTTCTGCAGCTTCTTGTCGTCGAAGATCTGCTTCGTCGGATGCTTGCCGTTCTGAAGCCGGGAGACCGCCGTGCGCGCGGAATCGTACGCGCTCCAGAGGTTCTGGCGCAGCTCCTCGTCCTCGGCGATCCGCCGGACGTACGGGCTCCTTCTCACGGCTGCGGCGGCAGCGCCGGCCTTGGCCGCCTTCTTCTTCGCTCCCATGCCACCTCTCATCGGTCTGATTGCGTCCTTCCGGCGAGCATACCCCGGCGACGGCCTCCGGCGAACCCTTCGGCGCCGTCGAGTGCCGCGTCGAGCACCTCCTCGATCTCGTCGGCCCAGACGAATTCGAGGTCGCGTCGCAGGTGCTCGGGGATGTCCTCGAGGTCGGGCTCGTTGCGGCGGGGCGCGATCACGCGCGTGATCCCGGCGCGCTGCGCGGCGAGCGCCTTCTCCTTCAGCCCGCCGATCGGCAGCACCTGGCCCGTCAGCGTGATCTCGCCCGTCATCGCGGTGTCGTCGCGCACCGGGCGCTCGCTGACGAGCGAGCTGAGCGCCGTCGCCATCGTGATGCCCGCGCTCGGCCCGTCCTTCGGCACCGCGCCGGCGGGCACGTGCAGGTGCAGGTCGTGCGTCGCGAACCAGTCGTCGTCGAGGTCGGCATGGCCGCGCACCCACGAGAGCGCGGCCTGGGCGGACTCCTTCATCACGTCGCCGAGCTGGCCGGTGACGATCAGCTTGCCCTTGCCCGGCATCGCGGTCGCCTCGATGAAGAGCACGTCGCCGCCGACCGGGGTCCACGCGAGCCCGGTCGCGACGCCCGCCTGCCGCGTGCGCCTGCGCGCCTCGGGCTGGAAGCGCGGCCGGCCGAGCAGCTCGCGGACGCGCGGCGCCGTCACCGTGACCTTGCGCGCGTGGTCGCCCTCGGCGACGCGGCGCGCGACCTTGCGGCAGGCCGCGCCGATCTCGCGCTCGAGGTTGCGCACGCCGGCCTCGCGCGTGCGCTCGGCGATGATCGCCTTCAGCCCGGTGTCGGAGAACGCGATCTGCGACTTCTTCAGCCCGTTGCGCTCGATCTGGCGCGGGACGAGGTACTGCTTGGCGATCTGGAGCTTCTCCTCCTCGGTGTAGCCCGCGAGCTGGAGCACCTCCATGCGGTCGCGCAGGGCGCCCGGCACCGTGTCGAGCGTGTTCGCGGTCGTGATGAACATGACCTTCGACAGATCGAACGGCACGTCGAGGTAGTGGTCGCGAAAGGTCGCGTTCTGCTCGGGGTCGAGCACCTCGAGCATCGCCGAGGCCGGGTCGCCGCGGTAGTCCGAGCCCATCTTGTCGAGCTCGTCGATCATGAACAGCGGGTTGGCCGAGCCGGCGTCGCGCAGCGCGCGCACGATCGTCCCCGGCATCGCGCCGATGTAGGTGCGGCGGTGCCCGCGGATCTCGGCCTCGTCGCGCACGCCGCCGGCGCTGATGCGCTCGAACTTGCGCCCGAGCGCGCGCGCGATCGACTGGCCCAGCGACGTCTTGCCGACGCCCGGCGGGCCGACGAAGCAGAGGATCGAGCCGCGCGCGTCCGGCTTCAGGCGGCGCACGGCGAGGAACTCGAGGATCCGCTCCTTGACCTTCTCGATGTCGTAGTGGTCCTCGTCGAGCACCTGGCGCGCGTGCGCCAGGTCGAGGTTGTCCTCGGTCGTCGTGTCCCACGGCAGCGACGCGAGCCATTCCAGGTAGGTGCGGATGACGCCGTGCTCGGCGGCGGCCTGCGGCAGCTTCTCGAGCCGCGACAGCTCGCGGTCGGCCTGCTTGCGCACGTCCTCGGGCAGCGCGATCGCGGCGAGCTGCTCGCGCAGCTCGTCGACCTCGACCTCGGTCGGGTCGCGCTCGCCCAGCTCCTCCTGGATCGCCTTGAGCTGCTGGCGCAGCACGTACTCGCGCTGCGAGCGGTCCAGCTCGGACTGCACCTGCGACTGGATCCGCGATCCGATCGCCGCCACCTCGAGCTCGCGCGCGAGCAGCTCGGAGAGCCGGTGCAGCCGCTTGCCGACGTCGAGCTCCTCGAGCAGCGCCTGCTTCTCCTCGGTCTTGATCCGCAGCGCACCGGCGATCAGGTGCGCGAGCGCCGAGGGATCGTCCAGGTTGGCGACGGCCATCCTGAGCTCCTCGGGGAGATACGGGGTGTCCTCGATGATCTGCCCGAACGTCTGCTGCACGTTGCGCACGAGCGCCGTCAGCTCCGGTCCCTCGCGGACCACGTCGGGCGCCTCGGTCACGTTGGCGACGAGGTAGGGCTGCTCGGAGGCGAACCCTGTCACGCGCACGCGCGGGCCGGCTTGGACGAGGATCCGCAGCGTCCCGTCGGGCACCTTGAGCATCCGCGCGACCGTTCCCACGACGCCGTACTCGTGGATCTGCTCGGGCCCGGGCGCCTCGGCCTCGGGGTCGCGGCTGGCGACCATCGCGAGCATGCGGTCGCCGCCGAGCACGTCGTTTACCAGCCGGATCGAGCGCTCCTGGCCGACCGCGAGCGGCGTCAGCGTGTCGGGGAACGTGACCGTGTCGCGCAGCGTCAGCACCGGAAGCTGCGCGGGCAGCTCCGCCGGCGCTCCCATCGCGACGTCCTCACCCCCCTCGCGCGGGGTGGCGATCTCGATCACGACTCGCCGTCCGCGTGGCTGACCGGGACGGTGCGCGAGCCGCCGGTGGGCTTGATCGGGAGCTCGACGGTCAGCATGCCGTCCTCGTAGGTCGCCTTCGCGGCGTCCGCGTCGACATCGGCGCCGAGCGCGACGACGCGCCGGAACGGGCCGTGCTGGACCTCGAGCTGCTGGTAGAGGCGCTCCTCGTCGGAGTCCCGCGGGCGCCGCTGGCCGGCGATGATCAGCTCGCGCCCGCGGATCTCGAGCTCGATCTCCGACGCGCGCACCCCGGCGAGCTCGGCGCGCACGACCGCCCGCGCGGGATCGGCCGCGTAGTAGACGTCGACCGCGGGCGAGAACGCGCCGCGGTGGGCCAGCCCAGGCCCGCTCCCGAACACGTCGCCGAACAGCTCGTCCATCTCGCGCCGCATGCGCTCGAAGTTTGCGAACAGGTCGCGTTCGGAGGACACGCGCGGAATCTAGCGCCCCGGCGCGTGCGCTCTCGCACCGAGGAACGCATCGAACGCCGCCAGCGCCGGCGCCGGGTCCGCGCGGCCGACGCCGATGCGGAAGCGATCGGGGGGCACCGGCCCGAGCTCGGAGCGGTAGATGCTCGCGGGCAGCAGCACCACGCCCGCCTGCTCGACGAGCGCGCGGCAGAGCTCCTCGACGCCGTCCGGGCCGAGGTAGCGCGGGAAGCAGACGCAGCCGGCCTGCGGCCGCTCCCACTCGAAGAGCTGCTCCCAGCGCTCGAAGAACGCGTCGAAGACGGGGCCGTTCGCGGCGATGATCGACCGGTTGCGGGCCTTGATCTGCTCGCCGCGGCGCAGTGCCGCCGTCGCGATCAGCTCGCTCGGCGCCGGGCTGCAGATCGACGTGTAGTGCTTGCGCGTCTCCAGCCGCTCGAGCACCGCGCGGTCGCGGCAGGCGAGCCAGCCGATGCGGAGCCCCGGCAGGCCGTAGGCCTTGGACATGACGCCGAGCGAGAGCGCCGTGGGCGACAGGTCGGCGGCCTGCGGGAGCGGTTCCGTCCCCTCCGGCTCGAGGCCGCGGTAGACCTCGTCGGAGAACAGCCGGATCCCACGATCGCGGCACAGCGCGACGAGCCCGGCCCAGGTCTCCGCGTCGGGCAGGGCGCCCGTGGGGTTGTTGGGGAAGTTGACGGCGACGAGGCGGGTCTCGGGGCGCAAGAGCGCCTCGAGGGCGTCGAGGTCGAGCGCCCAGCCACGGTCCGCGTCGAGCGCGAGACCCGAGACTGCCGCGCCGGTGGCGAGCGTGACGCTCTCCATCGACTGGTAGTTCGGGACGGTGACGACGGCGTGGCCACCGGGCCCGACCAGCTCCTGCATCGCCCAGAACATCGCTTCCTCGGCGCCGGCGAACACCAGCACGTCCTCGGGGGCGACGCGCTCGTACGTCGCCGCGATCGCCGCGCGCAGCTCGTCGGTGCCCCATGTCGGCGTGTAGCCGAGCGAGAGGCGCGCGAGCTGCTCGAGCCCGTCGTCCCCCAGCACCTCGCGCACGGTGAGCGTCTCGGCGTCCGACGCGGTCAGGTGGTGGCGCGCGGCGAACTCCCAGCGGCCGAGGTAGACCTCGAGGCGGAAGTCGGGGAGCGATGGGGCGGGTGCGGCCACGGCCGCAGGGTAGTGCTCCGCGGGTCATCCGGACCGCGTTCTGACCGCGATGCCGGCCATTCTGCCTCGGCCGGAGGCCTCGCACCGGCTGCGCCTCGGGCCGGTCTTGACCGGGCTTCGCCCTCTAGACGAGTTCGGGACGTGCCCGGACGAGCCGGGGATCGACGGCCATCGGGCGCTCGGTCGGGTGACCGAAGTAGTAGCCCTGACCGAACTCGACGCCGAGGTCGCGCATCGCCTCGAACTCGCCGACCCGCTCGATGCCCTCGGCGACGACGCGCGCGCCGCATTCGTGCGCGCACTCGACGAGCGCCGCGACGAGCCGGCGACGTCCGTCGGAGTACTGGATCCCGGCGGTGAGCTTGTTGTCGATCTTCGCGAAGTCGGGCTTCAGCGCGTCCAGGTAGGCGAGCGAGTCAGTCCCGCCGGAGAGGTCGTCGAGCGCGATCAGCGCGCCGCGCTTGCGGTGCGCCTGGACGAGCTCCTCGAGCATCTCGTGGTCGGCGCAGCGCTCCGGGCGCACGAGCTCGAGGCAGATCCGCGAGGGGTCGGCGTTGAGCCGGCTGACCAGCGGCCAGGTCGTGCGCAGGGAGGAATCGACGTCGAGCGCCGCGCGCGGGTCGAGGTTGACGAACAGGATCTCGCCCTCGGGCATCAGCGGCAGGCCGATCTCCAGCGCGGCGGCGCGGGCGCGCGAGTCGAAGGAGAACAGCGCGTCGTGCGCCTCGGCGGCGGCCAGCAGCTCGCCACCGCGCAGCTCGACGGCGCCGAGCTTGCCGCGCATCAGCGCCTCGCGGCCGTACGAGCGGCCGGTCGTGAGCTCGACGATCGGCTGGAAGTGGGGCCGCATCAGGCCGTGCGAGAGGAACTCCGGGAACCAGTCGGTGCGCGCGCGGTCGAGCAGCGTCTCGGCCGGCAGCGGCAGGGCCTGCTCGTCCGAGAGGCGCACGGCGAACATGCATGCGCGCTCGGACTGCGAGAGCGCCGCCAGGAGCGTCTTCAGCCGCTCGACCCATTCGGGTCCCGCGAGCTTGAGCCCCTCGACGGCGATATCGCCGTCGGTCGCCTCCGTGGCCAGATGCTCCACCTTGTAGAGCACGGAGGGACGATGCGACAAGAGTCGCACGCCGTCAGTGGTCGTTGCCTCCGAGGTGGTCACAGTTTCAGGTTGCCGTTCGCCTACGGCAGTCTTATCGGCCGTTGGCGCGCCAGGCTGGAGGCGCGCCGCGCTCAGAGCTCGTAGACGGCGCCCTCGCGGGCCACTTCGACGGGGCCGCCGAATTCCCGCTCGGCCTCCTCCTGTGCCCAGGCCGCATCGAGCTCGTCCGAAAGATGGGTGATCACCAGCCGCCGTGCTCCCGCCTTGCGGCCGTGCGCGCCGGCCTCGGCCGGCGTGAGGTGGCCGCGCGGACCGGCGCGCTCGGGACGCGGCAGGGTGGCCTCGATCAGGAGCAGGTCGGTGCCGTGCGCGAACGCGCACAACTCCTCCGACGGCGAGGAGTCCGCGCCGTAGGTGATCCGCTTGGCGCCGTTCAGCGCCGAGGTGAGCTCGACCGCGTTCGTCGCGACGAAGTGCGGCACGGGCTGGAAGCGCAGCGTCAGCGGGCCGGCGTGCAGGACCTCGCCGGGGTCGTACTCGCGCAGGCTGAACGCGTTCTCGATCAGGTCCTCGTTGCCCCAGGCGCCGACGACGCGACGGAAGCAGTCACGGGCGCCGGGCGGCGCATGCAGCTCCGGGCAGGCGGGATCCGCGGTGCCCGGCCAGCGGTCGACGGGCACGGGCTGCTGGCGCGGGGCGTACGTGAGCGCGTAGGAGAACGGGACGAGGTCGAGGAAGTGATCGGCGTGCAGGTGCGAGATGACGACCGCGTCGACGTCCACGTAGTCGACGAAGCGACGCAGCTTCGAGAAGACGCCGTTGCCGCAGTCGAGCAGCAGCCGGAATCCCTCCTCTTCGACCAGGTATCCGGAGCAGGCGCCGTCGACGTCCTGCCATGAGGGCGACTTGCCCAGGACAGTGATCCTCACCTCGTGCGAGACTCTACCCCGGTGACGGTGCTCGCTGCGAGCGGCGGGAGCGAGGCTTTCGACACGGCTGTTCTGGTGCTCGGCGGGCTCCTGATGGGTGGAGCGCTGTTGTCGGGCCTGGCGCGGCGCTCGTTCCTCTCCCTGACCGCCCTGTTCGTGCTCTGCGGCTTCGCGCTCGGCGAGGGCGGGCTGGACGTGCTCGAGTTCGATCCGGGCGACGGGTTCGTGCAGGGGCTCGCGATCGTCGCGCTCGTGGTGATCCTGTTCCGCGACGGGCTCGAGGTCGAAGCGGAGATGCTCCAGGAGGAGTGGCGACTGCCGCTGCGCAAGCTCGTGCTCGCGATGCCGATCACCGCCGTGATCGTCGCCGTCGCCGCGCGGGCGCTGACCGATCTCGGCTGGACGGAGTGCTTCCTGCTCGGCGCGCTGCTCTCCCCGACCGACCCGGTGCTGTCGTCGAGCGTTGTCACCAACCCGCGCGTCCCGCGCGTCGTGCGCCATTCGCTCAACCTCGAGTCGGGCTTGAACGACGGGCTGGCGCTGCCCGCCGTGCTCGCGTTCTCGGCCGCCCTGCGGATCGGCGAGGACGACTTCGTCTGGTGGGAGTTCGTGCTCCAGGACGTCACGGCCGGGCTCGCGACCGGTCTCGTGGTCGGCTACGTCGCCAGCCGCCTGCTGCCGCGCGGACGCGGGCTCGCCAACTCGATCCCGGACCACCAGAAGACGCTCTACGCGCTCGGGACGGCGTTCGCGACCTACGGCATCGCCGTCGGGTTGCCGCCGCAGGGCAACGGGCTGATCGCGGTGTTCGTGTGCGCGATCGTGCTCGGGATCCGCAGGGCAGACGTGCGCATCACCTTCGAGCACCTGTCCGAGGACATCGTCGAGATCGTCAAGCTCGGCGTGTTCGTCGTCTTCGGCGCGCTGTTGACCTTCGACGGGCTGTTCGGCGACGGCTTCGCCGCCGTCGCGATCGTCGGCGTCACGCTGCTCGTCGCCCGGCCGGTGGCGATCTGGCTGGCGCTGCTCGGAGCCGGGCTGCCGGCGAGCTGGACCCTCTTCATAGCCTGGTTCGGCCCCAAGGGCGTGGCGACGATGACGTTCTCGCTGCTCGTGCTCGCCGATGCGATCCCGGCGAACGAGCGCCTCTTCAACATCGCCGCGCTGTGCGTCTTCGTCTCGATCCTCGCCCACGGGCTGAGCGACACGCCCGGGGTCGACTGGATCGCCAAGCGGGCGGACGACGGCGACGGCGCTACGCGTGGAGCGCGGCCTGCTCCTGCGCGGTAGGCAGCGCCCAGGCGACCTGGCGCCGGCGCTCCTGGCGGAAAACGAAGTGCATCTGCTGCGGTGGGCGCAGCCCGTCGGGATGGTCCGGGCGGAATGTCGGACAAGGCGCGTCGCAGCTGAGCGCGCAGAGCATGTTGCGCTTGAAGAAGCAGTCCTCGCAGCTGACTTTCACGACCTTCTTGACAGGCACCCGCCGGCTCCTCGTTCACGAGTTGGTCACAGGACAGGCGGGAGCAAACCGGTCCGGGCAGCGACGCGCAACGGGCAACCCCGCAAATCGCACGCTTCTCGTGTCGTTCCCGCAAACAGGCGAGAAACCACCCCCTTTCGCCCTGCTAGCGGGACGGGGAACCCGCATGCTCCGGCAATTGCGTCCCCCTCGTACCCTCGATTCGATGCAGACCCTCGTCACGGGCGTGTCCGGGTACGTCGGCGCGGCGCTCGTGGAGCGGCTGCGGCGCGACGGCCACGAGGTGCGCGGCTTCGCACGCTCGCGCGAGCGCGTGACCGCCGCCCGCGTCGAGCTGCCCGACCTCGTGCTCGGCGACGTCACGACCGGCGCCGGCCTGGACCGCGCGCTCGAGGGCGTCGACGTCGCGTACTACCTGATCCACTCGATGGAGGGCGCGGCCGCGGGCGCGTTCGCCGACACCGAGCGCCGCGCCGCCGCCGCGTTCGCCGAGGCCGCCGCCGGCGCCGGCCTGCGGCGCGTCGTGTACCTCGGCGGGCTGGTGCCGGACGGAGCCCCGCTCTCGCGCCATCTCGGCTCGCGACTCGCGGTCGAGAGCGCGCTGCTCGACGCGGTCCCCGAGGCGATCGTGCTGCGGGCGTCGATCGTCATCGGCGCGCGCTCGCGCTCGTTCCGCTTCCTCGTCCGGCTGATCGAGCGGATGCCGGTGATGGCGCTGCCGGCCTGGCGCGGGAACCGCACTGCGCCGATCGACGGGCGCGACGTGCTCGACTACCTGGCGCGCGCCGCGACCGCCCCTGCGGAGCTCTCCGCACGGTCGTGGGACATCGGTGGCCCGGACGTGATGACCTATGCGGCGATGATCGAGCGCATCTCCGACGGCCTGATGCTCCGCCGGCCCTCCATCGGGCTCGGCGTGTCGCTCACGCCCGTCGCCTCGGTCGTCGCCGCCGCGATCGCGGGCGAGGACCCGGCGCTGATCGAGCCGCTGATGGAGTCGCTCGAGCACGACCTGCTGCCGCGCGACGATGCCGCGGCCGAGGCGTTCGGCGTCCACCTGCACGGCTTCGACGCCGCGGTCGAGCGCGCGCTGCGCGACTGGGAGCGCATCGAGGAGCTGGCCGCGCGATGACCGCGGTCAAGGCCACTATCGAGATCGCCGTGCCACCCGAGCGCGTATGGGACGTGATCATGGACCCGGGTCACTTCGACGACTGGGTCACGATCCACCGCAAGCTCGGGCACGTCGACGGCGGCCCGCTGCGCGAGGGCTTCCGGGTCGAGCAGACGCTCTGCCTGCATCACGCCAGCTTCAAGGTCAAGTGGTCGCTGGCGGAGGTTCAACCGCCGCGCCACGCGGTCTGGGAGGGCAAGGGGCCGGCCGGCTCGCACGCCCGCATCGTCGACAAGCTCGCGCCGCTCGACGGCGGCGAGCGCACGCGCTTCGACTACCTCAACGAGTACACGAACCCCGGCGGCTTCGTCGGCCGCGTCGCCGGCCGCGTGCTCGTCGCGGGCTCGGCCGAGCGCGAGGCGGCGAAGTCGCTCGCGCGCCTGAAGGCCTACCTCGAGCGCTGAACCTGACCGCAACCTGAACGGGGGCTGGCACCGTTTACCTAAACGGGGGCTGGCACCGTTTACCTGCGGAGGCGGTGGACGGTGACGTGGGCCGGGCCGTCGTGGGGGATCGTGTCCATCCGCCAGTGCTCGGCGGCGGATTCGAGGAAGCCGGCCGCCGGGGCGCGGCCGGGGTCGGCCAGCCAGACCTGACCCGACGCGGCGGTCAGGCGCGGCAGCAGTGCCAGCAGTGGCGCTACGTTGCGCTCCTCGTAGAGGACGTCGGAAGCGAGCACCAGCGGCCAGGGCGGGCCGAGCGCCTCCGGCGCCGCGTCCCAGCGGAACGGCCGCGCCTTCAGCTCGACGCCGTTGCGCTCGGCGTTGCGCGCCGTCATCGCGACGGAGTCCGGCGACCAGTCGGTCGCCAGCACGCGCGCGCCGGCCACGGCGGCGGCGATCGCGGGCAGCCCGAGGCCGCAGCCGAGCTCGATCGTGCGCCGCCCGGTCAGCGGCCGTCGCGCGACGACGCGCGCGAGCGCCAGGGCGCTCGGCCACAGCTCGGCCCAGTAGGGCAGGAACTCCTCCTGCTCGAACGCCTCCTCGCTCAGCAGCGACTCGCCGTCGCGTGGCGCGAGCAGCAGCAGCTCGTGGCCCGGGAGGGCTACGACGTGCTCGACGAGGTCGTCCATGCACCGGCATGATGTCGCCCCGTGCCACCCGTGGCGCCGGCAAACGCACCGCAAATTTGACCTCTCATCTTTTCGCGACCAGCGAGGGTCGTGAGGCGGTCAGATCTTTTCTCCAACATCGACTCGGAAAAGCAAATTTCACCGGCAAGTGACGGTTAAAGTAAGGTAAGTGCGATGACAGACTTTCTTGATGAGAAGCGCAAGGAGATCCAGGCGCGGCTGAAGGAGCTCAAGCCGCTTGTGGATGAGTACAACCGACTCGAAGCCGCAGAGCGCGCGCTGGCCGGAGTGGGGTCGAAGCAGGCCGCTGCCGCCGCCCCGCGACGTGCTCGCTCGGCGTCCGCGTCGAACGGCCGCCGCGGGCGCCCGAAGGGCTCGGGCACCCGCGCGCTACAGGCGCTCGAGCTCGTCCGCGCCCGCCCCGGGATCACGATCCCGGAACTTGCCGAGGCGATGAGCATCAAGCAGAACTACCTCTACCGGGTGATGCCGACGCTGGCCGGCGAAGGCCAGGTCGTCAAGTCCGGGCGCGGCTGGCACGTCAAGTAACCAAGCCGAGCTTTCTCACAGCGTCGCGCTCCTCCTTGAGCTCGCCGACCGTCTTGTCGATCCGCGCCTGTGAGAACTCCGGCACGTCGAGCCCCTGCACGATCTCGTACTCGCCGTTCGAGGTTCGGCAGGGGAAGGAGGAGATGATCCCCTCCTCGACGCCGTAGGAGCCGTCGGACGGGACGGCCATCGAGACCCAGTCGCCCTCGGCGGTGCCCGCCAGCCAGTCGTGCACGTGGTCGATCGCGGCGTTGGCGGCGGAGGCCGCGGACGACGCGCCGCGCGCCTCGATGATCTCCGCCCCGCGCTTGCCCACGCGCGGGATGTACTCGTCGGCGACCCACGACTCGTCGCCGACCACGTCCCAGGCGCTGCGGCCGCCGACCTTCGCGTTGAACAGGTCGGGGTACATCGTCGGCGAGTGGTTGCCCCACACCGCCATGTTGCTGACGTCCGCCACCGCGGCGCCGGTCTTCTGCGCCAGCTGCCCCACCGCGCGGTTGTGGTCGAGGCGGGTCATCGCCGTGAAGCGTTCGCGCGGCACTCCGTCGGCGTTGCTCATCGCGATCAGCGCGTTCGTGTTGGCCGGGTTGCCGACCACCAGCACCTTGATGTCGTCGGCGGCGCCGGCGGCGATCGCCTCGCCCTGAGGCTTGAAGATGGCGCCGTTGGCCTCCAGCAGGTCGGCGCGCTCCATGCCCTTCGAGCGCGGGCGGGCGCCGACGAGCATGCCGATGTTCGCCCCCTCGAACGCCTGCTTCGCGTCGTCGTGGATATCGATCCCGGCGAGCAGGGGGAACGCGCAGTCGAACAGCTCCAGCGCGGTGCCCTCGGCCGCCTTGACCGCCTGCGGTACCTCGAGCAGGCTCAGGTGCACGGGCCGGTCGGGGCCGAGCAGCTGGCCGGATGCGATCCGGAACAGCAGCGCGTAGCCGATCTGGCCGGCGGCGCCGGTGACCGTCACCTTCACGGGCTGGCTCATGCGTTCATCTCCTCGATCACGGCGTCGGCGAACTGCGACGTGCCGACCGCCGACGGGTCGTCACGTTTCGGCTTGAGGTCGTACGTGACCTTCTCGCCCTTCCTGATCACCGATGCGATCGCGCCCTCGAGCCGGTCGGCCGCCTCGCGCTCGCCGAGGTGGCGCAGCATCAGCACGCCCGAGAGCATCAGCGCGGTCGGGTTGACCTTGTTCTGGCCCTTGTACTTCGGCGCCGAGCCGTGGGTCGCCTCGAACATCGCCGCCTCGGTGCCGATGTTGCCGCCGGGCGCCATGCCGAGGCCGCCGATCATGCCGGCCCCGAGGTCGGAGACGATGTCGCCGTAGAGGTTCGGCAGCACGATCACGTCGTACTCCTCGGGGCGCGACACGAGCTGGTTGCAGAGGTTGTCGATGATCCGGTCCTCGAACTCGATGTCGGAGTAGTCCTCCGCGACCTTGCGGGCGACGTCGAGGTAGAGGCCATCGGTGTGCTTCATGATGTTGGCCTTGTGGGCGGCCGTCACCTTGCTGCGGCCGTTCTCGCGCGCGTAGTCGAACGCGGCGCGCACGATCCGCTCCGAGCCGAAGACGGAGATCGGCTTGATCGAGATGCCCGAGTGCTCGCGGATCTTGGAGCCGTCGAGGCTCTCGATGAACTCGATCAGCTGCCCGGCCTGCTCGCTGTCGCGCTCGAACTCGATCCCCGCGTAGAGGTCCTCGGTGTTCTCGCGCACGATCACGATGTCGGTCCCGGGGAAGCGCGTGCGCACGCCCTCGTACGCCTTGCAGGGGCGGATGCAGGCGTAGAGGTCCAGCTCCTTGCGCAACAGCACGTTGACCGAGCGGAAGCCGGACCCGACGGGCGTCGTCGTCGGGCCCTTGATGCCCACTCCGTTGCGCTTGATCGACTCCAGCGTGCGATCGGGGAAGGGGTTGCCCTCCTCGTTGTAGACGTCCTCGCCCGCGGGATGCTCGTCCCAGGAGAACTCGACACCGGTCGCCTCGAGCACGCGGCGGGTCGCTTCCGCCAGCTCGGGGCCGGTGCCGTCACCCGGAATGAAGGTGACTTCGTATGCCATTTGGACCTTTCATCGAATTCAGGCCGGCGATGCTATGCGACCATGGGTATCCGATGACGGGCTCCCGCTCACTCCCGCTGATGCGCGTATTCGGGATTCGGATCGGCGTGAACTACTCGTGGTTCCTCGTCCTCTTCGTCGTCATCTTCGTGCTCTGGGATTCGCTCTCGGAGACACTGGACGCGAGCGACACGACCGTCTACGTGGTCGCCGTCGTCGCCGCGGCGAGCTTCTTCGCCTCGATCCTGCTGCACGAGCTCGGGCATGCGCTGGCGGCGAGGCGCGAGGGCATCGCGGTCGAGGGGATCGACCTGTTCCTGTTCGGCGGGGTGATGAAGATGAGCCGCGAGACCGACTCGCCGGGCGCCGAGTTCCGCGTCGCCGCAGCCGGCCCGCTCGTGACGCTGGTGCTGATGGCGCTCGCGTCGGCGGCGGCGATCCTGATCGCCGGCGTCGACTCCTTCTGGGACGCGGCGAGCCTCTCCGCCTCCGCGGACGCGTCGCCGGTCGAGGTCGTGGTCTCGCTGCTGGTCTCGATGAACCTGGTGCTGCTGCTGTTCAACCTCGTCCCGGCGTTCCCGCTCGACGGCGGCAGGATCGCGCGCGCCGCGGCGTGGAAGCTGACCGGCGACCGCCACCGCGCGACGCGCTTCGCGGCCCGGATCGGGATCGGCTTCGGCTGGCTGCTGATCGGGCTCGGGCTGCTCCTGCTCGCCGCCTTCGGCTCCGACGCCGCCTTCGACGCGATCTGGTTCGCGGCGCTCGGCTGGCTGCTCGCCTCCGCCGCGCGCTCCACGCTGGCCCAGACGGCGTTCACCGAGCAGCTCGCCGGCATCACGGTCGCCGACGTGATGGACGCGGAGCCGGTGACGATCCCCGCGGCGCTGCCCGTGGGGCGCGCCTACGAGGACTACTTCCTGCGCTACCAGGGCTGGGAGTGGTTCGCGGTCGTCGAGGACGACGGCCGCTACACCGGCCTCGCCCACAGGCGCGCCGTCGAGCACGCGGCGCTCGAGGAGGGCGGAACGGCGCCGATGCGCGACGTCGCCGCGCCGCGCGCCGCCGAGGCGCAGGTCCCTGCCGACGCGCCGCTCGAGGCGTTGCTGTCGTCCGAGCCGCTGCGCAGGCTCGGCGCGCTGATGGCCGTGGACGCCGATGGGCGGCTGCGCGGGGTCGTGACGTTCGAGCAGGTCACGCGCGCGCTGCGCTCACGGCTGGCGCCGTCGCGCACCTGAGTCCGGTCAGACGAGGACCGGCGCTGCGGCAGCCCTCGCCCGGCGCTCGGCCATGAACGCCTCCACGACGGCCGGAGCGAACTGGCTGCCGGAGTACAGGCGCAGCTCCGCGATCGCGTCCGCCACGGGCATGCCGCGCTTGTAGCAGCGGTCCGTGGTCATGGCGGAGAAGGCATCGCAGACGAACAGGATCTGGGCGCCGAGCGGGATCGCGTCGCCCGCGAGGCCGTCGGGATAGCCGTCGCCGTCCCAGCGCTCGTGGCTCGAGCGGATCAGGCCGGCGACGCCGGACAGGGCGGGAGCGCCCTGGGCGATCCGCTCGCCGATCAGGGTGTGCCGGCGCATGAACGACCACTCGTCCGCGTCGAGCGGACCGGGCTTGTTGAGGATCGCGCGCGGGATGGCGATCTTGCCGACGTCGTGCAGCTCGGCCGCGGTGGCGACGCGCTCCACCTCGTCGTCGTCGAGCCCGAGCCGCCTGGCCACCCCCGCCGCCAGGGCTGCGACGTCGCCGGTGTGCGCGCCCAGCTCCTCGTCCCATGCCTCCATCGCGCGCCGCAGCACGCGGGCGCTCTGGACGCGCGCCGAGACACGGCCGCTGTTCTTCTCCGCGTAGAGCCGGCGATCGGCCACCCGCAGCACCTCGGTGGCGTCATGGGCCTCCGCGGGCAACAGCGCATGACCGCACGAGGCGCCGATCTTGAAGCCCTCACCCTCGTCGCAGAGCGCGGCGCGGGCGCGCGCCACCAGGGCTTCGACGGGCTCGTCCGCCGGCCACTCGCCGAGCACGCAGAACTCGTCGCCGCCGATCCGGTAGGCGATGCCGTCGGCGGAGGTCGCGCCTGCGAGCCGCGAGCCGAGGCGCGCGAGCAGCGCGTCCCCGGCGGGGTGACCGTAGGAGTCGTTGTAGTTCTTGAAGCCGTCGAGGTCGAAGAGCAGCAGGATGTGCGGCGTGCGGTCCGCGAGCGCCCGCTCCATCGCGCCGAGGAGCGCGAAGCGGTTCGCCAGCCCCGTGAGCGAGTCCGTGCGGGCCTGCCGGCGGCTGGTGACGATGTTGTCGAGGCTCTGGCGATGGGTCAGGATCAGGCGCACGATCATCGCGACGATCGAAGCCGTCGCGAGGCCGAGCGCCAGCAGGTGCATGCGGTGGAAGTGGTCGTAGACCAGGATCCCTGTGCTGACCAGGGCCAGCAGGACGGGCACGGCGACGCTCGGCGGCCGCTCGTCGCGAATGCGCTCACGCACCGCGGGCTGCCACGCGGACAGCCCGAGCAGCAGCGCGCCCAGCGGCCAGCCGAGGTCGTCGAGGCCGCCGACGACGTAGTTGCCCTGGGCCACCTGGAAGAGGTAGACCGAGTCGGCCACCGCCCAGATGGCGACGCCGGCGCCGAAGTAGAGCCACGTGCGATCGAGCCGGCCGCGCCCGGCGGTCAGCACGCCGATCACGACCCCGATCAGGATCAGGTCGCCGAGCGGGTAGGCGAGGTTCGTCGCAACTGCGGCCGCGTCGCCGCCGGTGCTCTCCTGGACCGCGCCGAACACGAGCGCCGCGCTGACCGCGCCGGCGGTCAGGGCTGCGATCACGCCGTCGAACCAGAGCCGTGAGTCCAGGTGCGGCATGCGCTCGCGGACGAGCAGGATGACCCCCAGGTAGGAGAGGGGCAGGAAGCCGAGCCAACCCGCGTCGGCCAGCGAGGGATACGGAGCCTCGGCGGCGTCCGCCAGGACCAGGGTCCAGTAGATGTTGCCGCCGGCCCACAGCGCGAGCGCGATCCCCAACAGCGCCCAGGCGGCGCGCTCGGAAGGACGATGCGCCGCGCGGGCGAGGCAGAGCAGCGCTGCGCCGACCAACGCGCCGTTGTACACGACCTGGTACGTCGTGCCGGTCCCGATCACTGGCGCGAGGATGTTGACCGCCAACGCCAGATTCGCGATCAGCAGGACAGCCACGAGGGCGCGCACGGCGGCCGGCATCGCCTCCCAGGCGACGAGCGCACGGATACGGGGAGATAGGCGTGGGGTGCGTTCGATCGCGGTCGTCACGCCTCCGTGATCGGCCGCGGCGGCCGCCGATTGAGGCCGCTACCCCAACTGGACCGTGTAGCCCCCGCGCTCGGGCCGCTCGCGGAACTCCCGCTTGACCAGCCGCAGGCGCAGCAGCGCGCCGCCCAGGAACAGGCGGCGCTCGGCGCGGGTCAGCTCCCAGCGGAGCACGCGGCGCCGGGCGGAGGGCCGGGGCGCGGCGGCGCTGCCGACGCGCCGCCCGTCGAGGAAGAGCACGCCCTTCACGCGGCAGGGCAGATCGATGCACGGGTCTCGCAGCACGAGGCGCAACGCCCCGTCGCGCAGCCGCGGCGGCACGCGCGCGACCGCGTCGCCGAGGGCCCAGGGCTCGACGCCCTCGCAACCGGGCGGCAGCAGCACGCGGAATGCGGGCCGGATCAGCCGGTCGCGCCCCGGCCCGCAGTCGAGGGCGGCGGCGTGACGGGCCTTGCGCGGCCCTTCCAGCCGGTCGTTCCCCGGGCCCCCGGAGAGCGTGCCGCCGTAGAGCTCGTCGTCGCCTTCGCCGCCGTCGACGGTGTCGCTGCGCCCGCCGTAGATCTTGTCGTCGCCCATGCCGCCGGCGAAGCTGTCGGCGAAGAACGGGCCGTCGCCCAGCTCGAGGTCCGCGATCTCGTCGCGGCCGGCGCCGCCGTCGGCGACGTCCACGCCCCCGTACGGCCAGAGCTCGTCGCGACCGTCCCCGCCCGCGAGCGCGTCGTCCCCAGGCCCGGCGTTGAGCAGGTCGCCGCCGGCGCCGCCGCTGATCCGGTCCGCGCCATCGCCTCCGTCGAGCCTGTCGTTCCCCGGCGACCCGACGAGCTCGTCGTCCCCGCCGCCGCCCTCGAGCTCGGTCGCGCCCGGGCCCGCCCGCAGCACGTCGGGCCCATCGCCGCCGCGCGCGCGCTCGAAGCCGGCGATCCGGTCCTCCTCCCCGGGCGCCCCGGCCGTGGCAGCCGCGAGATCGGCGGTGACCCCTTCGGGCCGGCCCTCGTAGCTGAGCGTGTCGGGCCCGTCGCCGCCGGCGAGCACGTCGCTCCCGGTGCCGCCGTTGACGATGTCCGCGAGCGGGCTGCCGGTCAAGGAGTCCGCCCCGGCGCCGCCGTCGAGCGTCCCGGCCGCGGTCAGGGTGAGCCGGTCGGCGCCGTCCGCGCCGAGCAGCGTCCCGCCGTCGGCGCTGACCACGTCGTCGCCCGGGCCGCCGTCGACCGACGTCCCGAAGGACCGGATCGGGAACGCGCTGGTCAACTCGGCGGTGTCGTCGCCGTCTCCGAGCTGCGCCTTGACGTAGCGCGTCGCGGATGCCTGGCGGGGGCAATGGACGGCGCCGTCCGGCTGGGACGTGCAGCCCTCGCCCGCCTGCAGCGCGGCGCCCGCGTCGGTCACGTGGTCGCCGTCGGCCGCGAGCGTCACGGCCAGGCGGTTGGACTCGCCGGGCGCGGCAACGATCGTGAGCGTCTGCGTGACGGTGGTCGTCGCCGGCGCCTTCGGCGGCATGGCGGGGATGAAGATGGTGGTCGTCGTGAACGACACGGTGGCCGCGCCGGCCGGCGCGGCGCACGCGAGCGCGGCGGCGATTGCGAGCAGGGCTGGAGAGAGCCGGCGGCGCATGTCTGTCAGCCCAGACGTTCGCACAGGCCGGAGGCTTCCGCCTAATCGCGCCCGGCGACCGCGAGCACCAGCCCGGGTAGATCCTCGAAGCGGTCCTTGGAGAGCACCTCGCGGATCCCCGCCGCCGCCGCGCGGCGGCGGACGTCGTCGTCCACCCATGCGCTGCAGAGCACGATCGGCAGGCCCGGGCGTCGCGCCAGCAGCATCGACGCCGCCTCGAAGCCGTCGATGCGCGGCATGCGAGCGTCGAGCACAACGACGTCGGGCGCCAGCACGTCGAGCTGCTCGAGCGCGGCCTCGACGCCGTCCGCCTCCCCCACGACCTCCACGTCGAGACCGGCGTCGGCCACGATCGTGCGAATCAGGAAGCGGACGTCGGAGTGGTCGTCCACGATCAGGGTGCGGACGGTCGCCATGGGAGGGGGGAAGTATGCCCCAGCCATTCCAATAAGATCGCGCGCCATGCCCGCACACGACGTTCTGATCATCGGCGCCGGCCTGGCCGGCCAGCGGGCCGCCCTGGCGGCCGCCGAAGCGGGCGCGACCGTGGCGATCATGTCCAAGGTCCACCCCGTCCGGTCGCATTCCAACGCCGCCGCGGGCGGCATCAACGCCGCGCTCAACCCGGACGACTCGTGGGAGTCGCACGCCTTCGACACGGTCAAGGGCTCGGACTACCTCGGCGACCAGGACGCGATCGAGATCATGTGCCGGGAGGCGCCGGGCGAGGTGCTCTGGCTCGAGCACCGCGGCGTGACGTTCCACCGCAATCCCGAGGGCAGGCTCGGCACGCGCGCCTTCGGCGGCGCCTCGGCCGCGCGCACGTACTACGTCGCCGACATCACGGGCCAGGCGCTGCTGCACGTGCTCTACGAGCAGCTGATGAAGTTCCACGCGCAGATCGACCGCTACGAGGAGTGGTTCGTGACCGCGCTCGTGCAGGACGACGACGGCAACTGCTGCGGCGCCGTCGCGCGCAACATCCGCGACGGCAAGATGGAGCTGTTCGGCGCGAAGTCGACGATCCAGGCATCCGGCGGCGCCGGCCAGTGCTTCAAGCCGACGACGAACGCGCTGATCTGCACAGGCGACGGGATCGCGCAGTCCTTCCGCATCGGCGCGCCGCTGATGGACATGGAGATGATCCAGTACCACCCGACCACGCTGGCCGGGAACGGGATCCTGATCACCGAGGGCGCGCGCGGCGAGGGCGCGCACCTGTACAACGCGCAGGGCGAGCGCTTCATGGAGAAGTACGCCCCGAACAAGATGGAGCTCGCGTCGCGCGACGTCGTCAGCCGCTCCGAGCAGACCGAGATCGACGAGGGCCGCGGCTTCCCCGACGGCACCGTCGCGCTCGACATCACGAAGGTGCCGCGCAAGCGCACGCTCGAGGCGCTGCGCGAGATCGTCAACATCGGCCGCGACTTCGCCGGCGTCGACATCACGCGCGAGCCGATCCACATCAAGCCCGGCTGCCACTACATCATGGGCGGCGTCAAGACCGACGTCTGGGGCGCGACCGAGATCCCCGGGCTGTACGCAGCGGGCGAGGTCGCCTGCGTGTCCGTCCACGGCGGCAACCGGCTCGGCGCGAACTCGCTGCTGGACACGCTGATCTTCGGCCGGCGCTCCGGCGAGCACGCCGCGGAGCGCGCGACCGGGATGAGCGCGCCGCGCCCCTCGGAGGCCGCGCTCGCCGACGAGCGGCGCATGATCGAGGAGATCGTCGGCCGCGAGCCGGGCGGGCGCCGCATCTCCGAGATCAAGGACGAGCTCGGCACGATGATGAACGAGAAGTGCGCCGTCTTCCGCACGCAGGAGGGGCTCACGGAGGCACACGAGACGATCCGCCGGCTCAAGGAGGAGGCGTCGGTGGCCGCGATCGACGACCGTGGCACCGTCTTCAACCAGGACGTGCTCGGCGCGATCGAGCTCGGGTACATGCTCGACGTGGCCGAATGCAATGTGATCGGCGCGCTCGAGCGCAAGGAGTCGCGCGGCGCCCAGTACCGGCTCGACTTCCCCGAGCGCAACGACGCCGAGTGGCTCAAGCACATCAACCTGTCGCTCAACGGCGCCGACGTCCCGAAGATCTCGTACTCGCCCGTGACCATGACCCAGTGGGAGCCGCAGGAGCGCACGTACTGATGAGCGACTACACGCTGAGACTCCGCCGCTACTCCCCCGAGACGGGCGAGGCCCCGTACTGGGAGGACTTCCAGGTCGACCTCGACGGGCACCGCTCCGTCCTGGACGGCATCCTCCAGGCCAAGGACCGCACCGACGCCTCGATCGGCATCCGCTGCTCCTGCCGGGCCGCGATCTGCGGCTCCTGCGGCGTGCGCATCAACGGCAAGCCGAACCTCGCCTGCCACATGCACCTCGACCACGCCGCCGAGAACGCGATCGACGGCGTGATCATCGTCGAGCCGATGGGCAACATGCCGGTGATCAAGGACCTGATCGTCGACATGGACGCGGTCCACTGGAAGAAGATGCAGCGCGTCACCCCGTGGCTGCTGCCCGCCGGCGACGCGCCCGAGCGCGAGTACATCGTGCCGCCCGAGTCGATGATCGACGTCACGCAGACGATGGCCTGCATCCAGTGCGGCGCCTGCGTCTCGGATTGCCTCTCGATGGAGGTCGACCCGCTCTTCATCGGCCCCGCGGCGCTCGCCAAGGCGTACCGCTTCGTCGGCGACCCGCGCGACGGCCAGCAGTACGAGCGCCTCAAGGACCTCGCCGAGGACCCGCACGGGATCTACGACTGCACGCACTGCTTCAACTGCATCGAGGCGTGCCCCAAGGGTGTCGCGCCGATGAGCCAGATCATGCGCCTGCGCCGGATCGCCGGCGACGACCACGAGATCAACGACCGCAACAACGGTCACCGGCACGAGCGCGCCTTCGTCAAGAACATCGAGCGCAACGGGCTGCTGCACGAGGCCGACCTGCTGCCCGACTCCTACGGCGGCAAGTTCCACCCGCGCGCGGTGCCCGAGCTCGTCGGCTCGCTGCCCGTGATCCTGAAGGCGCTGCGCACGGGCAAGGTGACGCCCCGCAAGGCGCTGACGCATGCGCACAAGGCGCCCGACGAGGTCAAGCGAATCTTCAAGCACGTCCACGACAAGGAGGAGCGCTACGAGCTCAACCTGTACGTCGTCGGCGAAGAGGATGAACCGGGCGAGAGCGCTTCCCAGGCCGACGCGGCCGGGAGCCACCTGCCCGAAGAGAGGAGCCCGAACCAGTGAAGGTCGCCTACTGGCCCGGCTGCGTGAGCAGGGGCTTCACCCCCGAGCTGCACGGGTCGATGGCGAAGGTCGCACCGCTGCTCGACATCGAGCTGGTCGAGCTCGACCGTGCCTGCTGCACCGGCGCCGGCGTGATCGCCGAGCACAACCAGGAGCTGGCCGACACGCTCAACGCGCGCACGTTCGCGCTCGCGCAGCAGGTCGAGGGCGCGGACCTGATGATGAACATCTGCTCCACCTGCCAGGGCGCGCAGTCCGAGTGCCAGGAGCGCCTGGACGCCAACACGGAGTACCGCGACCACGTCAACGACACGCTCGCGGCCGAGGGCCTGACCTACGAGAAGGGCATCACCAACAAGCACTTCCTCTGGCTGATGATCGAGGAGATCGGGCTCGACGCGATCGTCGCGAAGGTCACGCGCCCGCTGACCGACCTGCGCATCGGCCCCTTCTACGGCTGCTACATCGTGCGCCCGACCGACCGGCTGGGGATCGACCGCGCACACCCGCGCGACACGTACCTGCAGCAGCTGATCGAGGCGCTCGGCGGCACCGTCGTCGACTACGCCGGCCAGTACAAGTGCTGCGGCTTCCCGATCATCACGATGAACAAGGAGGCGTCGCTCAAGCAGGCGGGCCGCCACCTCGGCGACGCGGTCGACGCGGACGCGGACTGCCTCGTGACGCCGTGCCCGCTCTGCCACCTCAACCTCGACCTGCAGCAGCCGCTCGCCGAGCAGGTCGTCGGCCGGCAGCTCGCCATGCCCGTCCTGCACCTGCCGCAGATGGTCGGGCTCGCCTTCGGGCTGAGCCCGAAGGAGCTCGGGTTGTCCAGGCACGTGGTGCGCCCCACATCGGTGATCGATTGGTCGACCTCTGTGGTCGCCGCCGTCCCGAGCGCCGCGTAGCGCGCTACGCCTGGCCCGCCGGGCTGGGCGCGGCATGGCTTGCCTGGTACGGCGCCGAGTCGCTGCGCCACCGGCGCGAGAGCGGCCACGGCTATGACCTGCGCGGCGAGGTCGATATCCGCACGGACGGGTTCCTGCGCGCCGCCGAGGCGCTGACCGGCGCGCCGGTCTCGCTGGGCAACGAGGTCGAGCTGCTGATCAACGGGGACCGGATCTTCCCCTGCTACCTGCGCACGATCCGCGAGGCGCAGAAGACGCTCTGCCTGCTCACCTACGTCTACTGGCGCGGCGAGATCGCGCACGACGTCGCCGACGCGCTCTGCGAGCGCGCCGCGGCGGGGGTCGAGTGCAACGTGATCATCGACGCGGTCGGCGGCATGAAGCTCGAGCACGAGCTGACCGAGCGGATGGTCGAGGCCGGCGTCAAGGTGCGCCGCTTCCGCCCGCCGAAGCCGTACGCGGCCAAGCGCCTGGCCAACCGCACGCACCGCAAGATCCTCGTCGCCGACGGGCGCGTCGGGCTGACCGGCGGGGTCGGGATCGCGGAGGAGTGGACCGGCAACGCCGAGGACCCGGACCACTGGCGCGACACGCACGTGCGCGTCGAGGGCCCGGTCGTGCGCGGCCTGTTCGGGGCGTTCGCCGAGAACTGGCTCGAGGCGACCGGCGAGGTGCTCGCCGGACCGGAGTACCTGCCCGAGATCGAGGGCGGGCGCGACGGCGGGCCGATGATGCTCGTCCGGTCCAGCGCCGGGGTCGGCGACTCGAACGTCGAGGCGCTCTACTACCTCGCCATCGCAGCCGCGAAGGAGTCGATCGACCTCACCGCGGCCTACTTCGTCCCCCGCCCGGCGTTCACCGAGGCGCTCCAGGACGCGGCCGAGCGCGGCGTGCGGGTGCGCGTGCTCGTGCCGGGCTCGAACATCGACAAGCCGCCGGTCTGGGTCGCGGGCCGCGCCTCCTACGACGAGCTCGTGGGGGCCGGCGTCGAGGTCTACGAGTACCAGCCCACGATGCTGCACGCCAAGACCATGACCATCGACGGCTGCTGGTCGGCGGTCGGCTCCGCGAACTTCGACAACCGCTCGTTCCAGCTCAATGACGAGGCGACGCTGTGCGTCAGCTCCGAAGCCTTCGCGAACGAGCTGACGGAGCAGTTCGAGCGCGATCTCGCGGTCTCCGACCGGATCGCGCCCGAGCGCTGGCTGAGCCGCGGCCCGCTCCAGCGCGCCGGCGAGTCGGTGCTCAAGCTGGCGCGGCGCGAGCTGTGACCGAGCTCGAGCTCGAGACCCCGCACGGCCCGGCGCGGGCGCACCTGCATCCCGTCGAGGAGCCGCGCGGCGCGCTCCTGCTCGGCCACGGCGCGGGTGGCGGCGTGGCCGCGCGCGATCTCGTCGCGGCCACCCAGGCGGCGCAGGCGGCCGGGCTCAGCGTGGCGCTGGTCGAGCAGCCCTACCGCGTGGCCGGGCGCCGCTCGCCCGCCCCTGCGCACCAGCTCGACACGGCGTGGACGGCGGTGGTCGCGCGGCTGCGCGACGGCGAGCTGCGCGAGCTCCCGCTGATCGCCGGCGGGCGGTCGTCCGGCGCCCGCGTCGCGTGCCGCACCGCCGCCGCGACCGGCGCCGCCGGCGTGCTCTGCCTCGCGTTCCCCCTGCACGCGCCCGGGCGGCCCGAGTCGAGCCGCCAGTCCGAGCTCGACGCCGTCGCGGTCCCGGTCCTGGTCGTGCAGGGGGCGAGCGACCCGTTCGGGATGCCCGCCGGCGGGCCGGGGCGGGAGATCGTCGTGGTGCCCGGGAACCACAGCCTCAAGGGCGACCTCGAGGCGGTCGAGAACGCGGTGCGGGACTGGCTCACACGTCAACTGCGGCATTGATGGAGGGCCCGTTCGGCACCCCGGGGCAGCGAACGTCGGTGAGTGGCCCCTATGCGGGGTACTGAGCGACGTTCGGGGCGATCGCCGCGGGCCGCCGTCTCGATCCGGACCCTAGGGTGGCGGGGCGATCGGGCCGCGCTCGCCGGCCGGCGCGCCGTGCGTCTGGATCAGGATCGCGCCGATCACGACCGCGCCGCCGACGAGCGTGGCCGTCCCCGGCCGCTCGCTCAGTGCCAGCCAGACCCAGAGCGGGCCGAGCACGACCTCGAGCAGCGTGATCAGGGCGACCTGCGCGGCCGGGATCAGGCGGGCGCCGATCGTGAGCAGCGCCAGGCCGAGGCCGATCTGCCCGCCGCCGAGCAGCGCGAGCCACCCGACATCGGCACCGCCGATCTCCCCCGGGCTCGCGAGCGGCACGAACGCCACGAGCAGGAAGAGCTGCGAGAGGCACGTCGCCGGCGCCATCGAGACGTCGCGGCGGTGGCGCGTGATCACCAGCGCGAGCGCGAAGGCGAACGCCATCACGAGCGCGAGGCCGTCGCCGGCCAGGTCGCCGCCCCCCGGCGCGCCGAGCATCAGCGCCACGCCGCCGAGCGCGACCACCATCGCGACGACGCTGCGCCGCGTGACGGGCTCGCCCAGCAGCACGCGGGCCAGCACCGCCGCGAGCACGGGCGAGATCGCCTGGATGAACAGGACGCGCGCGACGGTCGTGTGGTTCAGCGCCGCGATGAACGCGCCCGACGCGGTGGCGAGGCAGAGCGCGAGGCCGACGCCGGCGATCCCGATCGAGCGACAGGCATCCAGGACCCGGCCGCGCTCGGCGATCGCGACGTAGAGCATCAGGGCGAACGCGGCGAACAGCGCGCGGCCGGCGAGCTGGGTCCAGACGTCGAGCGTGAGCTGACGCTGAAGCAGGCCCGCGGACGACCACGCCACCGCCGCGAGCGCGACGCAGACCTGCCCGCGGCGTTCCCGCGCGGGCTGGTCGAGCGGGGCTGCGGTCGCCATCACCATCAGCCGCGGAAGGCTAGACCCCAAACGAGGGCGGGATCCTCGCGGACCGCCGCCCTCGTGATCGCTCGGCACCCAGATGCCCGTCCGGGGTGAAGCTGTTACCTGCGTCACCCGATCGCCCGCCACCCAAACGTCGCTTGATCCGCAACTTGCGTTCTGGGCAGAATCGGCCTGCCGTGGATCGCCGTAGAGCTCAGCAGCGATAGGAGGCCCCCCAGATGATCGTGGTCTACGTCCACGGCAACGGCAACAAGGTTCGCGAGGACCTGCTCAAGCTCCAGTGGGACCAGGCGCTTTTCGGCTTTGACATGGGCTCGGGAACGCGCATGGCGTATTGGGCGCCGCTGCTGCATCCACAGCCGCTTCCCGACCCGGAGTTCGACGAGGCCGAGCAACTCGCTCCGGACGTGCCGGGAGCGCCCGAGGCGCTCGTCGAGGCGGCGGTCGAGGCTGCCGCCGCGGACGCGCCCGCGGCGGGGCTCGAGGGGTACGCGCGCGAGATGGCCTACACGGCCGAGGCGGTCGTCGAAGGCGAGCAGCTCGCCGAGGCCGGCCACGGCGCCGAGGTGCTGCTGCTGCCCCGCGCCGCGCGGACCCGCATCTTCGAGCAGCTGGTCAAGGTCACGTTCCGGGACGTCCACGCGTACTTCTTCCGCGGCTTTGCGGAGCGGATGCGCGCCGTCGTGCGCGCGGCGATCGCCGGCATCGATGAGCCGTTCGTGCTCGTATCGCACAGCCTCGGCACGATCATCGCCTACGACGTGCTCCGCGAGGAGGCGAGCCGCTCGCTCGAAATCCCGCTGTTCGTGACCGTGGGATCGCCCCTCGGGGTGCAGGAGATCCAGGACCTGGTCGCCCAGCCGCTGGAGGTGCCGGCCGGTGTCGGCGCCTGGCTGAACGCGTCGGATTTCCGCGACGTGGTCGCGCTCGACCACACGCTCAAGCCGGAGTACGCGCCCCCGGACCGCTGCACGGACCTGATCGTCGACAACTCCAGCGCCAACCATCACGGGATCCGCGAGTACCTCGCGGCGGCCGCTGTCCGTGACCCGATCCTCGCGGCGCTCTCACAGGCGCCAGCCCAGCCCGAGAGCTTCGAGGCGGTGCAGGCCGACGACCAGCTCGCACTCGAGCACGGTCATCTGCTCACGAAGCTGCGACCGGCGGTCCGCTACGACAGCCGCGAGCGCTACTTCGCCGACTCGGCCGCGACGATGGTCGAGAACCGCTTCGACGCCGGGCCGATGTCGGCCTACCGCACGCGATTGCTCCGCGCGGACGGCAGCCTGATCGCGGATGCCGACGGCGCGCTCACGCTCGGCTTCCTGCGCGCGGGCAAGTACGGCGACGGCAGCGTCGTGAAGGACGACGACCGGCTCGACGCAGGCCCCGAGCCCGTCGCGGATGCGCGCCGGCAGCACGCCGCCGAGGAGCTCTCCAACGTCATCTACGGCCGCGTCGCGGCGCGCGCGGGCGGCGGCATCTGGCTCCAGTTCTGGCTCTTCTTCTTCCACAGCGCCAAGGGTCTTCCCGGCGTCTCGGGCGCCGATGGGCTGCTCGGCGCGGGCCTGCATCAGGGCGACTGGGAACTCGTCCAGCTCGGGATCCCGAAGCAGCAGCTGGGCAAACCCGAGCCGCGGCCTGACGTCGCGGTGTTCGCGGCGCACGACTACGCGCACTCGATCGCATGGGACGAGATCGACCGCGAGCCTGACGGCGCCTGGGACATCTACGTCGGGCGGGCGTCGCACGCGTCCTACCCGAAGGCCGGTCGCTGGAAGGGCAAGAAGCACGGTCCGTTCTCTTTCGACGTGCTCGACGACGTCGCCGACGGCGGCGGGAGGGAGCGACGTCCCCGGATCGAGACGATCAAGCTCGGCGAGCCGGCCTGGGTCGGGTGGCCCGGGCTATGGGGCAGCACGAAGTCCAAGCCTGTCGTCGGCGGCGGGAGCCCGCGCGGACCGTGGCGGCAGCGCCCGTGGCGCGACCCGGACGGGTTCGCCAAGGATGCGCTTCCGTGGAAGCGCAGCCACGCGCCGGCCCACGAGCTGGAGGCGATGGTGGTCGCGGCGGAGCCGCCCGCCGTGAGCGTGGGGCGCAAGGGCGGTGACTGGACGATCACGATCGCCATGCCCGCGGGATCGGAGGACACGTGGGCGGGGACGCTGACGCTGGCCGCGAACGGAACGGGCGACGCCGGGCCGCAGCTGTGGCTCTACGACGTCAGCCGCCCGGGCCCGGCGCCGTCGGCCGGCGAGGGCGGTGATTGACGCGGCGCGCGAGCCCTTCCCGCGCGCTCAGCGCGCCGACGCGAGCATCCGCGCGATGCGGTCCTGCGCGCGCTTGGAGCGCTCGATGCCGCGGCCCTGCATGAGCACGGCGAACGCGTAGCGGTGCCCGTTGCGGCCCTCGCAGTAGCCCGCGAGCACGCTGACGCCGCCCGACGGCAGCGTCCCGGTCTTGCCGCGGCAGCGGCGGCGCGCGGGTCCGCGCGTGAGCCGCTCGCGCAGCGTGCCCGCGCGGCCCGGCCGCGCGAGGCCGCCCGTGAAGGCCGGCGTCGCCCGCATCCGCCGCAGCACCGCGACGAGGCCCTTGGCCGTGCCGCGATCCCGCGCATCGAGCCCGGAGCCGTCCACCAGCCGGACGCGCGCGCCGAGGCGGCGCGCCTCGCGACGGATCAGCGCCGCGCCGGCCGCGGTCGTGCCCGGCGGCGCCCGGCGCGCGGCGATCGCCTTCGTCAGCAGCTCGGCGATCCAGTCGTCCGAGGGCGCGAGCATGTGCGCGACGAGCTCGCTCAACGGCCGCGAGGCGACGGACGCGAGCAGCGACGCGCCGGGCGGCGCCGCTCCCGCCCGCGGCACCCCGCGGATGACGACGCCGTTGGCCTCGAGCAGGTCGTCGAACCTGGCCGCGGCGGCGCGCGCGGGATCGGTCTGCGGCGGCCCGTCGGGAACCTGGGCGCCGCCGTCGAAGGCCAGCGCCGACAGCGGGCCGCCCAGCTCGGGATCGAAGGCGCCGTTCCCCGATGGTCCCGTGCGCACGGCGTCGAACCGCGTCTCGTCGCCGACGATCGAGCCGCTGACCTCGCGCACGGCGGCGATCCGGGTCGCGAGCACCGAGAGCGCCGAGTCGTCGAGCAGCGGGTCGCCGCCGCCGCGCAGCACGAGGTCGCCGGCGAGCACGCCCTCAGGGCTCAGTGACCCGGCCGCGAGCGCCTCGGTGCTCAGCACCGCGCCGGTGCCCAGCCGGCGCAGCGCGGTCGCGGCGGTCAGCAGCTTGGTCGTCGAGCCGAGCGGCCGGCTGCGCCGCGCGCGCACGGCCACGACGCTGCGCCGGGCGCTCAAGTCGGTGACCTGCGCGGAGGCGCCGCTGCCGAGCGGCCGCAGCGCGGCCTCGATCCGCCCCGCGAGCCCGGGCGCCGCGGCGGCCGCCGCGGGAGCGAACAGCGTCAGCGCAAGCGCCAGCGCGAGGAGGGTCGGTGCCCGCTTCAAGCGGCCTGGCGCGCCGGCACGCGCACGAGCCCACGCTCGTGCAGCGCCTCTGCGATCTGGATGGCGTTCGTGGCGGCGCCCTTGAGCAGGTTGTCGCTCACGACCCACATGTTCAGCGCCCGCTCGTGCGACGGGTCGCGGCGGATGCGGCCGACGAGCACCTCGTCGCGACCGGCGCCCGCGCGCGCGGTCGGGTAGCCGTTGTTCGCCGGGTCGTCGACGAGCGCGATCCCGGGCGATCCGCGCAGCAGCTCCCGCACCTCCGCGGGCTCGATCGGGTCGCGCGTCTGCACGTTGACCGACTCCGAGTGCGACGAGATCACCGGAACGCGCGCGCAGGTCACCGAGATGCCGATCTCCGGCGCCTCGAGGATCTTGCGCGTCTCGTACATCATCTTGCGCTCCTCGTCCGTGTAGTCGTCGCCGTCCTTGAAGTTGCCGGCGCCGCCCAGCACGTTGAACGCGATCGGGTGCGGATAGACCTGCGGCTCGGGCAGAGGCATGCCGTGCAGCTCGGCGTGCGTCTGCTCGCGGAGCTCCTCGACCGCCTTCACTCCCGTTCCGGAGACCGACTGGTAGGTCGAGACGATCAGCCGCTCGATGCCCGCGGTGTCGAGGATCGGCTTGAGCACGACCATCAGCTGCATCGTCGAGCAGTTCGGGTTGGCGATCAGGCCGCGGTGGCGCTCGAGCGCGTGCGGGTTGACCTCCGAGACGACGAGCGGGATCTCCTCGTCGCGGCGGAAGCGCGAGGAGTTGTCGACGACGACGCAACCGGCGTCGACGAAGCGCGGCGCCCACTCGCCCGACGTCGTCGCGCCCGCGCTGAAGATCGCGATGTCGAAGCCCTGGATCGTCTCGTCGCTGAGCCCCTGGACCGTTCCGAAGCCCTCGAGCTCGCGACCGGCTGAGCGCGCGGAGGCGAACGGCACGATCTCGCGCGCCGGGAAGCTCCGCTCGCGCAGCTTGCGCAGCATCACCGTGCCGACGGCGCCGGTGGCGCCCACGACCGCGACCCGATAGCTCATGTCGTCGCTCCCTGCTCGAAGGGATGCTCGACGCGGATGTCGTCCGCGCCCAGCTCGAACGCCTCGTGCAGCGCCTTCACCGCGGTGGTGACCTGGTCGCCCTGCACGACGCAGGAGATCTTGATCGGGGACGTCGAGATCATCTCGATGTTGATCCCCTCGCCCCCGAGCGTCGCGAAGACCTTCGCCGCGACGCCGGGATGGGACTTCATGCCGGCGCCGACGATCGAGACCTTGCCCATGGTCGGGTCCTCGGCGACGCGCGCGATGCCGACCTCGGCCACGATCGGCTCGAGCGCCGCGCGCGCGAGGCGCACGTCGCCGCGCGGCACCGTGAACGACATGTCGGCCCGCGCCCCCTCGGACTCGGGCTCGTTCTGGATGATCATGTCGACGTTGACGTTGGCTTCCGCCAGCGCCGTGAAGATGCGGCCCGCGATGCCCGGATGGTCGGGCACGCCGAGCAGGGTCACGCGCGCCTCGTCGGTCGAGTGCGTGACCGCGGTGATCAGGGGGCGTTCCATCGTCTCCTCTTCTCCGACCACGAAGGTCCCGGGCTCCTCCGTGAAGGAGGAGCGGCAGTGGATGCGCACCCCGTGGGTGCGCGCGTACTCGACCGACCGCAGTTGCAGCACGCCGGCGCCCGAGGCGGACATCTCGAGCATCTCCTCGAACGAGACGATCGACAGCTTGCGCGCGTCGGGGACGATGCGAGGGTCGGCGGAGAACACGCCCGCGACGTCGGTGTAGATCTCGCACACCTCGGCGCCGATCGCCGCGGCGAGCGCGACCGCGGTGGTGTCCGAGCCGCCGCGGCCGAGCGTCGTGACGTCCTTCGCGGTGGAGACGCCCTGGAAGCCGGCGACGAGCACGATCAGGTCCTCGTCGAGCGCCTCGCGGATGCGGTTGGCCCGCACGTCGAGGATCCGCGCCTTCGTGTGCGACGTGTCGGTCACGATCCCCGCCTGCGAGCCGGTGAGCGAGATCGCGCGGTGCCCGAGGTCGTTGATCGCCATCGCGCACAGCGCGCACGAGATCCGTTCGCCGGTGGAGAGCAGCATGTCCATCTCGCGCGGGTCGGGCGTGGGCGACACCTCCTCCGCCGAGGCGATCAGGTCATCGGTCGTCTTGCCGCGCGCGGAGAGCACGGCGACGACGCTGTGCCCCTGCTCGCGAGCCGCCACGATGCGCCTGGCGGCACGCTTGATCCGCTCCGCGTCCGCCACGGAGGTGCCGCCGAATTTCATCACCACGGTGCCGGACACGGCCTCGGAGTGTAGGGCTAGCCCTGCAGGCGGGCGATCCGCGCGGCGGCCTCGTCGATCACGTCGTCGCGCTTGCAGAACGCGAACCGGACCAGCGATCGGCCGGCGTCCTTGTCGTCGTAGAACACGACGGTCGGCACCGCGACCACGCCGGCGCGCTCGGGCAGCGCGATGCAGAACGCGTGCCCGTCGTCCTCGCCGAGCGGGCGGATGTCCGCCGTGACGAAGTAGGTCCCTGCGGGGCGGAACACCTCCAGGCCCGCCGCCTCCAGGCCCTCGCAGAGCCGGTCGCGCTTGCGCTCGAGATCCGCGCGGAACGATTCGAAGTAGGCGTCCGGCAGGCCGAGGGCGTGCGCGATCGCCGGCTGGAACGGGGCGCCGCTCACGAAGGTGAGGAACTGCTTTGCCGTCTGCACGGCCGCGACGAGCGCGCGCGGGCCGCACGCCCAGCCGATCTTCCAGCCCGTGACCGAGAACGTCTTGCCGGCCGAGGAGATCGTCAGCGTGCGCTCCGCCATCCCCGGCAGCGTCGCCAGCGGGACGTGCTCGCGGCCGTCGTAGACGAGGTGCTCGTAGACCTCGTCGGAGACGGCGAGCACGTCGCGCTCCCGGCAGTGGCCCGCGATCAGCTCCAGCTCCGCCGGCGTGAAGACCTTGCCCGTCGGGTTGTGCGGCGTGTTGAGCAGGACGAGCCGGGTGCGCGGCGAGAAGGCCGCGGCGAGCGCCTCGGGGTCGATCTCGTACCCGGGCGGCCGCAGCGTCACCGGGCGGCGGCGCGCGCCCGCCAGGGCGATGCACGCGGCGTAGGAGTCGTAGTAGGGCTCGAACGTCACGACCTCGTCGCCGGGCTCGCAGAGCGCGAGCAGCGCCGCCGCGATCGCCTCGGTCGCGCCGGTCGTCACCAGCACCTCGCCGTCGGGATCGACCTCGATCCCGTGGAAGCGCTGCTGGTGCGCCGCGATCGCCGCGCGCAGCGCCGGGATCCCGGGGCCGGGCGGGTACTGGTTGTGGCCGCCGCGCAGCGCCTCGACCGCCGCTTCCAGGACCTCCTCCGGCCCGTCGGTGTCCGGGAATCCCTGGCCGAGGTTGATCGCCCCGGTGCGCTCGGCGAGCGCCGACATCTCGGCGAAGATCGTCGTGCCGAAGCCCGCGAGCCTGCTCGTCAGGAGGGAGCGCGTCGGGGCCGCCATGCGTGGCAGGTTAACCTCGCCGCCGTGCACGCCGACCGGCGCGAGCTCGCCGCGGTCTTCGCCGGTGGATGCGCCGGGACACTGGCGCGCGCGCTGCTCGGCGAGTTCCTGCCCCATGATGCCGGCCACTGGCCGTGGGCGACCTTCGCGGCCAACCTCGCCGGCGCGTTCCTGCTCGGCTGGCTCGTCACGCGGTGGGAGCGGCTGCCGCGGTCGCCCTATCGGCTGCCGCTGCTCGGCAGCGGGCTGTGCGGCGCGCTGACCACGTTCTCGGCGCTGCAGCTCGAGCTGCTGCAGATGCTCGACGCCGACCGGATCGGGCTCGCGGCCACCTACGCCGGCGCGACCCTCGCCGCCGGCGGCCTCGCCGTCGTGCTGGCCACGAGCCTGGGGCGACCGGGGTGAGCCTGCCGGTGCTCGCCGGCGTCGTGCTGCTCGGCGGCGCCGGCGCTGTGGCCCGCGTCCTGCTCGGCGCCGCGGTGGCGGCACGCGCGAGCGGCGCATTCCCGTGGGGCACGCTGGCGGTCAACCTATCCGGCGCTTTCGCGCTCGGGGTGCTCGCCGGAGCCGGGCTGAGCGGTGACGGCATGCGCCTGCTCGGCGCGGGACTGCTCGGCGCGTACACCACCTTCAGCACGTGGGCATTCGAGGCGCACCGGCAGGCCGGGTCGGGCCGGCGCCTGGGCGCTGCGCTCAACCTCGGCGGCGGCCTGGCGCTCGGGCTGGCATGCGTCTGGGCGGGACGGCGCACCGGACTCGCGCTGTGACGGCGCGCTCACGGCGTCGTGGCGGTCTCCGGCAGGCGCCGGTCGAGCTCCTCGCGCACCGACCGCCGCACCTCGTCGAACGAGACGTCGAGGTCGCGCTGCACCTCGGAGACCTGATCGTCGAGCGACGCGTCGAGCTCGTCGCCGAACACGGCCAGCATGTAGGCCACGCCGCCGAGCACGAGCGCGGTCTGCACGAGCAGCAGCACGAGCAGGCCCGGCCACACGCGCCTGCGGTAACCGGCGCCGCACCACGGGCAGCGCGAATCGCTCGTGTAGGCGAGCGTGCTGCAGCTTGGACAGAGCTTCTGGACGGACTCGCCGGGTGCCTGACGCATGACCGCGAGGCTAGATGGTCCGGCGCTGCGTAGGCTCCGCGTCCATGTCGATTTCCGAGTCACGCATCGAGGAGACGCCCGCGGGCGCTGTGCCGTTCGGCAGCGGCTGGTTCGTGCTCAGCCTGATCGGAGCACGCGGGTTCGCCACCGAGGGACACGGAGTCTTCTGCACATTCGAGTCACCCGATGCCGACTTCGAGGACTTCGGCATCAACGTGCACGTGCTCGAGCCGGGCGAGCGCTCGGCGCTGTACCACGCCGAAGACGTGCAGGAGGGCTTTCTCGTGCTCGCGGGCGAGTGCATCGCCGTCGTCGAGGAGCAGGAGCGCGCGCTGCGGGCGTGGGACTACCTGCACTGCCCGGCCGGGACGGCGCACGCGATGATCGGCGCGGGCGACGGACCGTGCGCGATCCTGATGGTCGGCGCGCGCAAGCCCGACGCCACGATCCACTACCCCGTCAGCGAGGTCGCGGCGCGCCACGGCCTGTCCACGCCCGTGGCGAGCGACGCCGCGCGCGAGGCGTACGGCAACGCCGGCTGGAATCGCCAGAGCGTGCCGACGCCGATGCCCTGGCCGCGCTGAGTCAGGCCGCGGCGCGCAGCGCCAGCTCACCCGCCGTCGCGCCGAGCGCCGGCGCGAGGTCGCCGCGCGGCACGACCTCGAGGCGCTCCAGCCCGAGCCAGGCCGCCATCGACTCGAGCTCGGCGCGCAGCTCCGCCGCCGTCTCCGGCGGCGCCCCCGGCTCGGCATGCGCCGCCTGCACGCGCAGCGCGCAGCGCTGGCGATCGGCCTTCAGGTCGACGCGGGCGACGAGCTCGTCGCCGAGCAGGAACGGCAGCACGTAGTAGCCGTGCACGCGCTGCGGCGCGGGCACGTAGATCTCGATCCGGTAGCGGAACCCGAACAGCCGCTCCGCGCGCGAGCGCTCCCAGATCAGCGAGTCGAACGGGCCGACCAGCGCCCGCGCATGCACGCGCCGCGGCATCCGCGCGGCGGGATCGACGTAAGCGGGCACGCGCCAGCCCTCGACCTCGACCGGCCAGAGCTCGCCCGCCTCGACGAGCTCGGCCACGCGCGCCCGCGTCTCGGCCAGCGGCAGCCGGAAGTAGTCGCGCAGGTCGCGCTCGGCGGCGACCCCGAGCGAGCGCGCCGCCACGCGCACGAGCTCGCGCTGCGCGTCGTCGACCGCCGGCGTCGGCGCGGCGATCACGGCCGCGGGCAGCACGCGCTCCGGCAGGTCGTAGAGGCGCTCGAACCCGCGCCGCCGCGCCGAGGTGACCTGCCCGCTCCAGAACAGCCACTCGAACGCGCGCTTGACGTCGCTCCAGTCCCACCACGGGCCGGTCCGCTTCGGGCGCTCCTCCTCGAGCACCTCGCTGGCAGCGACGGGGCCGCGCGCGCGCACCTCCTCGAGCACCTGCACGACCAGCTCGGGCCGGTCGCGCTGGATCCGGCGCATCCCGCCCCACGCCTCGTGCGCGGCGCGGTCCATGCGCCAGCGCAGCGCCGGCTGCAGCGCGACCGGCAGCAGCGACGCCTCGTGGCCCCAGTACTCGAACAGCCGCCGCGGCGCGTAGTGGGCGCTGCGGTCCAGCAGGTCCGCGTCGTAGGGACCCGCGCGGCTGAACAGCGGCAGGTAGTGCGCGCGCTGGAGCACGTTGACCGAGTCGATCTGCACCAGGCCGACGCGATCGAACAGCCGCCGCACCGCCCAGCCGGTCGGTGGCCCGGCGGGGCGCGGGTCCGCAAAGCCCTGCGCCGCGAGCGCGATGCGACGCGCCTGGGCGGCGGATAGGCGCTCGATCGGTCGGCGGCGTGGGGCGGTCACGGTCGCGCGCATCGTGCCATGCGGTCCCGGGTAACAGTCGCGTCACAGGGGTTGTCCGAAGTGCAAGGGGGCCAGGAGATGACGTCGACGGCTGCTGCCGCCGCGAAGGACCGTCCGCGCCGGAAGCTCTACACGCAGTTGTGGTTCTGGGTGTTGATCGCGATCGCGGCGGGCATCCTCTTCGGCCTCGTGGCGCCGGACACGGCCGTCAAGGCCAAGTGGCTGGCCGAGGCGTTCATCCAGATCATCCAGGCGATCACCGGGCCGGTGATCTTCGTCACGATCGTGATCGGCATCGCGTCGATCGGCAGCCTCGCGAAGGCCGGCGGGCTCGCGGCCAGGGCGCTCATCTACTTCTTCGCCATGACGGTCACCGCGCTGGCGCTCGGCCTGATCGTCGGCAACCTCGTCGCGCCGGGCAGCGGCTTCGAGGGCCAGCCCGACGAAGCGGCGCGGGCGGACGCGAAGGAGTCGATCGGCGAGGCCGGCAGCGAGCAGGGCCTCGTGCCGTTCATCACCGACAACCTCCTGCCGGGTTCCTTCGTGCAGCCGTTCGTGGAGAACGAGATCCTGCGCATCCTGGTGCTCGGCATCCTCACGGCGGCCGCGATCTCCTTCCTGGCCGAGGATGAGCGCAAGAAGGTCGTCGCCGTCTTCGAGACGATCGGGCGGATCGTCTTCGGGGTCATCCGCATCGTGATGTGGGTCGCGCCGATCGGCGCGTTCGGCGGCATGGCCTACACGGTCGCGGTCTTCGGCTCGGCGTCGCTGTCGAGCCTCGGCCTGCTGATGGTGACGTTCTGGGGCACGGCCGCGTTCTTCGTCTTCGTCATCCTCGGCCTTGTGGCGCGGCTGAGCGGATTCAGCATCATCCGCTTCATCCGCATGATCCGCGACGAGCTGCTGATCCTCGTCGGCACGTCCTCGTCGGAGACCGTGCTGCCGCGGCTGCTCGCCAAGCTCGAGGTCGCCGGCGCCTCGCGCCAGAGCGTGGGCATGGTGCTCCCGACGGGTTACTCGTTCAATCTCGACGGCACCTGCATCTACCTCACGATGGGCGCGCTGTTCATCGTCCAGGCCACCGGGCAGGACATGGCGATCGGGGAGCAGCTCGCGCTCGCGGGTCTGATGATCCTGACCTCGAAGGGCGCGGCGGGCATCACCGGCGCCGGTCTCGTGACGCTGGTCGCGTCGCTGCAGGCGTTCGGAGGCACGTTCTTCACCGCGGAGTCGATCGCGGTCGGCATCGCGCTCGTCGTCGGGATCGACCGGATCATGAGCGAGGGCCGCGCCCTGACGAACTGCATCGGCAACGGCGTCGCGGTGATGGTGGTCTCGAAGTGGGTGGGCGAGCGCGACGACGAGCGCTTCCAGGCGGCGCTGCGCGACCCGACGTCCGTCGAGGAGGCAACCGAGCGCGTGCTGGCCGGCGAGCGCGTCGACGGCGCCGGCCGCATCGGCGGGCGCTTCGAGCGCGACCCCGAGCGCCAGCGGGAGCTCGCGGTACCGAGCTAGCGTCCGCCGCTCACCGCAGGTGCCAGAGCGCGCCGCCGCCGATCGTCTCGCGGGTGACGCGGCCGGCGGCGGCCGCATCGATCAACTGCTCCTCGGCCGCGCGGTCGTCCGGGTCGACGAGGTGCGGGGCCATCACGGCAGCGACCTCGCGCGTCGTGAGCGCGTACGGGAACGCCGCGAGGATCTCGGTCACGTCGTCGCCCGGCGCGCGCCGCGCGAGCGTCGGATCGAGGTTGGCGAGCACGACGTCGTAGGCCTCCACGGGCTGGTAGCCGCCGGCCTCGAGCCTGCGTCCGTCGCGGTGCTCGAAGAGCAGTGAGGGCGCGGTGTAGCGGACCGTGCCGTCGGTGTTCGCCGCCTTGCCCTGGAACTCCGTCGGGCTGCCCGAGGCGGTGCGCGCGAGCGCGCGGTCCGCCTGGTAGGCGGCCTCCGTCTCCGGGTCCTCGATCCCGGCCAGCACCGCTTCGGGGTCGAGCTGCGGCACGCGCGCGAGCGCGCCCCGGATCGCCGCGTCGGTGTCGAACGTCGCCGTCGTCGTAAAGCGGGACAGCTGGAGCGCGCGGAACACGGGCAGCTCGGCCCCGGGGTCGAGCAGCCGGGCCGCGACGATCGCGCGGCAGGCGCGACCGGTGCCGATCGTGCGCTCGCGCGGCTGCGTGTCGAACGGCATGCCGAGACGGCGGAACTTGAGGTAGCCGCGCGCACCGCTGACGGGCGTGTAGCCGCGCGCGGTGTAGTCCTCGGCGCGTTCGGCCAGGCCGATCAGCGCGAGCCGCCAGGCGAGCTGCGATCCGTAGCGCCAGTGCAGGACCGCGTGATGCGGCGCCGCAGACCACGCCCACGGGCAGCCGGGATCGGAGATGTGGGTGACGGTGATCGTTGCAGTCACAACCACCACGCTAGCGTAGCTCGCGCGCGGGGCTGTCGGGGAACGGACTAGGGATCCCCCCGATGAAATGCCCGCCCGCGGAGCGGAGCATGGGTGCCGTCCTCCCCAACCCCACCCAGGAGCTCTCCATGAGATCCCTCACGCGGCTCGCCGCGGCGTGCGCGGCGCTCGTCGTGATCGCGCTGGCCGCACCCGCCGCACACGCCGACTCGATCGCCTACGTCAAGGACGGTGACGTCTGGCTCTCAACCTCCGACGGCTCGCGCCAGTACCAGGTGACCTACCGCGGCGGCTACGCGGACGTCTCCCAGTCCGACGACGGCACGCTGATCGCGCTCACGGGCGTGCGGCTGCACAAGCTCGACCGCGCCGGCAACGTGCTCGCCGACTTCGACACGCCGGTGTCCGACACGCGGCCGCCGGGCTCGCGCGTCTTCTACGGGCCGTTCGACCCGGCGATCTCCCCTGACGGCTCGAAGGTCGCCTACACCTACTACTACATGACGCAGAGCCAGAACCCGACCTGCTTCCCGCCGGACTGCGTCACCACGATCAACGAGGGCGGCACCGGCTACTCGCACTCGGACCGCCAGACCGGGTGGGATGAGCCTGGACTCGGGCATCACTCGGGCTGGCGCAACCCGGCGTGGGCCGACGACGACACGCTGGTCCTGTCGGACCCGACGCACCTGCCCAACCGCGACGTCGTCCTCGACACGATCAGCGACGGCCCGCCCGGCCTCGCGCACCCCTGGATCACCGACACCGTCGAGGGCAACCCGCACGTCGGCGGCGGTGACATCACGCGCGACAAGCGCAAGCTCGCGTTCGTCACCGGCGAGAACGACTCGACCCTGACGCTCTACTACGCGCCGGTCTTCCCGACCGTGTTCACGGATGGCGAGCCACCCGCCGGCTCGGACCCGTTCGTCTGTTACCGCTACAGCGGGGCGATCGGCGGCAGGTTCGGCACGCCGAGCTTCGCTCCCGACGGGCGTCACCTCGCATGGGGCGACGGAGCCGGCATCAGCGTCGTCGACGTGCCGGACTTCTCCGCGCTCGGCGGCTGCACGCTGGACGGCGCGACGCTCGGCAAGACGCTGATCCCGGGCGGCTCGCAGCCCGACTGGGGTCCGGCCGACGTGCCGCCCGCTCGGCCCGGCCCAGGCCCCGGCCCCGCTCCTGAGCCGGGCCCCGGTCCCGGACCCGGACCGCGTCCCTCCGGGCTGATCACCGTCAAGGCCGGCAGCGTCAAGCTCAAGGCCGCGCTGAAGAAGGGCCTGGCCGTCAAGGTCGCCGTGCCGGGCAAGGGCAGGCTCGCCGCGAGCGCCGCGCGCGCTGGCAGGCGCGTCGCCGCGGGGAAGCGCTCCGTCAGCGGCGGCAGCGTGACGGTGAAGCTGCGGTTCACGAAGCAGGCACGCAAGTCGCTCCGGCACGCCCGGCGCGTGAAGCTCGCCGTGAAGGTCACGTTCACGCCCGACTCGGGCGCGGCGCTCCTCAGCACGACCAGCATCACGCTCAAGCGCTGACCGACGAGTGGCAGGACCGGCCGGCCCGGGTCGCTTCGGCGCCCGGGCCGGTCGCCGGGTAGTTCGGCCCCGCGGCAAGCGGGTATGCACCGGCGCGATGGCGCCGCTGATCGGCCTGCACTGCTCGCACGAGCAGATCCCACCGAGCCGGCTGCTCGCCCACGCGGTCGAGGCCGAGGCGGCCGGCTTCGGCGCGGCGATGTGCTCGGACCACTTCTCGCCCTGGAGCGAGCGCCAGGGGGAGTCCGGCTTCGCGTGGTCGTTCCTCGGCGCCGCGATGCAGGCGACCACGTTGCCGTGGGGGATCGTGAACGCGCCCGGCCAGCGCTACCACCCGGCGATCGTCGCCCAGGCGGCCGCGACGCTGGACGAGCTCTCTCCCGGGCGGCTGTGGATCGCGCTCGGCACCGGCGAGGCGTCCAACGAGCACATCACGGGCGACCCCTGGCCGCCGAAGCGCGTGCGCACGGAGCGCCTGCGCGAGTGCGTCGACGTGATGCGCGCGCTGTTCGCCGGCGAGGTGGTCGACCACGACGGGCTCGTGCGCGTCGACCGCGCGCGCCTCTGGACCCTGCCGAAGGAGCCGCCGGCGCTCATCGGCGCCGCCGTCTCGGCCGCGACGGCCCGCTGGTGCGGCGGCTGGGCGGACGGCCTCGTCACGATCAACCAGCCGCGCGAGACGCTCGAGCAGGTGATCGCGGCGTTCCGCGAGGGCGGCGGCGAGGGCAAGCCGATCCGCCTGCAGGTGCACCTGTCGTGGGCGCCGACCGACGCCGAGGCGCTGCGGATCGCGCACGACCAGTGGCGCACGAACGTCTTCGCCCCGCCGCTGTGCTGGGACCTGCACACCGTCGAGCAGTTCGACGAGGCGGCGAAGCACGTACGGCCCGAGGACGTGAGCGAGAGCGTGCTGGTCGCGTCCGATCCGCGGCGGCACGTCGCGTGGCTGCAGGAGCTGGCGCCGCTCGGCTTCGACCAGATCGTGCTCCACCACGTCGGGCAGGACCTGCGCCCGTTCATCGACGCCTTCGGCGAGCACGTGCTGCCGGAGCTGAGCGCATGAGCCGCAAGGCGACCGGCGACATCTGGTGGAAGAACGCGGTCGTCTACTGCCTCGACGTCGAGACGTTCCTCGACCACGACGGCGACGGCTGCGGCGACCTCGTCGGCCTCTGCGAGCGCGTCGACTACCTCGCCGGCATCGGCGTGAGCTGCATCTGGCTGATGCCGTTCTATCCGTCGCGCCAGCGCGACGATGGCTACGACATCACCGACTTCTACGGGATCGACCCGCGGCTCGGGACCCACGGCGACCTGATCGACATGATCCGTACCGCGCGCGATCGCGGCATCCGGGTGATCGCCGACCTCGTCCCCAACCACACCTCCGACCGGCACCCGTGGTTCCAGTCGGCGCGCGAGGGCCCCGACAGCCCGTACCACGACTTCTACGTCTGGGCCGACGAGAAGCCTCCGGAGAAGCCCGGCGACGTCGTCTTCCCGGACCAGGAGAACTCCAACTGGGCGTATGACCGCAAGGCCAGGCGCTGGTACCTGCACCGCTTCTACTCGCACCAGCCGGACCTCAACGTCGCCAACCCCGAGGTGCGCGACGAGCTCGCGCAGATCGCCGGCTTCTGGCTCGAGCAGGGTCTGAGCGGCTTCCGGCTCGACGCCGTCCCGTTCCTCGTCGAGCCGATGGGGATGCCGAAGGGGGCGATCCCGGACCCGCACGAGCTGCTGCGCGACGTGCGCCGCTTCATGGGCCGGCGCTGCGGCGAGTCGATCCTGCTCGGCGAGGTCAACCTGCCGCCCGCCGATGCGGCGAAGTTCTTCGGGGAGCGCGGCGGCGAGCAGCTCGACATGCAGTTCTCGTTCACCGTCAACCAGGCGCTGTACCTCGCGCTGGCGCGCGAGGACGCGGCGCCGCTGGCGGCCGCGCTCGAGGCGCTGCCGCCGATCCCGGACGACTGCCAGTGGGCGCAGTTCGTGCGCAACCACGACGAGCTGACGCTCGACAAGCTCTCCGACGCGGAGCGCGAGGAGGTGTTCGCGGCGTTCGGCCCGGACCCCGGGATGCAGATGTACGGGCGCGGCCTGCGCCGGCGGCTGCCCTCGATGCTCGGCGGCGACCAGCGTCGCATGCGGCTCGTGTACTCGCTGATGTTCTCGCTGCCCGGCACGCCGGTCCTGTTCTACGGCGAGGAGATCGGGATGGCGGAGAACCTGGAGATCGCGGGGCGCTACGCGGTGCGCTCACCGATGCAGTGGTCCGGCGAGCCCAACGCGGGCTTCACCACGAGCGACGAGCCGTGCCGGCCGCTGCCCGGCGAGGGCCCGTTCGGCTTCCCGGAGGTGAACGTGGCGCGCCAGCGGCGCGAGTCCGGCTCGCTGCTGAACTGGATGGAGCGGCTGATCCGTCGCCGCCGGGAGTGCCCGGAGCTCGGCTGGGGCGAGTGGTCGCTGCTCGCGCAGGACGACCCGGCCGTCTTCGCGCACCGGGTCGACTGGGGCGATTCGACGCTCGTCGCCGTGCACAACCTCGGCGGCCGGGCGACGCAGGCGCGCCTGGCGCTCGACGCCGAGGGCGTGCTGGTCGACCTCTTCGGGATGCAGGACGCGGAGCTCGACGGCGAGCTCTCGCTCGCGCTCGAGCCATACGGCGCGCGCTGGTTCCGGCTGCGCCGGCCGGGGCAGCGGATCGCACCCTAGTGCGCGAGCTTCTGGCGGAGCCTGTTGCGCGTTTCGGCGAAGCGCAGCGTCTCGTAGAGGACGAGCCCGGACAGGACCACGGCGAGGATCGTCAGGGTCGCGAGTGACGGCAGCTCGACGCCGAGCGGCACGAGCGCAGCGAGCAGCACGGAGCAGGCGAGCCGCTGGCGGTTGAGCGTGTGGATGTTGCGCCAGCGGAAAGCGACGTGCGCGAGCAGGTAGACCGCGGTGCCCCCGAACAGCGCGACCGCCGGCACGAGCTCGAGCGGGTCGTCGACATGCGCGAGCGTCTTCTTCATGCCGAGCGCGACGAGCACGATGCCGGCGATCATCGGCAGGTGCAGGAGCGAGAACGAGTCGCGCGCGACGCCGTTCTGCTCCCTGCCCGGCGCCGCGTTGCTGAGCCGGCGCGCGGCGACGAGCGCGACGACGTCGAAGTAGAGCCACCAGAGCGCGGCGGCCACCGCGGTGCCGAGCACCGCGGCCACTACGATGCCGGCGTCGACGGCCTGCTCGGCGCCGACGCCGATCGCGACGATCGACTCGCCCAGCGCGATGATCACGATCAGGCCATGGCGCTCGGCGAAGTGAGCGGGCATCAGCTTCCAGCCGTCCTGCCCGAAGAACAGCGGGCCGCCCATGTCGAGCGCCAGCGCGAGCGCCCACAGGGCGCCCTGCGCCGTCCCGTCGGCGAACGAGGCGACGACCAGCAGCCCGGAGCCCAGCGCCGTGCTGGCGGCCAGGCCGGTTGTCGACTTGCGCAGCTCGGGATCGTCGCGGCTCGCGAGCACGAACAGCGCGATGTGCGCCGCGCGGACCACGCCGTACGCGCACGCGAACAGCAGGCCGGTGTCGTCGAAGACGTCCGGCACGCAGAGCGCCGCTACGAGCAGGCCCGCCATCGCGGCGAAGATGACCAGCCGGACGATCCCCTCCTCGGGATCGACGACGCTGGTCAGCCAGGCGTATCCGACCCAGCACCACCACAGCATGCCGAGCACCAGCATGCCCTTCGCAAGTCCCGCCCACGTCGGCGTCTCCGCCATCAGCGCGGTGCACTGGGTCAGTGCGAGCACGAAGACGAGGTCGAAGAAGAGCTCGAGCGGCGTGACTCCCTCGCGCTCGCGCATGACCGCGGTCACGCGCGATCCGCGGGTGCCGGCAGGAGCGCTCACCGCCTACATGATGGCGGCGCGGCGCTCAGGCGGTCGCCCCGCGGGCGCGGGGGTCGGGCAGCGGCGTCAGCTTGCGCTCGAGCTCGTCGCGCAGGCGTTCGAACTTCGGCGGCAGCGAGAGCCGCTCGCCGAGGTGCGCCGGATCCTCGTCGGCGCCGAAGCCGGGGCCGATGGTCGCCAGCTCGAAGAGCACGCCGCTCGGCTCGCGGAAGTAGATCGAGCGGAAGTAGAAGCGGTCGATCACGGGCGTCGCGCGAGCGCCCGCGCGCGTCAGGCGCTCCTGCCACGCGTCGTGCTCGTCGAGCTGCGTGGCGAACGCGACGTGGTGGACGGTGCCCGCGCCGGGGACGGGGCGGACGCCGGGCGCCGGGTCGTAGACGTAGTGGCCGCCGCGCTCGTCGCCGCGGACCTCCCAGCTCCCGTCCGCGCCGCCCGTGAAGCCGAGCGTCTCGCGCAGGAGCGTGCTGCTGAGCTGCGGTTCGGCGGCGTAGGCGCGTACGCCGTCGAAGCCCTGGAGCGCATGCGCCGACGGGATGTCGGGCGCGTCGGCGACCAGTGGCGCGTCGGGCACGGCGGCGACGACCAGCTCGTGCGCGAGGCCCTCGGGGTCCGCGAACACGAGCCCGCCGTCCGCGGAACGCTCCGTCGCGACGTCGCGCGCGGCGAGCCGCTGCTCCCAGAAGTCGAGCGACTCGTCCGCGCCGACCCGCCAGACGATCCGGTGGACCATCCCGTCGCCCGCCGCTCCGCGCCGCGCGCCCGGGTACTCGAAGAACGTCAGGTCGGCCCCAGGGGATCCGGCCTCGTCGGCGTAGAACAGGTGGTAGACGGTCGGGTCGTCCTGGTTGACGGTCTTCTTGACCATCCGCAGTCCCAGCACGCCGACGTAGAACTCGACGTTGGCCGGGGCATCGCCGGTGATCGCGGTGATGTGGTGGATCCCCTCGAGCTTCATCGCGTGCTCCCTAGTTGCTTACGCAACCAGATTATCACGCACTCCTTGCTCGTGCAATCAGACGCGACCGGTCAATCGCGCGGGTCGGACACGTTGAAATCCTCGTGCCGCCGCCCACCGATCATCGCCGTGTCCGCGCGCTCGATCATCTCCTCCAGCGTCTCCTCCGGCTGGCGTTCGGCGATGCCGACCGTGAACGTCGCGCCGTTCGCATCGCTCGCGAGCTGGGCCGCAATCTGCTCGAAGCGCTGGCGGGCGCCGGCGGCGTCCTGGCCGGAGAGGGAGCACACGAACTCGTCGCCGCCGAAGCGGACGATCACGTCGTAGGAGCGCAGGTGCTGCATGATCGCCCGGGAGACCGCGCGCAGCCGGTCGTCGCCCGCGGCGTGCCCGTGGTTGTCGTTGATCGCCTTGAGCCCGTCGACGTCGATGAACGCCACGACGAGGCGCTCGCTGGTGCGGTTCGTTCGGTCCAGCTCGCGCTGGATCGCGGCGAGCCCGACACGCCGGCGCAGCGCTCCGGTCAGGAAGTCGGCGCCCTCGAGCGCGAGCTCCCCGGCGGCCGCGGCACGATCACGCGCCGCATGCCGGCGGTCCTCAGCGGCGCGCTCGCGGTCGCGCGCAGCCGCTTCGCGCTGGATCGCCGCCTGCGCGCGGGCCGCGGCAGCGCGCTTGCGATCGCCCGCCGCTCGCAGCAGGATCTCGATCCCGATCGGCGAGTCACCGTTGTCGCGCCGGATCTCGCTCTCGAGCCGTTCGAGCTCGGCGTCCTGAGCCGCGGCGAGCTCGTCGCGCGCACGCGCCGCGCCGTCGCGCTCGTCGGCCATCCGATCGCGTCGCGCCGCGGCTTGGTCGCGGATCCGCGCGGTCTCCGTTCGCGCCTGCGTCGCCCGGTCGCGATCGATCACGCCCTGCGACCGCTCGCGCCTGCTGCGCGAGTAGCCCTCGGCATGCGGGTCGCTGGCGGGGCCTGCCGCCTGGTCCTCGTCCGCGGCGGCCTGGTCGCGGTCAGAAGCGATCTGGTCGCGCTGGGCGGCGTGCTCGTCGGTGTCGGCAGCCGTCTGATCGAGGTCCGACGTCGTCTGGTCGCCGTCCGCGATCGTCTGCTCGAGCTCGGCCAGCGCCTGCGCGTCGGCCTCGCTCATATCCCCCACGTGGGTGGGGATCTCCGGCTTTCCCTCTTCCGACATGGACGCCCTCCGATTTCGGTACCGGGTACCGTGCACCCGATCCGAGCAGCGCCACCCCGGTCAGAGGGTTGCGCCGGCGTCTCGCGCTGTTCTGATCCCGCCTCGCCCGTCACCTGGGTGCCGAGCAGAGCGAGAACGGCGAAGGATAGAAGCCCCACGGTTGAAACACAACGGGTTCGCTCCTAGAGTGGACGGCGAACCGTGAGTGCCGTGTCTGAGCCTGAAACGGTCGGCGAGATGCTGGCCGCCATCTCCACCCGCATCGTCGGGCTGCTGCGGGAGCATTATGGCCGCGGACCATCGCGTGCGAAGACCTACGCGATGGACGACTGCGTCGTCTGCGTCCTGCGCAACGGGTTCACGGCGCACGAGCGCACGATCGTCGACAGCGGCGATGCCGGCCGCGTGATCGAGATGCGCCAGGAGTTCCAGCGCCTGATGGAACGCCAGTACCGCGAGACGATCGAGTCGATCACCGGCCGCAAGGTGGTCGCCTTCCTCAGCCAGGCGCACCTGGAGCCCGACATCACGCTCGAGATCTTCTTCCTCGACCGGCCGTTGAACGGCGCCGGCGCGCTCGACCTCGAGATTCCCGAGCTCAGCTAGCCGCGGGCCGCCGCGATCGCCGCCTGGCCGTAGGCGATGCCGCCGTCGTTGGGAGGCAGCCGCACCGGCACGAGCACTTGGAGGCCGAGCGCCTCGAGGCGCGCGGCGGTTTCGTCCAGCAGCCGCCGGTTCTGGAAGACCCCGCCCGAGAGCACGACGAGATCGACGCCCGCGCGCGCCGCCGCGGTCGCGCAGCCGGCGGCCGTCGCGTGCGCGACACCGGCGTGGAAGCGGGCCGACACGACGCCCGCCGGCGTGCCCGCCGCGAGGTCGGCGAGCAGCTCGTGCAGCGCCGGGCGCGGGTCGAGCACGAGATCGCGATCCGCGGCGAACGCGTACGCACCGTGGTCGCCGGGCTGGGCGATCCCCTCGAGCTCGATCGCCGCCTGGCCCTCGTAGCGGCAGAACGAGCGGACGCCGCACAGCGCCGCGACGGCGTCGAACAGCCGGCCGATGCTCGAGGTCGGCGGCGCCGAGAAACCGGTCCGCGCCATCTCCGCGACCGCGTTCCAGCGTTCCGCGTCGACGCCGGCACGCAGCGTCGCGGGTCGATCCGGCCCGGCCCCGCGCATCGCGACGAGCCACGAGCAGGCCATCCGCCACGGCTCGCGCGCCGCGCGATCGCCACCCGGCTGGGGGACGGCCAGCAGGTGCCCGGCGCGCTCGTAGCCGCGCAGATCGCCGACCAGCAGCTCGCCGCCCCAGGTCGTCCCATCGGCGCCGTGTCCCGTCCCGTCGAAGATGGCGCCGACCGCGCGCCGCTTCTCCCCGTGCTCGGCCAGGCACGCCGCGAGGTGAGCCCAATGATGCTGCACGCCGACGAGCTCCACGCCCTCCCGCTCGAGCGCGTAGGCCGTCGAGAGGTAGTCCGGATGCAGGTCGTGCGCGACGACCTCGGGCGCGACGGCGAACAGCCGCTCGAAGTGAGCGATGCCCTCGCGGAAGGCGGTCAGCGTCTCGACGTTGCCGAGATCGCCGATGTGGTGCCCGACCCACGCGCGTTCGCCGCGCGCCAGGCAGAACGTGTTCTTGAGCTCGGCTCCGCAGGCGAGCAGCGGACGCGCCGCGGCGACGGGCAGCGGCTCGCCGGCGGGGACGAAGCCGCGCGAGCGCCGCAGCATCATCGACCGCCCGCGCACGGTGCGCGCGACGGAGTCGTCGGTGCGGATGTGGATCGGGCGGTCGTGGACGAGGAAGGCGTCCGCGATCGCGGCGAGGCGCTCGCGGGCGTCGTCGTCGCGATAGGCGATCGGCTCGTCGGACACGTTGCCGCTCGTCAGCACGAGCGCGCAGCCGGCGTCGTGGACGAGCAGGTGGTGCAGCGGCGTGTATGGGAGCGCCACGCCGAGCTCGCGCACGCCGGGCGCGACCGCCGGCGCCACATGCGCGCCCGGGCGCCGCGGGGCGAGCACGATCGGCCGCGCCGGCGAGCACAGCAGGGCGACCGACGGCGCGTCGAGCTCGACGAGGCCGCGTGCCGCCGCGACGTCGGCGACCAGCAGCGCGAACGGCTTGTCCTCGCGCCGCTTGCGCGAGCGCAGGGCGGCCACCGCGCGCGCGTCGTCGGCGCGGCACGCCAGGTGGTAGCCGCCGAGTCCCTTGACCGCGACGATCGCGCCGTCGCGCAGCAGGGCGGCGGCCGCCGCCACGGCGTCGGTCGCGCCGGCCAGCGCGGACCCGACGAGCGCAGCGCGCGGCCCGCACGCCGGGCAGGCGTTCGGCTGCGCGTGGAAGCGCCGGTCGCGCGGGTCCTCGTACTCCGCCCGGCACGCCGCGCACATCTCGAAGCCTGCCATCGTCGTGAGCGGGCGGTCGTAGGGCACGCCGCGCACGATCGTGAACCGCGGCCCGCAGTTCGTGCAGTTCACGAACGGGTAGCGGTAGCGGCGGTCGCCGGGCTCCCACAGCTCGGCCAGGCAGTCCGCGCACGTCGCCGTGTCGGGCGAGACCAGCGCGTCGGGCTGGCCGTGACGCTCGCTGGCGACGATCTCGAAGCCGGTTCCGTCGAGCGGCTCGACCGGCTCGGCGGTCACCCGCTCCACGCGCGCGAGCGGCGGCGCCTCGGCGCGCACGCGCTCGAGGAAGGTCGCCACCGCGTCGGCCGTGCCCTCGACCTCGAGCACCACGCCGCGCTCGTCGTTGCCGACGAAGCCGCCGAGCGCGAGCTCCTCGGCGAGCCGGAAGACGAACGGGCGGAAGCCGACTCCCTGCACCGTGCCGTCGATGCGGACGCGGGAGCGGCAGCGCTCTCCCGGCGCGACGATCACGTCGCCTCCACCAGCTCGCGCAGCACGTGCGACGCGCTCGCCTGGGCCTCCTGGATGCGCGGGATGTGCTCCGACCGCGTGACGATCACATGGTCGGCGAGCGCCTCGGCGAGGATCCTCCCGCCGTCGTAGCCGACCATCGCAACCGTCACGACGCCGCGCCGGCGCGCCTCGGCGAGGGCGGCGAGCACGTTCGCCGAGCCGCCGCTCGTGGAGAGCGCCAGCAGCGCGTCGCCCGGGCGCCCATGCGCGATGATCTGGCGCGCGAAGATCGCCTCCGTACCGATGTCGTTGGCGATCGCCGTCAGGATCGAGGGGTCCGACGTGAGGTCGAGCGCCGGCCGTGCCGGCCAGCCGCTGCGCGGCGGCGGCTCGGAGAAGTCGGCGACCGCGTCCATCGCGTCGGTCGCCGAGCCGCCGTTGCCGAGCGCGAGCAGCCGGCCGCCGGCGTCGAAGCAGGCGCGCAGCGCCCGTGCGGCGGCGGCGAGCTGCGGGCGGTTCTCCTCCAGCGTCTGCGTCCGCAGTTCGCTGACCTCCGCCGCCTTGGCAAGAACGGACGCGCGCACGTCCGCGAGCACGGCCTCGAGATCGTGCTCGCGCTCAGCCAGGAACGGATAGAGGAAGCTCGAAGCGCCGGTGTCGTGCACGGGACCGGCGTCGCGGCCGCTGAGCAGGCCGCGGTGCTCGAAGAAGACGTGCACGAGCTCCCAGAGCACGTGGTAGAGCGTCTCGGCCAGCTCCTGGGCGACGAACGAATCGTCCCCGGGCGGGTGGAACTCCCACTCGGCGCCGACGGGCGTGAACGCCACGGTCACGCAGCCGGCGCGGCGCGCCGACGCGACGCCGGCCTCGACCGCCGTGCCCGTGCCGAACGCGATCGCGATGTCGTCGGCCTCGGCCAGCAGCGCTACCCGCTCGGGCGCCATGCCGAGCGCGGGCAGCGCCCGCTTGCCGACGATCACCGGGTGCACGAACTCGACCGCCACGTGGCGCACGTCCGACCAGTCCGCCGCCGACGCGCCGAACGCGATCAGCCGCCCCCCGCGCGCGAAGCGCTCCGCCATCCCGTGGCACAGCAGCGCCACCCGCTCGGCCTCACCGGCGAAGAAGCGCTCGTTCGCCTCCAACCGCGCGTCGAGCAGCGCCCGCACTCGGTCCGCGCCGGTGGCCGGGGCCTGCTTCAAGCCGGCGCTCCCGTGCGCGCGGGCAGGCGCGCGAACCAGTCGCGCACCTCGTCGGTCCCCTCGCCCGTGCGCGCGCTCACGAGCAGGTGGTCGACGCCCGGGTGCACGGCGTCGAGGTGGTAGAGGAACCTGTCCATGTCGAAGTCCACGTGCGGGAGCAGGTCGATCTTGTTCACGATCACGAGCTCGCAGGCGCGGAACATGAGCGGGTACTTCAGCGGCTTGTCCTCGCCCTCCGCGACCGAGGCGACCATGATCCGCGCGTCCTCGCCGATCATGAACTCGGCCGGGCAGACGAGGTTGCCGACGTTCTCGACGATCAGCACGTCGGTCTCTGCGAGCGGCAGCGCCGGCAGCGCGGAGCGGACCATGTTGGCGTCGAGGTGGCACTCGCCGCCGAACCCGTTGCCCGTGTTGAGCTGGACGACGGCGATGTGGTGATCCGCGAGCCGGTCGGCGTCCAGCGAGCCCTGCACGTCGCCCTCGAGCACCGCCGTGCGCACGCCCGGGATCCCCGGCCCGAGCACCTGCTCGAGCAACGTCGTCTTGCCGGCGCCAGGCGCGCTCATCAGGTTCACGACCGTCACGCCGTGGCGGTCGAAGTCGTCGCGGTTGGCGCGCGCGATCGTGTTGTTCGCGTCCAGCGCGTCCTCGATGACGCGGACCTTCACGCGATGCATGCGTCCTCCACCTCCAGCTCGATCGACTCGACCTCCAGCTCCTCGCCGGTCAGCACCAGCACGTCCGCACCGCCGCACGACGGGCAGCGGAAGGCCGCGGCCTCTGCCAACCATTCCGCCTCGCAGCCCTCGCAGCGCAGCCGCGCCGGGATCACCTCGAGCTCCAGGCGCGCGCCGGCGCAGACCGTGTCGCGGGCGACGAGGCCGAAGTAGAAGAGCAGCGAATCTGGGACGACCTGGCGCAGGTGCCCGACGCGCAGGTTCACCACCGCGACGGGGCGGCCGCCCGCGTGACGGACCGCGGTGTCGACCACGGCGGCGCTCACCGACAGCTCGTGCATCAGACCTTCTGTTCGTAGGCGGCGTCGGTCTGCAGCGTGGCGACCGTCTCGAGCACCAGCTCGAGCGCGCGCTCGACGGCGGCGGCGACCGGCGGCGTCAGCCCGAGCCCGACCTCGTCGACCTCGCCGGGCTCGCAGCCGATGACCACGACCTTCCCCGGCCAGCCGCCGGTCGCGCGCACGAACCGCAGCATCGTCGCCGGGTCCATGTCGTGCGGGTCGATCATCTCCCCGTCCTCGATCTGGGGCGCGAACTCGTCCATCTCGGGCTCGATCACGTACAACGTGCCGGGCTCGCCGCCGTGGCGGCTCGCGTCGAGGATGACGAGCGAGTCGTACCCGCGCATGACCTCGTAGGCAAGGTCGAGGCCGCCGGTGCCGAAGTCCATCACGGTGACGCCGGAAGGCACGCCCTGCGCCTCCAGCCGGCGGGCCACCTCGCCGCCGAACGCGTCGTCCTGCAGCCAGGCGTTGCCGACCCCGGCGACCAGGATCTGCTTCTCGAGCTCAGGCGCGCTCACCGGCCATCACCTCCACCTCGTCGGGCTTGAAGTACAGGTAGCGGCCGATCTCGCGCATGATGTCCTGGCCCGGGTCGTCGTCGACCGTCACGCACAGGTGCACGGCGTCCGCGTAGTCGAGGTAGATGCGTTCGATCGTCGCCGAGCGGCCCGTCAGCAGGTGGTCCTGCGCGTTGCGGCCCTCGTCGGGGCGCAGCCGCACGTGATCGCCGCGGCGGAAGGTGATCCCGTCGACGACGAGGCTTTCCTCGCCGCGGATCTCCTGGTCGGACTCGATCGCAGCCGCGACCGGCGCGGGATCGCTCATCGTGATCCGCCCGCGGAGCTTCGCGAACTCCTCGGGGGTCGTCTCGATCGCCCGGCGCAGCATCTCCCTGACGGCCGGGTCCTGGTCGGCGATCGACTCGCGCTCGCCGTCGCTGAGCACGAGCAGGTGCAGCAGCAGCGCCTCCTCGATCTCGGTGCCGTCGAACAGGTCGCCGCGGCTCTCGGGCGCGAGCTGGGGATGGTCCGGGAGGATGATCGCCGCGCCCAGGAGCACGTCGTCCTCCGGCGTGGCGAGCACCGGGTAGGTGTTCACGCACGCGCTCGTCATCACCGCCATCGCGGCGTGCTCGGGCGGCGCGATCGGCGAGAGGAACCTCCCGCCCGCGATCCGCGCGATCACGTGCGTCGAGAGAAGCGAGCTGCGCAGCGCGCCGTTGCGGTCCAGGCCCTCGGCCACCTCCGTCGTGTTGTGCACGCTCGCGGTGATCCGCGTCATCCCGTCGAGCAGGACCTGGGCGGACATGCGCACGTGGCCTTGCACGCACTCGAACGCGAACTCCGTCCCGATCCCGTCGCCGGCGCACAGCTCGGCGAGCGGCGTCGCCGGCAGCTCGACGCGGCGCGCCTCGCCCTGGTGGCGCTCGCCCGCGGGCTCGAGGAAGCGAATGGTCAGCGCGAGCGTCGCGTCCTCGGCGGCCTCCACGATGCCCTTCATCTGGATGCGGTCGAACGTCGTCGGGCTGCCCGCCGCGTAGACGGGCGGGTAGACGATCCCGAACGGCGTCGGCGTCGCGTTCTTCGCCGCGCCCGGCGTGTAGGGGTAGAGGGCGTAGCCCTCCATCAGCAGCGTCTGGACGAGCTCGTCGAGGTCCGTGGTCATCCCGCGTCCTCGAGCAGCTCGGTCACGACGGCGTCGAAGGAGTGATGGCCGGCGGCGGAGCGGCGGCGGTGCAGCGCGTCGAGCGTGTCTGGCGCGAGCCGGATCCAGCCGCCGCCCGGGTAGCACGCGGCCATCGCCTGCTTGAAGCGCTCGACCGGCATGCGCCAGCGCGCCGAGCAGCTCCACGGGACGGGACGGACCTGCAGCCGGTCCGCGTCGCCGGCATAGAGCACCATCCCCGTGAAGTGGAACGCGAGCGGCACCTCGCCGTCCGGGAGCGCGTAGAAGTACTTCGCGGCCGCGACCTCGAGGTCGTAGGTGCAGGGGATCTCGATGTGGAAGGTCGTCGAGCCGACGAAGCCGGGTACGAGCGCCCCGACCTGGACCCACTGGAAGTTCTGCGTGGTCGCGCCCCAGCGCTCGGGGGCGCCGAAGAGCTCCTCCAGGCGCTCGCGCGTGGCGGCGTCGTAGACCCGCTTGGCCGGCTCGACCTGGACCTGGGTCGTGAGTGCGATCGTGTGGACCTCGAGCCCTTCCGGCTCGGTCACGTGCAGCTCGAAGCGCAGCGTCGGCGTCAGCGCGCCGGGCACGGCCTCCATCCCGAGGACGGTGAAGACCGGCTCGCTCGAGACCGGCGTGAAGCGCTCGGTCTCGATGCTCATGGGCCCGTAGCCTGCGCGCGCAGGCCGTCGAAGAAGTCGCTGACCACGGCGGCGACCGCACCACCGCCCGAGATCCCGTCCCAGTTGGCCTTGATGATCCCGACGAGCATGTAGCAGCGGTCGATCGGCGCGATCGCGTACTCCGGGGGGCTGGCGAGACGGTTGACGATCAGCGCCTCGGCGTCGGTCTCCATGCGCGTGAGCACCGGGTTGGCCTGCTCGAGCCGGTCCCACGCGACGAGGTCGAGCTCGGACTCGGTCGCGCCGACCGCGGACGGATACAGGGCGACGATCCCGTTGGTGAGGCCGGAGCGCATCATGAACGCGAGCCCGATCGGGATCTGGAACGCCGCCCAGAGCTCCTCCGGCAGCGTGAAGTCGTCGAGCCACAGCACGCGGCCGCCCGGCGGGCGGAACTCGGCGTCGCCCGAGCGCAGCGACCAGCAGGTCTCGCACACGCAGACGATCCGGCGCTCCTCGAGGTTCAGCAGGTGCCGGTGGTTCTCACCGAGGCCGATCGGGCAGAGCTCGCAGCTCGCGGTCTCGCGCACGGGCGGCGTCGCGGACGCTCGCGGCCCCGCCCAGGCCGCGAGCTGGCGAAGTCCCCCGGCGGAGCTCACGCGAGCACCGCCACCTGCACGCTGCCGTTCTTGCGCAGCAGCGGCACGGGCTCGAGCTGCAGCGACTCGTCGTCGCGGCAGCGGCCCGCGCGCGGCAGGTCGAACGCGCGCTCGCAGTGCTCGCACGTGAGCGTCCCGCCCTCGAGCACGGGAGCGGCGAGCCGCTCGCCGCAGCCCGCGCACCTGTCGCGGTACGCGAGCAGCGTGCCGGCCACGTTGGCGACCAGCAGCGTGCCGTTGGCAGCGGTGAACGACCCGCGCGGGAGCGTGGCGACGCCCTCGAGCTCGACCCAGGTGCGCTCGCCGGCCATCGGCAGCGGCAGCCCGCCCGGCGGCGCATGGCCCTGGGCCGGCTCGACCACCCCGTCGACCTCGATCCCGAGCAGGTCCGGCGCGAACTCCTCGAGCGCCTTCTCGATCGCGAGCTCGAGCGTGCTCGCACTCGCGGCGCACCCCTTGCAGTGGCCCGAGAGGCGCAGGTGCGCGAACCCGTCCTCGACGCCAACGAGCTCCACGTTGCCGCCGTGGGACTCCATGTAGGGCCGCACCGAGTCGAGCGCCTCGACGACCCGGTCCTCGAGCGGCACCGGGTAGATGCCGTGGATCAGCATCAGGCTCGCGACGACCCCGTCCTGTACCAGCGCCTCGCGCGCCTCCGCCGCGCTGATCCCGTCACGGTCCAGCGCGGCGAAGATCCGCTCGATCCCCTCGCCGTAGAGACGCACGATCGAGCTCGCGAGCTCCTCCGCGAGCATCCGCGTGCCGAAGTCGTCGATCGACTCGACCTGCTCCGTGAGCGCCTGGATCCGCTCGACCAGCCCCTCCTGCTCCACGGCGACCGCCATCTAACACATCCCCGTCGGCGTGTGGACGACCTTGCGCACCTTTCCCTTGCCGTACATGTGGACGCCGCACGGCAGGCACGGGTCGAACGAGTGGACGGCCCGCATGATGTCCACCCCCTTGAAGTTGTCCGGCCCGTTCTCCTCGAAGATCGGCGTGTTCTGTACCGCGTCCTCGTACGGCCCGGGCGTCCCGTGGGAGTCGCGCGGGTTGCCGCACCACGGCGTCGGCGGGTACGGCTGGTAGTTCGCGATCTTCCCGTCGCGAATCACCATGTGGTGCGAGAGCACGCCGCGCGCGGCTTCGTGGAACCCGACGGAGACGGCCTCGTCGGGCACCTTGAAGTCGTTCCAGCTCTTCGTGCGCCCGGCGCGGATCTCAGCCTGCGCCCGCTCGAGGTTGTGCAGCCCGACCAGCGCCGAGTAGGCCTGGTGGTAGCTGCGAGCCCGCTGGCGCTCGATCGCGTTCGACCACTGCGGGATCTTCCACTCGAGCTCCATCTCGGGCATGAAGCCCGTCTTCGGGAGCACCATCTGGATCGAGCTCCCGGTCGCCTTCAGGTAGCCGAAGTCGACCAGGCCCGCCTTCGCCGTGACCCACTGGCGCGCGAACGGCCCGCCGCCGGTGTCGTTCGCGACGAAGCTGCCGTCGCGCTTGTCGAACATGCGTGGCGACGCGACCCACGAGTACTTGTCGGCGAAGTCCCGCGCCTGCGGCTTGGGCAGCGTCACCTTGTTCCACGGGTGGCGCTTGTCGACGTCGTTGCCGAGCGGGTCCTTGGAGACGAACGTCTCCTCGTTCGTCCAGTCGTCGAAGTACGAGGAGCCGAGCAGGATCCGGATCGCGAGGTTGATCTCGACGAGGTCGGTGGTGATCAGCTCGCCCTTGAAGACAAGCCCCGGCGTGATGTACCGGTGCCGCCCCCACTCCGTCATGTTCGCGTAGTTGTAGTCGACGTAATCCGGGTCATCGAAGCAGCCCCAGCAGATGATGTCGGTCTCCCGGAAGCCGACCCGCTCGTAGCCCGGCAGCGCCTCGTAGAAGAAGTCGTAGAGGTCGTCGTGCATGGGCACGCTGCGCTTGCAGTAGTCCATGTAGCGCATCAGGCGCACGTAGTACTCCGTGCACGTCTGCTGCGTGATGTTCGCGCTGCAGCCACCCGGCAGGATCGTCGACGGGTGCGTGTGGCGCCCGCCGAACAGGCAGTACATCTCGCGCGTGTAGCGCGCCACCTGCAGGGTCTCGAGGTAGAAGTCGCCGGTGAACGCGTTGAGCGCCCGCATGATGTCGGCGATCGTCTTGTAGCCGTGGATGTCGGCGTGCGGCGCGGGCGTGTTCTCGGCCTTGGCGAGCACGCTCGGATTGGTCTCCTTGACCATCTGCTCGGAGTAGTCCACGTTCGCCATGCAGTCGTTGTAGATCGCGTGGTCGAACATGAAGTCGGCGGACTCCGCGAGGTTGAACGCGAAGTCGCCGAGCTTCGGCGGCTTGACCGAGTAGGCCATGTTCTGGTTCAGGCACGAGCAGGTGCAGTGGTTGTCACCGCAGATGCCGCAGATCCGGCTGGTGATGAAGTGCGCGTCGCGCGGGTCGATCCCCTTCATGAAGATGTCGAAGCCGCGGAACAGCATCGACGTCGAGTAGCACTTCAGGACCTGCTGGTTCGTGAAGTCGATCTCGGTGTGGATGCCCAGGCTGCCGACGATCCGGGTGACCGGATCCCAGGACATCTCCTTGACGGTGACCTTCTGCCCGCTGGGGGTCTCTGCGATCGCCATGTCTGCTCCTCACCAGCGCTTCTGGTAGCCGGTTGTCAGCTCGGCGCGGCTGTGCCGCCACTCCGGCTCCTTGTCGAACTTGCGGTTGACCGACTGCTTGCGGCCCCAGCGCAGAATCGGCCCGTAGCTGAACCGCGCCAGGTTCGACGACAGCCTCGCGTTCGGGTCCTCGTCCATGAATGGCATGTACTTGTCGGGGAAGCCCGGCATCGTGCACGCCATGCAGATGCCGCCCACGTTCGGGCAGCCGCCCATGCCCGACTGCCAGCCGCGCAGCGGGACGTTGCACTTCACGACCGGGCCCTTGCAGCCGAGCTTGACGAGGCAGCGGTGGTCCGCGCCGTACTCGGTTGCGAAGTCGCCCTGCTCGTAGAACGCCGCGCGGTTGCAGCTCTCGTGCGCGGTGCGGCCGAACAGCGAGACCGGCCGGCCGGCGTCGTCGAGCTCGGGCACCGGCGCCATCCCCGCCAGCGCGAACACGAGGTTCACGAGCATCTCGGTCATGTTGTCGGGCTGGGCCGGGCAGCCGGGGATGTTCACGATCGGGATGCCGGCCTTGGACTTCCAGTTCCAGCCGAGGTAGTCGCGCACGCCCATCGCGCCTGTCGGGTTGTTCTTCATCGCCGGGATGCCGCCGTACGTCGCGCACGTCCCGACCGCGACGATCGCCGACGCCTTGTCGGCGAGGCGGTCGATCCACTCGTTGACCGTGATCGGCTGGCCCGTCTCCGGGTTCATCCCGAAGCCGGTCCAGTAGCCGTCGCCGTTGATCTTCTCGTTGCCGAGCGAGCCCTCGATGACCAGCACGAACGGGTCGAGCTTGCCCTCCTGCGCGTCGAACCAGGGCTGGATGAAGTCCATGCCGACCTCGTAGGCGATCACCTGGTTGTGGATCACGACCTTCGGCATGCCGGGGATCGCGCCGGTGATGATGTCCTCGAGCGACGGGTTCACCGCCGACGTCATGGCGACCGAGTCCCCCTCGCAGGAGAGGCCGACCGTCACCCAGAGGACGTGGGCGGTGATCGCCTCCGTCTTGGCCTGGTTTGGTGCGAACTCCGTCGCCATCGATGCTCCTCTCTCAACAGATGCGGGGCAGCGGGTCGCCCACGAGCTGATCCATGACCCGCTTGCCGCCGAATGCCGTCTCCACCAGCACCATGCCGGGTGGCTCCGTCTTCACCTCTCCGATCACCGCCGCCTGCTCTCCGCCCGGCGCTCCGCGCAGCGCGCCTAGCGCGGCGTCCGCCTGGTCGGCGGCGACCGCCGCCACGAGCACGCCCTCGTTCGCGACGTGCATCGGGTCGATTCCCAGCAGCTCCGCGGCGCCGGTCACCATCGGGTGCACCGGGACCGCGGACTCGCGCACGAGCAGGGCCACGCCGGACGCGCGGGCGAGCTCGTTCAAGACGGAGGCGACGCCGCCGCGCGTCGCGTCGCGCAGGCAGCGCAGGCCGGGCCCGGCGGCGTCGAGCAGCGCGTCGACGGCGGGCCAGAGCGGGCGCGTGTCGGACTCGATCGTCGCGCCGAGGTCGAACTCGCCGCGCGCGAGCATGATCGCCGTGCCGTGGTCGCCGATGCGACCCGAGACGAGGATCGCGTCGCCCGGCCGCAGCGCGTCCGGCGACAGGCGCGCGCGCGGGTCGCGCCGGCCGAGGCCGGTGGTGGTGATGTACATGCCGTCGGCGTGACCGCGCTCGACCACCTTCGTGTCGCCGGCGATGATCGTCACGCCGGCCGCCGCGGCGGCGCTCGCGATCGCCTCCACCTCGGCGCGCAGCGTCTCGGCGTCCAGGCCCTCCTCGAGGATCAGCGCGAGGCTGAGTGCGAGCGGCCGCGCTCCGGCCATCGCGAGGTCGTTTGCGGTGCCGTTGACCGCGAGCTCGCCGATCGAGCCGCCGGGGAAGCGCAGCGGCTTGACGACGAAGCGAGTCCGTGGTGAGCGCGAGCTCGGCGCCGTCCACGTCGATCAGGCCGGCGTCGCCGAGCGCCTCGAGCGAGGGGTTGGAGAAGGCTGGGACGAGCAGGCCCTCGATCAGCGCGCCGGTCGCCTTACCGCCGGCGCCGTGCGCCATCGTGATGCGCTCGTCGCGGAACTTCGGCCGCTTCGCGCGCGCGGTCTCGATGATCCCGAGGATCTTCTGCTCACGGGTGGCCTGGGCGGCCTCGGCACTCATACGAGCTCCCGCTCGCGCGCGAAGCGCCCGTAGTTGTAGTAGGCGGCGCAGGCGCCCTCGCTCGAGACCATGCAGGTGCCGATCGGGCGCTCCGGGGTGCAGGCGGTGCCGAAGACCTTGCACTCGTACGGCTTGATCACGCCCTTGAGCACCTCGCCGCACTGGCACGCCTTCGGGTCGGCGATGCGCACGCCCGGGACCGCGTAGCGGAGCTCCGCGTCGAAGTCCGCGTACGCGTCGCTCAGCCGCAGCCCGCTCTGGGAGATGAAGCCGAGCCCGCGCCACTCGAAGTGCGGCCGCAGCGCGAACACCTCGCTCATGACCTCGAGCGCGCGGAGGTTGCCCTCGTAGGGGACGATCCGCTTGTACTGGTTCTCGACCTCGCAGCGGCCCTCGGCGAGCTGCCGCAGCAGCATCAGGACCGACTGCAGGATGTCGACGGGCTCGAAGCCGGAGACGACGACCGGCTTGGAGTAGTCGGCCGGGATGAACTCGAGCGGGCGGGCGCCGACGACGGTCGAGACGTGGCCGGGTCCGATGAACCCGTCGAGGCGCAGGTCGGGCGAGTCGAGCAGCGCGCGCAGCGGCGGGACGATCGTGACGTGGTTGCAGAAGCACGAGAAGTTCGTGACTCCCTCGGCCTTTGCCCGCTTCAGCGTCAGCGCCGTCGACGGCGCGGTGGTCTCGAACCCGATCGCGAAGAAGACGACCTGGCGGTCCGGCTCGCTCTTGGCGATCCGCAGCGCGTCGAGCGGCGAGTAGACCATCCGCACGTCGGCGCCCTCGGCCTTCGCGTCCTGCAGCGTTCCGTGCGACCCCGGTATCCGCATCATGTCGCCGAAGCAGGTGAAGATCAGGTCCGGCTCGTGCGCCATCGCGATCGCGTCGTCGACCCGGCCCATCGGGATCACGCAGACCGGGCAGCCGGGACCGTGCACGAGCTCGACGTTCGCGGGGAGCAGGTCGTCGACGCCGTACTTGTAGATCGAATGCGTGTGGCCGCCGCAGACCTCCATGATCTTGTAGTGGCGGCCGGGCTCGACCGTGGCGAGGATCTCGCCGGCCAGCACGCGGCCAAGCTCGGGATCGCGGAACTCGTCGACGAACCTCATAGCCGGACCAGCGCCGTGCCGGCGTGCACCAGCAGGCTGTCGCCGAGCGCGACGGGCGCGACCAGGGCGGTCTCGATCGACGAGCGCGCGCCGGCCTCGTCCTCGCACAGCGCGAGCCCGCGGTCCGCGTCGACGCGCATCACGGTCATCGGCACGCCGTCGTCCCCGCAGGTGATGCAATGGCCCTGCTCCTCGACGCGGCAGAGGCTCACTCGATCACGCTCGCCTTGAGCTCCTCGAGCTCGGCCTCGAAGTCGCTGCCCATCCCCTCGAGCAGGCTCAGCGTCGCGGCCGCCTCCTCCTCGTCGACCTTCGAGAGGGCGAAGCCGACGTGGATCAGGACCCAGTCATCGACCTGAGCTCCTTCTCCACCGGCATCGAGGAGGCCGATGTTGACGGTCCGCTGGACGCCGGCGACGTCGACCCGGGCGAGTCGATTCGCCTCGTCCACCACTTCGATGATGCGGCCCGGAATTGCCAGGCACATGGGTCCGCTCCCGTCTTTGCGTCGCGAGATTCGCGACGTCCGGGAGTCCTACATCCGGATTCCGGTAGACGCAAGCGATTTGACCGCCGTGGTCTACTGAAATTCCAAATGCCTGTACCGGACAAGCGGGCTGCCATCGAGCGGCGTCTGTTGCGTGACACAGCCTATGTCGCACTCTGCGATGCGATCGTCGACGGGACGCTGGCACCCGGCGAAACGCTCCACGACGATGAGCTCTGCGCCTGGCTGGGACTGAGCCGGACACCGATCCGCGGCGCGCTCGTGCGGCTCGAGGACGAGGGGCTCGTGGAGTGCGCACCGCAGCGCTTCACCCGCGTGATGCCGCTCGACGCGCAGTGCGCGCGCGATCTCTTCCCGGTCCTCGCGGTGCTGCACGGGCTGGCGACCGAGCTCGGCGTTCCGCGCATGACCCAGAACGACCTGCAGTCGTTGAACGCCGCCAACGACGACTACGTGCGGGCGTTGCGGGCCGTCGACGGAGCCGCGGCGTACGACGCCGACGAGCGCTTCCACGCGGTCTTCGTGCGAGCGGCGGGCAACGACCACGTCCTGCGCATGATCGACCGGCTGGCGCCGCAGCTGCACCGGCTCGAGCGCCAGACCGCGCAGAGCCTTCCGGGCCGCCGCTCGGTGGCGCAGCACCAGGCGCTGGTCGCGCGCACGGCAGCGGGCGACGCAGCCGCCGCCGTCTCCGCCGCGCATGCCAACTGGATGACACTCGGGGCGCTGATCGAGCGCACGCTGAGCGAGTCGGCGCAGAACTAGCCGGGTCCGGCGCCCCGCCAGGGCGCCTTGTCGCGCCCGATCCGGATCGCGCGGTCGGTGTAGTCGGTGCGCCGCGAGGTCGCGTACGGCGGTCGCTTCCACGGCTGCGTGCCGAGCGCGCCGTAGTGCTCGCGCAGGTATGCCGTCAGCTCGCCGCGGTGGTTCGAGCACGCGTAGCGCGTCGGCCCGAACATGCCGTGCCCGTGCCACACGAGCCAGCGTCCGGGCAGCGCGTCGAGGTACTCGCCGTGGACGAACTCGCGCATCTGGCGCTCGAGGCTGCGCTGCGTCTCGGGGCCGGGCTCCTCCGCGCAGAACTGGCAGCGGAAGACGACGCGGACGGGCATGGTCCTCATGGTGGCAGCAGCGGGCCGCCGCACAATAGGGTCTCGTCATGTCACGGATGACTCGACTCACGCTTGCGCTTGCTCTGTCGGCGCTCGCCCTCACGGGTTGCGGCGGCGGCGACGGTGACGAGAAGCTCGCGCTCGGCCAGCAGGCCGTGGTCGAGTTCACGACGCCGGCCAGCGGCGACACCGCGGCCGTGAACACGACCCTCGGAGTGACGGTGCTCGCCGTCCGCAAGGGGACGCAGGCGGAGCTCGAGCAGGCCGGCTTCGAGGTGGACCCGGAGAACCGGACCGCGACCCCGTACTACGTCGACGTCCGCTACGCGAACCAGGGCAACGGCAAGGCGTCGCGCGACAACAGCGTCGCGATGGAGGACTCGGACGGGAACTCGATCCCGACGACGCTGGTGTTCGACTATCGCGGCAAGCCCTACGACAAGTGCGCGAACGTCAGGGGCGCGCTCGCGCCCGGACAGAGCTACGAGGACTGCACGCTCTTCCTGGTCCCCGAGGACCGGGACGTGGGCGACATCCTCTTCACGAGCCAGAGCGCCGACGCCGAGATCAAGTTCACGCGCTGGGAGCCCGAGTGACGCCGGCGCCGGTGCTGCACGGGTCGCGCGTGCGCATCGAGCCGATCGACGCCGAACGTGCCCGCGCGCTGCTGGCCGGACGCCCCGGGCCGGAGCTCGGATGGGAGGACGGCTTCCCGCCGCCGCCGCTGCTCGCGAGCCTGCAACGCGTGATCGACGACCCGGACGGGCCGGTCGGCTTCGGCCCGTTCTACGCCTACGTGATCATCCGCAACGCCGACGGGCTCGCCGTCGGCGACGCGGGCTTCTTCGGCCCGCCGGGCGCCGGCGGCGAGGTCGAGATCGGGTATGCGCTCGTGCCGCGCGCTCGCGGCTCCGGCCTCGCCGCCGAAGCGGTCGCGCTACTCGCCGAGTGGGCGCTCGCGCAACCGGGCGTGCGCGCGCTGTCGGCGCGCGTGACGCCCGGCAACGCCGCGTCGGTGCGGCTGCTGGACCGGCTCGGGTTCAGCGCCGACGGGCAGTCGGGCGAGCACCTGCGCTACGTGCTGCGCGGCGCCGGTTCCGCCGGATAGGCGGCCTCAGGACTCCGCGCTGCCGCCGCGGGCGGCGCGGCGCGCAGCGGAGCGCGCCGACGCATCTTCCGCCCCCTCGGCGGCGACGGCGGACTGCTCCGGCTCGACCGGCGCCGCGCCGGTGAACAGGAACGTGTGCACGAAGCTCGCGAGGACGGCGCCGATCAGCGGCGCGAGGATGAACAGCCACAGGTTCGCGAGCGCCCAGTCGCCGACGAAGATCGCGGGCCCGATGCTCCTCGCGGGGTTGACCGACGTGTTGGTCACCGGGATGCCGACGAGGTGGATGAGCGTCAGCACGAGCCCGATCGGGATGCCGGCAAACGCGGCGTTCGCGATCCGGTCGGTCGCCGCGAGCACCGTGAACACGAGGAAGAAGGTCAGGACGATCTCGACGATCAGCGCTGCGCCGACCGGGAAGCCGCCCGGCGAGTGGTCACCGTACCCGTTCGCGCCGAAGCCCTCCTCGGTGAGGTCGTAGCCGCCCGCGCGCGCCTTGATGACGATGAACAGCAGCAGCGCCGCCACGATCGCGCCGAGCACCTGCGCGATCCAGTAGCGGATCGCCTCGTCGAGCTGCATCCGCCTCGAGAGCACCAGGCCCGCTGTCACGGCCGGGTTGATGTGGCAGCCCGAGATCGGGCCGATCGCGTAGGCCATCGCAAGCAGCGAGAGCCCGAAGGCGAACGCCACGCCGAGGGCGCCGATCGCCTCGCCGGCGATCACCGCCGAGCCCACACCGCCGAAAACCAGTACGAAAGTGCCGACGAACTCGGCAGCAGCACGTCGATTGGCCATGTCTGTGAGTTCGCGCCCGGCGGGCGGAAACCTGCAACTCGCGTCGCTACGCCCCGACGCGCTGGTGGTACGGCCCGGTCTGCGGCGACTCGACCGTGCTCGCCGGCGCGAGACGGGCGCGCTGGCCGCGCACTCGCATCTCCTCGGGCGAGACGTACTTGAGGTCGGCCGGTATCGCCTGAAGGCCGAAGTCGTGGTGCTCGAAGTCGACGAGCGAGGGGCGGCCGATGCCGAAGACGGTCCGGGCGCCCCGCTCCCGGTACTCCCCACCCGGACCGCCGCCTGCGGGCGTGAGCGTCTGCTGGTCGTTCATGTCGCGGACGTGGACGGCGGTCGAGCTCGGCGCGTTCGTCGTCGTCGAGCGGAGGTCTCCGCCGGCCGTCCGCTGCGCCTCGCCCGCGGCGTCCGGGCGGATTCCCTCGTGGACGTTGCCCTCTATCGTCACGAGCTTGCCCGTCGCCGGATCCCAGGAGTCGACCATCACGATGTGGTTGGCGATCTCCCCGGCCGGCCGCACGCCGCGGTGGCGGATCAGAGCGACGTCGCCGGGCCGGATGTCGCCCCCGGCGATCGCGCCGCCCTCGATCCACGTGCGCGCCAGCCCGCGCTGCTCGTGGTACTCCCTGACGCCCCACCATTCGCCGTCGGCCCAGATCGAGAGCGGGGTCCGCCGGTCGTTGATCGGCCGGCGGCTGTAGGTGAAGTAGTCGTGGACGTTGTCGGTGTGCGCGAACGCCATGCGCACGTTCTTGTCGAGCGTCGAGCCGCGGAACATGCTCGCCGCCACGAACATGCCGCACCAGTCGTCGCGCGTGCCGTCCGGGCGCAGCGACTGCCTGGGCGCGAAGCCCGAGTCGGCGAAGATGTCGTCGACCTCGTTGCGCGGGCGGGTCTGATTCTGGATCTGCGCCGGGGTCGAGGACTGCGCCGCGTCCGCCCGCCAGGTCGCTCGGGCGTCGAGCACGGCGCGCGCCTGCAGCAGGGCGAGCGCCGCCTCTTCACAAGAGTGCGCCGCCTCCGCGAGTCCCGTGCCGTCGGGATCGACCTTGCCCGCGAGCGCGCGCAGCGCGCTGGACTTCTCGCGCCAGCTGGTCACGTCCTGGAGCGCTGCCGGCTGCGGGTCGGCGTCGCGGTTCTCGACGCCGACCGAGGAGCGATTCACCTGCTCCATCACGACGCGCACGATCGCCGCGCCGATCTCGCGCGCGATCGGGATGACGGCCCGGAGCGCGGCGGCGAGCGCCGGCTTGATCTCGGTCTCGGCCCGGCCGTACTCCGCGTCGTGCCCGGAGACGACCAGGCTCTCGAACACGAGCATGCTCGGGTCGACGATCGGCTCGACGACCGTCAACGTGTCGACCAGCTCGCGCAGCCATTCCAGCGCCGGCGCGATGTCCACGAAGCCGGCCGCGGGCACCACCGGCGGGCGGCGGGCGGCAAGTGCCTTCAGCCGCGGGCAACCATCCCGGAACCGCCGGAGGTTGTCGGCGATCGGCGGCAGCGGGTCCTCGGCCTTCCGGCGGGCCAGGAGCGCCGAGGCCACCGAGTGGTTGCCGTGCATGCGTTGCAGCAGCAGGATGCCCGCGGCGTCCTGCGGCAGCGCCGCGGGAGCCGGCTCGGCCACGGCGGGCTTCGCGGGCTCCTCACGCTCGCTGCGGTCGTGCCGGTGGCGCACCGCGCAATGTTCCTGGGAACGGGACGCGCTCGCAAGCACTGGGCGCCGCCGGACGGCGCCGTAGCTTCCGCGCACCTGCGCGAGAGCCAAGGGGCCGTCCGAGCCGACCTGCTTACCTCACGAAAGGCTTGACCGCCGCGAGCACCTCGTCGGTCGACAGCGTCTTGTCGAACGCGTCCGGCGCAGGTGCTGTGCCGCGCGCAAGCCGGATGAGGCTCGCGTGCCGCGCCTCGACCTGAACGATCGAGCCCGCAGCGCCGAGCACCTCGGCACTCTTGATCGCCGGTCCGGCACCGTTGTAGGCGCTCACTCCCGTGTCCTCCAACGTCTGCGCGAGCTTGAGGAAGGACTTCTCCGTTGCGAACGCGCCGCCGAAGTCCACTCCGGGAGCCTTGACGGCCTTGCCACCGGCTCCCTTGATCGCCGCCTTGAGGGCGTCGACATGCTCGTTCTCGTTGTCGCGGATCTCGGTCGCGAGCTTCCTGACGTCACCGCTCAACCGCTGCGTGTCCCTGAGCGCCTGGGTGTAGAAGGCAGACTCCAGGTACTCGAGCGTGAGCGCGAAGTTCAGGATCTCGACGTCGCCCCCACCGCTTTGCGCGAGCGAGCCCGCGATGTAGGGGGAGACGGCGCCGGCGCCGTAGACCGCACCCGCGGCCAGGGCACTGCGCACGAGAAATGCCGAGCGGCTCATCCCGTTGATCTCGATCGCGGCCAGCTCAGGGGCGACGAGGGATTCGTTGTTCATTTCAGGCATCTCCGATTAGCTCGCGATGAAGGGCTTGACCTGCTTGAGGACCTCGTCCATCGACATGCCCTTGGCGAACGCCCCGTTGGGGAGCGAGCCCTCCAGCTTGCCGTCGCCGTGGAAGCTCCGCCCGACGAGCTCGTTGAGCGCGGCGGCGTGCCGGGCTTCGACCGAGTGGATCGCCAGGGCGGCGGCGAGGATGTCCTTGTTCTTGATCGAGCCGGCGGCGCCGAGGTAAGCGGCCGCGCCGAGGTTCTCCACGGTCGCGGCGGTTTCCAGGACGGTCTTGAGCCCGCCCGACAGGACCTTCTCGAACTTCGTGGTCGGCTTCCCGGCGGGCTCGCCGCCGAGCTGCTTCGCCGTGGCGATGAGCGCGTCGACATGCTCCTGCTCGTGCTGGCCGATCGCCTTGGCGAGGTCGGCCAGCTTCATGTCCTTGACCAGGCCACTGTCGATGACCTGGGCGTAGAAGTCGGCTTCCAGGTACTCGAGCGTCAGGGCGTAATTCACGATCTCCAGGTCGCCGCTCATGTCCGCGGCGCTCGACGGGGTCGACTCTGCCGCGGCGGATGCGCCGCTGCCCGAGCGCGCTTGCTTGTCATCACTGCCGCAAGCGGCCAACAGCACCGCGAGACCACCGGCCGCGCCGGCTCCGGCCAGCTTCAGAAACCGCTTGCGTGACGCCGTGTCATCGCGAAGCTCCTCAACCGCGGTCGGCTCCGCCGCGGCCGGCTTTTCGAATTGATCTGCCATCGATCCCTCCACCGGGTACGCCGAGCGGCTGCCCGGTCACGCACTACTGCGCTGCGGCCGGCACTCGCGGATCACAATTCGAGTGATCACGCGACGGTGATCGTGGACCCGCATGAAGTTGCGAAAAGTGATCCGGACGCGCGCGCTGCCCGCATACCCCGGCAGCAGTACGCCCGAGCTGCGCGATGCAGCCATTGTCGACAACTCTTATCGGCCCGTCCCGCGGTGCCGCAGACCGGAGCATCCAGATGCCCAACATCGGACCCATGGAACTGATCGTCGTCCTCGCAATCGCCCTGATGGTGCTCGGACCCAAGCGGCTCCCCGAGGTCGGGCGCTCCGTAGGTCGCAGCATCCGCGAGTTCAAGGCATCGATCGGCGGCGATGACGACGACCGCCGGAACGAGGAACTGGTCGCGCAGTCCACCGAGAAGGCTCATGCGTCCAGCGAGACGGCCGCCGGCGACGTCGTCTCGATGCCCGCCGGTCGGTCGTAAGTCTAGATGGCTGGTGCCGCGGCGCTGATCGCGCACGATCAACGGCTCACGCTGGTCGAGCACCTCGACGAGCTGCGCTGGCGAGTGATGATCAGCGTCGCGGCGCTCGTCGTTGCCTTCGGACTGGCGTTGTGGCAGAACAACGCGCTACTCGACGTCCTCAACCGTCCGCTGACGCATGCTACGGCGGAGGCCGCGCGGAACGCGAGCGGTCCGGTCGGTGCGCAGGCGCGCTTTCAGGCCGCCCAGCGCCTCGCGCTGGGTGAGAATGCGGCCGCGCTGGGCCGGCTCTCGCGTTCGCGCGCGACGCTGCCCGGCGCCGACCGCCGCGCGTTGGCCGCGGCAGCCGCAGCCAATGCGGCCGCGCTTCGCGCCGCGCCACGAGACCCGCCGGGGCGCCAGCCGGTCACCCTCGGTCTGGCCGAGCCATTCACACAGACGCTCACGGTGGCGGGTTACTTCGCCCTGCTGTTCGCGCTGCCGATCATCCTGTTTCAGGCTTACGCGTTCCTGTTACCGGCATTCAGCCCTCGTGATCGCCGTGTCGCGGTGCCCTTGATGGCGATGGTCCCAGTCCTGTTCGTCACCGGGGTGGTGTTTGCCTACCTGCTCGTCCTCCCGGCCGCCGTCGGGTTCCTCCAGAACTTCAACCACGGGCAGTTCGACGCGCTGATCCAGGCCCGCCCGTATTACGGCTTCACGATCATGACCCTGGCCGCGATGGGACTGCTTTTCCAGATCCCGGTGGGGATCCTCGCGCTCACCCGGCTAGGCGTGATAACTCCGCGTCAGCTGCGCAAGAACCGCCGCTACGCGATCGTCGTGATCGCGATCGTCGCCGCGCTGCTCCCCGGAGTCGATCCGGTCACCACCCTGATCGAGATGGTCCCGATGCTGTTCCTCTACGAGCTCGGCATCGTGCTGTCGTCCTGGACATCGCGCCTCGGCCGCGCGGGAGCTTGATCGCGGTGTTGGGCTCGCGTCGTAGCGCGCCTCCGCCGCGCTCAATCCTCGCGCACGATCAGCAGGCTGTTCGTCGCGTTGTGCGCGAGCTTGCCCGACACGCTGCCGAGCAGGAATCGGCGCAGCCCGGTGTTCCCCCGCGCCCCGACCGCGATCAGCTCGGCGTCGACCTCGCCGACGACTTCGAGGATCACGTGTGCGGCGTCCCCCTCGCGCGCGTGCTTCTGGACGGTGAATCCGGCCTCCGTGAGCGTGCGCTCGTCGCGCGCGAGCACATCGGCCGCGACACCGCGCAGGTCGGTGGAGTCCTGGCGCGCGGTCATGCCGATGCGCTCGAGCGCGGTGCGGCCCGGATACGCGCAGACGAGATGCACGGTGGCGCCGGACCCGGATGCCAGCTCGATGACCTTCTGCACCGCGGCGTGCGCGCCCGACGAACCGTCGGTGCCTACGACGATCGGTTTCATGCAACGAGCCTACGCCGTGACGCAACCCGCGGCGTGCGCGGGCGGAGCGTGTTCGAACTGCTATAACGGCGCGCCCCGCGGGACTGGCCATCGAAGGTCGGGGAGTCGATGCGAATCGTCATCAACGGACAGCAAGCGTTCGGCGCCGCCGTGCTTGCGGCGCTGCTGGAGGGCGGCGAGGACGTCGTGGCGGTCTACTGCGCGCCCGACAAGCCCGACCGGCCGCCCGACCCGCTGGCCGAGGCGGCCCGCGAGGCCGGCATCCCGGTCCGCCAGCCCGACTCGTTCGAGACGGAGGACGCCGCGGCCGAGCTCGCCGCGCTGCGCCCGGACCTGATGGTGATGGCGTTCGTCACGCTGTTCGTTCCCGAGCCGGTGTTGAACACGCCGACGCACGGGTCGATCCAGTACCACCCGTCGCTGCTCCCCCGCCACCGCGGGCCGAGCGCGGTCAACTGGGCGATCATCCAGGGCGACCCGAAGTCCGGCGTCGCGATCTTCTGGCCCGACGACGGCCTCGACACCGGCCCGGTGCTGATGCTCAGGGAGGTCGACATCGCGCCGGACGACACGCTCGGCAGCCTGTACTTCGACAAGCTGTTCCCGCTCGGGGTCGAGGCGATGGTCGAGAGCGTCGACCTCGTGCGCGACGGCCGCGCGCCGAAGCTCGTCCAGGACGAGGCGCGGGCCACGTACGAGAGCTGGTGCCGCAAGGCCGACGTCGAGGTCGACTGGTCGCGGCCGGCCGCCGACGTCTACAACCTCATCCGCGGCGCGGACCCGCGGCCGGGCGCGTGGACGACGGTCGGCTCCGAGCAGGTCGAGGTCCTCGACTCCGAGCGTGTCGACGGCGACCCTGGGGCGCCGCCGGGGCAGGTCGTCGCCGTCGACGGCGACGGGCTCGTGGTGGCCGCCGGCGACGGCGCAGTCGCGATCCGCGTGGTTCGCGCCGGCGGCGACAAGACGGCCGCCGGCGACTACGCGCGCGCCGCGGGCGTCGAGCCGGGCGCGCGCCTCGGCGGCGGCGAGCGCTCGGCCGGCTAGCCGAGTTGCGTTCCGACGCGCCTCGCGCGTCAGGGCAGGATCTCCACGTACCCGTCCGTTCCGTGCACGCGGATCCGCTGCCCATCCCGGATCAGCCGGGTCGCATTCTCCACTCCCACGACGGCCGGCAGGCCGTACTCCCGTGCGATCACCGCGCCGTGGGTCATCAGGCCCCCCACCTCCGTGACCAGCCCCGTGACCGCGACGAACAGGGGCGACCAGCTGGGGTCCGTGTATGCCGTGACCAGGATGTCGCCCGCCTCGAGATCGGCCTCGGCCACGTCCAGGATGACGCGGGCCCGGCCCTCGACGGTCCCGGCGGAAACCGGTAGGCCCGCGAGCGCACCGGCCGGCACGTCATCGCGCCGGTACGCGCCGGCGATGACCTCGCCATCCGACGTGAGCACCCGGGGCGGCGTGAGCGCCTGATACGCCCTGAACGCCTGCTTGCGCTCGGAGATGAGCTGGTCGTCCACCTGGTTCGTGCGCACGACGTCGTGGAGCTCCTGGAACGTGAGGTAGAAGACGTCCTCCCGCTCACGCAGCACCTGGTCCCGCACGAGGCGGTCGGCCTCTTCCAGCAAGGCCTGCTTGTACGCGAGGTAGCGGCTGACGATGAAGTACTTCGGATACTCGCGGTACCCGATGAAGGTCCGGACCCGGTCGATCATCTCCTTGGTCGCTTCGGCCTTCGGCTCTCCGTCCGGCAGGGCCCGCAGGCGCTCCAGCAGCTCCTGTTCCTTCTCCCACGCCTCCTGCCGGCCTTGCTCGAACCGTCGCTCGGCGGCACCCGGATCGAAGTTCTTGACGTTGCTGAGGATCAGCGGCACGAGCGTGGTGGGGCGTTCGCTCCAGCGGGGCCTCGTGATGTCGATCTCGCCGACGCAGCGCATGCCGTACCTGTCGAGGAAGGCCTCGATCGCCGCCCGCGCTTCCGGCCCGCCCGCGAGTGCGGGCAGCTCGTCCAGGAAGCCCTCGTCCTCGACGTCCTGCAGAAAGGCCACCACCTCCGGATGCGGGCGGATCACGTCCGCGACGTCCAGCAGCGCCAGCCCCATCTCCGAGGTGACGTTGTGGGGGACGGACTGCGTGAGCGTGTCGGCCGCGTTCTTCTCGCCCAGCCACTCCTGCAGCTTCTCGTTGAGCCACCCCGAGGCGTCCATCGCCCCCATGAACACCTGATGGCTTCGCGGATCGAAGAGGATCCGCTTCAGCTCCTGGATGTCCGCCAGGATGAAGTCGAGCAGCGCCGTTCCGGACTTCGCCCGGATGTCGCGTGCCAAGGCGGCGTTGGAAGCCTGGCTGCGCTCGATCAGCTCGGTGACGATGGCCGGATCGGTCGCGATCGGGGCCGGCGCGTCGCGCGGCGGCGCGTCCCCGGGACCCTCGTCCGGGAGCGACGGGACGAAGTCGTTGCGTTCGACGATGGCCTGCAGCGCGTCCCCGATCAGCGGATCGGACGTCGCCAGGGCGAGGATGCGTCCGCGGGCCGCCGGCGAACCCAGGAGCTGGGTGACGTCGACGAACAGCCTCCCGCCGGCCTCGTGCATCCGCGGGAGAGCCGTCAGCTGGAACACGGAGAGCCCCAGGGGCTTCATGGGGTCGGTCATCATCTGCTGATGACCGACGGAGACGTAGACGTGGTTCTCCCGGTCGCCGGCCGCGGGGATGGGGAACAGCGTGGTGATCGGTCGGCTCTGGACGATCTCGAAGCCATCGCCGACCAGGCACCACTCGATGTCCTGGGGGCGGCCGAAGTGCGCTTCGATCTGCCGGCCCAGCTGCGCCAGCCGCACGACCTGCGCATCCGTCAGCGCCGGCTGCCCCTGCTGCGCCGGGTCGATCGCCTGCTCCTCCGTCCCGCCCGCCGGCAGGGCGTGGGTGGCAACCTGCTTGCTGCCGACCGCCTTGGCGACGATCTCCCCGTCCCGCACCTTGTAGGAGTCGGCGTTGACCAGGCCCGAGACGAGCGCCTCGCCGAGGCCGAAGCCGGCCTCTACGGAGGAGACCCTGCGGTTCGACGTGACGGGGTCGGCCGTGAAGAGGATGCCGGATGCGTGCGGGAAGACCATCTGCTGCACGACCACGGCCATGTGGACCCTGCTGTGGTCGAAGCCGTTCCGCAGGCGGTAGGTCACGGCCCGCTCGGTGAACAGCGAGGCCCAGCAGCGGCTGATGTGCTGGAGGATCGCGGCCGGCCCGACGACATTCAGGTACGTGTCCTGCTGGCCGGCGAACGAGGCCGTCGGCAGGTCCTCCGCCGTCGCGCTCGATCGAACGGCGTAGGCGGCTTGCTCGCCGAGCCGGGCGAGCGCGAGAGTGATCGCTGCCGTCACATCGCCGGGGATGGCGATCCCTTCGAGGAACCGGCGGATCTCCGCGCTGAGCGTGCGGATCGGTTCCCGTTCGTCCGGGTTCAGGCGCGACAGCCGATCGAGCCGATCGTCGATCGACGGGGCGTCCGCCATGATCCGCCGGAACGCGTCGGTCGTCACGCAGAAGCCAGGCGGCACGCGGATGCCCTCGATCTGCGCAAGCTCCCCCAGGTGCGCGCCCTTGCCGCCGGCGACCGCGACCTGCGTCTCGTCGATCTCTTCAAGACCCAACACGTAGCGGTTGGGCTGAACGGTCTGGAGTCCCGTCGTGCCGCCGTCCCCGACCTCCACCGTACCCATCGCGTTGCTCCGTTCGTCGCTTGCGGCGAGCGAGTATGGAGCACACCCCGGGGCTTGAAACAAGCCCCCCAGGGGCGATACTGTGGAAGTGGAGGGGGTGCGCACGCACCCCCGCAGCGCCAGCAGCGGCCGTCCATCGCCGCTGATCGCGCCCCCGTCGCATGCGGCACGATGTCGAGAACCGCCGGCCGGCTCCGCTCACCAGGTGAAGGCCTCGACAGGCGCGGCCCACGACACCAGGAGATCACGATGCCGAAGTACCTGCTCCTCAAGCATTACCGCGGCGGCCCGGAGCCGCACCATCCCTTTCCCCCGATGGACCAGTGGGCGCCTGAGGACGTGGAGGCGCACTTCGCCTTCCAGAGGCACGTCAGAGAGCTGCTCACGGAGAACGGCGAGTACGTCGGCGTGGAGGCGCTCGCGCCGGCGCAGACATGGGTGCGCTACGGCGGCCCGGACGCGGCGCCGGTCACCACCGACGGGCCGCTGCCCGAGACCAGCGACCTGGTCGCGGGCTGGTTCATGATCGACGTCGAGTCGTACGAGCGCGCGGTCGAGCTCGCTGCGTACGTCTCATCCGAGCCCGGCCCGGGCGGGGAACCGATGTACGAGTGGATCGACGTCCGCGAGATCATGTCCCACGCGCCCTCGGAGGACTGATCGGGCGTGATCGACGAGCCGGTGCAACGGCTGGACGAGGGCGTTCTGCGCGCCCTCGTCCCCCGGGTGCTCGCGGGCCTGGTCCGGCGGGGCGAGGACTTCGATGCCGCCGAGGACGCGCTGCAGGAGGCGCTGCTGGAAGCGCTGCGGGTGTGGCCCGAGCACCCGCCGCGCGACCCGCGCGCGTGGCTGACGGCGGTCGCGACCCGGCGGCTCGTCGACGCCCGCCGCAGCGAGGCCGCCCGTCAGCGCCGCGAGGAGGCGACGCACGCCGAGCCGCGGCCCGCCGCCAGCGAGGAGGTGGGCGACGACACCCTCTTCCTGCTCTTCTGCTGCTGTCACCCCGACCTCTCGCCCGCCTCCCAGGTGGCGCTGACCCTGCGCGCCGTCGGCGGCCTCACCACCTGGGAGATCGCCGACGCCTTCTACGTCCCCGAGGCGACGATGGCGCAGCGGATCAGCCGCGCCAAGCGCACCCTGCACGGGCGCCGCCTGGATCAGCCCGGCGACCTCGCCGTCGTGCTGCGCGTGCTCTACCTCGTCTACACGGCCGGCCACGCGGGCCGCGTGGACCTGGCCGGCGAGGCGATCCGGCTCGCACGCCAGCTCACCCTCGCCACGGAGGAGCCGGAGGCGCGGGGGCTGCTCGCGCTGATGCTCCTCAACCATGCCCGCCGGCCGGCGCGCTTCGACGCCGAGGGCCGGATCGTCACGCTCGACCGGCAGGACCGCGGCCTGTGGGACACGCGCGAGATCGCCGAGGGCGTGCGCGTCCTGCAGTCGGCGCTCGCCATGCAGTCGGAGGAACGGCGCCCCGGCCGCTACCAGGTCGAGGCCGCGATCGCCGCCCTCCACGACGATGCGGCGAGCGCCGGGGAGACCGACTGGCCGCAGATCCTCGCCTGGTACGACGACCTCGTCGCGCTGACCGAGGACCCCGTGCGCGAGGATCCCGCCGCGGTGCTCGGCCGCGCCGTCGCTGTCGGCCATGTCCTCGGTGCCGCCGCCGGGCTGCGCGAGACGGACCGGCTGCGCGAGGTGATCGGCGAGCGGCACCGGTGGCACGCCGTGCGCGGGCACCTGCACGAGCTCGACGGCGACCCGCCCGCCGCCGCCTCGGCGTACGCCGAGGCCGCCCGCCGGGCCACGAACGTCGACGAGCGCGACCACCTGATCCGCCGGGCCGCCCGCGCACGAGCATCCGTGCCGTCGGGCACGTGACGATCGGACGGGCTTGAACCCGGCGTCACCGCCCGCCGAGCATTCCCTCGACGAGGCACGACGCCGTGGGTTCGACGCGATGCTGTTCACGCTCGTCCTCGACAGCAATCCGAGCCGACGGTTGTGGGTCAGCCTTGGCTTCGCCGAGATCGGCTGCATCCCGAACGCCGTCGACGGGCAGAGCGCCTACATGTATTGGCGCTCGCTCGTGTAGTCCTCGCCCCGCGTCGCTGGCCGAGGTGCGAGCGGACCGTGCCGGTCGTGTGGCGTCCGTCTGCGTAGGCTGCAACACGTGTCCGGGGTGCTCACCTCGCAGGCGGATGACTTCCCGCGCTGGTTACCGCCGCGAGTCGCGCCCGTGCAGGTCGTCCTCGTTGCGGTCAAGGACGCCCCGGATGTGTCCGAGGTCCTCGGGCAACTAGAGCCGCAGCTTGCCGCGACCGGCACCCGCGTCCGCATAGATGACCGCACCGACGTCGGCCTCGGGCGCCGGCTCACCGACTGGGAGCTCAAGGGCGTGCCCGTGCGCCTCGAGGTCGGGCCGCGTGACCTCGCCGACGGCGTCGTCAGCCTCGTCCGCCGTGATCGCGGGGTGCGTGAGCCGGTCCCTGTGGATGCTGCCGTGGCGGCGGCCACCAGCGCCGTCGATGCGGTGCAGGAGGCGCTACGGGATGAGGCCGCCGCGCTACTCGCCCGTCGTACGGTCGACGTCTCCGACGTGGACGCCGCCGTCGATGCCGCACGCGACGGCTTCGCCCGGCTCCCATGGGCCGCTTGCGGCGCCGACGGTGAGCGCCGCCTGAACGCTGCCGGCGTGTCTGTCCGGTGCGTGATGACGGCCGGGGGCGCCGTCCCGGACGACCTCGACCAGCACGACCTCGTCGCGATCGCCGGCCGCGCGTACTGAGCCGGCGTTCATGAGCTCGGCCTCGCCGCGCAGATCGAGGAGGCGGCACTGCCGTGGGGTGGCTTACGCCCGCGGGATGGGCTGCTGCGCGTATGAGGCTCGCGCGGGTCGCGGACTCGGGCAGCCCGAGAACGCGCGCGCTTTCGCCGCCGAGCGGCACCCCGACAAGCCCGTTCCAGACGAGTACTCGGGACGAGGAGCGCGCGTCTCGCGGTGGTGCCGCTGTCGCGTCTGCACCTCGCGGCGAGATCGATGACGCCTCTCTCCGTCCGAGCGGGGGTCTGAGGCGCCGCGATTCGTGCACCTGCGGGTCGCGACGGTCGTGGTGCCTTCGCGGTGTTGCGGGGCAGCGCGGCGCTCCTCGTTCAAGTTGTGACTTCGGCGGGTGGTGCGGGAAACCGAGCGCGCGGTAGCTGGGAAACGCCGTAGGCTCGGCGTCAGTGGCCCTGTCTGTCGTGGAGCGCTATCTCCGGCTGGGCTTGCAGCTCGGCCGGCACGTCGAAGGGATCGTCGACGCCTACTACGGCCCGCCGGAGCTGGCGGCGGCTGTCGACGCGGAGCCTCCGGTCGCCCCGCGGGCGCTCGTATCCGCCGCAGAGCTTCTGCTCGACGAGCTCGAGCACGGCTGGCTGCGTGACCAGGTGGTCGGGCTGCGCACCTACGCCGGCGTGCTGGCGGGCGAGTCCAGCTCGTACTCCGACGAGGTCGAGGGGTGTTACGGCGTGCGGCCGACCTATACCGACGAAGCCGTCTTCTCGGCCGCGCACGACCGACTGGCGGAGCTGCTCCCCGGTCACGAGCCGCTGGCCGAACGTTACGAGCGCTGGCGAGACTCGATCCTTGTGCCTCCCGAGCAGGTCGAGCGCACGGTCGCGGCCGTCATCAGGGAGGCGCGCGGGTGGATGCGTGGCCTGGTCGAGCTGCCGGAAGGCGAAGGAGTTGTCGTGCAGATCGTGCGCGACAAGCCCTGGCTGGCGTTCTGCGAATACCTCGGCGGCCTGCGCAGCCGCATCGCCGTCAACGTCGATCTCTCGATGTCGGCCCTGGAGCTGCTGCACCTCACGAGCCACGAGACGTATCCCGGCCACCACGCGGAGCGCTGCGCCAAAGATCACCTGCTCGTACGCGGCCGAGGGCTGCTGGAGGAGACGCTGGTGCTGGTGCCGACGCCACAGTCGCTCGTCTCGGAGGGGATCGCCGAGCTCGCGCCCACCGTGCTGCTCGAGGGCGACGACGGCGGGAGGTTTGCGGCGGTCATGCAAGACGCCGGCATCGGGCTCGATCTCGCTCACGCGCTCGCCGTCGAGCGGGCCCTCGAGCCGTGCCGCTGGGCGGAGGTCAACGCTGCGTTGATGCTCCACGAGGCCGGAGCGAGCGGGGCCGAGACGCACGCCTACCTCGAGCGCTGGGGGTTGATGACGCCGGAGCTCGCGGCCCATCTGATCCGCTTCCTGAGCGAGCCGACCTCGCGGACCTACGTGATCAACTACCCGGCGGGGCGAGAACTCTGCCGCTCGTACGTGGCGGGCGCCCCAGAGCGCTTCCGCTCCCTGCTGACCGAGCAGATACGCGTCCGCGACCTGCTTGAGGCAAAGAACGCACAAACACCCACGTCATCCGATCGGTGAGCCTCGCGGCGCAGCCGCCGTGCGCTCCCGCGACCGAGGGCCGAGTGACGCGGCCCGCCCGCCACCACACGCTGCGCGCGACCGAGGACTGGAGCCATCAGCTGTTGAACGGAGGCGAGCAGGCGCGCTTCGCGGTGTTCGCGGGCGGTGCGACGATCGAGGCGGCTCAGACCGCGATGCGCTCGCACGCGCTCGGCGCTGGTCCCCGCTGCGGGTGCTCGCCACCGCCGCGACTGAGGCGGATTCCTGGCGCCCGCGGGCGTCGGCCCGCCGACCCGAGCTGCGCGCGAGCTCGATCGCCGACTACGCGTGGCAGCTCAGCAACCACCTGCTGCCGTTCTTCCACCGCCACCGCCTGCCGCAGATCACCGTGGCCGAGGTCGACCGGTATCGCGAGTGCAAGGTCCGCGAGGGTGCCCTCTCGGCGGAGTCGATCAAGAAGACGATCACCCGGCTCGGCCAGATCCTCGCGGTCGCAGAGGAGCGCGACCTCGTCGCCCGCAACCCCGTGCGCGTCAACACGCGCAACCGCAAGCTCAAGACCAAGCGGCGCCGGCCGGTCTACCTCGACTCGGCCGAACAGATCGCCGCGATGATCGAGGCGGCGGGCAGCCTCGACGCGGACCGCGGCGCGCGGACCGCCGGCCGCCGCGCGCTGATCGCGACGCTGGTCTACGCAGGGCTGCGGATCGGCGAGGCGACGGCGCTGACCTGGGCCGGCGTCACCGCGCACAAGCTGCGGCATACGTTCGCCTCGATCCTCTACGTCCGCGGCGAGGATCCGCCCTACGTGATGTCACAGCTCGGCCACACCGACGCGGGCTTCGCGTTGCGCGTCTACGCCGCCCGAGCAGGGTCGATTGTTCTGATGTGCAGGTAGTTCTCAGCTCGGCCATTCAGCATCGAACGCGCGGCGAGCAACCCGCATTTTGCGCCGATTCACGCCCGTTCAGGCACTGGTGCCCAAACGATGGCTCGCGCAGCGGGGCTGATCTGACCTGCCGATCCGCGCCGCGCGGCGCCGATCGGTTCCGGCGACTATGGGCTCCGCTCCCCATGGTGCCGACCGGCGCTTCCGGCGATCATGACGGTGGGCGGTACGCCGCGGCTCTCACGTGGCCTCGTCGAACAGATTCTCACCGGGAACCCTGCCCCGGGGCTGGCTCAGCCAGCGACCCTGGATTCTGCTCGGCGGCCCGCAGCCGTGGCCGCCGGCGCGTGTGGGCTGGAGGTGACGAGAGCCCAACGTGCCGGCACCGCCCGCTCATTAGGCGTGTCGGCGGCCCTCACGGGAGCCGGGCCGAACAGCGGGACACGCAGCCGCCCGCGGCCGCGGAGCTGAGACGAGCAGCGCATCACGCTCACGGCGGCGATGTGACGACAACAGCGGCGAGCTCCGCGAGGTTGGCGGCCGTGCCAACCGGGACCAATCCGGTCTCGGACTCCAATGCGGCGTTTGAGCCCGAGCCGAACGGCGTGGTGGGTCGTCGACGATCGCCACGCGGATCATGCGCGCGTCCCATCATGATCGACGGTGCCCATGACGGAGTCGCCGCAAGGCATGGTCCCGTCGAGCGGGCACCGCCCGCCGCTCAGGCGGCGGGCGGGTCCCCGCGGTCGCGCGGGACCGTGACGCGCGGGTCGCCGGCCGCGTCGCCCTCCGGCGCGTGGTACGCGTCGCGCAGATCCCAGCCGCACACATTGCACTCCAGGTCTTCGGCCGGAACCGGCACCTTGCAGCGCGGACAGGGCACTTCGGCTCGGGAGTCGTGCTGGTGTCGAAACGGCAGGCGCATAGTGGGCTCAGAGCACCACGATCAGCACGACGACCGCAACGAGCAGGACAACCGCGAACACCATGGCCCGTCCCGTACTGCGCTTACGTTCACGTACCGGACGGCGGTCCGCCGGTGGCGGCGGGTCTCCGAGCAACGAGCTCTCGAACGCGCGCCGCTCCGGTGGGGTTTGCGGCTCCATGTCATTCCCTTCGCTGGACGCATCCAGCATTCCGTCCGAGCGCGATCGCCGGTATGGGGAGCGGCGCCCATTTCTTCGTCGTCGTTGCGTTCGCTCCGCCGTCGGGGGGTACGATGGGGTCAGGTGTGCCGGGAAGTCTGGTCGGCGGGGATCGACCATGCACATTGCCCCGCCCACCTCTCGCCGTTTGGACGAGCTTGCCCGCGCCGAGGGCATCCTCGGGCGCGATGACCCACTGGTCGCGGCGCTAGATCGTCAAGTGGCGGCTCTGGCGCAGCTACATGCCGCGATCGCGCTGTTACTCGCGAGCGGCGCGGGCGTAGTTGTCGTCGGGCGAGGGGCACTTCCGGTCGTCATCGCAAGCATCGTGGTGACGATCTGCTTTGCCTGCCGGGCGGCGCTGCGCCGCCTCGACCGTCAAGAACTCGTATGGGACCTCATCATCAGCGGGCGTGGCGATATTCCGATTGCGGTCGTCAGGCGCGAACGGATGCGGCTGCTCGACCCCGAGCGCAGGGAGAAGCTGGCACGTTCCTACGAGTCCATCGGGGAAGAGCCGAGCGCATCAGGCAGAGTCGAGTGCCGCGCGTGCGTGATCGTGAGCCCGCGGGTTGTCGCGAAGCTGCGTCCGGAGCTGATGCTCATCGGGGCGCTGCTCCGCGACGAGGCAGCTGCCCTGCAGGGGGTCGCCGCTGCCGAGCATCTGATCCGCATGGGCTCCTCGTCGTTGTTCGGGCACGATCACGAGTTGCTTCGCCAAGACCTGCATCGGATCGAGTTCCTGCTCCGCGGGTAGCGTGACCCAAGCCACGGCGGCGTATCCTTCGTTGCACGCCGTGCCGTTGTTGTGGCGAATCTTCGTGGGCAACGCGATCGTGCTCGGCGTCGCGACGACGGCGCTCGTGCTCACGCCGGTCACGGTCTCGTTTCCGGCCGCGGAGCGAGAACTGCTCGTGCTGGGCGTGGGCTTGGCGGTCATGCTGCTCGTCAACTTCGTGTTGCTCCGTCGCGCCGTGGCGCCCTTGCGGCGACTCAGCGTGGTCATGCGCGAGGTGGATCCGCTCGCGCCCGGACGTCGCGCGCGCCTGCCGGACTCCCCGGCCGAGGTGGCCGCGCTGGGAGCCGCATTCGATCAGATGCTCGAAAGGCTGGAACAGGAGCGGCGTGATTCGGCGCGACGGGCACTGGGCGCTCAGGAGGACGAAAGGCTGCGCATCGCGCGCGAGCTGCATGACGAGGTCGGGCAGGCGCTCACCGCCGTGTTGTTGCAGCTCGACCGTGCGCAGGCGACCGTCGCCGGGGAGCCGAGGGAGCGGCTCCGGGAGGCGCGCGAGACGGCGCGGGCGACGCTCGAAGAGGTGCGCGCGATCGCTCGCAACCTGCGGCCCGAGGCGTTGGACGAACTCGGCCTGGCCGCGGCGCTGCGCCAACTGTGCGTAGAGGCCGAGCGTACGGGCGTGCTGGTCGAACGCCGTATCGAGTCCGGCGTCACGCTGGACCGCGAGGCCGAGGTCGTCGTCTATCGAGTGGCGCAGGAGGCGGTGACGAATGCTCTACGGCATGCCGGCGCGGAGCGGATCGCCCTGACGCTGAAGGCCGACGGCGATGTCACTGTCTTGGGCGTTCGGGATGACGGTCACGGCATCGGCAACGCCGTCGAGGGAGCCGGCGTGCGTGGGATGCGCGAGCGTGCTCTGCTCGTCGGCGGCACGCTCAAGATCGCCGACGCCCCGGGTGGCGGGACGTCGATCACGCTGAGGTTGCCATGACGACGACCCGGATCCTGCTTGCCGACGACCACGCGATGGTGCGGCGCGGGCTGCGCATGGTGCTCGACGCCCAGCCAGACCTCGAGGTGGTCGCCGAAGCGGGGGACGGCGCGGACGCGATCGAGCAGGGCCTTCGTGCTGACGTCGACCTGGCTGTGCTGGACGTCTCGATGCCGAAGCTGACCGGTCTGCAGGCGGCCGCCGAGCTCGCTCGACGCCGCCCGGAGCTGCGGATCCTGATGCTTTCGATGCACGACTCCGAGCAGTACCTCTTCGAGGCCCTGAAGGCGGGAGCATCGGGCTACGTGCTGAAGTCGGGCGCCGACCGCGACCTCGTCGAAGCGTGTCGGGCGGCGATGCGCGGTGAGCCGTTCCTGTATCCCGCGGCCGTGAGCCGTCTGATCCGCGACGTGCTCGCCCGTGCCGAGGAACCGGTCGATCCGTTGACGCCGCGGGAGTTGCAGGTCGTGAAGCTGATCGCCGAGGCGCACACGAGCGAGCAGATCGCCGAGCTGCTCGTGATCAGCCCGCGCACCGTGGACCGCCACCGCGAGAACATCCTCGCCAAGCTCGGCATGCGCGATCGCGTCGAGCTGACCCGCTACGCGATCAGGCGCGGGCTCGTCGAACCCTGAGGATGGGTGGGCGCCCGGCCCGGGTTGGGAGCGAGCGCCCATGGAACGACCGCGACGTGAGGCACAGGATGGTCGCCGTGCGCATCCTGGTGCTCTGGAACGCGTGTCGCAACACCTCGGTCGAGGACGATACGCGCTGGGTCCACGCGGAGTCCGCGAAGCTGCGCGACTGCGACGAAGTGCTCGACGTGTCCCTGCATCAGGTCGAGAGCGCGGCGCTGCGCCACCCGCGCCAGTGGGAGTGGTGCCTGGAGATGCGGGTCGAAGCCGCTGCCGCCAATGAGGTCGTCCGGCACCCGACGTGCGCGGCGTTCCTCGCCGACCTGCGGCTGCTCGGGACGCGGCCGTCGGTCCTGGTTCTCCCGGAGACGGATTGATGGCGCTGGCGATCGGGATCTTCGTCGTCGCGCTCGGGATCATCGTCAGCGAGAAGGTGCACCGCACCAAGATCGCGCTCGCCGGCGGGGTCGCGGTCGTGGCCACGCAGACGATCGCTCAGGAGGAGGCGATCGGCGCGATCGATTTCAACACGATCGGACTGCTCGCCGGGATGATGCTGATCGTCCGGCTGACCGAGACGACAGGCGTCTACACCTACCTCGCGATCCGCGCCGGCCAGATCGCCAGGGGCCGGCCGCTGTACGTCGTCGTGGCGCTCGCGGGGTCGACCGCACTGCTGAGCGCGTTCCTGGACAACCTCACGACCGTGCTTCTGATGGTGCCGATCACTTTCCTGCTCGCCGACACGCTCGACGTCGACCCCATGCCGCTGCTCCTGATCGAGATCATCACGTCGAACATCGGCGGCACCGCAACGCTGATCGGCGACCCGCCCAACATCATGATCGCCGGCGCGACCGGGCTGACGTTCATGGAGTTCGTCACCAATCTCGCGCCGATCGCCTTCGTCTGCTTCGTGGCAGTGACCGGTCTGCTCTACGTGTGGTTTCGGCCGCGGCTGCAGATCGCGCCCGCGGCGCGCGCGCGGGTGATGGAGCTCGACGCCCGCCGCTCGATCGAGGATCCCGAGGAGCTCAAGCGGGCGCTCCCGGTATTGATCGGGACGATCCTGCTCTTCTTCGTGCATAAGCCGTTGCACCTCGAGCCGGCCACGGTCGCGATGCTCGGCGCGACCGTTCTGCTGCTCGTCACCACGCAATCGCTGGAATCGTCGCTGTCTGGAATCGAGTGGTCGACGCTGTTCTTCTTCATCGGCTTGTTCGTGATGGTCGGCGCGCTCGAGGAAACCGGCGCGATCGGCGAGATGGCGGATGGCGTCGCCGCCGTGACAGGCGGCGACCGAACCGCCGAGCTGATCGGCATCACCTGGATCTCCGCGATCGCATCGGGGATCGTGGACAACATCCCGTTCACGGCGACGATGATCCCCGTCGTGGAGCAACTGCAGGGCGAAAACGGCGACGACGCCTACTGGTGGGCACTCGCGCTCGGCGCATGCTTCGGCGGCAACTTCACGCTGGTCGCAGCCGCAGCCAACGTCGCGGCGGCGGGAATGGCCGAACGCAGCGGCCGCCCGATCCGCTTCGTCGAGTTCCTCAAGATCGGCGTCCCGGCAACGCTGGTCTCGCTCGTACTTGCCACGGGGTACATCCTGCTCAGGTACACGTGATGAACCCGCGCACGATCGCAGAGCTCGTCCACCGCGAGGTGCCACTGCTCGGGCAGGACCAGCCGGTCGGCGAGGCCGTCGCGCTCGTACTCCAAGCCGCCCTGCCGGCACTGCCGGTCGTGGACTCCGAGCAGCGTCTGGTGGGGATCTTCGGCGAACGCGAATTCATCACGGCGCTGTTCCCGGGTTACGTCGCGGATCTGAAATACGCCGCGTTCGTCCCAAAGTCGATCGACGCCGTGATCGAGAAGCGCCACGGCTGTCGCCGCGAGCCGGTGTCCCGGCACATGAACACGGAGCACATCGAGGTGCCGGGCGACTTCTCCGACATCCAGCTCGCGGAGGTCTTCATCCACCACCGCGTGCTGATCATCCCGGTGACCCACGAGGGGCGCGTCTCGGGGATCGTCACGCGCTCGGAGTTCTTCGCCGCCCTCGCGGAACGCTTCGTCGCCACCGGGTGACCGGGCGTCGCGTCAGAGCAGCAGGATCAGCGCGACGATCACGACGAGCACCAGGAACGCCGCGAGCATCGCGCGCGCCGCGCTCTTGTCGCGTTCCGGGGCGCGGCTGGCTGGTTGCGCGTCCGGCTCATCCCAGCTCTCGAAGGCTCTGCGGCCCTGAGGAGGAGTCTGCGGGTGCATGATGCTCCCTTCGTAGGGGTCGTGATCCAGCTTTCCGTGCGCGCTCTGCCCTCGCCATGGGGAGCGCCGCCCATTCCGACAGGATGGGTAGCGCTCTCCCGCAGCATGGGGACCGTCGCCCATGGTGCGCACCGACCTCGCGCGCCACGATCGCAAGGTGACCCTGTTCAGTCGCGTGGTCGCGATCAACGCCGGCGTGCTCGTGGCCGCGGCGATTCTGCTCGCGGTCTCGCCGGCGACCGTCAGCCCTACGCTGCAGCTTGCCGAGGCTGTCGTGCTCGCCGTCGGCACCGTGCTGATGATCTCGGTCAACCTGCTGCTGATGCGGCGGGTGTTCGGTCCGCTCGAGCAGCTCACGCGGCTGATGCGCACCGTCGATCCACAGGTTCCGGGGCGCCGCCTGTTGCTCCAACGAGCCGACACGGAGGTCGCCGAGCTCAGCGACGCCTTCAACGCGATGCTCGACAGGCTCGAGCATGAGCGACGACAGAGCGGCCGCCGCGCGCTTGCTGCGCAGGAGAGCGAGCGCCGACGCCTGGCGCGAGAGCTGCACGACGAGATCGGCCAGACGCTGACTGGCGTCGTCCTCCAGCTGGAAGCGCTCCAGCGATCGGCTCCCGACGGTCTTCAAGCAGCGATCCTCGAAGCGCAGGAGACGGCGCGCTGCGGCGTCGAGGACATGCGCGAGATCGCCCGCGGTCTGCGTCCGCAGGCGCTTGACGAGTTCGGGCTGCGAAGCGCACTCGTTTCGCTCTCCTCGCAGGTGTCAGACCGCAGCGGCGTGCGCGTGCATCCACGGCTGAACGAGAGGCTTCCGCCGCTACCGCGCGAGCACGACCTCGCGATCTACCGCGTGGCACAGGAGAGCTTGACCAATGTCGCCCGTCATGCGGATGCGCGCCATGTCGACCTGTCGCTGGACGTGACCGATCACGGCGACGTCGAGCTCCGTGTGAGCGACGACGGACGCGGCATCTCGGCCACCGCCGCAAACGCGGCAGGCACCGGGCTGGCGGGCATGCGCGAGCGTGCATTGCTGATCGGCGCACACGTGACGATCTCGGCGAGAGAGCGTGGCGGCACGGAGGTCAGGCTCACGCTCCCCGGCGACAGGTCGGGATGACTGTCCCGCTGTGCTCCCGCCTGCTCGTCGCCGACGACCACCGGGTCGTGCGACGTGGCCTGAGCCTGGTGCTCGACGCCGCACCCGATCTGCACGTCGTCGCCGAGGCGTCCGACGGCATCGAAGCTGTGGAGCGCACGCTCGCCGAAGACATCGACCTCGCCGTTCTCGACGTGGCAATGCCGCGTCGCAGCGGCCTGCAAGCTGCGCGCGAGATCGCCCGCCAACGCCCCGGAGTACGGGTGCTGATGCTCTCGATGCACGATGTCGAGGCATATTGCTTCGAGGCGCTCAAGGCGGGCGCGAGCGGCTATGTGCTCAAGACCGTCGCCGATCGCGACCTGGTCGAGGCGTGCCGGGCCGCGATGCGCGGCGAGCCGTTCCTCTACCCGCCGACGATTCGCACGCTGATGCGCGCCTACCTCGACGACCCCGACGGCCGCGTGCGTTCTCCGCTCAGCCCGCGCGAGGAGGAGGTCACCAAGCTCGTCGCCGAATCTCACAGCACGGAGCAGATCGCGCACCTACTGCAAATCAGCCCGAAGACAGTCGAGCGCCACCGCGAGAACATCCTCGCCAAGCTCGGCATGCGCGACCGCATCCAACTCACGCGCTGGGCGATCCGCCACGGCCTGGTCGAACCATGAAGCGCCGAAATTGGGGAGCGTCACCCATAGCCGCCAGGGGCAGTGACGACCAGCCTGGTGGCATGGGACTCATCGCCTGGGCCGCACTTGGCGTGGCCGCCGGAGCGTTCGTGAGGGCGTTAAACGAAGACGAGCGCCAGGACGACGTGGTCAGCACGCTCGCGATCGCGGTTGTGGGCGCTCTGCTCGGCGGCCTGATCGCATGCGCAATCGGAATCGCGAGCATCGGCTCGTTCTTCAGCCCCGGCACGTGGCTCATGGCGATCGCCGGCGCATTCCTCGCACTCGCGCTACAGCACGCGCCGCAACACCGCGCGTCGCCACGACGCAGCCACGAGCGGAACGACGCATGATCCGCGTCGCCATCGTCGACGATCACCAGGCCCTGCGCCTGGGGCTGCACACGGCGATTCGCTCCGAGCCCGGACTGATCCCGGTCGGATCCGCCGCCAACTCGGCCGAACTCGCGCCGCTGCTTTACCGCAGCCGACCGGACATCGTGCTGCTCGACTACAACCTTCCCGACGCCGACGGGCTCACCGTCTGCCGGGACATCAAGGCCCACGCGCTCGCGCCGGGCGTGATCCTCTATTCCGCCTTCGCCGACAGCTCCATGACGGTGCCTGCCATCGTGGCGGGCGCCGACGGGATCCTCAACAAAGGCGACCCGGCTCGCGACCTCTTCGAGGCGATCAGGACCGTGAGCGGCGGTGGCGACGCCCTACCGCCCGTCTCCGGCGACCAGCTCAACGCCGCGAGCAGCGAACTCGACGACGAGGACCTGCCAATCCTCGGCATGCTCATCAACCGAACACCCACGCAAGAGATCGCCGATACTTTGCGTGTTGACCACGCGGCGGTCAAGCACCGCATCGGGAGAATGCTCAGTCAGCTCGCTGCCCCGGTTCGACGCCACGGACAGTCTTCGCGATCACCGGCGAGCGCCTCGAGCTGAGACCGAGCTGACCCGACAGGCGGCTTGATCCTCAAGGACGGGTCGCGGGCGGCCGATCTGCAGGGATAACCGTAGGGATCCGTGAGCAACGCATGCCGTCACGACACGGCATGCAGAGCCAGGTGTCCTGCCAGCCAGCCCAACCGCCGAAAGGCTTCCGATGTCGTCAGCCTCGCCTGCAGCCCCGGCCGCACCTGCGGACGTCGCGGCGCGCACCGATGCAGCCGACGAGCGGTCCGAGGGCAGCGCGAGCAACCAGGGAGCCGATAGGAATGCCGTCGTCGCGATCGGCATAGCCATGACGCTCGCTGTGATCATCTTCGCGCTGCGAGAGGCCTTGCCCAACCCGAACGAAGGGGTGACGAACCTCTACGCGGTCCCGATCGCCATCGTGGCGGTGCGGTTCGGCGCGATCGGAGGCACCATCGCAGCGCTCCTGAGCCTTGCGCTGTTCGCCCAATGGGAGACGAGCAATTCGGACATATCTGTAGGGGTGATCGGCTATCTGAACCGTGGCACGGCGTTTCTCGTGCTCGGCTTGATCGTCGGGCGCTACGCAAGCGAGCGCCGACTGCTTGTCGCACGCTTGGCGAAGCTTGCGACGATAGATCCGCTCACCGGAATGGCGAACCGCGCAAGGTTCGAGGCTGAATTCACCGCCGAGCTCGCAAGGCATCGTCGACACGGGCGCCCGGGTGCGCTCCTGCTCGCAGACCTCGACGGCTTCAAGTCGATCAACGACAGCCTCGGGCACCGTGCCGGCGACCAGGTCCTCAAGGACGTCGCGAATGTCATACGCGACCAGGTCCGCGGCACGGACACGATCGCTCGTATCGGCGGCGACGAATTTGTCGTGTTGCTCCCCGACACGTCTGCCGAGCAGGCCGAGGCGAAAGCGCGAATGCTGAGCGATGTGGTTGCCACAAGCGTTCGCACCGTCGGCGGGGAGCCGATCGTGTTGGGATTGAGCGTCGGCTGGGTCGGTTTCGACGGCAACACGCTCGATTCGCCCGACCAGCTGCTGCATGCGGCCGACCAAGCGATGTATCGAGTCAAGGCCTGCCGCTACGCCTGACGTTTGCGGGCCACCCACGGCGATGCCGCCGTGCGGGAGTCCAGCGCATCATCGACGGGATCGGCGCTGGATGAATCGGTCCCGGCCGAATAGCGCCGCGAGGCCCACGAACGCCGCGATCGCCGAGGCGACGAGGATCGCGAGCTTGGCCTGCTCCTGCAGTGCCTCGTCGTCGAACGCGAGCACCGAGATGAAGATCGCGACGGTGAAGCCGATCCCCTTGAGCGGCGCGACCGCACCGATCGCGGGCCAGTCCAGTCCGTCGGGCACGCGCGCGGGTCCGAACCTGACCGGGAGCCATGCGAAGAGCACTCCGCCGAGCGGCGCGCCGATCACGAGACCGAGCGCGATGCCCAGTCCGACAGGGCTGGTCAGTGCGTCGCCGAGACCGTCGAGCGAGACGGGCACGCCTGCGTTGGCCAGCGCGAAGATCGGCAGGACGAAGTACGCGCTCCAGGGATGGAGTTGGGCTTCCATCCTGGCAAGCGGTGAGACAGCTTCGCGCGCGATCCGGGACGTCTCGAGCATCGTCCCCTCGCTCAACTCGGCGTCATTGCCTTGCGAGATCTCCGTCAAACGAGCGGCGATCAGCGCTCCGGCCTCCTGGCGTGGATAGAAGGCCAGCGCGGGCGTAAGGAAGCCGAGCGCCACGCCGGCGAGCGTCGGGTGAAGGCCCGACTCCAGCACCGCGATCCACAGGCCGGCGGCCAGGATGAGGTAGGGGACGAGCAAGCGCACCCCGAGCTGACGCAGAAGCGCGACAGCCACGAGGAGCGCGCAGGCGCCGGCGAGCCAGTCCAGAGCGATCCCGTCCGAGAAGAAGACCGCGATCACCGCAATCGTCCCGATGTCGTCCACGATCGCCAGCGTCAGCAGGAAAGCGCGCAGATCGGGTGGCGCGCGCCTGCCGGCCAGGCCGAGGACGCCGACGGCGAACGCGATGTCGGTCGCGATCGGAATCGCCCACCCACCCAGCTGACCGCCGTCGAGGTTGATCGCCACGTAGGTGAGCGCAGCGCCGACCATGGTTCCCAACGCGGCCGCGATCGGCACCGCCGCGGAGCGCGGGTCGCGCAGCGACCCGAACAGCGCCTCCCGCTTGACCTCGAGTGCGACGACGTAGAAGAAGCCCGCCATCAAGAGGTCGTTGACGACGTGCCGCAGATCCTCCTCGAACTCGAAGACACCCAAGTCGAGCGCGATCCGGGTCGTCCAGAGGTCCTCATAGGACGACTCCGACACATTCACCCACACGAGCGCCACCACGGCGGCCGCCATCAGCAGCGCGGCGCTGCCGGATTCCAGTTGCAGGAACCGCTCCAGCGGGCGCACGATCAGTCGCGGCACCGGGCGCTCCGATCGCGACCAGGGTCGGGAGAACTCCTTGGGCGGCTTCACTCCTGCTCGCGCTCGGGCTCAGCCATCCTCACGTCAGCGTACCTAGACACTGCGAGACAGACGCGGTACGAGCAGATGCAGGCCACGGCGACGCGCCAGTTAGCTGGCCGCGCCGACCTGGGCCGACATCGACCTGGCCAACGGCCGCATCAGCGTCCGCGACGCCAAGACCGAGGCGGGCGAGCGTCTGGTCGACGTCCTGCCTGTGCTCCGGGACGAGCTCACGATCCACCGGCACGCCGCCGGACATCCAGAGCCCGACGATCTCGTCTTCCCCACCTCGAGCGGCAGCCGCCGCGACAAGGACAACGCGCGCGAGCGCGTGATCCGTCCGGTTGTCGCCGCCGCCGGGGAGCTCCTGACCTCGCGCCGCCAGCCGCCCCTGCCGAGCGGCGTCACCGCGCACAAGCTGCGGCACACGTTCGCCTCGATCCTGTACGTCCGGGGCGAGGACCCGGCCCCGAAGACGACGAAAGCCCCGCAGATGCGGGGCTTTCTGACGATGGGCGCGGCGGGTTTCGAACCTGCGACCTCTCGCGTGTGAAGCGCGATCAGGGCCTCCCCGAGCACCCGCCCGACCAGGATCATTTGTTCTGATTTGCTGCGAGTTCCCGCGGCGCCGGCCAGTGCGCGGGACGAGTCCGCAATTTGCGGTGATTCGCCCGTTTGGGCACTGGTGCCCAATCATCTGCGCGGCTCCAGCGCGCGAGAGGTCACTCCCGGGAGGTCCGTGGGAAACGTGTGACCAGGCGCTAGTTGAGCGCGGGCGCCTGATGTGTCGTTGTGCTGTTGAGCGATGCGCTCGCCGGACTTCACCGGTCATACCGGCCACAACTTTGCGGTGGTATAGTTGTGTTAATGAGTGAGCCCCTCTCCATCCCCCATCCACTTCCGGAGGCGCTCGTCGAGCTCATCGCCCAGCGCTTCCGGGTCATCGGCGAACCCATGCGCATCCGCCTGCTCGACGCGCTGCGCGACGGGCCCTTGACCATCAACGAGCTCACCGAGGCGCTGGGCGCCTCGCAGCAGAACGTCTCCAAGCACGTCGGCGTGCTCGCCCGGGCCGGCATCGTCGCCCGGGAGAAGGAGGGCAACCGCGTCCGCTGCTCCATCGCCGACCCGACCATCTTCGAGCTGTGCGAGCTCGTCTGCGGCGGCCTGCGCAAGCAGGTCGCCGAGCTCGACCAGCTGCTCGCTGGCGGTGCCGCATGAGCGCCACCTGCTCGCCCTCTCGCCCCGGCTGGCCGCCGGAGCGGGTGCCCACCTCCTAGCCCCTCACCTACGCCAATGCCTTCCACTCCTTCCTACGGACCCATCGGCCGCCTCGGCCGCTGGACCGCCACGCACTTCAAGCTCGTCGCCATCGCCTGGGCGGTTCTCGCCATCGGCCTCGGCATCTTCGCGCCCAAGGTCGAGCACGCCCTCTCCGGCGCCGGCTGGGAAGCGACCGGTTCAGAGTCGCTTCAGGTCCGCGAGACCGTCGACCGCGAGTTCGGCGGCCAGTCCTCGTCCGCGCTGATGGTCGTCGTGCACTCCGCCGACAAGACCGCGACCGACCCGGCGTTCAAGGCCGTCGTCGCCGAGACCCAGGACGTCCTGGCCGCCGACGCGCGGGTGACCGAGATCATCCCGCCGCAGTCAGGTCGGTCCATTTCCCTTGACGGTCACACCGCCATCGTGCAGGCCGGCGCCGGCGCGAGCTCGAACGAGATGGTCCGCGCCGCCGACGACCTCAAGGAGGAGCTCGCCGCGCTGCCCGCCGACGGGGTCCAGGTCTCGCTGACCGGTGCCTCCGGGATGTGGTCGGACTTCAACGAGGCCAACAAGAGCGCGATGATGAAGTCCGAGCTGATCTCTTGGCCGGTCACGCTCGCCATCTTGCTGCTCGCGTTCGGCTCGCTCGTGGCCGCCGGGCTGCCGCTGATGCTCACCATCCTCGGCCTCGTCGCCTCCGCCGGCTCGCTGTACCTCGGCACGCAGGTCCTGGACATCTCCATCTGGGCGATGAACTTCGCGCTGATGTTCGCGCTCGCGCTGGGCATCGACTACGCGCTGTTCATCGTCTACCGCTTCCGCGGCGCGTTCTTCGGCTCCAAGGCGCCCGTCGAGGACGCCGTCGCCGAGACCATGGACACCGCCGGCAAGGCCGTCCTGTTCTCCGGGCTGACCGTGCTCATCTCCCTGTCGGCGGTGATGCTCGTGCCCTCGCCCGCGTTCCGGTCGATGGCGCTCGGCATCATGCTTTCGGTCGCCTTCATCCTGGCGGCGACGCTCACGCTGCTGCCCGCCGTGCTGGCCAAGCTCGGCCCGCGCGTCGACAAGCTCTCGCTGCCGTGGATGCACTCGGGCGAGCACCGCTCGCCGCGCTTCGCCGCCTGGGCCGAGCGCCTCTGGCGCCGGCCGCTGGCCTACGGCGCCGTCGCCGTCGCGGCCCTCGTCGCGCTGAGTATCCCGGTGCTCGGTCTGCAGACCGGCATGCCGTCCATCAAGGTCGTGCCCGAGGAGGACGGCTCGCGCGTCGCCTACACCCAGGTGCAGGACGCGTTCGGCAAGGGCGCGCCCGGCGCGCTGCAGGTCGTCGCGCCAAAGGCCGATGCCGACCGCGCCGCGGCCGTCGCGAAGAACGACCCCGGCGTCGCGGAGGTCATGCCCGGCATGCCCGGGCGCGGTGGCAACGCGATGGTGCAGGTCGTCCCCAAGCAGGACCCGTCGGACCCGGCCGTCGGCGCGACTATCGACCGGCTGCGCTCGGACCTTCCCGACGGCGCGGTTGTCGGCGGGTCGGTGGCCGAGAACCACGACCTCGAAGAGGCGCTGACCGCCAAGACCCCACTGGTCATCGGCGTCGTTCTCGCGCTCGGCTTCCTGCTGCTGCTGGTCGCGCTGCAGGCGCCGATCCTCGCCGCTGTCGGCGTGGTCACCAACCTGCTGGCGGTCGGCGCGGCGTTCGGCGTCGCCCGGCTCATCTTCCAAGAGGGCCACCTCGCCGACCTGCTCGGACTGGAGCCGCAGGGCTTCCTGAACGCGTGGGCTCCCGTGTTCTTCTTCGCGATGGTCTTCGCCATCTCGATGGACTACACGGTCTTCCTGCTCTCCAGCGCCAAGGAGCACTGGGACCGCACCAAGGACCCGCGCGAAGCGATGGTCGGCGGCGTCGCGCACTCCGGCCGCGTCGTCTTCGCCGCCGCCGCGGTGATGGTCGCCGTGTTCTTCACCTTCGCCCTGAGCGGCCCGCTGCCGCCCAAGGAGATGGGCGTCATCCTCGGCATCGCCGTCCTGCTCGACGCCGCCCTGGTCCGCCTGCTGCTCGTCCCGGTCGCGCTGCGGCTGCTCGGCAAGTGGGCGTGGTGGCTGCCCAAGCCGCTGGACCGCGTCCTGCCCGACGTCCGCTTCGGACACGCCTAAGGAGCTCGATGTTCACCTCACGCAAACACACCCTGGACCTTTCCACGACGCTGCTCGAGCTCCGAGCCGGACGCCTGGCGCTCTACGACGTCCGCGAGGGCAACGAGCGCGCCGAGGATTTCATCCCTGGCTCACGCCACTTGCCGCTCGGTCAGGTCAAAGCGCGCCTCGGCGAGCTTCCGCGCGACAAGCCCGTCGCGTTCATCTGCCGGACCGGCCGGCGTTCCGCGATGGCCACCAGCACGGCACGACGCGCGGGTTTCGACGCCCACAACGTCAAGGGCGGCATGACCGCCTGGGACCAACAACTCGACCACGGACGGAGGCCCAAGTGATCTTCCGCCAGCTCACCCACGACGACCTCGGCTGTGCCAGCTACCTCATCGGCGACGAGGACGCCGGCGTCGCCGCGGTCGTCGACCCCAAGCTCGACATCGACGAGTACCTGCGCCTCGCGCGCTACCTCGGCGTGCGTATCGAGCACGTCCTGGAAACCCACAACCACGCCGACCACGTCTCCGGCCACGGCCGGCTCGTCGCCGCGACCGGCGCGACCGTGCACATCCACCGCGACGCCGAGCCCGAGTACGACCACCAGCCGTTCGACGACGGCTGGGAGCTTGAGCTCGGCTCCGTGACGGTTCGCGCGCTGCACACGCCCGGCCATCGCCCCGAGCACACCGCGTTCGCACTCGTCGACACCGCCCGCTCGGACGAGCCGTGGGCGGTCCTGACGGGCGACACGCTGTTCGTCGGCGACATCGCCCGCCCCGACCTCGCCGTCGACAAGGAGGAAGGCGCGCGCAGCATCTTCCACTCGCTCAACGACAAGCTCATGAGCCTGCCCAACTCCGTCGAGGTGTGGCCGGGACACCTCGGCGGGTCGTTGTGCGGCGGACCCGGCATGGACCTCAAGGTCGCCTCGACCATCGGCTTCGAGCGGGCCAACCAAGACCTGCTGCAGGTCACCGACGAGGACGAGTTCGTCGAGAAGACGACCTCCACCCTCGGCCCGCAGCCGCCGAACTTCAAGAACATCGTCGCGCTCAACCGGGGGCCGCTGGTCAAGGAGACCGTCGAGGCGCACCCGCTGAGCCCGCGCCAGGTCCAGCAGGCGCAGGCCGACGGCGCGCTCGTCGTCGACGTCCGTACCGAGCTGCAGTTCGACGAGGCGCACATCCCCGGCTCGGTCAGCATTACCGCCCGCAGGGCAGGGTTCGGCTCCAAGCTCGCCTGGCTGGCCAAGCCCGAGCAGCCCATCGTGCTCGTCGGCCGCGACGACGACGACGCCATCGAGGCAGCTCACCTCGCCGGCGCCGTCGGCCTGCGCAACATCGCCGGCTGCCTCGCCGGCGGCATGACCTCCTGGCGCGAGGAGAAGCTCGACGTCGACCGCGTCGAGCGGATGACCGTCCCGGAACTGCACGACCGCTGGCAGCGCGACGGCGACGGCCTACAGGTCCTCGACGTGCGCGAGCAGAGCGAGTGGGACAACGGCTACATCCCCGGCTCCGTCCACGAGCCCTACCACGACATCCACGGCATCCCTGACGGCATCGACGCCACCACGCCGGTCGCGGTCATCTGCGGCTCTGGGCAGCGCTCCGCCGTCGCCGCGAGCCTGCTGCAGCGCTTCGGCGGCGAGCAGGTCATCCACGTCGTCGAAGGCGGCGTACCGCTGTGGAAGCGCGAGGGCTGGCCGACCGAGCAGCCCGACAAGGCATAACCAGCGTGCTGCTGGCCATCCCGTTCGGGCTCGCCATCGGGCTGGCCGTCGGCACCCTTGGGGGCGGCGGCTCCGTGCTCGCCGTCCCCATCCTCGTCTACGTCCTCGACCAGACCGTCCCCGAGGCGACCACCGCATCGCTCCTAGTCGTCGCCGCCGGGGCGGTCGCCGGCGGGCTCAGCCACGCGCGCGCCGGCCGCGTCTGCTGGCGCCACGCCGGCTCGTTCACCGCGGCCGCCGTCCCCGGCATCGCGCTCGGCACGCTCGCCGCCGAAGCCGTCAGCGGGCCGCTGCTGCTCGCCGGCTTCGCGCTGGTGATGCTCGCGGCTGCGAACGCCACCTGGCGCAAGGCCGACGACCACGAACCCGAGCCAGACGGTACCTGGGAAGGCGGCGGCGCCTGCCCGCCGCTACGACTCCCGCGCGATCTCGTCGCCGGGGCCGCCGTCGGGTTCGTCACCGGCTTCTTCGGCGTCGGCGGCGGCTTCCTCATCATCCCCACGCTGGCCATCGCGCTTGCCTTCACCATGCGCACCGCCGTCGGGACCTCGCTGACGATCATCACCGCGACATCGCTGCTCGGCCTCGGCGCGCACCTGCTCGCCGGACGCACCGTCGACGTCGAGGTAACTGCGGCGCTCACCGTCGCCTGCGTCGCCGGCGCAGTCGTCGGCGCCTCACTTGCAGGCCGCATCCCACAGCGCGCGCTCGGTCGCGGGTTCGCGCTGCTCGTCGTGGGGGTGGCCGCCTACCTGCTCGTTTCCATTGCCTTCCTCGGCGGCCCGCCGGGCAGCGCCTGAACCCAGCACCCAACCGGAGGTCATCATGCACAACGTCAACGTCGACGCACTCGCCCAGACCATCGCGAAGGCGACCGACGACCCCGACATCGTCAAGCAGACCGTCAGCTTCGACGGCGAGTGGCAGACCGCCGGGGGCCCGCAGTTCACCGCCAGCATCCCCGTCCCGAACGGCGCACCGGTCACCTTCCAGGCCGACTTCCCGCCGCCGATGGGCGGCACCGGCTCTGCGCCGAACCCGCTCGCCTACTGCTTCTGGGGCGGCATGGCCTGCTACGCCATGACCTATGCGCAAGAGGCAGCCAAGCATGGCCTCGAGTTGCGCGGCCTCCGCGCCCGTGCCGAGGCCGAGGTCGACCAGGCGCGCGCTCTCGGCCTGACCGACGACCCGCCCGTAGAGCGCATCGAATGGCACCTCGACGTCGACGCTGACGCATCCCTCGAGAAGCTCGAGGAGCTCAAGCGCCTCGCCGACGAACAGTGCCCCGGCGTCTACTGCGTCCGCAACCCAATCGAGCTGATCACGCACATAGAGCGTGCATGAGGCGTCCACCAGCACATGACGCAGGCATTGGAAGTCGTCCGCTGCCTCCCGCCTCCCTCATGAGCGCCGAGACCGGCTACACCAACGACGGAACCTAGAACCCAGAACCAGCACAGACTTGCACTGCCTGCGAAGTGCCTGATTCGCTCCTGGCCACGCGCGCCATTCCAGCCGCCGCGGCTCGCGTGTCCGTCTACATCGCATGCCCTTCATTCGGCGCGCCGGCTCCGACCGCTCGCCTCGCGGGTGGATCGCTTTGCCCGCTCGCTCGCCTCGGCGGCTTGCACGGACAGGATGCTGAACGTCGGCAAGCTCGCTGCAGGGCCGGGTGCCGGCCGCTATTACGTCGATCGCGTCGCCCAGGGCCGCGAGGACTACTACTCGGGCGAGGGCGAGGCTCCGGGCGACGGCAGGCGGCGGCGCAGCCACGCTCGGGCTGTCGGGCGGGTGAGCGAGCAGGGCATCGTCCGACTGCTCGAGGGCCGCCACCCCGCGACTGGACAGCTGCTCGGACGTTCGATCACCGGTGACGCGGTTGCCGGCTTCGACCTGACCTTCCGCGCGCCCAAGAGCGTCGGCATCCGCTTCGGGATCGCGGGGCCTGCGGTGACGGGAGAGATCGTCGCGGCGCACGAGGCAGCCGTCGCCGAGGCGATGGCCTACATGGAGCGCGAGGCGTGCCGTGCCCGACGCACCTCGATTCGGCCGAACAGATCGCCGCGATGATTGAAGCGGCGGGCAGCCTCGACGCGCACCGCGGCGCGCGGACCGCCGGCCGTCGCGCGCTGATCGCAACGCCGGTCTACGCAGGGTTGCGGATCGGGGAGGCGACGGCGCTGAGCTGGGCCGACATCGACCTGGCCAACGGCCGCATCAGCGTCCGCGACGCCAAGACCGAAGCGGGCGAGCGTCTGGTCGACGTCCTGCCTGCGCTGCGGGACGAGCTCACGAGCCACCGGCACGCCGCCGGCCAGCCAGAGCCCAACACGCTCGTCTTCCCCACCTCGAGCGGCAGCCGCCGCGACAAGGACAACGCGCGCGAGCGCGTGATCCGTCCGGTTGTCGCCGGCGCCGAGGAGCTCCTGACCTCGCGCGGCCAGCCGCCCCTGCCGGGCGGCGTCACCGCGCACAAGCTGCGGCACACGTTCGCCTCGATCCTGTACGTCCGGGGCGAGGACCCGGCCCCGAAGACGACGAAAGCCCCGCAGCTACGGGGCTTTCTGACGATGGGCGCGGCGGGTTTCGAACCTGCGACCTCTCGCGTGTGAAGCGCGATCCAGAGGTGGGCGAGCAACCGCCGGAGCAGGGCCGATTGTTCTGATCTGCAGGAGTTTACGCTCGGTCGTCGCGTGACGGCGACCGCTCGCACGAGTCGCGCTATTTGCGGCGATTCACGCGCGTTCGGGCACTGGTGCCCAAACGCTCGGCTCGCGCAGCGCGCGAGAGGCCGCCGCCCGTTGACGCCGGCTCGGCGCTCAGCCCTTGGGCGGGAGCGACTCCGCCAGCGCGACGCCGCGTTGCACCCACGCCCGGAGCCGGCTCTCGGGGCGGAGGCCGTCGGCATCGACGAGGATCCAGCCCCGCATCGGCCGGCCGGTCATGTCGAAAGGGCGGGTGTGCGGCTCAGCGAGCGCCGCGTCGGCGTCGGCGGGACCGACGCGGACCATCAGCTCCTCGCCGGAGATCCCGACGGCCATGTTGCCGTGCACGAGAAATGCGAGGCCGCCGAACATGACCTTCTCCGTGACGGCGTCCACGCCCGCGAGCGCGGCACGGACCTCGTTCGCGAGCGCTTCGTCATAGGCCACGAGCGCATCGTCCTGCACACGGGGCGTAACCGCAATCCGCCTCGTTAGGGTGCGACCGTGGACGCGAGGCACGGCGAGCGTGAGGCGGCCTACGCGGTTGAAGGCGAGGTCTGGCTGCACGCAGGCGAGGCCGGCTGGCACTTCGTGACGATGCCGCCGGACGTCGCCGACAACGTGTGCGCCCGCTCCGCGGCATCCCTACGGCCGTTCGGCACGGTGCCGGCCCGGGTCACGCTGGGGTCGACCACCTGGTCGACGTCGCTGTTCGCCGACACGCGCAGCGGCAGCTACCTGCTGCCGATCAAGGCCGCGGTGCTCCGACAGGAGAACGTCGCCGAGGGTGACGTGGTCGCCGTGCGGGTCGAGCTACGCGACCACCGCTGATGTCTCCACTCTGCGCTCACGCGCGCGCCTGACGGCTGCCGCGCGTCTGCCTTCGACGCAGATCCGCTACGGCCGCGCCGTGCCGCGTGCGCGGCGCTCGGCTTCCACGCGGATCGACTCGATCGCCGCGGCGACCGTGCGCTCCCAGTGCGCGGCGATGCGGTCGCCCCACCACTGCCCGGCTCGCCATCCGTCCGTGCCGAGCTCGCCCCGGTAGACGAACGCGGTGCCGCCGGGCGCCGCGCTGAGCTCGTATGTCTCCATGGCATGAGGTACCGGACCCCGCAGCAGCCGGAACGAGACCCGGTGCGGGCGTTCGAAACGCACGGTCTCCACCGTGGTCGTCGTCAGCCAGCTCGACACGGCGGTGAAGTGGGCGGCCAGCACCATGTCGGTTCCACGCTCCCACACCTGCAGCTTGTGCTGCATCGCGCGCGGAGTCCGGCCGAGATAGGGCGCGGCGACGACATCGAACACCGTGTCCGGCGGCGCGGCGATCTTCAGCTCGATCGGTCCCAGCGGCCGCACCCGCCGGCCGATGCCGAGGTCGAGCGTGAGCGCGCCGCGAGCAGCGAGCACGTACGCCGCACCGGCCGCGACGGCGCCCAGGATGCCTCGCGTCGTCCGTGCGTAGGGCATCGGGCGGCTGCGCTCGGACGAGTCGGGCATCAGATGCCGTCGACCTCGGCGATCCGCTCGGCGACCTCGACCAGGTCGCCGCCGACGATGTCCGGCTGCTCACCGACCGGAGCGAGGACCTTGCCAGGGCGTTCGACGAAGGCGGCCCTGCAGCCGGCGGCGAGCGCGCCGGCGATGTCCCAGGCATGGGCTGCCACAAGCCGCACGTCACCGATGGCGACCTGCGAGCGCTCGGCGACGAGACGGTACGGCTCCGGCCGTGGCTTGAGTGCGCGGACCTGGTCAGCGGAGAACACGGCTTCGAAGGACTCGGTCAGCCCGGCATACGCGAGTTGGTCTTGCACGACACGCAGGGGTGAGTTGGTCAGCGCGACGAGCGTGAGGCCGGTCTCCCGAAGCCGGTCGAGCGCAGGCCGCACGTCCGCGTGGGCGGCGAGCGTGCGCATCCCGTCGAGGATCCGGTCGCCCGCCTGCGGGTCGAGCGCGGTGCCGGTCGTTTCGGCGAGCATGGTCAGCGCGGCGCGCTGGGCGGTCGAGAAGTCGACGTAGTGGCCGGTCAGGCCGCCCACGAAGCCGAGTTGAAGCATCTGGCCGAACCACTGGGCCGGAATCCCGCGTCGCCGAAGGACTCCTCGAAGAGCCGGTCGAGCGAGCTCAGATCGAGCAGGGTCTCGTTGACGTCGAAGGCGAGCACGCGGGCCATGGATCGTCACATTCGACCTTCGGAGCCGCGGAACGGTTCGCGGTCGTCGTTCGGTGCCATCCCGCACGTGCTGACGAATCCTTTCGACACGGAGCGGATCACAAGGGACGATGGGAGCCGTGCACATCGCCCCGCCGCGTCCGTGATCTCTTCTGCACGGCACTCGCGTTCGCGCTGTCCGCGTGCGGTGGTGGATCACCCTCGCCGGCGCCCGTTGCTGGGACAGCGCCGTTCGACGCGCTTCTCGAGGAGGCGCGTGGCGAGGAGGTGCGATGGTGGATGTTCGGCGGTGATGCGCGGGTGAACGCCTACGTCGACGATCACGTCGCCCCGGCCGCTCGGCGCCTGCGGCGTCGCGTCTGCGTCGCGTTCCAGTGGCCGACACCGCCGAGGCCGTGCAGCGCGTCGTGGCACAGCGCCGGGCGGGGATGGAGCGCCGGCGGCGCGGTCGACCTGATCTGGATCAACGGCGAGAACTTCGCGGGCGGCAAGCAGCGCCGGTCTCTGGCTCGAGGACTGGGTCTCGCCGGCTGCCGAACGCGCGGTACCTGGACTGCAGGGGACCCGACGATCGCCCGCGATTTCCAGGTGCCGTCGAGGGCCAGGAGGCGCCGTGGAGCCGGGCCGTGTTCGTGTACGCGCACGACGCCGCGAGGGTTCCGGAGCCGCCGCGCACGCTTCGACGAACTGCTCGCACTGGGCGCGGCGGCACCCCGGCCGGTTCACGTACCCGGCACCGCCGGACTTCACCGGCTCGGCCTTCGTGCGCCAGGTCGTGATGGTCAAGGGCGAGGACGCGGCGTTCGCGTACCTGCGTCGGCTCAAGCCGCTGATGTACCGCGAGCGGCCGAGCGCTGCCCAAGACCGAGGCCGAGCTGAACGAGCTGTTCGCCGACGGGCAGGTGGACTTCGCGATGTCCTACGACGCGAGCTTCGTGCTCGGCGGCGTGCGCCGCGGCCAGTTCGCCCCGCTCGGCGCGTCCGTTCCTGCTCGAGGGCGGCGCGCTCACGAACGTCTCCTTCGTGGTCATTCCCGCCGACGCGAGCACGCGGCGGGGGCGCAGGTCGTCGCCAACCTGCTCCTGAGCCCGGAGCTGCAGGCCGCCAAGGCCGACCCGGGGATCCTCGGCCATCCGACGGTCCTCGACCGCGCGCGCCTGAACAGCAGGCGGCGCGCGATCGGTGCGAGCGTGCCACGCGCAGCCCCTACGTGCTGCTCCGACGTACGGCGGGCACGCGCGAGGAGCTGCCGGCCGCTGAGGTGCCGCGCTCGAGCGGCGCTGGCAGCAGGAGGTGCTGCGGGGGTGAGCGGCGCGCATGCCCGGACGGCGGCGGCGCTCGCGCCCGCGCTCGTTCGTGGTCGCCGGGTCTGTTCGGCGGCGCGCTCGCCGGCGCGGTGCGCACGTCGCTCGTGCCGCTGGGCGGTGGGGTCACGCTCGACTCGTGGCGGGCGCTGTTCGGCGATCCGGCGTTCGTCGACGCTGCTGCTGTTCTCCCTGCGTACCGCGACTGATCGCGACCGACGATCGTCGGCCGGTCTGGCCGTAGCGGTAGCGATCGGCGCTGCGCTCGCACGGCACGGTCGTCGCGCGCGCTCGCAGGCGCTGCCCGTGCCCGTGCCGCATCTGCTGGTCGCCGTAGTGGCCGTGCTCTGGCTGGCGCCGGGCGGCCTGGCGGAGCGCGCGCTCGGCGCGCTGCCCGATCGACGCCTCGTGCGGGACGAGCTCGGGCTCGGCATCGTCCTCGTCTACGTCTACAAGGAGACGCCGTTCCTCGTGCTGCTGATGCTGGCGCGCGATGGGCAGCGGGCCTGCGCGAGCGCGAGGAGGCCGCGGCCGTGTTCGGCGCGACCGCGCGCCAGCGGCTGGCGCTGGGTGGTGTGGCCGACGATGCGCGGGCCGCTCGTCGTCGGCTCGATCGTCGTGGCCGCCTTCGCCCTGGGGGCGTTCGAGGTCCCGCTCGCTGGTCGGGCCGAACTACCCGCCGACGCTGGCGACATACGCCTACGAGGCCGGCCAGGGCGACGTGATCGCCGGGCGAGGGACTGGCCGCCGCCGCGCTGCTGGTCGACGGCGGGGGCGGCGATCCTGCTCGCCTTGGTCGCGGCGCCCCTCGCGCGGACGGTCGAGGGTGACTGATCGTCCGCGCGCCCGGCGCGCCGCGGCCGCGTTGGCCGCGGCTGCTGTTCGCCGCGCCGCTCGGCCGCGCTGGTCGTGCGCGCGCTTCGCCGACGAGTGGCGCGCGCCCGCGCGTGCTGCCGCAGGTGCTCGGGCACGCGCGGGTTCGAGATCGCCTTCGGCGGCGAGTGCGCGCCAGCGCCGCGCTGCGCGACTCGCTGCTGGTCGCCGTGCGCGACGACGCCGCTCGCGCTCGCGCTCGGCTGGCCGGCGGCTCGGGTGCTCGGCGAGCGCCGCGCCTGCGCAGGCCCGGCGCTGGTGTTCGTGCTGCTGGCGCTGCCGCTGCTGGTCCCGCCCTACGCCATCGGCTCGGGGCTGACGGAGTGGTTCCTGCGCCTCGGCCTCGCCGGACACCTGGCTCGGGCTCGTCCTGGCGCACCTGGTCGTCGTGCTGCCGTACGTTGTCGTGGTGCTGCTCTCGGGCGTTCGGTTCGCGGTGACCGAGCTGGAGGAGATGGCGCAGACGTTCGGGCCGGCCGCGGGCGCGCGCCTCACGCTGGGTGACGCTGCCGTCGATGCGGCCGACGCTCGCCGCGGCCGCTGCTGCTCGGCTTCCTCGTGTCTCGTGGAGCCAGTACGGCTCGAGCCTGGCGGTCGGCGGCGGCCGCCCGATGCTGCCCGTCGTGCTGCTGCCGTTCGTGGGCACCGATCCGCAGGTCGCCGCGGCGCTGTCGCTGCTGTTCCTCGCGCCGGCGGTGCTCGCGCTGGTGCGTCGCCGCGCGTCTCGCACGGTCGCCGCTGTGACGCGGTCGAGCTCGACGTGCGCGGGCGTCGTCGTGTCGCGCCGGCCGGACGCCCGGTCCTGCGCGGCGTCGACCTCGTCGTCGCCGGCCGGCTCGCGGACGGCGCTCGTCGGCCCGTCGGGCGCCGGCAAGACGACGCTGCTGCGCGCGATCGCCGGGCTCGCGCCGCTGGACGATGGCGACGATCCGCCTCGGCTGGCGATCGCTGCGCGGCGTTGCCGCGCACCGCCGCCGCGTCGCGGTCGTCTTCCAGGAGCCGCGACTGCTGCCGCACCTCAGCGTCGGCGACGAACGTCGCGCTGCCGCTCGCGCGCCGCCCGGCATCGCCGCGGCGCGAGCGGCGCGGGCGCGCCGGCGCAGCTGCTCGCGGAGGTCGGGCTCAGCCGGCTTCGCCGAGCGGCGGCGTGCGCGGCTTGTCCGGCGGCGAGCAGCAGCGGGTCGCGCTCGCCCGGGCGCTGTGCGCCGAGCCCGACCTGCTGCTGCTCGACGAGCCGCTCGCGGCGCGTGGACCCGAACCGCCGGGCGGGGCTGCGCCGGCTGATCGTCGAGCCTCCAGCGCGAGCGGCGGGCTCACGACGCTGGTCATCACCCACGACCGCACCGAGGCGGCCGAGCTCGGCGAGCGGATCGCGCTGATGCTCGAGGGCCGCGATCGTGCAGCACGGCGCCGGCGCAGGAGCTGTTCGAGCGCCCCGACGTCGGCGGCCGTGGCGCGGTTCTTCGGCATGCACAACCTGCTGCGCGGCGACGGTGCGCGACGGACGCCTGCGAGCTGGCCGGCCCGCGGACGTCCCGGTGCTGCGGACCGACGGCCCGGCGACGTTCGCGATCCGGCCGGAGCACGTCGGGCTCGCGCCGACGCGCGGCCCTGATGGCCACCGTGGTCGAGGCCGTCTACGCCGGGACGCACGTGCGGCTCGATCCTCGACGGCGGGCGAAGCAGCGGATCGAGGTGCACACGACCGTCGAGGAGCTGCCGCCGGCGGGCTCGACGATCGGGATCGAGCTGCCCGGTCGGGCGGCTCTGGCGGGTGCCGGACGACGAGCGCTCAGGCAGCACGCGGCGAGCCAGGGCGACACGCTGGCCGGCGGTGAACAGCACCATGGCCGCGAACACCCACGCGACGATCGCCGCATGGCGCGGGAAGCAGGCAGAACGCCGCGTAGGCCAGCACGGTCTCGGTGCCCTCGGTGAGGCCGGGCGTGAGCCGCAGCGAGCGCTCGTCGCCGAAGGGCAGCCGCCGCTTCTCGACGAGCGACGGCGAACGAGAGCTGCGCCACGTTGTTGAGCAGGTACGCGGCCAGCAGCACGCAGCAGGCCAGCCGCGCTTCGGGCACGGCGACCGCGACGCCGATCGACGAACCCGCCGTAGACGACGAAGTCGGCGGTGAAGTCGAGAAAGCCGCCGAGGTCGGTCGCGCCGCGCCGCCGCGCGAGCGGGCCGTCGAGACCGTCCAGCACGCGGTTGGTCAGCCACAGGGCGAGCGCGACCGGCCAGCCGCGAGACCCGCCGCGACGCACGCGCCGACGCCGACGGCAGTGCGGCCGCCGTCAGGTGGTGGGCACGCAGGCCGCGCGCGTCGAGACGCGCCGCCGCCCGGTCCAGCGGCCCCGCGATCCGGGCACGGACCGGGCGGTCAAGCATGATCGCGCGGTGCGAGCTCGGCTCAGCCGTCACGACGAAGGCGATCGATGACCCGGGGGCCACGCTGTCCGCGCCGCGCCGCGCAGACCCATCAGCCCCGTGACGGTCCGCTCAGCGACTCCAGGACGCGGCGACACTCGGAGCACCAGTGCACGTGCTCCTGCACACGCGTCCGATCGCGCGGCGCCAGCTCGTCGTCGAGATAGTCCGAGAGATGCGCGTGGGTCCAGCGGTGGTCGCGCATGAAGCGGCGCTTGGCCAGCAGCCCGCGAATCACGGCGACTCCTCCTGGCCGGCGAACTCCTCGACGGCGGCGCGCACAGCCAGCCGCGCCCGGTGCAGCCGGCTCTTGAAGGCCGCCTCCCCGAGCTCCATGGCGCGGGCCGCCTCGGTCGTGGAGAGTCCCTCGACGTCGCGGAGCACGAGCGGCATGCGGTAGTCCATCGGCAGATCCATGATCGCGGCCTCGAGCGCGTGCGCGCAGGTCATGCGCCTCGGCGCGGGCCTGCGGTGCGTCGCGGGCGTCGGCCGCGCTGCGGCGGGGCGTCCTCGAGCGGCGGACGAGACCGGCCTCGCGCTCCGGCGTTCATGGGTGCGATTGGCCTCGTTGATCCCGATCCTGTACAGCCACGTGAAGAACTGCGAGCGCCCCTCGAAGCGCCCGAGGCTCCGCCACGCGCGCAGGAAGGTCTCCTGGACGACCTCCTCGGCCTCGTGGCGGTCGCCGACCACCCGCAGGACGACCGCGTACAGGCGGTCGGCGTGAAGGCGGACGAGCTGCTCGAAGCACTCGCGGCTCCCCGCTTGCGCGCCGCGGACCAGTTGCGCCTCGGCATCGATGCCGGCGCTCATCGGGCAGACCGGCGGGAGCGCGCGAAGGGCGAAGCCATTCCTGAGAGGGTGCCACGTCGCGGGGGCGCAGCGCCTCGAGCCGAGAATGACGTCCATATCGGCCCGTTGGACCCGGGCCCGCGCTCGTCGGTTCAACGCGAACCGTTCCGGATCGATCCGGGTCAGAGAGCGCGAGATGACCGTCCCGACGATCGAACGCCTACCCGACCTTCGTGCGTCGCGGTGCAGCGGACCGGCAACCATGAGACAAGGCGGTCGGCGGGATCGCCGGCGACACGCCAAAGTGCCCGCATGCCGCGAGGATCGAGCCGCTACGACCTGGTCGTGCTCGGCGGCGGCACCGGGGGCATCGTCGCGTCGCTGATCGCGGCCCGTGCCGGCGCCCGCGTCGCGCTCGTCGAGCGCGACCGGCCCGGCGGCGACTGCCTGTGGACCGGCTGCGTGCCGAGCAAGAGCCTGCTCGCGGCCGCCGATCTCGCCCACCGCATCCGCCACGCCGACGACCGTCGGACTCACGCCGGCGCGAGCCGCGAGATCGACTTCGCGGCCGTGATGGCACCACGTCGAGCGGGCGATCCGCCGCATCGAGCCACACGACTCCGCCGAGCGCCTGCGCCGCGAAGGCGTCGAGGTCTTCCAGGCGGAGGGTCGCTTCGACGAGCCCGCACACGCTCGCCGCGGGCGCGACGGTCCTGCGCGTTCCGGCGCGGCGATCGTGGCGACAGGGTCACGGCCCGTGCGTGCCGCCGGTCGACGGTCTCGCCGCCGCCGACCCGCTGACGACCGACACGATCTGGGCGCTGCGCGAGCTGCCTAGCGCGTCTGGTCGTGCTCGGCGGCGGCCCGATCGGCTGCGAGCTCGGGCAGGCGCTTCGCGCGGCTCGGCGCGCACGTGACGATCGTCGAACTCGCCGATCGGCTGCTGCTCAAGGAGGAGCCACGCGCCGGCAAGCCTGATCGCCGAGCGCCTGCGCGGCGGACGGCGTGCGACGTGCGCCTCGGGCATCGCGCCGTCGCTGCCGCGCCCGGCCGGCTGACGAGTCGAGGGCTCCCGGCGGCGCGCACCGAGACGATCGCGTTCGACCACATCCTCGTGGCCGCGGGCCGGGCGCCGCGCACCGCCGGCATCGGACTCGAGCGCGCCGGAGTGCGAAGTCGACGACCGGGGCGCGGTCGATCGTCGACGACGCGGCTGCGCACGCAGCGCACCCTCGATCTACGCCGTCGGCGACGTGACAGCGCTGCTGCCGTTCACCCACGTCGCCGCCCACCACGCCCGCGTGGCGGCGCCGAACGCCCTCTTCGGCCTGCGGCGCACGCGTCGATGACCCGCTCCCCTGGGTCACGTTCACCGACCCGAGGTCGCCCGCGTCGGACTGACCGAGGCCGAGGCCCGCGGGCGCTGGGGCTCGCGAGCCAGGTCTCGAGCGCCGGAGTACTCCGAGCTCGACCGCGCCATCACCGGCGGTCAGGCCTACGGGTTCGCCACGCTGATCGGCGATCCGCGCGGGCGGCTCGTCGGGCGCGACCGTCGCCGCCCCCGGCCGGCGGCGAGGCGATCGCGGAGCTGACCGCCTGGCTCAGCCGCCGGCGAGAAGATCGACCGCGATCTCCGCGACCGTTCACGCCTACCCCACGCTCGCCGAGGGCCCGGCGCGTGCTGCCGACGCGCACGTCATCGAGGCTGGAACCGTCCGCGACGCGCCGGGCGCTTCGTGCGGCGCTCGGCCTGCAGCGCGCATTCGGCGACCGCCACGAGCGTCGCCGCCACGCTGATCGTCGAGGTGGCCACGACGAGCGCTGCGCCGGCGCGGCGCCCGCCGGCGGCGGCCAGCAGGACGCCGGCAGCGCGGGCGGGGCGAGCGCCCGTGCCGCGCGCAGGAACCGTGCGTCGGGTGCCTCGGCTTGGCCGAAGTAGACGCCCACGGCGTAGGCGATGCCGGCGAGCAGCCGTACGGACTGACCGATGGTCGCGGCAGTGCCGAGCCGATCCCGGCGACGGGCGCCACGGAGGACCGCGATTGCGAAGACCGCATCGACGAGTTCTTCGAGATCGCGACCGAGACGCGTGGGCGCGGTGGCGCGGGCGAGCGGCCCGTCGACCGCATCGGTGACGTAGCCGAGCAGGCAGAGCCCCGCTCTCGGATCGTGCGCGACGGCCGGGACCAACCAGGCGCGCAGGAGCGTGGCCGCGTCCGCCGGACCGAGGTTGCGCGGCCGGCCGTCGGGCGTCTCGAGCATCCAGAGGTGCCAGTCGAGCATCAGCATCGTTGCGGCCCAGCCGGCGAGTCCGGCCGCCGCCGGCCGCGGAACGGAGCGACGCCGATCTGCGCGAGGGTGAGCCATGCGCCGGCTCCGGCCGCGGCCCAGAGCAACTCCCGCCGCGCGACCTCGGGCCGGCTGTGCCGCTCATCGCGCGCCCGTCTTTCGGATGCCGCCAGGAATTGGGCCAGGGCGCGGTGGGTGAACCTCGCTGCCAGGAGCTCCTTCAGCTGCGCTCGAGACCACAGTTCGCCGTCGGTGAGCGGCTGGGCGGTCACCGGACGATCTTGACGAAGTCGTTCTTGGACATGCACCGTCGAACCGTCCGGCCGCCCCGCGGGTCCAAGGATCCGTCCATGCCCGAGCTGCCGGAGCGAAGCGCAGATGTCGCGGGCCGGTCGGGCTCCCGACGGGCCGGCCCGATCGTCGCGTTCCTCGTCGTCGCCATCGCCGCGCTCATCGTCCTGGCGGTCGCGACCGGCGATCGGGGTGGTGCACGCGACCCGTCGGCCGCCGCGACCGCCCCGGCGGCGTCAACGCTTCGGGAAGGCGAGACGGCCGCCCGCATCGAACGGAATGCGCGCGAAGCCGACATGCTGCTCGATGACTCGCTGCAGCGGCGACTCGCGCGCCTGCAGGGAGTCCCCGTGGTGGTGAATCAATGGGCGTTGTGGTGCCCACCGTGCCGGAGCGAGTTCCCATTCTTCGCCGAGCTGGCGCAGCGTCACGACCGTCGCGTCGCGTTCCTCGGGCTCAACTCCCGGGACGATCGAGGCCAGGCGGAGGCGTTCCTCCGGGAGCACCCGGTCGGCTACCCCAGCATCTTCGACGAGGACGCCGGGCAGGCGCGCTCCATCGGCGCCGGCATGGGCTGGCCCACGACCGTCTTCTTCGACGCCTCGGGCGACGCGGTGCTCATCCGCCGGGGCGCGTATCTCGATGCCGAGCAGCTCCAGGCCGACGTCGACCGGTACCTGCTGGGTACCGGATGACGCCCGAGGACGAACCGAATCGCGGTGGGGAGGGTCGAAGCTTGCGATGATCACGAGACGAGCCATGACCCGCAAGGCGCCCGCAGTCCGCCTCAACCAGGCCGTCCTGGTCTTGCCGGCGCGCTCTTCCTCGTCATCGTCGTGGCGTCGGATGACGCGCGCTTCTATTGGACGCCGCTCACGATCGGCCTCGCCTACCTGGGCGCGGCGCTGGTCGGCGGTCGCGATGGTGGTCACTGGGCGACGGCCTGCGCGCTCACCGGGTGGGGGGCCGCGGTGGTCTACGCCGGCGCCGCCCGCCCCGATCTCGATTTCTCAGGGCTCTACCTGGTCGGCGCGGGCGCGGGAATGATCGCCGGACTGCTGTTGCAGCGCGCCGGGTTCGGCGTCGACACGATGGGAATGGCCGTCACGATCACGGGCGGCGGGCTCGTGCTGGCATTGACGACGCAGGCGCCAGGTGTACTCGCCGACGCGCGCACCTATGCCGCCGCCATGGGCGTGGTCGCTCTGGTCAACATCGCACTGGCCGTCGTGCCGCGGCTGCAGCGGCAGAGCTCCCGCGCCGTCGCCGGAGCGCGAGCCGAATCTCGAACGGGAGGTCATCTCATGACCGAGCGAGCACGTGATCGGGCATCCACGGTGTCGTCGACCCGGCGGGCCGCCGCCCTCGTTGTCCTGTGGGTCGCAGCGGCGCTCATCGCCGGGGTTCCGTCCGACGCCGGCGCCGCCGCCGGCTCAGAGCCGCGCGCGAAGAAGTCGCCGGTCTACGTCAACACCGGCCCTGAGTGCTTCGCGGGGCATTCGGCTCCCCCCGCGTCGAGCAAGAGCGGCGAGTAGCCCAGGTCGAACCGGTGGGCGCGACGGCGATCGACTGGACCGCGTGACGCTCGCGCATCTGGCCGCGCTGCGTGCGCGCCTCCAGAAGGTCGAGCGTCTGACGCGCCCCGAGCCGCCGGAGCTCCAGAGGGCGCTCGCGCGTCGCTGGGACGAGCTGCCCGCACACGTGAAGACGCCCAATCAGATGCTCGGACAGCGGATGAGCGGCTGCGAGGGCACTCATGGTGTGTTTCCTCGCTGCGACCTGGCCTGCACCCCGTGTTACCACTCGCGTGATGCCAACCGCGTGCGCGTCGACGGAGCACATACCGTCGAGCGAGGTCGACGCGCAGATGGCGCTGCTGCGCGACCGCCGCGGGCCCGGTCAGCACGCGCAGCTGATCGGCGGCGAGGTCACGCTGCTCGGTCCGGAGGACCACGCGCGCGCGCTCGCAGCCATGCTCCGGCACGGCCGCAAGCCGATGAGCATGACCCACGGCGACTTCGACTACGACTACCTCGAGCGGCTCGCGCTCGATCCCGGACGGCCGCCCGCGCTTCTCCCATCTGCGCCTTCGCCGGGCACTTCGACTCGATGATGTTCGGCCGCCGGGAATCCGGCGCGTCCGCGACGAGGCTGAACTGCACCCGCATCGCGCCCGGTTCTGCGAGATGTTCGAGCGGCTGCGAACGCGAACACGGCGTCACGCACTACCTGGCGCACAACATGACCGTCACGCCGCGCAACGTCGACCAGGTCGCCGGCGTGATCGAGCAGTGCCGCGACCTGGGCTTCCGGATGTTCTCCTTCCAGCCGGCCGCATTCGTCGGCAACGCCAACCGGTGGAAGGACGACTATCGCGACGTGTCCTCCGACGCGGTCTGGGCGCAGATCGAGCGGGGCGCCGGCGCCCGACTGCACTGGCGCGCGCTTCAGGTCGGCGACCAGCGCTGCAACCGCAGCGCCTACGGCGCGTTCGTCGGCGACCGATACGTGCCGCTGCTCGACGAGGACGACCCGGGCGATGCGCACATGCTCCGAGCGTTCCTCCGTGCCTTCGGGGGCATGGACTTCGAGCGCGGCGCGCACTCTGCTCGCAATCCGCACGGCGAGGGCGGTCGTGGCGTCACCGGCTTTTCTGCCGGCGGCAGCGAGCTGGGCGCGGCGAGCGACGCGACGAGCCGGAGGCATCCGTGCCCTGCCGGGCGAGCCGCGCCGCGTCCGGTGACGTTCGTCATGCACTCGTTCATGGACGCGCGCGTCGTGCGCCCGGCCTGGGATGCGCTGCAGCGCGGGATCGTCGCCACGGAGCCGGAGGTCCGGGAGGCACAGGAGCGCCTGCAGGCGTGCTCGTACGCGATGGCGCACCCCGAGGACGGGACGCTCGTTCCGGCGTGCGCCCAGCATTCCGTGCTGGACCCTGGGGAGAACGCGCGCCTCGCAGTACTGCTCCCAATCGACGCGCGTCACGAGAAGAGCTGAACCGTACGGCCCTCCTGCGGGTCAAAGCCACGTGGCCGATCCGCCGACGCACGATCAGCGCGCGCACGGACTGCTGCCCGATGCCGGGACGCTGGCGCGCGGGCTGGCCGCGCTCCGGATCTTCTTCGCGATGGATTGACCTACCCTCGCGCCGATCTTGCCGGGCTCAGGTCGCTTCGCTCGACTCCAACAGGATCTTGAGCGTGGTGAGGTCTTTCTCGTTCGCACGCTGCATCGCCCGCGTCATGAGCGGCGCGGCAACGCGAGCGAAGCCGGCCGGCTCGCCGCGATTGCGCAGCGTCATGCGCGTCGCTCCGTCACCGGCATCCGCCCACATGTACGTCGTCTCCATCGGGAACGGGCCGTGTGAGGTGCTCATGATCAGCCGCTCAGCCGGGAGCCACTCGCGGATCTCGTATGTGTACTCCAGGCGACGCCCGAGGAACCGGGCGACGAAGGCGAGGCGGGAGCCGACAGCCAGCGGCGGCTCGGTCTCCCAGTGGACGCTCTCGATGTTCTCGTACCAGCGGGTCGCATTACCGGGATCGGCTGCGAACGCCGCGACCTCGGCGCGCGGCCGGGCGATCACGGTGACGGTGACGACATCGACGGGCATGAGCATGGACCGGAGCGAAACGGTGCGCCTTACAGAATCCCACGCGGGCTTCACGCTCCGCGTCTACGCCCATGCGATGCGCCGCGACGAGGCGCCAAGGAGCGCCTCAAAGCACTCGTGGAGGGCGGTGATTGGGCACCATTGGGCACCAGGCAGGGCCCTTATGAGCCACTCCAGACCGAGGTGCAACAGGACCCCGGAAACGAAGAAGTCCCCGCCTCTGGCGGGACTTCTATGACGCTCGCTGGACGGCGCTGCACGGCCAGCTGCTCTACCGGCACGCGAAGACTGCGGGGTACCTCTACCAGTCCGTTCTTCGTGCAGAGTTGACGGAGCGGCTCCACGTTGGTTGGAACGCGGTCGAGCACCGGGACGGCGGACATCGCCCGCAGATGCGGGGCTTTCCGACGATGGGCGCGGCGGGTTTCGAACCTGCGACCTCTCGCGTGTGAAGCGAGCGCTCTCCCACTGAGCTACGCGCCCTGGGCGGCGATGAAGTCTAGCCGCGAGGAGCTACCATGCTCCATGGACCGTGCTAGGCGGGGAGATAGCGGTGCCCTGAATCCGCAATCCGCTCTAGCGGGGCTGAATTCCCTCTCGAGGGGCTCAGGCCTCCGGGGTCAGCGCGCTGTCGTCGGCGTTGATGGCCGGGTCCCGCGCGGTGTCGGCCCGTGAACCAGGTCAGGTCCGGAAGGAAGCAGCCTTAAGCGGTCACCGGCAGGCGTTGCGGGGTTGCCCGTGCCGGAGTTTGCAACAGCGGACGCGCCCGGAGAACCGGCTTCGACGGAGGGTGCACGGTCCACTTTTCCCGCCCGGCCCAAGGCCGGGCGGAACGCCCGGGGAGCGGGCTAGACTCACCCTCCCGTGCCGCCGTCCGCCTCGCTCTACCGCCGTCACCGCCCCCGGTCGTTCACCGACGTCGTCGGCCAGGAGCATGTCGTGCGCACCCTGCGCAACGCGCTCGAGCGCGACCGGGTGCACCATGCGTACCTGTTCGTCGGCTCGCGCGGAACGGGCAAGACGTCGATGGCGAAGATCCTCGCGGCGTCGCTGAACTGCGTCGACGGGCCGACCGTCACGCCCTGCGGGGTGTGCGAGTCGTGCCGCTCGATCGCGTCGGCGACCTCGCTCGACGTGATCGAGATGGACGCCGCGTCGAACAACTCCGTCGACGACATCCGCGACCTGCGCGAGAAGGTCGCCTACGCGCCCGTCTCCGGGCGCCACAAGATCTACATCCTCGACGAGGCGCACATGCTGTCGACCGCGGCGTGGAACGCTTTCCTCAAGACGCTCGAGGAGCCGCCGCCGCACACGATCTTCGTGCTCGCGACGACCGAGGCGAACAAGGTCCTCCCGACCGTCGTCGACCGCTGCCACCGCTTCGACTTCGCGCGGCCGACGCAGGGGCAGATCGCCGGCGTGCTGCGCCGCGTGGCCGATGCCGAGGGGATCGAGATCCCGGACGAGGCGACCGCCCTGATCGCGCGCTCGGCGACCGGCTCATTCCGCGATGCGCTCGGCACGCTCGAGCAGCTCGTCGCCTACTCGGGCGCGGCGGTGACGCTCGCGGACGTGCTCGCGGTGCTCGGCGCCGCCGATGCCGACCTGCTGTTCGGAGCCGTCGACGCGGTCGACGGCGGCGATGCGCGCGCCGCGCTGCTCGCGGCCGCGCGGCTCTCCGAGTCCGGGCGCGACGTCGGGCGCTTCTTCGGCGACCTCGAGGCGCACCTGCGCGGGCTGATGATCGTGCAGACGCTGGGCGAGGTGCCCGACGAGCTCAAGGTCACCGCGGAGCAGGACGAGCGCCTCGCCGAGCAGGCGCGCCGCGTCGGCGAGGCCTCCGTCGTGCGGCTGCTCGACCTCGTCGCGATCGCGCTGCGCGCGATGAAGGACGGCGCCGATCCGCGCACGCAGCTCGAGCTGGCGCTGATCAAGGGCGCGCGGCCCGAGCATGACCCGTCGACGCGCGCGCTGACGGCGCGGCTGGAACGGCTCGAGGGCCGCGGCGCGACACCCGCACCGGTACGCCGGCCCGAGCTCGCGGCGACCCCGGCGGGGCGCGCGGCGAGCGAAGTCACGGCGCCGCCCGCCCCGGCCGCGGCTCCGCCTGCGCACGAGGCGGCTGCCGTCGTCGCCGCGTCCGCCGAGATCGAAGGCGGCCCGGCCGTGACTGCGGTCGCGGTCGTGGAGTCCGACGGCGCGATCGGGGAGCCGGAGGTCCGCGTCGGCGTCGAGCTCGACCTGCCCGGCGTGACCGAGCTGTGGCCCGCCGTGCTGGCCGACGTGCAGGAGCGCTCGCCGATGCTGCACGCGCTGATGGAGAACGCGCGCCCGTCCTCGCTCGACGGCGGCGAGCTCACGCTCAGCTGGGCCGAGTCCGCCGCGTTCTACAAGCGCAAGGCCGAGGACCCGGCCTGCCGCGAGCAGATCGCGACCGCGATCCGCAGCGTCACCGGCAGCTCGCTGCGCCTCGCCTACGCGCTCGCGGACGAGGACGCGCTGACGGCCGAGCAGGCGGCCCCGGCGCTCTCGGACGACGAGCTCGTCGACGCCTTCATGCGAGAGTTCGATGCCGAGGAGCTTCCAGCCGAAGAGGAGTCGTGATGTCCCAGCCCAACCTCGGAGCCCTGCTCCAGCAGGCACAGAAGATGCAGGAAGAGATGATGGCCGCGCAGGAGAAGCTCAAGGACGAGCTCGTCGAGGCGTCGGCCGGCGGCGGCATGGTCAAGGTCACGATGACAGGCGACCTCGAGCTCAAGACGCTTGCGATCGACCCCGACGCCGTCGACCCCGAGGACGTCGAGATGCTGCAGGACATGGTCATGGCCGCGATCAACGAGGCGCTGCGCCAGGCGATGGAGCTGCAGAACAAGCTCAGCGGCGCCGGCGGCATGGACCCGGCCGCAGCGCTCGACGCGCTCGGCGGCTCGGCTCGGCGGCCTCGGCGGCGGTGGCGGCGGCCTGCCCGGCGGGCAGCCCAACCGCGCCGCGCGGCGCAAGCAGAGGTAGCCAGCTGCTCGCCCCTCCCGTCCAGCGCCTGGTGACAGAGCTCGGCAAGCTCCCAGGCATCGGCAACCGCACCGCGCAGCGGCTGACTTTCCACCTGCTGCGCGCCTCCCCGGAGGATGCGCACGCGCTGGCGGACGCGATCCGCGACGTCAAGGAGCGCATCTCGCTCTGCGAGGTGTGCTTCAACCTGGCCGAGGGGCCGCGCTGCACGATCTGCCAGGACGAGCGCCGCGACCCCGGGCTGATCTGCGTCGTCGAGGAGCCGGGCGACGTGATCCCGGTGGAGCGCACGCACGAGTACCACGGCCGCTACCACGTGCTCGGCGGAGCGCTCTCGCCGATCGACGGCGTCGAGCCCGACAACCTCAAGATCGCCCAGCTCTACGCGCGCGTCGAGCGCGCGGACCCGCCGGTGCGCGAGGTGGTGCTCGCGACGAATCCGACGACGACGGGCGAGGCGACCGCGCTCCATATCGCCGACGGCCTGCACGGCCGGGCGCCGGAGGTTGCGGTCACCCGCCTTGCCTCCGGCCTGCCCGTGGGCGGCGACCTGGAATACGCGGACGAGGTCACCCTCGGCCGCGCATTCGCAGGCCGCCGCGCGGTCTAGCGAACCTGAAGAGGGGCTGGCACCGTTTAGGGGAGCGGCAGCAGCGGGCCTCGGAAGGGTTCGGTGCCGAGCGCCAACTGGGCCTGCGGCCCGCCGTGCGAGTGCATGTAGCTGACCTCGCGCGAGACGTCGCCGACGCCGTTCGAGCCGGCCAGCGGTGCGATCGCCAGCGTCGCGAGCACGCCGAACGCGCGGCCCTGCTTGTCGATGAACGCGCTGCCCGAGTCACCCGGGATGCCAGGCGTGACGGTGAACACCGAGTGCGTCCAGCCGCCGCCGCTCTGGCCGAGCGACACGCCCTCCTTCGGGCTCAGCTGGGTGACACCGGCGCGCAGCGAGGAGTTGCCGTAGGAGAGCACCTTCGCGCCCTGCGTCGTCGTGCCGGTGACCCCGGTCGGGCCGCCCCAGAACGGGATCGAGGGATTCACCTTGCCGTGATCCGCCGGATCGAGCCTGACGAGCGCGATGTCGTTGTAGTCGCAGATGTTCGGGTCGGTCTCGCCGGCTGCCTGCATCGCGATCCACGAGCTGTAGGCCAGCGTGCCGGGACGCGAGGCACCGCCGACCTCGACCGGCGTGCCGAGCGGGAGCGAGCCCGCGTCACAGCCGTTGGTGTCCGTCGCGGCGCCGGTGCCCGAGCAGTGGGCGGCCTGGCCGATGTAGATGTCCGTCGCGTCGAAGAAGACGAAGTTGGCGGTGCACTGACCGCCGTCGGTGTAGGTCTGCACGCCCGGATGGATCGGCGCGCTGGCGGCGGGCGCCCAGGACGGCGCGGCGGCCGCCGGGCCGGCTGCGATGAGCGCCCCCGCGGCGACGATCGCGACGAGAAGCGCTTTCAGGCCATTGCTCACGGTGCTACCTCCTGCGGTCGCTGGTGCGTGAAAGCCCCAACGGCGCGCAGGAGGAGAACTTGCGGCGACTCAGCGGGCGGGCCCGTAGACCCCGCGGCGCGGGCGGCTCAGCCGCCCCTGCAGGACGGCCGCCCGCAGCGCCCGGCCGAAGCGGCCCGGACCCCAGTACTTGCAGCCGACGAGCGTCCCGAGCTCGCGCCGTGGCAGCTCGCCCTTGTCCGCCACCGCGCGCTCGAGCATCTCGAGCTCGCGATTCAGGTAGTAGTCGTTCTCTTCGGGGTCGCTTGCCGAGCTCGAGAGGAACGGTGACCAACCGGTGCTCATGAGTTGCCTCCAGACTCGATCGGCGCGGCCTTCTCGCCCTGGATCTTGTCGAGGTCCAGGTCGCCGTCGCCGGCGCCCTTGCCCTCCGCCTCGGCGTCCTCCGCCGTGAGCGGCTTCGCGATGTCCTCGAGTTGCTTCTGCGCAGCCTCGACGCCGAGGAAGATCTCGACGACGCCCGCCGCGATCATCAGCGACGCGCCGAGCAGGTAGCCGTACATCACGTTCGTCTCCCCGCCGGCCTCGATCAATCGCCCGAACAGGATCGGCCCGGTGATGCCGCCGATCGCCGTGCCGACCGCGTAGAAGAACGAGATCGCCATCGCCCGCGTCTCCATCGGGAAGATCTCCGAGACGGTCAGGTAGGCGGCGCTAGCGCCTGCCGAGGCGAAGAAGAAGATCACGCACCAGGCGGCCGTCTGCGAGATCGCCGTGAGCGTCCCGCTCTGGAACAGGATCGCCGTCACGATCAGCAGCGCACCCGAGAGGATGTACGTGCCGGCGATCATCGGCTTGCGCCCGACGCTGTCGAAGAAACGCCCGAGCAGCAGCGGCCCGAGGAAGTTGCCGATCGCGAACGCGAAGACGTAGAAGCCGATCGCGTTCGCGCCGACGCCGTAGAACTTGGACAGCACCAGCGCGTACGTGAAGAAGACCGCGTTGTAGAGGAACGCCTGGCCGATGAACAGCGAGAGCCCGAGGACGGTCCGCTTCGGATACAGCTTGAAGACGGTCTTCGTGACCGTGCCGAACCCGATCGCGCGCCGCTGGCGGATCTTGATCGAGCGCCGCGGCTCGTCGAGCTGCTGTCCGGTCTGCTCGCTCACCTGGCGCTCGATGTCGGAGACGAGCGCCTCCGCCTCCTCGTCGCGGCCGTGGATGAACAGCCAGCGCGGGGACTCCGGCACGTACCGGCGCACGAGCAGGATGCCGATGCCGAGGACCGCGCCGAGGCCGAACGCGACGCGCCAGCCGACGTCGGCGGCGAGGATCGACGTGTCCAGCAGCACGATCGAGAGCAGGGCGCCCGCGGCCGTGCCGAGCCAGAACGAGCCGTTGATGATCAGGTCGACCGTGCCGCGCACGCGGGCGGGGATCAGCTCGTCGATCGCGGAGTTGATCGCTGCGTACTCGCCGCCGATGCCGGCGCCGGTGAAGAAGCGGCAGATCGCGAAGAAGAGGAACGAGCTGGTGAAGGCGGTCGCGACCGTGGCCACGAGGTACACGACCAGCGTGATCATGAACAGCTTCTTGCGCCCCAGCCGATCGGCGAGATGGCCGAAGAACAGGGCGCCGAGACACGCGCCCGCCACGTAGATCGCGGCGGCCTGCCCGATCTGGGACTCCGTCAGCTCGATGCCCGAGCCCTTCTCGGTCAGGCGGCTGGCGATCGTGCCGACGATCGTGACCTCGAGGCCGTCGAGGATCCACACCGCGCCCAGTCCGATGACGACGAGCCAGTGCCACCTGGCCCAGGGCAGACGGTCCATCCGGGACGGGATGTTCGTGTCGATTGTGCGCAACTCGACGGGACCCGACGCCACGCTTCCTCCCTCGCTTCAGAACCCTGACTGCACGCGGGCTACCCCGCGCACAGCGCGGCTCAAACTGGGGCTTCAGCGCGCCGGCAGCACGAGCTCCGCGCCGCTGAAGCTGAGCGTCGCCGGCAGGTTCGCGCGGCGCCACATCGGCTCGTCGGCCTGGGCCAGGTCCACGCGCAGCCGGTGGCCGGCGGGCACGCGCCAGTGGTTGCCGAAGAGGCCGAGCCGCAGCTTGCCGGTCGGCGCGTCGTAGGCGGGCGGGTCCAGCCGCGCCGCGCCGCGCGTGAGCAGCAGCGTGGTGCCGTCGGGCGCGACGTCCCAGACCCGCGCGACGACCGCGGCGGAGACCGCAGGCGCGAGCGCATAGGAGATCCGCACCTCGCCCAGCCCGACGGTCTGGAGCGGCGCGGCGAGCGGCCCGGTCAGCGCCGTGTAGCGCCCGGGCCACGACGGCGTGTTCGACTCGCGGCAGCTCTCGGGCTGGGTCCCGCCCAGCGATCCCACCACCGGGTCGGTCGCGGGGCCGTCCGGGTCGCCGCTGCCCGACGCGGGCGCGAGGCTGCCGCCCGGCAGCGCGAAGCGAGCGGCGCGCGTGGCGAGCGCGCGCGGGCCGCTCGCGCTGACACGGGTGCCGGTGCTGCCGTTGCACGTCGTCTGCTCGCTGCTGACGGTCGAGCCGCCCTCGCGTGCGACATCCAGGTTCGCGTTCACGAACGCGTTCGCCTTCGTGTTGAGCCACTCCCATGTGGCGCCCTTGTTCTGCGCGCGCGGGTGACCGACGTCGGCGAACGCGAGCGAGACCGGCCAGCGCGGGTCGAGCGCCTTGAGCGCGAGGAACTCGCGCGTCGACTCCACGGCCGGGAACAGGTCGTCGGTCCAGCCCTGGATCGAGAAGACCGCGACGCGCCGGCCCGCAGGCCGCCTCTTGTAGTGGCTGCTGCGGAACTCGGTCAGCCCGCGGCGCGCCTGCGCGACGATCGGGTCCTCGGTGCCGGCGGCGTCGTACGGGTCGCCCGCGTCGGCCAGCCGCGCGCGCCAGGCCGGCACGCTGATCGTCCCCTCGCCCGCCGCGGTCGGCGCCGTGCGGGTGCCCGCCTCGAAGATCCCGTCCGCCGTGCCGAGCGCGTAGAAGCCGTTGACGTAGGAGAGCTTGACGACGCCGATCGGCTGCTCGCCGGCTCGTTCCGTCGCGGCCGTGTACGGATCGCCGCGGCCATGCGGCGCGAGCGAGTAGGCGAGGTCCGACCAGCCGTACTTCGGGACCGCGACCTTCAGCTTGAGCACCGGCAGCGACTTGTCGACGCTGCGCGGGAACGTCCAGGCGGGCTGCGTGGACTGCAGCCAGCTCTCACCGCCGCCGTACGAGTTGCCCGACACGACGACGCGCTCGCGGTCGAGGTCCTTGAACGTCGCCGCGGCGAGCGCGGCGAGCCACTGCGTGTCGCGGATCTCCGCGTCGCGGCTCTTGAGCTGGATCGTTCCGCTAGGCAGGCTCGCCGAGCTGCCCGAGGGCGTCGCGGGCTGATACGGCTGCGAGGGCTGATCGGTGCGGAAGCCGCGCGCCGTGTAGCTCAGGACGTAGTAGCCGCGCTTGGCGAACCAGTGCGAGTTCCAGTGCCACTTGTCCTTGCCGTCGGCCGTGTCGTTCGTCGACTGCCAGTCGTGCTTGTCGCCCGAGAAGCCGTGCAGCAGCACGATCAGCGGGTGCGCGCCGCCGCCCGGCGCGTTCCCGGCGGGCAGCGTCAGGTCCGCGTCCAGGGTGGTCCCGTCGAAGCTCGGCACCTGCGCCGTGCAGATCCGCAGGTCGGCGTAGCGCGGGCAGGCGGCCGCGGGGAACTTCGCCGCCTGCGCAGCGGCCGGCGCCACCCCGCAGATGAGCAGGGCGGTGAGCACGACACTGCGGAATCTGATCTGCACGGCGAAGGGCCTCCTCGAATGTCTCTCGGGAAGCTGCAACGCAGCCCGGCGCTGAGAATGGCGCTCACGCAGCGCGTCCGGTAGCGTCGCGCACGATGCGCCGTCATCGCCTGGTTGCGCTGCTCGCCGCCGCCGGAGTGCTCGCCGGGGGCAGCGCGCTCGCGCAGAGCGGCGGCTCCGACCCGTACGCGCTGCCCGAGCCGACCGTGCGCGACGGCCAGGTCCTGAAGCTCGCCGCCGCGTCGTCATGCCTGCGCAACAGGCGGCTGCGCGTGCGCTTCACGCCGCCCGCCGGGGCGGTTTTCGGCTGGTTCAGGGTGAGCGTCCGTGACCACAGGGTCGTACGGCTCACCGGGATACCGCGCGCGGCCAGCGCGACGGTGCGGCTGCCGCGCGGCCGCTCGGTCGTCCGCGTCGAGGGTGAGACGCTCGGCGGCCAGCGCGTCGAGGACGCGCAGGTCTACCGGACCTGCGAGCCGCCTCCGCCGACGCCCGCGGCGCCCGGCGAGCGCCCGATCCAGCAGGGCGGCGGCGAGGACTAGGCTCCGGCTTCGGCCCGGGTCGGCGGCGGAGCGCCCGGCAGCGCGGGCAGCGGCACGTCCGGCGTGCGCGCGATGCAGAGCGCGTGCACCATGTAGCGCATCGCCGGCGGAAAGCGCACACCGGGCGGCGGCGGCTCGAACTCGTCCTCGTAGCGGTCGAGCTGCTCGAGCACCGCTGCGTGCACGGCGGCGTGCGGACCGTCGGTGCCGACCGCACACGCGAGCCGCGCCAGCACGAGCGACTCGACCGGGTCCGTGCCGGCCGCGAGCCGGGCGAAGGCGCTGCACAGGTTCGTGACCACGCGCTCGAGCAGCAGGTCGAGCGCCGCGCTCGGAGCGCCGGGCGGAGGCCCGAGGTCCTCCGGCCGCCCGCCGTCGAGCACGCGCGCGATCGTGCCGCCGGCGATCCCGCGCAGCTGGTCCGGCGTGCAGCCGGCCTGGAGCGCGCAGCGCAGGTGCCACACCGCCGACGGCAACGGGCGCCCGTAGGGGGAGTCGCTCGCCCAGATCACGTTCGCCGGCGGCGACAGCGCGAACAGCGCGACGAGGTCGACCGGATTCCACCAAGCGGTGTCGATCAGCACGTTCGGGGCCGACGGCAGCACGCGCCACAGCCACGCGAGGTCGGAGATCGCCGCGTGCGCGAGGATCAGCGTCGCGTCCGGGTGGCGGGCGGCGAGCCGCACCGTGTTCTCCCCCAGGGCGGGGATGCCGCGGCCGGCGTGGATCAGCACCGGCACGCGCCGCTCGTGCGCGAGCTGCACCAGCTCCGCCACGGCCGGCTCGTCCATGCCGAAGCGCTCGGCGCGCGGATGCAGCTTGATCCCGCGCGCGCCGGCGTCGAGCGCCCGCCGCGCCTCGTCCAGAGCGCCGTCGTGCGGGCTCACGCGGCAGAACGCGACGAGCTGCTCGGGGTGCGCGGAGGCCGCCGCGATCACCGTGTCGTTGGCCGCGGAGTAGCCGTCCGGCTCGTGCATCGGGAAGACGACGGCGCACGCGCCGGCCAGGCCGAGCGCGTCGAGCAACTGCTCGAGCGTCTGCTTGTAGCCGTCGGGGTCGTTGCTCCCGATGTGCGTGTGCGCGTCATAGAGGCCGAGCGGGCCCGTGTCCTGGACGATCCGCTCCAGCCACGGCCGCATTGTCTCGTCGATCTCTGACACCGTGGCCAGCCAGCCTATAGGCCGACGGCGCCATGCCCGATACTCCAGGGATGCATTTCCGCCGCCTGCGCGTGCGGCTCGAGACCGAGCGACACGCGATCGAAGGCACACTCCAGCTGCCCAACGAGGGATACCGCTCACGGATGACGGACTTCCTCAACTCGCACGACTCCGACTTCCTGCCGATCACGGACGCGCAGATCTCCTGGCCGGGTGACACGCGGGTGCCGGAGAGCCACGAGTACCTCGCGGTCTCGGTGCGCCACATCGTCGTCGGCGTGGAGCTCGAGTCGCTGGGGACGTTCGACGAGACCGGCGAGCCGCCGTCGGAGACGCAGTTCGTGGTCTCCTCGCCGCCGCCTGGGTAACGCGCGGGCCGCTGCGCGACACTCTCGGCATGCCTTCGATCAGCCGAGGCTTCCGCCGGCGCGACCGCGGAGGCGATCCGACCCGGCTGCCGCCGGGGCAGCACCTGGAGTCCGCGTTCCCGGTCCTGTCGGCGGGCCCGACGCCGCGCGTGTCGCTCGCCGAGTGGTCGTTCTCGATCACGGGGGACCTCGACGGGGACCGGCGCTGGAGCTGGGAGGAGCTGCGCGCGCTGGACCCCGAGGCCGTCCGCTGCGACATCCACTGCGTCACCACCTGGTCCAAGCTCGACACGGAGTGGGAGGGGATCTCGCTCGACGTGCTGTTCGACGGGGTCGAGACCGACGCGGCCTTCGCGACCGCCTGGTGCGACGGCGGTTACACCACCAACCTCCCGCTCGAGGACCTGATCGGCGGCAAGGCCTGGCTCGCCTGGGGCTACGACGGCCGCCCGCTGGCGCCCGAGCACGGTGGGCCGGTGCGACTGCTCGTGCCGCACCTGTACTTCTGGAAGAGCGCGAAATGGGTGCGCGGGCTCGTGCTGCGCGCCGACGACGAGCCGGGCTTCTGGGAGCAGCTCGGCTACCACGACCGCGGCGACCCTTGGCGCGAGCAGCGGTACCAGGGCGACTGAGCTGGCTGCCCGCGCGCGTCGCCGCCGTGCGCCGCGAGACCGTGCGGGCGCGCACCCTCGTGCTCGACGTCGAGGGCTGGCCCGGCCACAAGGCGGGCCAGCACGTCGACGTGCGCCTGACCGCCGAGGACGGCTACCAGGCCCAGCGCTCGTACTCGATCGCCTCGCCGCCGGGAGCGCCGCTCGAGCTCACCGTCGAGCGGCTCCCGGAAGGCGAGCTCTCCGCCTGGCTCGTCGACGAGGCGCGGCCGGGCGACGCGCTCGACCTGCGCGGCCCGATCGGCGGCTACTTCGTCTGGGAGCCGTCGCGCGGCGGCCCCCTGCTGCTCGTCGCGGGCGGCTCGGGGCTGGTGCCGTCTGATGTGCATCGAGCGCCACCGCAGGCTCGTCGCGCCCGCGATCGAGTCGACGCTGCTGCTCTCGGCGCGCGGCCCGGACCACGTGCTCTACGCCGATGAGCTCGACGGCGCCGCGCTCACCTACACGCGCCGCACGCCGGAAGGCTGGACGGGTTACGACCGCCGGATCGACGCCGCGATGCTCGCGGAGCTCGCGCCGCCGCCGGACTCGCGCCCGCGCTGCTTCGTCTGCGGCCCGACGGGCTTCGTCGAGCACGTGGCGCAGGATCTCGTCGACCTCGGCCACGATCGCGCGCTCGTGAAGACGGAGCGGTTCGGCGCAAGCGGCGGATAGCCGCCGTAGGCTGGGCCGATGGTTCTCCGCAGCCCGTATCCCGACGTGCATGTCCCGCAGGTCTCGCTGACCGAGTACGTGCTCGGCGGCGCGGCGGCAGCGGGGCGACAAGCCCGCGCTCGTCGACGGCGCAAGTGGCGCCGTCACGACCTACGCCGAGTTCGCGCAGCAGGTCCGCTCCGTGGCCGCCGGGCTGGCCACGGAGGGCATCGGCCCAGGCGACGCCGTCGGGCTGCTGGGGCCGAACAGCGCCACCTGGGCGGTCGCGTTCCACGCCGTCGTCTCGCTCGGCGCGATCGTGACCTCGATCAACCCGCTGCTGACGCCCGACGAGATCGCCAAGCAGCTGCGCAGCGCCGACGCCGACGCCGTGATCGTCGCCGAGCCGTTGCGCGCAGCGGTGGCGGATACGGGGCTGCCGGCGTTCACGCTCGAGTCGCTCCCCAGCGGCGACGGCGACCCGGGGACGCCGTCGGTCGACCCGGCGGGGGACCTCGCCGTGCTGCCGTTCTCCAGCGGCACGACCGGGCTGTCCAAGGGCGTGATGCTCACGCATCGCAACCTCGTGGCGAACATGGAGCAGATCCGCGCCGTCCACAGGATCGACGAGCACGACGTGCTGATCGGGATGCTGCCGTTCTTCCACATCTACGGCCAGACCGTGGTGATCAACCTCGGGCTGTCCCAGGGGGCGACGATCGTCACGATGCCGCGCTTCGACATGGGCGGGTTCCTCGACCTGCTCGAGCAGCACCAGGTGACGCGCGCGCACGTCGCGCCGCCGGTCGTGCTCGGGCTCGCGAAGGCGCCGGGGGTCGAGGGCCGTGACCTCGCGCTGCGGGTGGTGATCTCGGGCGCCGCGCCACTCGACGCCGACACCGCGAACCGCGCGTCGGAGCGGCTGGGGGCGCCGGTGCGCCAGGGCTACGGGATGACCGAGGCGAGCCCGGTCACGCACTTCGCCGCCGACGAGCAACTCGAGGAGCAGGACCCGGGCGCGATCGGGCGCCTGGTCGGGAGCACCGAGGGGCGGCTCGTCGATCCCGAGAGCGGCGAGGACACCGACGAGGCCGGCGAGATCTGGATCCGCGGCCCACAGGTGATGCGCGGGTATCTCGCCGACGACGCGGCGACGGCGGCGACGCTGACCGAAGACGGCTGGCTGAAGACGGGCGACGTCGCGCGCCTCGAGGACGGAGAGGTCTGGCGGATCGTCGACCGCGTCAAGGAGCTGATCAAGTACAAGGGCTACCAGGTGCCGCCGGCCGAGCTCGAGGCGCTGCTGATCGGCCACCCGGACGTCGCGGACGCCGCCGTGATCCCGGTTCCCGACGAGCTCTGCGGCGAGACGCCGAAGGCCTGCATCGTCGCGGCGGGCGAGGCGCTCGACCCCGACGAGCTGATGGCGTGGGTGGCCGAGCGCGTCGCGCCCTACAAGCGCATCCGCGCCGTCGAGTTCGTCGACGAGATCCCGAAGTCAGCCTCGGGCAAGATCATGCGCAGGCTGCTGCGCGACCGTCCGTCGGGCTGAGCGGCGCCACACGGCTTCCCCGCGCGTGGCGCTCCGCGCTCTCATAGCCGTCCAGCTCGCGGCGCTGGTCGCGCTCGGCGCCGTCACCGTCTTGCGGTTCCCCGTGTGGGCGCTCGTCGACGAGCGCGCGCACTACGACTACGTGCAGACGGTGGCCGAGGAGGGGCGTCTCCCGGACCTGCGCGACGAGCTGATCTCGCCCGAGGCGGAGGCGATCGACGAAGGCGTGTTCCCGGCGCCGCCGCGCACCGACCCCGCCGCGCGCGGGCTCGCCGGCCGCTCCTACGAGGCGTTCCAGCCGCCGCTCTACTACGTCGTCGCCGCGGGCCCGTTCGCGGCCGGGGGCGACCATCTCGCGAAGGTGCGGGTGCTGCGCCTGCTCGGCCTCGCCTGCCTGCTGCTCGCCGCGTTCCTGCTCTGGCGGCTCGCGCGCGGCTCGCCCGCCGTCTTCGCGGTCGCGCTCTGCTTCCTGCTCTGGCCCGGCGTCGTCGTCCGCACCGTCACCGTCTCGAACGCCGCGCTGGAGCTGCCGCTCGCGCTCGGCGCCATGCTGGCGGCGCGCGCGGCGCACGAGCGCCGCGACGGCCGCCTGCTCGTGCTCGCGGGAGCGCTCGCCGGCCTCGGGCTGCTCACGCGCCTCTCGCTCGTCGTGCTCCTGCCGGTCCTGGCGGTGGTCGCGCTGCTGCACGTGCGCCGCGGCGGGCGCCGCGCCACGGCGGCGCTCGCGCTCGCCCTTCCCTGCCTGCTCCTCGCGCCGTGGGTCGCGTCGAACGTCGAGCGCTACGGCGCGCCGACGGCGAGCGCGCTGGTGCGCGAGATGCAGGATCCGGTGCTCAACCCGTCCGGCCGCGACCTCGGCACCGGCGACCTGCCGGACCTGCACGAGCGGCTGCTCGGCGGCGTGATCGCCGAGGAATGGTGGTCGGAGCTGCTCTCGCCCGCCAAGCGGCGGCTGCGCGACGTGTTCCTCTTGTTGACGCTCGCCCTCCCGCTCGGGCTCGTGCTCGTGCGCCGCCCGCCGGCATGGGCGCTGCTGTGCGCGCCGCTCGCGCTCGGCATCGGGCTGATGAGCGCCGGGCTGCTCCTCGGGAACTGGGACTTCTTCTATCCGCGCTACCTCTACGGCGTGCTGCCCGCCGCCGGCGTGGCGATCGGCGCGGCGCTCGGCCGCGTTGCGCTGCCCTACGCGGCGACCGTCACCTTCTCCCTGCTGGTGCTGTGGGCGCACCTCGGCACGGTCACGCCGTTCACGCCCTGACCGCGCTCAGACGGCGTCGCGCGCGAGCAGGTCGGCCCAGCTCTCGCGGCGGACGACCAGGCGGGCCGCGCCGCCGGCCGCGAAGACCACGGGGATCCTGCGGTTGCCGTTGTAGTTGTTCGCCATCGTGTGGCAGTAGGCGCCGGTCGCCGGGACGCCGATCAGGTCGCCGACGCGCGGCGCGTCCAGGCGCACGCCGTCGACGAGCACGTCGCCGCTCTCGCAGTGCCGGCCGACGAGCGTCACCGTCTCGCCGCCCGGCGCGTCGATCCGGGAAGCGATCCCGGCCTCGAAGCGCTGGCCGTACAACGCAACCTCGAGGTTGTCGCCCATGCCACCGTCGACGGCGACGAACGTGATCTCGCCGCGCTTGACGGTGACGACCCGGTACAGCGTCGCGGCCGCGGACGCGACCATGCTGCGCCCGGGCTCGATGATCAGCTCGGCGTCGGCGGGCAGGTGCTCGCGCGCCGCCCCGACCAGCGCGTCGAGGTAGGCGCCGACGGCGGCGGGACGGTCGGCGTAGGTGTAGCGCGCGCCGAGGCCGCCGCCGAGGTCGTAGACCGGGAACCGGCCGAGCGAGGCGATCGCGGCGACGGAGCGCTCGAACGGCTCGACGTCGAGGATCTGCGAGCCGACGTGGACGTGCAGCCCCAGCATGCGCAGCCGCGGGCTCCGTCCGATCCGCGCGATCAGCTCGGCGGCCGCGGCGGGCACCAGCCCGAACTTCGATCCCGCGTGGCCGGTGAGCACGCTCGCGTGCGTCGCGGCCTGCACGCCCGGGATCACTCGCACCAGCACGTCCTGCGCCCGCCCGCTCGGCAACGTCGCCTCGAGCCGGTCGACGTCGTCCGCGTTGTCGACGACCACGAGCCCGATGCCGTGCTCCGCGGCCAGCGCGATCTCCTCGTCGGTCTTGGCGTTCCCGTGCAGCACGAGCAGCGCGGGATCCGCCCCGGCCGCGATCGCGGTCACGATCTCCCCGCCGCCCGCGACGTCGAGGCCGAGCCCCTCCTGGACCATCACGCGCTGGACCGCGGTGCAGGGGAAGGCCTTCGAGGCGAAGACCACGCGCGAGCGCGGCCAGCGAGCGGCAAGCCCGTCCGCGTACTCGCGCGCCCGCGCGCGCAGCGCGTGCTCGGCGACGACGAGCACGGGGGTGCCGAACTCCTCGGCGAGCGCGTCCGCGCGGCAGCCGCCGATGCGCAGCATCCCGTCCGCGTCGGCCACGCTGCCGGGCGGGAAGAGCGACAGCAGGTCGGCCACGTCGAGAACCTAGCG